>CAZTAA010000060.1:0-24972 GCA_964611465.1 uncultured Mycobacterium sp. | reverse complement strand
TAGCCATGCCCAAGTCCAAGGTCCGCAAGAAGAACGACTTCACCGTCAACCCGGTCTCGCGTACCCCGGTCAAGGTCAAGGCCGGCCCGTCGAGCGTGTGGTTCGTCGTGTTGTTCACCGGTTTGATGCTGATCGGCCTGGCGTGGCTGCTCGTCTTCCAGCTGGCCGGTTCGCAGCTGTCCTGGATGAGCGATCTCGGTGCGTGGAACTACGCGATTGCGTTTGCTTTCATGATCACCGGGTTGTTGCTCACGATGCGCTGGCACTGACGGTCGCTCCAACCGGCAGCAGCCCGGCGGTGAGGGTTTGCTCACAGTCAGCCGCCCGCCCGCCATCCGGACAATCACACGCGTGTTATTCATCCCCATTGTTGATAGCGTCTGTGGATAACGACATTCGCCTTGGTGAGAGTGCCTATGGACTCGTCTGAGCAAACCCGTTGGCAGCCCCGCCTCGGTGGGATAGCGGCCCTCGCCGGCCTCGGCGTGATCCTGGGAATCGCCGGTGTGACGGGTATCACAGATGCTCCCGGCCGGTTTCTGTGCGGCGTTGCCGCGGTTTGCCTGCTGTTGTTTGCGGCCGCCTCCTGGCGGGCCCGCCCCAAGCTAGCAATCACCGCCGACGGGTTGGTGGTGCGCGGGCCGCTGAACACCCGGACGCTGCGGCGGGCCGACATCACCCGAATCCGCATCACCGAGATCCGCCGGATCGGCCGCCGGATGCGCCTACTGGAAATCGACACCGCCGACGACCGGCTTTGCGTGTTCACCCGGTGGGATCTGGGAACCGACCCGCTCAACGTCCTCGACGCGCTGACCGCTGCCGGCTACGCGGGCCCCAAGCCGATCTGTTGAGCGGTCCCAGCGAGGTCTAGTCGCAGTTCTTCGCAGCCGACGCTCAACAGATCCGGGGGCGTCAGGAGATGGTGATCGACTCGATGACGACCGGCTCGACCGGACGGTCGTTGCGGTCCACCGCCGTGGTGGCGATCGCGTCGACGACCCGCTGTGAATCCGGGTCGACAACCTCACCGAAGATGGTGTGCCGGCGGTTCAGGTGCGGGGTCGGGCCGACGGTGATGAAGAACTGCGAGCCGTTGGTCCCCGGCCCGGCGTTGGCCATCGCCAGCAGGTAGGGCTTGTCGAACTGCAACTCGGGGTGGAACTCGTCGGCGAACTTGTAGCCGGGACCGCCGCGGCCGGTGCCGCTCGGGTCACCGCCCTGGATCATGAACCCGTCGATGACGCGGTGGAAGACCGCTCCGTCGTAAAAAGGTCCCGAGGTGCCGCCGGAGGCGTTCTCGGTGGAGTAGTCCTTGGTGCCCTGGGCCAGGCCGACGAAATTGCCGACGGTCTTCGGGGCGTGGTTTCCGAACAGCGCGATCTTGATGTCGCCGCGGTTGGTGTGCAGTGTGGCGGTGCCGGTCTGAATGGGGCTCGTGGTCACGGGTTCACAGTGTGCCACCCGCCGAACGACGCGTCCGACGCACCCTGTGCTGTCGCACGTTCTCGGCTCGCGTTCGCCCACACAATCGCGGCTTTGGTGGCAGGGTGAAGGTCGCCCGCCCGGCCCCAGAGAGGAAGCCATGACCGTCGACGCCGAGACCCGATTGACCCCCGCTCAACGCCTGACCCGCGGTCTTGCCCAGACCGCGGCCGGCCCGGTCGACGTCACGCGTGGCACACTCGGACTGGTGGCCCAATCGGTCGCGGCGACGTTCGGCGGCCTGCGTCAGCAGTACCGCAAGAGCAAGGCGCGCAAGGAGGTCCGCCGGGAACTGGCCGAGGCGAAGCAGTTGGTGGCCAAGGAATTCGGCGACGTCAAGGAGGCCGTGCAGACGCTGGCGGACACGAAGGCCGGCGTCCGGGCGCGCCGCGGAACCTGGTTGCTCGCCGGCGCCGGCGTGGCGGCGCTCGCCGGGGGAGCGGCGCTGTTCGCCACCATCAGGCGATCCCGGCAGCCGGAGCCCTCACCGTTGCCGCCCAGCGTCCAGGTCGAACCAAAGCCCTGAAATTCAGCTGGCCGGCAACAACATCGACCGCCAGTCCCGCGGCTGCCCGGCCTCCGGCCCGACGTTGCTCTGGACGTACTGCCGCCCGTCGGGCCCGGTGTAACTTCCCGTCACCGGGTCGTACTCGGCGCCGGCGATCGGCGGCGCCGGCAGCTGCGGCACACCCTGGCCGGACAGCGTGGCGTTCGGATCGCCCTTCCAGTTGTACCCGTCGTTGAGCGGGACGTAGTTCTCGTCGCTCTCGCACATCGCCGCCGTCGGCGCGCGCTTGCCCGGCCGCGTCATGCACGGGATATTTCGCGCCCCGCGCACACTCAACGGCGAGTCCTGCGGCACCCGGCAGTACAGGTCCCCGGGCGGCCGGTCCGGATGGTCCTCCAGCACCGGGACCCGCTGCTGCTGAGCCGGCAGGAAACCGGTGATACACGGCGGCGGCTGGTTCAGGCTCAGGTTCATGCTCAGGTAGGCGCCCCGGTAGGGCTGCTTGGTGCCACGGTTGGCCAGCGTGATCGCCTGCGCGGCGGCAGCCGCCTGCGGCGCGAGCACCAACAGCTGCTCCACGCCCGGTTGGTAGGTCACCAGGACCTGGGCCGCGCTGGCCAGGTTGGCAGCGAGGATGGGCACCGTGGGCTGGACCCGGTCGAGCAGCAGAGTGGCTTCGTCGACGGCCGGGCCGCCTTGTCGCAGCAGATCCCGGACGGCGGCGTCGTTGTCCCGCAGTTGCCGGCCGATCGTCGCCACGTGAGCGGCCCAGGTCTTGACCGCGTCGGAAGAGTCGTTCTGTGCCTTCAAGATTGGTTGCGATTCGTCGATCAGGGTCAACAGCGGCCCCAGGTTGCGGCGCGCGTCGGCGGCCAGCGCGCCGCCGCCGGTGACGAGCCGGGACAGCTCCGGGCCCAGGCCACCGACCGCGGTGTACGCCTCGTCGACCATCGTCTTCAGGTCACCGTGGGGGATGGCCTTCAGTCCGTTGTTCAGCGAGTCGAGCACCGCGTCGAAGTCGGGCGGCACCGAGGTGCGGTCGACCGGGATCACGTCGCCGTTTTTCAGAGGCGACGAATCCCGGCGGGGCAGCAGCGCGATGTACTGCTCGCCGACCGCCGACTGGCTGTGCACCTGTGCGTCGAGGTCCGCCGGAACGGGGATGCTGGACTTCAGCGACAGCACGGCCGCGGCGCCGGTCTCGGTCAGGTGCACGTCCTTGATGCGGCCGACCTCCGCGCCGCGATACGTGACGTTGCCGCCGGGGTAGACACCGGCGGTCCGGGGCAGTTCGACGGTCACCTGGTAGCGGCCGATCCCGAACATGGCCGGCAGCCTGATGTAGCCGAGAATCATCGCCGTCGCGCCGATCAGCGCGACGAGGGCGAAAACGGCCAACTGGATCCGGATCCGAAGCGTCAGTGGTGGCATGGCGGTGTCCCTGGTCCCATCATCGGCCTTGGTTCCACCGGTACGGAGCCAACAGGGGATTGCCACCGGTGTAGGGGCTGGGCAGCTGACCGATCGTGCGGCCCCACTGCAACTCCAGTTCGGTGAGATCGCCCTCCCACCGTGTCCCGGTGAAGAACGACGCGTCGAGGCGGCTCAGCGTCAGGTCGATGACGGCGGTCAGGTTGGCGAAATCCCCGCGTTGCCAGACGCCGACGTTGTCGGTGGGGAACGGGTAGGTGGCGAACAGGCCCACCGCCCGGGTCAGGGCGGGACCGGCATCGGCCAGCGACTGTAGAACCGGGCCGAGGTCCCGGAGTTCTTGCACCAGACCGTCTTTCGTCTGATTCGTCGAGTCCGCCACCAGTGCGCTGAACTTGCCGAGCTGATCGAGCGCGTCGACCAGGGTCTGCCGTTGGTCGCCGATCACCCGCAGCGCGTCCGGGATGGTCTTCATCGCACGGTCCAATACCGGCTGCTGGTCGGCGAACTGACCGGCAAGGGTGTTCAGGCTTTCGGCGGTGGCGATGATGTCGTCGGACTGCTCGTCGACGTAGCGGGTGAACCTGTCGAGTTGCTCGATCAGGCTGCGCACATCCTGCTCGCGGCCGGCCAGCGCCGTGCTCAGCGACTCGGTGATGTCCCGGATCTGGCCGACCCCACCGCCGTTGAGCAACAACGACAACGCCGCGAGCACCTGTTCGCTCGACGGGTACCGGCCGGCCGACGACAGCGGGATCAGGGCGCCGTCCGTCAGCTTGCCCTGCGGTGCGACGTCCTTCGGTGGCGCCAGTTCGACGTGCAACGAGCCCAGCAGGCCGCTCTGGCCGACCGTCGCGGTCGCGTTGGCCGGAAGATCGACGTCGGCGTTGATGCTCAACGTCAGCAGCGCGTGCCAACCCTGCCGCTCGATCTTCGTCACCGTGCCGACCGTGACATCGTCGACCTGCACGCGGGAGTTCGGTTCGATGGTGCGCACGTCGGGCAGCTGCGCCCGGACCGTGTACGCGCCGGACCCGCGGCCCGCCGTTCCCGGCAGCGGCAGCGAATTGAGGCCGTGCCACCCGCAGCCGGACGTCGCCGCCACCGCCGTGACGAGGGCGCCGGCGATCATCCGTGCCTGCCTGCTCATGGCGCCGCCTCGGCGGGCAGCATCATGCCCGGCAGGCCATGGGCCGGATCGAATTGCGCCGGAACAGGATTGGCGGCCGAAGGAGGTATGTAGTCGGGGCGCAGCCAGTCCTCGCTGTAGGTCACCTCGTTCGGCCGGGCGGCGGCGCCGACCATCGTGTTCTCGCCCAGCGGCGGGAAGTTGTACTGGCGATTCTTCACGATCGGCGCCAGGTATTGGACGCACAGTTTGGCCGACTGTTCTGCCCCCATCCGGGAGGCCGCCTGAATCGCGCCGCACAGGAAGGTGATCGGGTCGGCGAAGTTGTTGAAGGCGGGTGCGCCGCCCATCGTGGCCTGGGCCGGCTGGTAGGTGTTCATCAGGTTCTGCAGCGCGTTCGGAACCAGGTGCAGGGTCTGCTTGATGTCGTCGAGACTGGCTGTCACCGCCGAGGACACCGACGCCAGCTTGTCGGCTGTGCGGCCCAGTGATTCGCGGTTGTCGGCGACGAAGGTGCGCACCTCGCCGACGACCGCGGCCAGGGCGGTCACCATGTCGCCGACCTCGTCGGGTTCGTTGGTCAGCAGCCCGGTCGCCGAGGCGAGGTTCGTGTTGAGTTGCCGCATCAGGTCACCGCTGTCCTGCAGGGCCGACACCACGACCGACAGGTTCTTCAGCGTGCCGAACAGGTCTTCGCTGTGATCGCCGAGCACCGAAATCGCTTGTGACAGTTTGACGATGGTCTCCCTGATGGTGGCGCCCTGCCCGCGCAAGGTGTCGGCGGTGTTGTGCACCACCGCTCCCAGCGTGCTCGTCTCGCCGGGCTGAGCGGGCTGCAGGATCCGGCTGAGCCGTTCGAGTTGCTGACGCAGATCGTCCCATTCGACGGGGACGGCGGTGCGCTCCAGCGGGATCACGGAATCGGGGGGCAGTTGCGGGCCGCCGGTGTAGGCGGGGGTGAGCTGGATGATCCGCGCGGTCACGATGGCCGGGGACAGGATCACCGCCTTGGCGTCGGCGGGCACCGGGTACTTGGCGTCGTACCAGAAGGTGATCTTGACCCGGCTCGGTTGCGGCTCGATCCGCTCGATCTTGCCCACCGGGACGCCGAGGATGCGGACGTCGTCGCCGACGAAGATGCCGTTGCTGTTCGCGAAGTACCCGGTGACCGTTCGTCTGTTCGCGGTGCGGGTCGAATGCGCCAGCACCGTGATCGCCGCGACCAAGGTCAGCGCCAGCATGGCGGCCAGGCCGACACGGACGTAGCCGCGCCTGTTCATCGGCCCTCCCCGAGCGGTGGCGCCGGCACCAGAACGGGTGTCGGTGTCGGGACGGGCGACGGGTCGGCGGGTGGGCCCGGCGGCGGTCCGCTGGGTGGTGGGGCCGGCAGCGGCTCGCGGTAGGGGTAGCGCGGGTCGCCGGGTTTGCCGGTGATCGCGTCGGGCAGGTTCAGCGCGGGCTCGCCGCCCTGTCCGGTGCGGGGGAACGGCACCGGCAGCGGCGGGGTGCCGGGCTGGCCGGTCTGCGGATCGGTTCGCTGCGACGGCGCCAACACGTTCGGGTCGAGGCCGAGGTCGGAGAACGCGGCGTCGACGAAGGGCTGAATGAACTGGCCCGGCAGCAGATTGGCGACGTAGAACTTGAAGAACGGCCCAGCCGCCATCGACTCGCCCGACGACATCGCGTACTGGTTCAGTCCCTTGATGGCCGACCGGATCCGGTCTTTGCGGTCGTCGACGATCGTCAGAAGTTGGTCGAGCTTGTCGAGTGCCGGCCGCAGGGTCTGCCTGTTCTCGGCGATCACACCGGTGATCTGGCGGCTCATCGTGGTGATGTTCCCCGAGATCTCGTCC
Source organism: uncultured Mycobacterium sp. (assembly GCA_964611465.1). Taxonomy (GTDB): domain Bacteria; phylum Actinomycetota; class Actinomycetes; order Mycobacteriales; family Mycobacteriaceae; genus Mycobacterium. The sequence continues at coordinate 18,566 of CAZTAA010000060.1, read as the reverse complement.
AGGGCACGGCCCTGGCTGTTCAGATCGGCCAGCAGCGCGTTGCTGTCGGTCAGCATTGTGACGATGGAGCCGCTGCGCTCGGCGAGCACCGTGGTGATCTTCTTCGAATCCGTGAGCAGTCTGCGCAACTGGGCGTCCCGGTTGTCCACCGTCTCGGAGAAGCGCGCTGTCCCCTGCAGTGCGGCCCGGAGAGCCGTTGGTGTCTGGGCGAATTCATCGGCCAGGACCTTCCAGGAGTCGGACAGCCGGTCGGTATTCAGGCCGCTGATCGTCGTGGTCAGATCACCGAGGGCATCGGGCAGCTGGTACGGCGACGTGGTCCTCTCGAGGGGGATGGGGCCGGACAGTGTTCCATCGCCGGCGGGTGTCAGCTCCAGGATCTTCGCGCCGAGAATGCTTTTCGTCTTGATGGCCGCCTCGGTGCGGTCGCCGAGCCGGATGTTCTTGTCGACCTCGAAGGTCACCAGCACCCGCGGCCCGTCGAGTTCGATGCTGTCCACCCGGCCCGTCTCGAAGCCGAACACGCGCACCGGCGCCCCGGTGAGCAGCCCGCCCGCCTCGGCGAAGTACGCCGAATACATCCGGCTGGAATTGACGAACGGCAGTCTGCCGTAGTTGAGTGCGCCGAGGATGACAGCCAGGGTGATCCCGACGCCGACCAAGCCGACCACGATGGGGTTTCGCTCGTTGAACGTCTTCATCGCGGTGTGCACCTTCCGGTGTCCTGTCCCGCGACCTTGACGTAAACCGGTTGTCCGCCTTTGCCGTTCAGCTTCAGGACGAGGTCGCAGAGATAGAAGCTGAAGAAGTCCCCGTAGAGTCCCTGGCGGTTCAGCATCCGGTAGGCCTCGGGCAGTGTGTCGAGGAAGCGTTCGAGGTAGTCGCGGTCGGACAGGGCGGCGGTCGCCGTCCGATCCGCCTCGTCCACCACCTTTTTCAACGGCGCCCGGCCACGGGTCAACAGATCTCCGATCGACACCGCCGCTTCGTTCCCGTAGGCAACGGTGTTGCGGAGGTCCTGCTTTCGTTCGGCGATCGTCGCCAGCGACGCCGACAGGGCGTCGACCGCGCCGGCGAACCGCGCGTTCTGGTCGCCCAGTACGCCCACCACGCTCTTGAGGTTGTCGACGACCTGCCCGATCAGCTGGTCGCGGTCGGCCAGCTTGTTGGTCACGGCGGCGGTGTGGGTCAGAAACGATGTGATCGTCGGGCCTTCGCCCTGCAGCGCATCGATGAGCTGGCTCGACAGCTCGTTCACCTGCTGGGGGTCGAGCGCCCGGAACAGCGGACGGAAACCGCCGAGCAGCGCGTCGAGATCCAGCGCTGGGGCGGTGCGCGACATCGGGATGGTGGCGCCGGGTTGCAGTTCCCGCGTGCCGCCGGTGCCTTCCTCGAGGGCGAGGTAGCGCTCGCCGATGAGGTTGCGGTAGCGGATCACCGCCCGGCTGCCCTCGGTCAGCACCACCGACGCGTCGGTGTCGAAGTCGACCAGGGCCATCCCGTCGCCGATCCGGATGTTCTTGACCTTGCCGACCTCGACGCCAGCGATGCGAACGAAGTTGCCGTTCTCCAGCCCGGAGACCGTGCGGAACTCGGCCGTGTAGGTCTTCGCGGCCTCGAAGCGCAGCTGGGCGAAGATCGCCAGCATGGCGACCAGGCCGAGTCCGCACACCAGCAGGAACACGCCGACCCGCCAGATCGCGCCGGGCAGGTTCTCTCTGATCGCGGGGTCTTTCATCGCGGCCTCATGGTGACGGTGTCGCCGCCTCGGGCAGCGGTGGCGTGGGTGTCGGTTGCAGTTGCGCGGGCGCGGGCACCACGAATGGTTCCGACCCCGGTGGCGGTGGACCGGGTTCGCGCGGGGCGCCCGGCGGCGGCGCCGGCGGCAGGCCCGGCCACAACGGTGTTCCGTCGGGGGCATACAGCTGGGCTCCATAGGGCGGGGCGCCGGGGTACGGGATCGGCCCCGGTGCGGGCCCGCCCGGATAGCGCACGCTGGGCGGTTCGGGCACCGCCCGGGTGACCGGGAAGTAGTCGGCGTATCCGGGGAATCCGATTCCCGGATTCGGCCGGAGGTCCAGGCCCGTACCCCATCCGGTGTTCGTGATGAGTTGGCGCACCGGCCAGTTGGCGGCGACGTCGGGCAGCGACCCGCAACCCGGTGTGCCCCCGGGTCCACCCCTGGCGCCGATGATCGGAAGGTTCTGCGGGTAGCGGTAGGGGTCCGGGCCGAAGAGCAGCGCGCTGTCGAGAACCAGCGACTTGTGGTTCGCGCCGCCGGTCGCGTCCAGATAGCCGCTGTCGAGAGCGGTCTTGGCGCCCACCAGCGTGCAGGTGTACGTGGGGTTGTACTTCATAAGCAGCTGCGCCGTCGACTCGAAGAGGCCGACCGCTTTGGTCAGGTTGGCCTGGCTCGAACCGATCAGGTCGATGCCGCCCCGGGTGAGCCCGAGCACGCCGGTGAGCAATGCGTCGAGCGTCCGTTGGTTCTCGGTAAGGGTGGCGCTGCTGGTGGCCGCCGCATCGAGTGCCGTCAGGATGTCCTGTGCGGCAGCGCTGTACGTGTCGCCGATCTGCTTCACGGCTTGGCCGTCGGCGCGCAGCGTGTCTTGCCGGGCGTTGACCTGCCTGAGTACCTCGTCCGTGTCGGTGATCGCCTGGCCGATCATCGGACCCCGGCCGCGCAGCCCCTCGGACAGTGCGGACAGCACGGCCTGAAGTTTGGCGGGGTCCACCTGGTCGAGGATGTCGGCAACGTCGCGGAACAGCGTGTTGATCTCGGTGCTGACATTGCTCGACGTGATGACGTCGCCGGCGGAAAGTCGTTGCGGGGTCGGCTTGCTCGGGTAGAGCAGCTCGACGAACTTGGCGCTGAAGAGTGTCCCGGCGCGGATGCTCGCGCCGGTGTTGGCCGGAATGAACCTGAGCTGATCCGGCTCGATGTCGAGCTCGATCCGCACCGAGTCCCGGCCGCCGCTGACCTGGCCGACCCGGCCGATCTGGACGCCGCGCATCATCACCTTCGCGCCGCGATCCATCACCAGCCCCGCCCGGTCGGAGACCATGGTGACGCGCGCGTACGACCGCAACGAGCCCGAGAACAGCGTCGCGGTCAGCACGATGGCGCCGATGGTGGCGACGACGAAAATCAGTGTCCACCAACCGGGATGCATTCCCTCTTCGCGCGAATCCGACATCGCGCCCTAGCCCGACAGGTGGAAGTTGCCGGACTGTCCGTAGATGGACAGTGCGATCGCCAGCAGCAGCATCGTCAGCACGATCAGGGAGGTGCGCACCGAATGACCCACCGCCGCACCGACTCCCACCGGTCCGCCGGATGCCGTGTAGCCGTAGTAGGTGTGAACGAGCATCACGGCGATGCCCATGAGGACGACCGTGAAGAACGACCAGAGCAGGTCGGTCGAATTGAGGAACGTGTTGAAGTAGTGGTCGTAGATGCCGGTGGACTGGCCGTAGAACCCCGTGGTGCCGAACCGGGCGGCCATGAACGCGCATACCATCGCCACGCAGTACAGCGGAATCACCACGGCCACACCGGCGATCACCCGGGTGGACACCAAGTAAGCGACCGACCGCACTCCCATCACCTCGAGTGCGTCGATCTCGTCGGCGATGCGCATCGCACCCAACTGGGCCGTCGCGCCGGCACCGATCGTGGCGGACAGGCCGATTCCGGCCACCGCGGGCGAGATGATGCGGACGTTGACGTACGCGGAGATGAAGCCCGTCATCGCCTCCACGCCGATGCCGGAGAGTTCGTTGTAGCCCTGCACCGCGATTACGGCACCCGTTGCCAGAGTGAGGAATCCGACCACGACGACGGTGCCGCCGATGAGCGCCAGCGCGCCGCTGCCCAGGCTCATCTGCGCGATGAGTCGCAAGATCTCGGTTCGGTACCTGCCGACGGCGATCCGTATCTCACGGAGTGACCTGGCGTTGAACGCGATCTGCGTTCCGACCCGGTTCCAGCCTTGGACCACGTCCTGCGCCGCGGTGCTGAGCCATCCGGGTTCCCGGTCTACGGTGTCGGTCATTTCGCGCTCGTGTAGTAGACCGCCGTCGCGATGATGTTGATGACGAACAGCGCGATGAACGAGTAGACGACGGTCTCGTTGACGGCATTGCCGACACCCTGCGGTCCCTTGCGCACCGACATGCCCTTGTAGCAGGCGATCAGTGCGGCCGACAAGCCGAACAGCGCGCCCTTGACCAGACCCAGCAGGATGTCGGGCAGCCCGGTGAACAAGGTGAGGCCGGCCGCGAAGGCGCCCGGGGTGACGTGCTGGACGAACACGGCGAAACCGAAGGAGCCGGCCAACCCGACGAAGGTCACCAGCGAGACCAGCGACACGGCGACCAGGGTGGCCGCCAGCACCCGGGGCACCACCAGGCGGTGCACGGGATCCACGCCCATCACGCGCAGCGCGTCGAGCTCGTCGCGGATGGTCCGGGCGCCCAGGTCGGCGCACATCGCGGTGGCCCCTGTCCCGGCGACGACGAGCACGGTGACGATCGGCCCGATCTCGGTGACCGAGGCGTTCGCGGCGCCGGTGCCGGAGAAGTCGGCGGCGCCGAACTCGTGCAGCAGGACGTTGAGGGTGAAGACCACCAGGACGGTGAACGGGATCGCCAGCAGCAACGTCGGGAGAATGGCCACCCGGGCGACGAACCAGGTCTGCAGGAAGAACTCGCGCCAGGCCAGGGGTCGGGTGAACAGGGCGACGAGGGTGTCCATGGCCAGTGCGTAGAACCCGCCGATGGACCGGAGGGGTTTCACCACACTGTCGACCGCGACCACTGGCGCCCCTGCCCTTCTCGGTCCGCGCCACTGGTCGGCGCGGCAGTTACCGGAATTACGGTAGGCAGCAAATTCCGTTGAGGAAGGGGTTTTTGGTCACCTGATGACCGGCAGAAGGCACCTCACGAAGAAGGCGTTGTGGAGCCTAGGAGATTCGAACTCCTGACATCTGCCTTGCAAAGGCAGCGCTCTACCAACTGAGCTAAGGCCCCTCGTGGCCGCGGCCGGCGGAGGTGTCCTGGTGGGGGGCGGCGGCGTGCCACACCTCGCCGCGTCGACGGGATCCGATCAGCACCGCACCGGCCCCGACAACCGCCAGCAGCAGGGCGAGCCGCGCGGGTGCCTTGCCCGTCAACCTGGACATCGTGGGCCTAGGAGGACTCGAACCTCCGACCTCTTCGTTATCAGCGAAGCGCTCTAACCGCCTGAGCTATAGGCCCGTACTTGCGCACGGCCGAGCGACGAGATTACCGCACCGGGCCCCGTGCTCCCAAACCGCTCAGTCGCGGTCGGCCAGCGTGACCTCGACGCCGCCGACGATGTCGGTGCTCAGGTTGTAGACGAACGCCCCGATGGTGGCCATGGCGGTGAACAGCACGATGTTGACCAGGCCGATCAGCAGCGCGCCGCCGAAAATCGACCCCGCCGACACCAACTCGCCGCCGCCACTGTTACTGGTCAACAGGTCGCCGACGTTGCTGTTCAGCTTGCTCCACACACCCATGCCGCCGAGCACCAGGTACAGGAACGCGACGGCGATCATCCACACGAAGAACAGTGCGACCGACAGCAGGGCCGACACCTTCAGCGCACTCCACGGGTCCACCCGCCGGATCTGCATGGTGGCCCGCACCGGACCGCCCTTGGCGCGCGGTCCGACCTGTATGCGGCTTCCGGCACGGGGGGCCGGCTCCGGCGTGGCCGTCGCGACTTCGGCCTGGTGCTTGGCGGGGCGCGGCAGCGGCCCCGACAGGTCGGGCAGTTCGCTGGCGTATTCGACGGGCCGGGACACTTCGGTGCGGGTGAGCGCCGAATCGGGTTCCGCGACAATCGGTTTCGCCGGCTGGAAGGCCGCCGGCGCGGCGGTGCCGGTGATGTAGCGGCTGACCCGGGTATCCACCGGCGACACCGCACCCGGGGCCGGCGCGGCGGGCGGGGCCGCCGTGGGTGTCGGGGGAGCCGGGGGCACCGGGGACGTCGTCGGAGCCGGTGTGCCGGTCTCGATCCGGGTCGTCTGTTCGCCGGCCCGCGCAACCGGCTGCTGGCTGCGGGCGGCCGCGCGCTGCCAAGGGGGCGACTCGGTGCCGTCGCCGGCGGCCTTGCCGGACGTGACCACGGTCGCGTCCTCGCCCGGGTCGTTCGGTGAACTCACCCCATGCTCCTCACGTCAGCCCGCCCGGCCTACTGGTCGCCGGTCGCGGGAGCGGCGTCGTCGCCGTCTTCCGAGACATCTTCGTCGGCATTGCGCGCAATGGCCAGCAGAGTGTTGTCTTCGCCGAGATTCATCAGCCGCACACCCTTGGTCTGGCGGCCGGCTTTGCGGACCTGACGGGCCGCCGTCCGGATCACGCCACCGCCGGAGGTGATGGCATAGAGCTCGCTGTCGTCGTCGACGATCAGCGCGCCGACCAACCGGCCCCGCTTGCTGTCGTACTGGATCGTCAGGATGCCCTTGCCGCCGCGGCCCTGAGCGGTGTACTCCTCGATGTCGGTGCGCTTGGCGTATCCGCCGGCGGTCGCCACCAGCAGATACGTCCCCTCGCGGACCACGTTGAGCGACAGCAGCCGGTCGTCGGCGTTGAACCGCATGCCCTGCACACCGGAGGTGGCGCGGCCCATCGGGCGCAGCGCCTCGTCGGTGGCGGAGAACCGGATCGACTGCCCGTTCGCGCTCACCAGCAGCAGGTCGTCCTCGGCCGAGCACAGCACCGCGCCGACCAGTTCGTCGCCGTCGCGCAGGTTGACCGCGACGATGCCGCCGGAGCGGTTGGAGTCGAAATCGGACAGCTTGGACTTCTTCACCAGACCGTTGCGGGTGGCCAGCACCAGGTACGGCGCGTCCTCGTAGCTCTTGATCTGGATGACCTGGGCGATGCGCTCCTCGGGCTGGAACGCCAGCAGGTTGGCGACGTGCTGGCCGCGCGCGGTGCGCGACGCCTCGGGCAGGTCGTAGGCCTTGGCCCGGTACACCCGGCCCTGCGTGGTGAAGAACAGGATCCAGTCGTGCGTGGAGCACACGAAGAAGTGCCGCACGATGTCGTCCTGCTTGAGCGCCGCACCCTGCACGCCCTTGCCGCCCCGCTTCTGGCTGCGGTACAGGTCGGTCTTGGTGCGCTTGGCGTAGCCGGTCTCGGTGATGGTGACCACCACGTCCTCGCGGGCGATCAGGTCCTCGTCGGACACCTCGCCGTCGGCGGCGACAATGCGGGTGCGCCGGTCGTCGCCGTGCTTCTCGACGATCTCCTTCAGCTCGTCACGCACGATGATGCGCTGCCGTTCCGGCTTGGCCAGGATGTCCTCGAGGTCGGCGATCTCGGCCTCGATCTTGGCCAGGTCGTCGATGATCTTCTGCCGCTCCAGGGCCGCGAGGCGACGCAGCTGCATGTCGAGGATGGCCTGGGCCTGGATCTCGTCGATGTCGAGCAGCTCGATCAGGCCGGCCCGGGCGATGTCGACGGTCTCCGACGCCCGGATCAGGGCGATCACCTCGTCGAGGGCGTCGAGCGCCTTGACCAGACCGCGCAGGATGTGGGCCCGTTCGTTGGCCTTGCGCAGCCGGTAGGTGGTCCGCCGGACGATGACGTCGAGTTGGTGATTGACGTAGTAGCGGATCATCTGGTCGAGGCGCAGCGTGCGCGGCACCCCGTCGACGATGGACAGCATGTTGGCGCCGAAGCTGGTCTGCAGCTGGGTGTGCTTGTAGAGGTTGTTGACCACGACCTTGGCCACGGCGTCGCGCTTCAGTTCGATGACGATGCGCAGCCCGACCCGGTCGCTGGACTGGTCCTCGATGTTGGCGATGCCGGCCAGCCGGCCGTCGCGCACCTGCTCGGCGATCGAGGTGATGAAGTTGTCGTGGTTGACCTGGTACGGCAACTCCGTGATCACCAGGGAGGTACGGCCTTTGGAGTCCTCCTCGATCTCGACGACACCGCGCATCCGGATCGAGCCGCGGCCCGTCTTGTACGCGTCCTGGATGCCGGCCGAGCCGACGATCAGGCCGTGGGTGGGGAAGTCGGGTCCCTTGACCCGCTCCATGACGGCCTCGAGCGTCGACTCCTCGTCTGCTTCGTGGTTGTCCAGGCACCAGTAGACGGCCTCGGCCAGCTCGCGCAGATTGTGCGGCGGGATGTTGGTGGCCATGCCGACCGCGATGCCGCCCGAACCGTTGGCCAGCAGGTTGGGGAACCGGCTCGGCAGGACCGTCGGCTCCTGCACCCGGCCGTCATAGTTCGGGGCGAAATCGACTGTCTCCTCGTCGATTTCGCGCAGCATCTCCATCGCCAACGGAGTCAGCCGGGCCTCGGTGTACCGCATCGCCGCCGCGGGGTCGTTGCCCGGTGAGCCGAAGTTGCCCTGCCCGTCGACCAGGGGATAGCGCAGCGACCACGGCTGGGCCATCCGCACCAGGGTGTCGTAGATCGACGCGTCGCCGTGCGGGTGATAGTTGCCCATCGTCTCGGCGACCGAGCGCGCGGACTTCGCGTAGCTGCGGTCCGGCCGGAAGCCCGAGTCGTACATCGCGTAGAGCACGCGCCGGTGCACCGGCTTGAGGCCGTCGCGGACCTCGGGCAGCGCCCGGCCCACGATGACGCTCATCGCGTAGTCGATGTAGCTGTTCTGCATCTCCTGCTGGATGTCGACCAGTTCGATGCGGTCGCCGGCTTCGTCGCCCGGAGGCAGCGTGGTGTCAGTCATGTAGTCGTCCTAGGTGTTTAAACGTCAAGGAAGCGAACGTCTTTGGCATTGCGGGTGATGAAGCTGCGACGCGCGTCCACGTCCTCGCCCATCAGGATGGAGAACAGCTCGTCGGCCGCGGCCGCATCGTCGAGCGTGATCTGCAGCAGCACCCGCACCGAGGGATCCATGGTGGTCTCCCACAGCTCCTTGGCGTCCATCTCGCCCAGACCCTTGTAGCGCTGGATGCCGTCGTCGGTGTTGATCTTCTTGCCGGCCTCCTGGCCTGCCTTCAGCAGTCCGTCGCGCTCGCGGTCCGAGTAGGCGAATTCCGGTTCGGAGCGTTGCCATTTCAGCTTGTACAGCGGCGGCTGCGCCAGGAACACGTGGCCGTGTTCGATCAGCGGCCGCATGAACCGGAACAGCAGGGTCAGCAGCAGGGTGGTGATGTGCTGGCCGTCGATGTCGGCGTCGGCCATCAGCACGATCTTGTGGTAGCGCAGCTTGGCGATGTCGAACTCGTCGTGGATGCCGGTGCCCAGCGCGGTGATGATCGCCTGAACTTCGGTGTTCTTGAGCACCCGGTCGATGCGGGCCTTCTCGACGTTGATGATCTTGCCGCGCAACGGAAGAATCGCCTGGAACATCGAGTCCCGGCCGCTCTTGGCCGAGCCCCCGGCCGAGTCGCCCTCCACCACATACAGTTCGGACTTGCGCGGATCCGTCGACCGGCAGTCGGCGAGCTTGCCGGGCAGCCCGCCGATGTCGGTGGCGCTCTTGCGCCGCACCAGCTCGCGGGCCTTGCGGGCGGCGATGCGGGCTTGCGCCGATGAGACCGCCTTGTTGACAACGGTTTTCGCTTCGGCCGGGTTGGCCTCGAACCAGTGCGTCAGCTGTTCGTTGCACACGCGCTGCACGAACGACTTGACCTCGGTGTTGCCGAGCTTCGTCTTGGTCTGGCCCTCGAACTGCGGGTCGCTGACCTTCACCGAGATCACCGCCGCGAGACCTTCGCGGATGTCGTCGCCGGTGAGGTTGGGATCCTTATCCTTGAGGAGCTTCTTGTCCTTGGCGTACTTGTTCACCACCGACGTCAGCGCCGCCCGGAAGCCTTCCTCGTGCGTGCCACCCTCGTGGGTGTTGATGGTGTTGGCAAAGGTGTGCACGGATTCGGAGTAGCCGGAGTTCCACTGCATGGCGATCTCGACCTCATGGCCCTCGCCCTTGCCGTCGAAGTCGATCACGCTCTGCTGGATCGGGCTCTTGGTCCGGTTGATGTGCTTGACGAAGTCGACCAGGCCACCCGGGTAGTGGAAGACGCGGTGCTTGACCTTCTGCGGACCCGCCTGCTCGGCGGCCTTCTCCTCCGCGGACTTCGGCGCTTCGGCGGTGTCGCTGACCTCCTCGTCGACGACCTCCTCGGGGGCGACGCGCTCGTCGGTCAACTCGATGGTCAGGCCCTTGTTCAGGAATGCCATTTCCTGCAGGCGGCGCGCGACGGTCTCGAAGTCGTAGTTGGTGGTCTCGAAGATGTTGGGGTCGGCCCAGAACCGGATGGTGCTGCCGGTGTTCTTGGTCTTCTCGCCCTGCTTGAGGGTGCCCGGGACGGAGTTGTCGTAGGTCTGGAACCATTCGTATCCGTCGGTGCGGATATCGGCTTCCAGCCGCGTCGACAGCGCGTTGACCACGGAGACACCGACGCCGTGCAGACCGCCGGAGACGCTGTAGGCGCCCTCCTCGAACTTGCCGCCGGCGTGCAGCACCGTCATCACCACGTCGACGGTCGGGATTCCGGTGGCGTGCATGGCGACCGGGATGCCGCGGCCGTTGTCGGTGACCTCGACCCCGCCGTCGTCCAGCAACCGGACGGTGACCCGGTCGGCGAATCCGGCCATCGCCTCGTCGACCGCGTTGTCCACCACCTCCCAGATCAGGTGGTGCAGACCTCGTTCGCCGGTGGAACCGATGTACATACCGGGCCGCTTGCGGACGGCTTCGAGCCCTTCGAGAACTTTGATGGAGTCAGCGCCGTACGCTTCTTGCTTTTTCTGGGCAGCCACGGTTGAGACGCTCTCCTCGGGATCGAATGTGCCGGGCGGTACCGCACCGCCTCAAGTCTTGGGCTCAGTCTACCGGGGATGGGTGACAGGACCGGATCTGAGGCGGCGTTTCTACCGGGCTAACTGCGCCGTGCGCAGAATTTCTCGGCCCAAGGAACGTCTCGACGTTCCAGCGCGGCGAAACGCGTCTTGCCGAGGCTCTGAGGGGATAGGATACGGGGTCAATCAGCCGTACGTGTCCCGCGGTCCCCGCCCGGCGATGTGACGCGGTCCCTTTCGCCAGGACGGTCCGGTCGGACCGGTGATCTTCAGCGACGTCACCACCCCGTCCCCGACCGCGGCGGCGATCTTGGCCAGTAACTGGGTCTGCACCATCCGGAGCTGAGTCGCCCACGCGGTCGATTCCGCGCTGATGCTCAGGACGCCGTCGGTCAGGTTCGTCGGCGCCGCGTGCTCGGCGATCTGCTCGCCGACGACGTTCGACCACTGCCCGAACACCGCGCCCTCGGACACCCGCCGGTTCCAGCCCCGCGTCTTCGCGAGGTCGCGCGTGGCCGCGCTCAACGGTTGCGGGTCGCGGCTGTCCGGGCCCGGACCCGACCACCGGCGCCGACGCCCGGCGACGGGCACCCGCCTGGGCAACGGAGAGGTGCGGCCCCGCCCGACGTCCTTCCCTTCGGCCCGGGCCGCGCCGCGGGCCTCCTCGAGCGCACGGCGGACCAGATCCATTCCCGCCAGCCCCGCCAGATGCTCCGGCGGACCCGCCGGCGTGTCCGCGGGTTCATGCTCCATGGGTTCATTGTGGCCGTCGGTCATGACAACAGCACCGAGGTCCGCGCATCCGCCGCCCCCGCCATCTCGACACCGATCCGTTTCGGTGCCCAGTTGGCGGGGATGTCCTCGGGCACCGCGGCCGTCACCAGCACCTGCTCGGCGGTTTCGGCCACTCCCGCAAGGGCGGCCCGCCTGGCGGTGTCCAGTTCGGCGAACACGTCGTCGAGCAGGAGGACGGGCGTGGCGCCGTCGGCCTTCAACAACTCGAAGGCCGCCAATCGGAGTGCCAGCGCCATCGACCATGATTCCCCATGGCTGGCAAAGCCTTTGGCCGGCTGGCCACCCAGAATTAGGTCCAGGTCGTCGCGGTGCGGACCCACCAGGCATACCCCTCGGTCCAATTCGGCCGGCCGGCGCCGCGCCAGTTCCGCGAGCAGTGCGGCCTCGATTTCCGCGGTGTCCCCGACCTGCCGGGCGTCGTCGTCGATGCTGCTGCGATAACGGATAGCCGCCGGCCGGGAGCCGGGCGCCAGCACGGCGTAGGCCTTCTCGACTTCCGGTGCCAGCGCGGCAACCAACTGCAGCCGGGCCGCCATCAGTTGAGCACCGTGCGCGGCGAGGTGACCGTCCCAGACATCCAGGGTGTCCAGGGTTCCCCGGTCGCCCCGGAATCGTGCTGCCGCAGCGCTTTTCAACAGCGCGGTGCGCTGCTTGACGACCTTGTCGTAGTCGGCGCGAACGGCGGCGATGCGCGGACGTTGCAGCGTCGCCAGTTCATCGAGGTAGCGACGGCGATCGCTCGGGTCGCCGCGGACCAGGGCGAGATCCTCCGGCGCGAACAGCACCGCTCGCAGCACCCCCAGGATTTCTCGCGTACTCCGGACCGGTGAGCGGTTGAGCAGGGCCTTGTTGGCCCGGCCCGCGACGATTTCGAGGTCGATCGCCAACTCGCGCCCGTCGTTGGCGACGATCGTGGAGACCACCGCGCGGTCCGCGCCGACCCGGATCAGCGGGGCGTCGGTTCCCACCCGATGAGACCCCAGCGTCGCGCAATACCACAGCGCCTCAATGAGATTCGTCTTGCCGAAGCCGTTCTGACCGACGAAGACCGTGGCGCCCGGCTCCAGTTCGATGTCGACGGTGTGCCATGAGCGGAAGTCGCGGAGCCCCAGCTGGCGGACATACACCGTCGATCAGGGCCTCACCGGACGGAGTTGCATGACCACCCGATCAGCCGGGCAACCGGACCGGCATCAGCAGATAGACGTATTCGGTGTCCAGCGCGGGAAAGGGTCCGGTGCCGTCCGGCGTCACCGGCTCGTCGCCGACCACCGGGCGCAGCACGGCCGGCTTGCTCGGGGTGGTGAAACCGAAGGACACCTTGTCCGCGTGCAGCGACCCCAGCCCGTCGGTCAGGTAACTGGGATTGAACGCGATGGTGAGCGGTTCACCGACGAACTCCACCGGTAGGTCCTCTTCCGCCCGACCGACGTTGTCGGCACTGGCCGAGATGCGAAGACCGTTGTCGCCGAACTCCATCCGGACCTGGGCGCCACGGTCGGCAACGAGTGCGACACGCTTGATGGCCTCGGTCAGTTCGGCCACACCGATGGTCGCCATCGCGGTGTGCTCGGCCGGAAGCAACTGGCGGAACTTCGGGAATTCCGCGTCCAGCAGCCGGCTGGTGCTGCGTTTGCCGCCGCTGCGGATCCCCAGAAGTCCTTCCTTGCCGACCGCGTCGCCCGCCCCGAGAGCCAGATGCACCTCGGTTCCCGACGCCCCGGTTTTGGCGGCTTCGGCCAACGTCTTGGCCGGCACCAGGACCGCTGCCGCCACACCGTTGCCGGCGGTGGACCACTTGAGCTCCCGCACCGCCAGCCGGAATCGATCCGTCGCGGCCAGAACGACTGTCTCGCCGTCGATTTCGACACGGATACCGGTCAGCATCGGCAGGGTGTCGTCTTTGCCGGCCGCGACTGCGACCTGTCCGATGGCTTCACCGAACAGGTCCGCGGACACCACACCCGTCTCGTCGGGCAGTGCCGGCAGGGTCGGATAGTCCTCGACCGCCATCGTGGGGAGCGAGAACCGCGCGCTGCCGCAGGTCAACGAGACCCGGGTGCCGTCGACGCTGACCTCGACCGGTTTCGCGGGTAGTGCCCGGGTGATGTCGGAGAGCAGCCGGCCCGAAACCAGGGCACTTCCCGTGCTGGCGATCTCTGCGGGCACCCGGACCTCGGACGACACCTCGTAGTCGAATCCGGAAATCGTCAGACCTTCATCGGTTCCGGTGAGCAGCACACCGGCCAGAACCGGTGCGGTCGGCCGGGTCGGCAGATTCTTCGCCACCCACGCGACCGCGTCGGCGAAGTCGTCGCGCCCCAAACGGAACTTCAAGTCGGTCAGGCCAACAGTGGTCGCCTCGGCCATGGTGTCCCTTCGTCAATCCCGGCAAGCCGGTTTGAAAGCTTCTGCCGGTGGATATGCGGCCAACGGTTTGGTCCCGGCGGACCGTCGACCCCCGTCGTTGTCCCTGACCGTAACCGCAGGCGCTGAATCACCGTAGAGCTTTCCGGCCGAACTTGAAAGCCCGAACCGGACCGGTGAACGACGGGTCCGGCGGCCGCAGCTGCCGGCCGGTGAACGGTGTGGATGAGTGGTGTCCCCAGCAGCTTCTTCTAGAGAAGAAACAGCTTTGAAAATCCGGTATCAGTATTAGGGCCTGTGAGCCTTGTGGATTAACGCGATCGACCCAGCCCACGCCGTTGCGGTGCTGTGAATCGACGGTGGATGACGTCGGCGCCGGCCGGTGGTCGATGTGGATGGTCGACGATCTGTACACGGGGTGACCGAATGGTCACAGAGCTGTCGCCACATCGTGCACAGCACTGTCCACATCGTGGTGGTGTGACAGGTGATGTGACTGTGCCGGAAGTTTTTTGGCCGATCAGCGCTTCGAACGCTGCCGGATCCGCGTCGTCAGTTCCTTGACGTGATCGAAGACTTCGCGTCGTTCGGCCATCTCACTGAGGATCTTGCGTTGCGCATACATGACGGTGGTGTGATCGCGCCCGAAGGCCTGGCCGATCTTGGGCAGCGAGAGGTCGGTGAGTTCGCGGCACAGGTACATCGCGATCTGGCGGGACTGTGCCAGCGCCCGCGTCTTGCCGGGGCCGCGGAGTTCCTCGACGGTGGTGTCGAAATACTCCGCTGTGACGGCCATGATGGTGGCCGCACTGATCTGGATGCTGCTGGCATCGGCGATGAGATCCCGCAGCACGATGTCGGCCAGCGACTTGTCGATCGGCGTCCTGTTCAGGGAGGCGAAGGCGGTGACCCGGATCAACGCCCCTTCGAGTTCCCGGATGTTGCGTTCGATGCTGCTGGCGATGAGCTCGAGGACGTCGTCGGGCACGTCGAGCCGGTCCATCTGCGCCTTCTTGCGCAGGATCGCGATCCGCGTCTCGAGCTCCGGGGGTTGGACGTCGGTGATCAGGCCCCATTCGAAGCGGGTCCGGAGCCGGTCCTCGAGGGTGGCCAGTTGCTTGGGCGGCCGGTCCGACGAGATGACGATCTGCTTGTTGGCGTTGTGCAGGGTGTTGAAGGTGTGGAAGAACTCCTCCTGGATGCCTTCCTTGCCCTCGATGAACTGGATGTCGTCGACGAGGAGAACGTCGGTGTCGCGATAGCTGCGCTTGAAAGCCACCTTGCGGTCGTCGCGCAGTGAGTTGATGAAGTCGTTCGTGAATTCCTCGGTGGACACGTACTTGACGCGCATCCCGGGGAACAGACGTTGCGCGTAATTGCCGGCGGCGTGCAGCAGATGTGTCTTGCCCAGACCGGATTCGCCCCAGATGAACAGCGGGTTGTAGGCCCGGGCGGGAGCTTCTGCGATGGCGAGAGCGGCGGCGTGGGCGAACCGGTTGGACGCCCCGATCACGAACGTGTCGAAGGTGTAGCGCCGATTCAGGCTGGTGCCCGCCCCGTTGGAGGTGTTCTCCCCGCGCCGGTCGGTGAAGTAGCCGGGCCAGCTTTCATGGGCACTCGCCAGGGCTTCACCGTCCTCGTCGACCTCGTCTTCGGGCTCGGTGTCGACCAGGTCGGTTGTCGCGGGGGCCGGGGTCGGTTCGGGTTCGGTGTCGGGTTCGGTCGGTGCGATACGGACGCCGAGTTCGACGCGCTGTCCGAGCCGGCGGCTCAGCGCGTCGGTGATCTGGGTGCGCAGATGTCGTTCGATCTCGTTCTGGACGAAGCTGCTCGGTACCGACAACAGGGCGAAGCCCTCGACGATGGTCAGCGGTTTAACCAGGTTCAACCACGCGCGTTGTTGCGGAGTCAGGTGCCGCGGCGCGGCGTCACCATTGTGGGCGGCGGGCTCGTCGGCAAGATCGCCGTTCAGCTCGGCGACGACGTCGGTCCACATCGTGGAGAAGGTCTGTCCGGGATCGTCGGTCAAGACGAATCCCTCCTTCGGGCCGGCGACAGAGACAACGACGACAGTCTGTCCACATAGTTATCCACAGTTGTGGACGGACAGCTGTCCTCGCTCTGGGAGCGTACCGGCGGCGACACCCCCGGGTGAAACCAGTACTAGTCGGACGACCCCGAATCCGCGCTCGTTGTCTGGCCCGCCTCCGTGCAAGCGGCTTTCGCAGAAGTTAACAGTTTCATTTCGGGGTGCCAACCGTTCGGCAACAATCCGTCAAAGTTTTTGTGTCGCCGGGGTTTGGGCGAACGGATGAGTGGGTACGGCGGGCGCGCCGCGGCTTTCGCTGGACCGTTGGCGACGGGTGAAGTTTGACCCGGCGAACGCAGGTCAGTACCCTCGAACAGTCGCCCGAACGTCGGCGATACGGCCGCGACCCGGATTTCTGGATGACGCGCCGGTTACCCGCGAGAGCTTAACAACGGCTGCGGTGACGATCCGGGTGGACACGCGGATCGCGACTGCCGCCAGATGCATTGAGGAGAGACAGCCGTGGCCAAGGGCAAGCGGACGTTCCAGCCGAACAACCGTCGTCGCGCACGCGTGCACGGCTTCCGGTTGCGCATGCGCACCCGGGCCGGCCGCGCGATCGTGTCGGCCCGCCGGGGCAAGGGCCGCCGCTCGCTGACTGCCTGAACGTTCACAGGTAGTCACGGACGGTGCTTCCAGCGCAGTACCGCATGACGCGTTCGGCCGAGTTCGGCACGACGGTCAAGCGAGGGGTGCGGGCGGTACAGCCCGACATCGTCGTACATCTTCGCCGCGACGACAGCGATGCGGCCGGTCCGAGGATCGGACTCGTCGTCGGGAAGTCGGTGGGGTCAGCGGTCGACCGGCATCGGGTTGCGCGTCGGCTGCGGCACGTCGTCAGGACGATGCTCGACGACCTGGACTCCCATGACCGCCTGGTTATCCGTGCCCTGCCCGGAAGCCGGCGCGCGATCTCCGCGCGGCTCGAACAGCAGTTGCGCAACGGCCTGCGCCATTCGCACGACGCGATGAGCCGCCGATGAGCGACGTCGAACGCCAAAGCGGTTTGCCGACAACCAATTTCGTCGTCAGAGGGCTGATCTACCTGATCGAGCTCTACCGGCACACGGTGTCGCCGTTGCGGTTGCCGACATGTAGATTCACCCCCACCTGCAGCCAGTATGCGGTCGCCGCGCTCACCGAGTTCGGGTTGATCCGTGGCGGCTGGCTCACCCTCGTGCGATTGGCCAAATGCGGACCGTGGCATGCGGGGGGCTGGGATCCCATTCCCGACCGGCCCGGTGACGGCCCGGCGAGCGCATCGGTCACCGATGGCAGAAACGAGTCCCATGTTTAACTGGTTCAGCCTCGACTTCATCTACTATCCGGTCTCCGGGATCATGTGGCTCTGGTACAAGCTTTTCGGCGCCGTGCTGGGCCCGTCGAACTTCTTTGCCTGGGCCCTGTCGGTGATGTTCCTGGTGTTCACCCTGCGGGCGATCCTGTACAAGCCGTTCGTCCGGCAGATCCGGACCACCCGCCAGATGCAGGAGCTGCAGCCACAGATCAAGGCGTTGCAGAAGAAGTACGGCAAGGACCGCCAGCGGATGGCGCTGGAGATGCAGAAGCTGCAGAAGGAGCACGGGTTCAACCCGATTCTCGGCTGCCTGCCGATGCTCGCGCAGATCCCGGTGTTCCTGGGGCTGTACCACGTGCTGCGGTCCTTCAACAGAACGCAGGGCGGCTTCGGCCAGCCACAGCTGAGCGCCGAGCAGAACCGAAGCCTGGGGAACTACTTCTTCAGCGCGACCGACGTCGGCCACTTCCTGGACGCCCATCTCTTCGGCGCACCGATCGGCGCCTCGATGACGCAGACCCGGGGCCTGGACGCCTTCCTGGAATTCAGCCGGCCGGCGGTCATCGCCGTCGGCCTGCCGGTGATGATCCTCGCCGGCATCGCCACCTACTTCAACAGCCGGGCCTCGATCGCCCGGCAGAGCCCCGAGGCCGCGGCCAATCCACAGACCGCGCTGATGAACAAGCTGGCGCTGTACGTGTTCCCGTTCGGCGTGGTGGCCGGCGGGCCGTTCCTGCCGCTGGCGATCATCCTGTACTGGTTCGCCAACAACATCTGGACGTTCGGCCAGCAGCACTACGTGTTCGGCAAGATCGAAAAAGAGGAAGAGGCGAAGAAGCAGGAGATCTTGGAGCGCCGCTCCGCCAACGCACCCGCCCCGGGTGCGAAGCCCACCAAGGGTAAGAAGCGGGCCGCCGCACCGACCACGGATGCGGAATCGACCGCCGAAGAGGTCGACGGCACAGCCGTCGAACTGGACGGCCGGGTGGCCGACGAGCCGCCGGGTCCGCCGCTGTCGAACAAGCCGCAGCCGGGGGCCCGGCCCAAGAAACGCAACCGGTGAACCGCGCGCCGCGCGATCGCCGTGAACCGACCGACCCGAGAGACAGGGGAGAGGCATGACCGACACCACTAACACAGACACCGACATGGACGCGACCGACACCGATGAGGCGGTGACCGACACCGACACCGACACCGACA
>CAZTAA010000059.1:0-25107 GCA_964611465.1 uncultured Mycobacterium sp. | reverse complement strand
TGTCGCCGAAGGCGTTTCCGCCCGCGCCACCGTCACCGCCGGTTGTGTTGAACCCGTACTTGCCACCGGCGCCGCCGTCACCGCCCCTGGCTGTCGTTCCGGTGGCGACGCCGCCGTCGCCGCCGGCGCCCGTCGGTCCACCGGTGGTGACCACCAGCCCGCCCTGTCCGCCGGCGCCCGCGGTGGCGGTGCCGGCGCCGGTGGTTGCGGCGCCGCCGTTGCCTCCATCGGCGGCGGTGCCGAAGAACACGCCGCCGCCATCCCCGCCGACGCCTCCGGTGGCGTCACCCGATCCGGTCACGGTGGCACTGCCCCCGTCACCGCCGGGTTTCGCGGCGTGCCACTTGCCGTGACCGCCGTAACCGCCTGAACCGCCGACGGCGGTGCCGTTGACGGCCTGTGCGTTTCCGCCGTTGCCGCCGCCGCCGGAGTCGCCGGCCGGGTTGAGGTCCGAGACCCGTGAGCCGCTGTCGCCGCCGTTGCCGGCGGTGGCCGTTCCCGTTGTGGTCGTGGCGTTTCCGCCGTTGCCGCCGTGGCCCGGGTTGCCGCCGAAGAGTCCGCTGCTGCCTCCATTGCCGGCGTTGCCGGCAGCGGCGTCACCGTTGGGACTGTCGGCATTGCCGCCGTCGGCTCCGTCGCCGCCGCTGCCCGTCAGCAGGCCACCGTTTCCGCCGGCTCCGCCATCGACGGCGGGGGCGATCAGCGTGCCGGTCGCGTCGTATATGGCGTCGACCCCGTCGCCGCCGCGGCCACCGTTGCCCTTCAGCCAGACGTTTCCGCCCTTGCCCCCGTAGGCACCGTCACCGCCGTCGCCGCCGAAGAAGCCACCGTCCTCGCCGTCGCACAGGTGGGTGCACGACGGGTCGACCTCCAGCGCGTCGCGGCCGTCGTGCTCGGGGGCGAGCAGCAGCACCGTCGCCGCAGCGGCGGTGACGAGAATCGTCGCCACCGCGACGGTTTTCAGGATGGGCATGCTTCTCTCTCGTGTGCGACGCGGGTCAGAAGGTGTTGACCAGCCCGCGTTCTTCGACCATGTGCTGCGACATCGTGTAGTGGTGATAGTGCATGGCACATTTGATCACGCAGATGAACAACACCGCGGGATCCGGGCGGCGGCGCAGCATGGTCGCCATCTCACGGCGGTAGATCCCCCGCAACCGCGGGTCGGGAACACTCGCCATCAACCGCAGGAACAACCCGGCGGCACGCAGTCCGTCGAAGGACTGCGACCTCCACTTCCGCCAGTGATGGTCCTCCCAGTAGGCGGCTCGGGCCCGAGAGAAGTCGAATCGCCTTGTCAGATAGAGGTTTTCGAGCCGCTGGAAGTAGAACCCGGGCTCGTAGAGTTCCCGCATCAGGGCGACGTAGCCGTCGCGCAGTTCGTCGCGGCTCATGCCCAGCGGAATCACGTTGGTGCCGAAGGGCTGCCGGTCGTCGAGATCCAGTCGTCCCTCGTCTTTCAGGCGCGCGTGCAGGGGTGTCTTCGGAATCGCCGAGAGCATGCCGACCATCGCGTGCATGATGTCGGTCTGGCGCATGAATTCCCTTTGGGCGGAGAAGATCCGGGCGTCGTCATGGTCGAAGCCGACGATCATCCCGCACCAGACTTCCAGCCCGGAGTCCTGGATCTTGCGGACCCGGTCGACGGCGCTGCCGCCCTTGCGGACGTTCTGGTACTTCTTCGTCTCCCGCAACGACTCCTCGTTGGGGCTCTCGATCCCGATGAACACGACCTGGATGTTGGCGGCGTCCATCAGCGCCATCAACTCGTCGTCCTCGGCGAGGTTCAACGACGCCTCGGTGAAGAACGAGAACGGGTAGCCCTCGGCCCGCTGCCAGGCCGCGATGTCCCGCAGCAACTCCTTGACCTTCACCTTGTTGCCGATCAGGTTGTCGTCCACGATGAAGGCGATCGTGAAGTGCTGGCGGCGCATGGCGTCCAACTCGGCGATCACCTGCGCGCTGGTCTTGAGCCGGGGTCTGCGGCCGAACATGACGATGATGTCGCAGAACTCGCACTGGAACGGACAGCCGCGGGAAAACTGGATGCTGCCGAACAGATACTCCTTGACCTTCAACAGGTCGTAGCGCGGCACCGGCACCCGCGTCATGTCGGTCTGCTCGGTCTGCTCGTAGCGACGCCGGTGCGCACCGCGGGTCCATTCGTCTAGAAACCGGGGCCATGTCGTTTCGGCCTCGCCGACGAAGATCACGTCGGCCAGGCCGTCGAAGTAGTCCTCCTGCACGCTCACCCACGGGCCGCCGACGACGGTGAACACGCCGCGGGCCTTCAGTTCGCGCAGAATCTCGCGCATGCGGCCGCGCTGGACGGTCATCCCGGTGAGCCCGACGACGTCCGCGCGCGAAACCCGGTCGTAGTCGATGGGCTCCACGTTCTCGTCGACGATCGACACCCGGTGACCGACGGGTGTCAACGCGGCCAGCAGCGGCAGGCACGCCGTCGGCAGATTGCACTTCTTCCCGACCAACGGCAGTGCGTGTTCCAGGCCCCAGTAGGACATTTCGAATCGCGGATTGATGAGCACGATGTCGGCCATGGTCGTCCGTTTCGCTCGGATCGGTGGCCACGGTGCTGGGCCGGAGGGCCGCGTTCGTCCGCACCGATTCTAGTCCGCGCGGCGCCACCCCGACCGGCTGTTCCACCGTGCCGTCCCTGCCCCGCCCGTACCATTGGCGGCATGACACAGGCCGCCGGGGCGCGACGGCTCGAGACGTTCGCGAGGCCGGGAGGACTACGAGGTGGCGGAGTGGATAACCGCACGCGCCGCTGAGCTGTCCCACCTGTCGGTCTTCGCCGACTGCTTCGCCGCTGACCTCTACCCGCTGGCGATGCTGCTCGACCCGCTGTACGCCAACGACGGCGACGTCCTCATGCGGCAGGGCGAGACGGCGCAGTTCTTCTTGGTCATCGGCGCCGGAAGTGTCGTCGTCACGCACACCAATGCGGACGGCAGCACCGTGGAAACGACGGTGGACGCGGGGCAGATCATCGGCGAGATCGCGCTGTTGCGGCACTCCCCTCGGGTGGCGACCGTGCGCGCGGTCGGCGAGGTGACCGGGTGGAGCGGCGGCGACGAGGCATTCGACCGGATGATCGAACTGCCCGGCGTGCTGGCGATGCTGGTGCGGACGGCCCGCCAGCGGTTGGCCGCTTTCATCACCCCGATCCCGATCCGTCTGCCCGACGGCACCGAACTGCTGCTGCGGCCGGTGCTTCCCGGTGACGGAGCACGGGCCGAACGTGGCGCGGACGGCTTCTCGGCCGAAACCGTGTTCCGCCGGTTCATGTCCCCACTGGAACTGTCCTCGTCGCTGATGAGCTATCTGTTCCAGGTTGACTACGTCAACCACTTCGCCTGGGTGCTGGTCGACTCGGACGACGACATCGTCGGTGACGTCCGGTTCGTCCGTGACGAAAACGACCGCACCGCCGCCGAGATCGCCTTCATCGTCGCGGACGAATACCAGGGCCGCGGTGTCGGCTCGTTCCTGATGAAGGCGCTGATGGTGGCCGGGGGTGTCAGTGGCGTCGAGAAGTTCACGGCCTGTGTGCTGGCCGATAATCTGGCGATGCGCAAGATCCTCGACAAGTACGGCGCGCACTGGCAACGGGAGGACATCGGTGTGGTGACGACGGTGATCGACGTCCAGGAGATCCGCGACGTCCGGCTGCCGGCCGCGCTCAAGGACCGCATCCGCGATGTCGCGCGGCAGAGCTTCGGGGCGCTGGCCTGACATGAGCCGGCCACCGCTGAACAAGGACACCACGTTGTGCATCTCGCTGGCCGGCCGGCCCAGCAACATCGGCACCCGATTCCACAACTACCTCTACGAGCAACTCGGCCTCGACTTCATCTACAAGGCGTTCAGCACCACCGACATCGTCGCCGCAATCGGCGGTGTTCGGGCACTGGGCATCCGCGGCTGTTCGGTGTCGATGCCTTTCAAGGAGGCCGTCCTGGACCTGGTCGACGACGTCGAACGATCCGCGCTGGCAATCGGTTCGGTGAACACCATCGTCAACGACGCCGGGGTGCTGACGGCCTCGAACACCGACTACATCGCGGTGCAGCGCCTGATCGCCGATCACCGGCTCGACCCGAACCGCTCGGTGCTGATCCATGGCAGCGGCGGCATGGCCAAGGCGGTCGGTTCGGCCTTCCGTGACAACGGGTTTCACGACGGTGTCGTCGTCGCCCGGAACCCGACCGAGGGTCCGGAGCTGGCCGAGCGGCTCGGCTACCACTGGCGTCCCCACGCCGGCGGGGCCACGGCGTCGATCCTGGTGAACGTGACGCCGATCGGAATGGCCGGTGGCCCAGAGGAATTCGACAGCCCGTTCGCCGCCGAGGCGGTGGCTCAGGCCGACACCGTGTTCGACGTGGTGGCGCTGCCCGCCGAGACTCCGCTGATCGCCGCCGCGCGCCGCGCCGGCAAACAGGTGATCACCGGCGCCGAGGTGATCGCGCTGCAGGCCGCCGAACAGTTCGAACGCTACACCGGGGTACGTCCCACCCCGGCGCAGGTCGACGAGGCTTCGACGTTCTCGCGGTCCTGATTCCCCAGCGCCGCAACGCCTTTGACGGTATCAGGGCGTGATCTTGGTTTGCTTGTCGATCACGCTGGTGCCGTCCATCAGGACGGGCATGTCACTTTCGAGGCCTTCGGCGTTCAGCTGGAAGACGAACACCCCGCCGTCGGTCGGGATCACGGTCGTCTTCTGGGCGACCAGCCACGAATCCCCGTTCTTGACGTAGCTGCCACCGACCTGGGAGGCCTTGAACCCGCTCAATTCGGCATCGCCGGGCGAACCGAGGGGCTGGAAGTTCGGCAGGCTCTTCAGCGCGGCGGGAGCCAGTTCGAGGACCTTGGCCTGATCGATATTGCCGGTCAGCTTGTACAGGTTGGCCCTGATGCGCGGCGGCTTGTCCTTGCTGACGGCCGCGTCGTATATCAGGCCGCCGAACGAGTCGTCGTCGCCGGGTTCGGTTCGGCTCCAGCCCTGCGGAACGGGAAGGTCGATCGTCGGTCCCGGCTCACCGCGCCGGATGACCGTCTTCTGGATCCCGTTCTTGGCGATGTAGTCGTCGAGGGTCTCGCCGCCGGCCGCCTGCGGGTCGCCGGACGTGGGTGGAGCGGCACTGGTGGGCTCCGCGGAGCTGGGCGCGGCGCTGGTCGCCTGCGCGGACGTCGTCGCCGTCGTCTTCTCTTCTGTCTTGGTCGACGAGCCGCAACCGGCCAGCGTCAAGGTGAGGGCGACCGCAGCGATGCCTGCGCCGGAAACCGCGGTGATTCGCTTCATCGGCAAGTGTCTCCTTCAACAGGGCGCAGGTCCGGCCGTGTGTTTCCAGCCAGACGACAGTAACCGAATGCGGCCGCGGCGGCCCGCAGGAAGCCGGGATGGGATGTCCACCGGTGTTGCGGCGGGCCTGTGTCGGCCGTACGTTCGCAAACTGCGGACCGATCCGATTGAGTTGGTGCAGAATCCCCAAATATGTGTACAGTGCTCGGAGTACTTGTTCTGCGGATTCGGGGTCTCGCAGCGAAACCGCAGGTGCCGGCAAACGAGCCGGCGCTTCATTCCGGGCACGACGGAGGTCGGTCAGATGGTCGGTAAGGTGTCGCGGGCACTCATAATCCTCGGGTTCGTGGTGGCATCCGTGATGGCTTTCGGGTGGTCATCGCCAGCCACGGTCGCCGTCGGACTGCTCGGCACCACCGCGCTGATCATGGGCGGCACCGCGCAACCCTTCGTCAATCCGTACAACCGGCAGGCCGACGTCGACGGCCTGCCCAGCTACGGTTTCGTGCTGCCCGGGCTCGTCGACGCCAACGGGCAACCGGACGGCTACGTCGCCGACGTGATGAACACCTACATCCGGCCCAACGGTCCCGAGGGCGAGGACTACACCACGAAGGTGGTGTGGGCGCCCGAGGACCTGTGGCCGTTGTTCGGCACCCGCACCTTCGACGCCTCCATCGCCGTCGGCGTGACGCAGTTGACCAACTGCCTGACCAGCCCGTCGAACTGCACCTCGCACGTCTATCCCGACACCGCGGGTCAAACGGACGCCTTCTCGGTGTTCGGCTACTCGCAGAGCGCGTCCATCGCCTCGAAGGTGAAAGCCTCGGGCATCGACGCGTACCTCGCCGGCGACCACAGCGTCGACAAGAACATCACGTTCACATTCATCGGCAACCCCAACCGGCCCAACGGCGGCCTGCTGGAGCGGTTCACGCCGTGGTACTTCCCGATCGCGAACATCAGCTTCAGCGGCGCGAGCCGCACCGACAGCCCGGTGCTCGAGGACGGCCAGTTCCTCTATCCCACCGCGGACATCGCCCGCCAGTACGACCCCATCGCGGATATGCCGAAGTACCCGCTGAACCTGCTGGCCGACTTCAACGCCCTGATGGGTCTGCTTTTCCTGCACCTCGACTACTTCAACACGTCCGACGCCGGGGAAGGGTTCCTGGACCAGGGGCAGAAGGGTGACACCCACTACTACATGATCTCCACGCCGGTGCTGCCGATGCTGGCACCGCTGGAGCTGTTCGTGCCGGTGCCGCTGCTGAAGGTCATCGACGCGCCGCTGCGCGTCCTGATCGAGCTGGGCTACGACCGCACCACGTCGCCCGGCACGCCCACCACCGCGCAAATCTTCGGGCCGTCGATCGACCTGTTCAAAGTCGCGGGCGATCTGATCACCTCCGTCTTCGTGGGCCTCGACGACGGCATCTCCGATCTGTTCAAGGCGCCGGCCTTCCGGCCGTTCGGCACCACGCCGTCGCCGTTCGGCGCGGGCGGCCCCCAGCTGCCGACGGTGGACGTCGCGGCACCCGCCACGACGCCGGAGGTCAACACCCTGGCGCGGTCGTTCTCGCTCGCCGCTCCGGACAACACCACATCGTCGTTGTCGGACGCCGCATCGGCGGTCGCGACGACGCTCGCCGACGGTTCCGCACAGGCCACCGACGGCAAGACGGCGGGCGGCGACACGACGCCGGCGGCCGACGCGGCCGGCGCCACCACCACGCCGGACACCACCACCCCGGACACCACCACCCCGGCCGCGACGCCGACCGCGACGGACGACAAGACCTTGACGCCGACCGCGACGGACGACAAGACCGTGACGCCGACCGCGACCGACGACAAGACGGCGACCGACGACCAGACCGCGACCGACGACAAGACCGCGACGGACGACAAGACCGCGACCGACGACAAGACGGCCACCGACGACAAGGCGGCCACCGACGACAAGACCGGGACCGAGACCAAGACCGGGACCGACAACACGGCGACCGACAACACCAAGAGCACGACGGACGACAGCAAGAGCGCGGCCGACAACAGCAAGAGCACGGACAACAGCGCGAACGCCGCGTAGCCGCGTTTCGCGTCCATCGAATCCGGGTAGCGAACCGATCATGCGCGCGTCCACGTCGATCGGAACCTCGCTGGGCGCCGCCGGTGCCGCGGTCGTCGGAAGCATCGCGAGCCGGCAGGGGATCGAGAGCTGGTACCCCGCGCTGAGAAAGCCCGGCTACGTCCCGCCGAACGGCGTGTTCCCGGTGGCATGGACGTCGCTGTACACGGCCATCGCGGCGACCTCGGCGTCGACCATCGACCGGATGACCGACACCGGCGACACCGACGGGCGCCGGCGCTACCGCTGGGCACTGGCAAGCAACCTGGCGCTGAACGCGTCATGGAGCTGGCTGTTCTTCAAGGCGCACAAGCTGGGACCGTCCGCGATCGCGGCCGCCGCACTGACGGCCAGTAGCGCCGATCTGGCCCGGCGGACCACCCGGGTCAACCCCGTGGCAGGACTGGCTCTTCTGCCGTATCCGGCCTGGTGCACGTTCGCGACCGTCATGACCGCCGACATCTGGCGGCTCAATCGTCGCCGAGCGGCGGTCCGGTAGATTGCCGTCCGTGCCTAGATCCGCAACGCTGCTCATCGTCGCCGCGGCGGCGCTGCTGGCAGCATGTTCGTCGGACGAGCAGACGGCCGACATCACCAAACTGTCCGACCTGAAGTCGTTCTTCGGTCCCGAGTACCACATCACCGACATTCCGAAGACCGGCATCAACCCGCGGGCGATGTCGGGACAGAAGCTGCCCGAAGGGGTCACGTTCGAGCCACCGGACTGCGGGAAGTTCGCCGCGACTCCGCAGGTGCCCTCCGACGTCAAGGGCAACATGGCCGCACTCACCGCCGAGGGCAACGGCAACCGGTTCATCACCATCGCGTTGGAGACCAACGAGCCCATCGAGGTCACCGAGCCCACCGACGAGTGCAAGAAGATCACCTTCTCCAGCGAGGCGATGCACGGCGTCGTCGAATCGGTGCCCACACCGCAGATCGACGGCGTGCACACCCTGGGAGTGCACCGCACGCTGGACTTCACCAAGAACGGCAAACCGCAGACCGGCGAGCTTTACAGCTACCGGGCGTACTTCGGCAAGTACCAGGTGATGGTCACCGCCAACCCGATGGTGGTGCCGGACAAACCGGTCGCACCGGTCGACACCAAGCGCGCCGAGGATCTGCTGAAGGCCGCGGTCGCCGCCATCCGCGGCACGTCCGGTTAGCGCACTCCGCGCGGACGGAACTGGATGCTGATGCGGAGACCGGTGGGCCGTGATGTCTTCGGGATCGAGTGCTCCCAGGTCCGCTGACACGATCCGCCCATGACGATGAGGTCGCCGTGATGATGCCGGATCCGCAGGGCCTGACCGCCACCGCGCGGGCGGAGCGCCAAGGTCCGGGTGGCGCCCAGGCTGACGATGGCCACCATGGTGTCCTCGGTACTGGCCCGGCCGATCGTGTCGCCGTGCCAGGCCACACTGTCGTTCCCGTCGCGGTACAGGCACAGGCCGGCCGTAGTGAACGGTTCGCCGAGCTCGCCGGCGTAGATGTCGTTGAGGCGGCGCCGGAGTTGCTTGAGCGCCGGGTGCGGAGGCTCGTCGCGCACCAGGTCGTGGAAGCTGACCAGGCGCGGCACATCCAGCACCCGGTCGTACATCTGGCGGCGCTCCGCCCGCCACGGGACCGCGGCCAGCAGGTCGTCGAACAACGACGCGGCCTCGGGCAGGTTGGATGCGTCCAGCCAGCCGGCCCGGACTTCGACCCAGGCTCCGTGGGAGAGGTGGCGGCGTTCGGCGTGGTCGAACAGCGACTCCTGCACCGGCAGTGACACCACACCAGTTTATCGCACAGACGTTCGATCTCAGGCGGGGCGCGCGATCGCGCTACGGTGCTAGCTGTGACTGGCGCGCTGGGTGTGGATTCGGAGGTCGGCCGACTGCGGGTGGCGATCGTGCACCGGCCCGGGGCGGAGTTGCAGCGGCTCACCCCGCGCAACAACGACAGGCTGCTCTTCGACGGGCTGCCGTGGGTGGGCCGCGCCCAGGAGGAGCACGACGAATTCGCCGGCCTGCTGCGGTCGCGTGGGGTCGAGGTTCTGCTGCTCGGTGATCTGCTGGTCGAGGCGCTGAACAGTGGCGCCGCACGGATGCACGGCATCTCCGCGGCCGTCGATGCCCGGCGTCTGGGTTCGCCTCTGGCGCAGGAGCTTTCGGCATACCTGCGCACCCTGGAGCCGGCCGCGCTGGCGCAGGTGCTGATGGCGGGTATGACGTTCGCGGAACTTCCACTGGCGCAGAATGATTCGTCCCTTGTGCGCCGGATGCACCAGGGCGGCGAATTCGTCATCGACCCGCTGCCGAACCTGTTGTTCACCCGCGACTCGTCGTTCTGGATCGGGCCCCGGGTGGTGATCACCTCGCTCGCCCTTTCGGCGCGGATTCGGGAGTCCTCGCTGACCGACCTGGTGTACGCGCACCATCCGCGATTCCTGGGTGTCCGGCGCGCGTTCGAATCGCGCTCGGCGCCGGTCGAGGGCGGCGATGTGCTGCTGCTCTCCCCGGGTGTGGTGGCCGTCGGCGTGGGGGAGCGAACCACGCCGGCCGGTGCGGAAGCGTTGGTGCGCAGCCTGTTCGACGATCAGCTGGCGCACACGGTGCTCGCGGTCGCCATCGGGCGCGGCCGTGAACAGATGCACCTGGACACGGTCTGCACCATGGTGGACACCGACGCGGTGGTGATGAATCCGGACATCGCCGACTCGCTGACCGCCGTCACCGTGCGCCGCTCCCCGGGGGGCCTGTCCATCTCCGACGAGAAGCCGTTCGTGCCGGCGGCCGCCGAGGCCATGGGCATCGCCAAGCTGCGGGTGATCGACACCGGGCTGGACCCCGTCATCGCCGGCCGCGAACAGTGGGACGACGGCAACAACACCCTCGCGCTGGCGCCCGGCGTGGTCGTCGCGTACGAACGCAATGCGCAAACCAATGCGCGCCTTGAGGATTCGGGCATCGAGGTACTGCGGCTGTCGGCCTCGGAGCTGGCCACGGGCCGTGGCGGCCCGCGCGGGATGTCATGCCCCATCGCGCGGGACGCGCAGTAGTCACCGCCAGGACGGCAGCCAGATCTCCATGTTCCACATCTGCTGTGAGATGGGCATCCCGGTCAGCACCGGGAACAGCCAGACGAAATTCGTGATGACCAGCGCCACATAGCAACACACCGCGATCACGCCCAGGGTGCGGCGCTCGGGGCCCTGCGCGGGCTGGTGGATGATGTCCCCGCAGATCAACGCGATCGCCATCACCAGGAACGGGGCCATCGCGACGGCATAGAAGAAGTACATCTGCCGGTCGATGTCGCCGAACCAGGGCAGCCAGCCGGCGCCGTAGCCGACCAGCACGGCCGCGTAGCGCCAGTCCCGGCGGACGAAGGCCCGCCACGCGCCGTACACGAGCACCGGCACCGCCAGCCACCACATCGCCGGGGTGCCCACCAGCATCACCGCCTTGACGCAGGACTGTGCCCCGCAGCCGGCCACGTTCTGCTGATCGATGGCATACAGCACGGGCCGCAACGACATCGGCCACAGCCACGGTTTGGATTCCCACGGATGGTGGTTGCCCGCCGAGTTCGTCAGCCCGGAGTGGAAGTCATAAGCCTTGGCCGTGTAGTGCCACAGCGACCGGATCGCATCGGGCGGCTGGTACCACGCGCGCGGCCCGATCGAATGCCCCACCTCATAGCGGTCAACCCCCGTCTCGGAGGCGAACCACATCGAATACGACGCCAGGTAGACGCCGAACGGGATGAGCAGCAGCGCGTACAGCGCCGGACCGACGTCGCGGCGCAGTGCGCCCAGCCACGGCCGCGGCACCCGGTACTGGCGGCGGGCGGCGACGTCGAACGCCACCGACATCAGCCCGAAGAACACCACGAAGTACAGGCCGGACCACTTTGTCGCACAAGCCATTCCGAGGAGCACGCCCGCGCCGAAGCGCCACCAGCGCACGCCCAGGCGCGGGCCCCACTCCGTCTGGTCGATGCGGCCGTCCAGCAGCGCGTCGTGCAGCCGGGCCCGGACGTCGTCGCGATCCACGATCAGCGCGCCGAACGCCGCGACGATGAAGAACACCTGGACACCGTCGAGCAGTGCGGTGCGGGCGGCGACGAAGGTGACGCCGTCGGCGATCAGCAACAGACCGGCGATGCCGCCGACCAGTGTGGAGCGGCTGATGCGCCGCACGGTTCGGGCGACGATCGCGATCATCAGTACGCCGAGCACCGCGACGCTGAACCGCCAGCCGAAACCGTTGTAGCCGAACATCGCTTCGCCGATCGCGATCAACTGCTTGCCCATCGGCGGGTGGACCACCAGACCGAAGCCGGGGTTGTCCTCGATGCCGGAGTTGTGCAGCATCTGCCAGGCCTGCGGCGCGTAGTGCTTCTCGTCGAAGATCGGCGTCCCGGCGTCGGTGGGGGACTGCAAATTCAGGAACCGGGTGACTGCGGCCAGTGCCGTCACGACCGCCGTCATGATCCAGCCGTTGCGGCGATCGGTGGGTCCGAAGTCGGCGACGGGAATGAGCGGGCCGGGGCTGATCACGGGTGCGGCACGCTCCGGGGCAACTGTTGGAGCGGTCATCGAGAACGATCGTAGGCTGTCTGGCATGACTGGCGGCCGACTGTTGCTGGCTGCCACGCCGTTGGGTCAGCCCCGCGACGCGTCGCTGCGACTGGGCGAGGCGCTGGCGTCGGCCGACGTCGTCGCCGCCGAGGACACCCGCCGGGTGCGCACGCTGGCCCAGTCGCTGGGGGTCCGCATCGCCGGCCGGGTGGTCAGCTTGTTCGACCAGAACGAGGCCGCGCGGGTGCCGGCCCTGGTCGAGGAGTTGCGGTCCGGCGCCACCGTGCTCGCCGTCACCGACGCCGGAATGCCGTCGATCAGCGATCCGGGCTACCGGCTGGTGGTCGCCTGCGTTGCCGCCGGCGTCCCGCTGAGCTGCCTGCCCGGTCCGTCGGCGGTGACGACGGCGTTGACCGTCTCCGGGCTGCCGGCCGACCGGTTCTGCTTCGAGGGCTTCGCGCCGCGCAAGCCGGCCGCGCGCCGGAGCTGGCTGGCGGCGTTGGCGGGCGAACAACGGACCTGGGTGTTCTTCGAGTCGCCGCGGCGGTTGGCCGAGTGTCTGGGCGACGCCGTCGACGTCCTGGGCGCCGACCGGCGCGCCGCGGTGTGCCGGGAGCTGACCAAGACGCACGAGGAGATCGTCCGGGGCACGCTCGGCGAACTGGCCGACTGGGCGGCCGACGGGGTGCTGGGCGAGATCACCGTCGTGGTCGCCGGGGCGCAACCGCGCGCGGATCTCGACACGCTGGTCGCGGAGGTCACCGCGCTGACCGAGGCCGGGATGGGCGTCAAGGACGCCTGCGCGCGGGTGACCGCCGCTAATCCGGGTGCGCCGCCGCGGCGTGAACTCTATGACGCGGTGCTGCGCTCGCGGCGGGGCTGAGCCCGACGGTGGCGGCGGCCTTGTGCAGACACTCGGCCCATTCGGTGTCCGGGTCGGAGTCGGCGGTGATCCCGCCGCCCACCCCGAGCACCGCGCGTCCGTGACCGTCGAACTCCACCGTGCGGATCGCGACGTTCAGCTCGGTGCCCGCGATCGGCGAGGCCAGCCCGACGGTGCCGCAATACACCCCGCGGGGTTGCGGCTCCCACTGCGAAAGTAGTTGTCGGGCGCGGTGTTTCGGCGTTCCGGTGACGGATGCGGGCGGAAAGATGGCGGCCAGCACGTCGCGCATCGGCACGCCGGGCGGCACCCGGGCCGACACCGTCGACACCAGGTGCCACACCCCGGGCGCGGGTTTGACGGCGAGCAGTTCGGGCACGGTGACCGAGCCGGTGACCGCGACGCGACCGAGGTCGTTTCGTACCAGGTCGACGATCATGATGTTCTCGGCCACATCCTTGGCCGAGGCGCGCAGCTCCGCCGGGTCGGCGTCGCGGGGCACGGTGCCCTTGATCGGGCTGGATGTCAGCGTCTCGCCGGTGCGGCGCAGGAACAACTCCGGGGACAGTGACGCCACCGCGCCCCAGTCGCCGGCCAGATAGGCGGCACGGGCGGGCGCGGTGGCCGTCACCGCGTCGGCGAAGAACTCGAGCGTCGAGCCACTGAGGATTCCGGTGAACTGGGTGCACACGCAGGCCTGGTACACCTCGCCGGCCGCGATCGCCTCGAGGCAGGCCAGCACACCGGCGCGATGTGCCGCGCGGTCCGGCGCCGTCCAGTCGATGCGCCAGGGACGCGCCGGGACCGTCTCGGCCAGCGTGACGCGCAGCCAGTCCGGCATCGGGGCGCCGGTGAGGGATTCGTACCACCACACCCCGTCGGCGGCGCGGCGCAGCACGCTGTCGGTCCAGCCGCCCGCGGCCCGCGGTATCCGGGCGCCAGCGCCGTCGGGGTAGGACAGGTAGCCGAACCAGCCGCCGCCGATGGCGCCATCGGCACGCGAGGGCGCGCGGAAGTCCGCCGCCGGCCGAATGTCGGCTGACCAACACGCGCGCTCGGCGGACATCCGGACCGCCAGGCTGGGGGCGATGACGGCGGTCGAACCGAACCACTCGCCGGTCAGTGCGGCCGGCGGCGGCAGGCCGAGCGGGCCGGCCGCCTCGGCCACCGCGCGCAGCACGTCGGCGGGAGTGCCGAGAGTGCCGAGCCGGTCGATGCGCACGTCATCAGCTTGGCAGACCGCGGCCTCAACGGCTGACCCGGCGGGCGACCGTCACCCCGGCGAGCTTGTCCGGATTGCGCATCGCATAGAAGTTGGCGATCTGCCCGTCGACGATCTCGACGGTGACCACGGCCTCGAGATGGTCGCCGAGGTAGAGCACCAGGGCGGGCGCGTTGTTGTAGAACGCGATCTCGGCGCGGCCGCCGGGTCCGCCCAGCCGGATCAGGCCCAGCACCAGGCGGGCGACGTTGTCCGCGCCGGCCACCGGCCGCCGCGCGGCACTGACCTTGCCGGCGCTGTCGGCGGTCCACACCACGTCCGGCGCCAGTAGGGCCATCAGGCCGGCCATGTCCCCGGTCGTCGCGGCCGCGAAGAACCGCGCGGTCACCTCCATCGACTGCTGGGGGTCGGCCGGTTCGAAACGGCGGCGCCGGGCCTGCACGTGCTCGCGGGACCGGTGCGCGATCTGGCGCACCGCGGCCGTGGATTTGCCGACCGCCGCGGCGATCTCGTCGTAGTCGAAGCCGAACACGTCGCGCATCACGAACACCGCACGTTCGTCCGGGCCCAGCGTCTCGAGCACGACCATCATCGCCATCGAGACCGAATCGGCCAGCACCACGTCGGCGGCCGGGTCGGACTGGTCGAGCAGCAACGGCTCGGGCAGCCAGGGGCCGACGTACTCCTCGCGGCGACGGGTGGCCGCGCGCGCCGCGTTCAGCGACTGCCGGGTGACCAGCTGCGCCAGATAGGCCTTGGTGTCTCGCACCGCCGACAGGTCCACGTCGGCCCAGCGCAGGTAGCTGTCCTGCAGGACGTCGTCGGATTCGGTTGCGCTGCCGAGGATTTCGTAGGCGATGGTGAAGAGCAGCGGCCGCAGTGCGGTGAACCGCTCGGCGTGCTCGCTCATCGGGCGGCCACCGGCTGCGCCGCCGACTCGGACGCCAACCGCTCGCGGCGCCAACCGCTCCTCAGCCAGCGGTACGATCCGGGCTTGCTGGCCTCCCGGGCCAGGAACGACACCGTGGCCCGGCACACCTGTTCCTTGACCAGTGCGGCGGCCCGCCCGCCGAGGTACGCCGAGCGTGGCCGGTCGTCGGTGTGGGCGAGTTGAACCATGCCCGCGTCGCGACCCAAGCTGATGCACTGTCCGGTGAAGGCCTGGCTCAGCGGCGCGGGTTCGGTGCCGGCGATGCGCGCCAGCACGGTCTGGGCGGCCTGCGCGCCCATCGGGGTGGCGGCCTGGCAGCTCATCCGCATCGGCAGCCCGGACGGCGCGGCGGCATCGCCGGCGGCCACGATGCGTGGGTCGTCGACGCTGGTCAGCGTCTCGTCGGTGCACAACCGGCCCAGCTCGTCGGTGCGCAGCCCGCTGGCCGCGGCCAGACCCGGCACCGTGAATCCGGCGGTCCACACCGTCACGGCACTGGGCAGAGCGCGCCCGTCGGCCAGCGTCACCGCATCGGCGGACACCGCGGTCACCTGGCCCGAGACCACCGTGACGCCGAGGCCGGCCAGCCGTTTGGCCACCGAGCGGCGTCCCGACGCGGCCAGCGACGGTCCCAGCTGAGCGCCGACCAGGGTGACGGGCCGCCCCGCGCCGGCGAACTCCGCGGCCGCCTCGATCCCGGTCAGGCCGCCGCCGACCACCACCGCGGGCGCATCGGGCGACAGTTCGGCGAGCCGGTCGCGCAGCCGCTCGGCTTGCTCCAATTCGGCCAGGGGATAAGCGAATTCGGCGGCACCCGATGCTCCCTCGGGCAGTGCGCCGGTGCTGCCGACCGCGTAGATCAGGTAGTCGTAGCCGACCTCGCCGCCCGAGGCCAGCAGGACCCGCCGGCCCGGCGCGTCGATCCGCTCGGCGGTGTCGACCACCAGTCGCACATCCGGGCCCAGGACATCGGCGTAGGCCGCCGTCGCGGCGTGGTTACCGGCGACCAGCTGGTGCAGCCGGATCCGCTCGACGAACCGGGGCCGCGGATTGATCAGCGTGACGTTCAGGCCGGGTCGCTGCAACCGGTTGGCGGCCAGTACGCCGGCGTATCCGCCGCCGATGACGACGACGCGGTTGATGTTCTCGGCCATGGTGTCTCCTTCTCTCGGGGGGTGTTTCCCTCAAGACACCAGTAGCGCTCGTTCTGTGACAGCGAGGGCCCGGGTGTGGCTCAGATCACACCCAGTGCCACCATCGCGTCCGCCACCCGGATGAAACCCGCGATGTTGGCTCCGGCGACGTAATTGCGCGGTTGCCCGTACTCGTCGGCAGTGGTCAGGCAGCGGTCGTGGATGCGGCGCATGATCGTGGCCAGCCGGTCCTCGGTGTCGCGAAACGTCCAGGAGTCCCGCGAGGCGTTCTGCTGCATCTCCAGCGCGCTGGTGGCCACCCCGCCGGCGTTGGCCGCCTTGCCCGGCGCGAACGTCACCTTGGCCTCGGCGAACAGCTTCACCGCCGCCGGGGTGCAAGGCATGTTGGCGCCCTCGGCCACGATCTGGCAGCCCGAGCGGATCAGCGCCTCGGCGTGCGCGGCGGTCAGTTCGTTCTGGGTGGCGCACGGCAGCGCGATGTCGCAGCCCAGATCCCAAATGCTGCGATCGGCGACGAACTGTGCGCCGGCGCGGGCATCGGCGTACTCGGCGATGCGGGCGCGGCGTACCTCCTTGACCTCTTTGAGTAGCCCGAGGTCGATGCCCTGCTCGTCGACGATGTAGCCCGTCGAATCCGAGCAGCCGATGACCGTGCCGCCGAGCTGGTGGATCTTCTCGATGGCGTAGATCGCCACGTTGCCGGATCCGGACACCAGGACCTTCTTGCCGTCGAAGGTCTGTTTGGTGCTGCGCAGGATCTCGTCGACGAAGAACACCGTGCCGTAGCCGGTGGCCTCGGTGCGCACCTGGGAGCCGCCCCAGGTCAGGCCCTTGCCGGTGAGCACCCCCGACTCGTACAGGTTGGTGATCCGCTTGTATTGGCCGAACAGATAACCGATTTCGCGCATGCCGACGCCGATGTCACCGGCGGGCACGTCGGTGTATTCGCCGATGTGCCGATATAACTCGGTCATGAACGACTGACAGAACCGCATGACCTCGCCGTCCGAACGGCCCTTCGGGTCGAAGTCGGAGCCGCCCTTGCCGCCGCCGATCGGCATACCGGTCAGTGAGTTCTTGAAAATCTGTTCGAAGCCAAGGAATTTCACGATTCCCAGGTACACCGAAGGGTGGAACCGCAGACCGCCCTTGTGCGGGCCGAGCGCGGAGTTGAACTCGACCCGGAACCCCCGGTTGACCTGGACGGTGCCGGCATCGTCGATCCACGGCACCCGGAAGATGATCTGCCGCTCCGGCTCACACAATCGGCGGATGATCGCGGTGTCGGCGTACTCCGGATGCTTGTGCACCACCGGGCCGAGGCTGTGCAGCACCTCGTAGACGGCCTGGTGGAATTCCACCTCGCCGCCGTTGCGGCGGATCACCTCGTCGTAGATATTTTCCAGCTTGGGATGCAACTCCAACTTGGGTTGCAGCGCAATCGATTCCATCAATCCACCTGATATCTCGGGAAGACGCCCTGTGGCGCCGGCAGCGCGGTGCCCGGCGCCAACCGGGTCGCGACGGCGGTGAAGTCGCGCGCACCGGCGGGCTGCCCGAGCAGGTCGAGCAGCTTGGCGGCCGACTCGGGCATCACCGGTTGCACCAGCAGTGCCGCGATCCGCACCACCTCCATGGTGGTGTACAGCACGGTGCCGAACCGCTGCTGCGCGACGGGCTCCGGCGACTTGCGCAGCACCCACGGCTCCTGCGCCGAGAAGTACCGGTTGGCCGCCCCCAGCAGCTGCCAGATCGCCTCCAGCGCCAGGTGCATCGCCTGGTTGTCGAAATGCTCGCGGACCGTCGCCAGCAGGGCGTCGGCCTGGTCCAGCAGCGCGTTGTCGTCGTCGTCGAATTCGCCTGGGGTGGGCACGATTCCGTCGAGGTTCTTGTTGACCATCGACAGGCTGCGCTGCGCCAGGTTGCCGAACTCGTTGGCCAGATCGGCGTTGATCCGGCCGATGATCGCCTCTTCGCTGTAGCTGCCGTCCTGCCCGAACGGAACCTCGCGCAGCAGGAAGAACCGCACCGCGTCGACGCCGAACGCGTCCACCAGGTCGCCCGGGTCGATCACGTTGCCCACCGACTTGCTCATCTTCTCGCCCCGGTTGAACACGAAGCCGTGCGCGAAAACCCTTTTGGGCAAGGCGATTCCGGCCGACATCAGGAACGCCGGCCAGTACACGGTGTGGAACCGGATGATGTCCTTGCCGATCATGTGCAGATCGGCGGGCCAGTAGCGCCGGAACGCCTCGGAGTCGGTGTCGGGGTAGCCGACACCGGTCAGGTAGTTCGTCAGGGCGTCCACCCAGACGTACATCACGTGGTCGGGCTGCCCGGGTACCGGCACACCCCAGTCGAAGGTCGTGCGGGAGATCGACAGATCGCTCAGGCCTCTGGAGACGAAGCTCATCACCTCGTTGCGGCGCACCTCCGGCGCGATGAACTCCGGGTGGTCGCGATAGTGCGCCAGCAGCCGGTCGGCATAGGCGGACAGCCTGAAGAAGTAGGTCTGCTCCTCGGTCCAGGTGACCGCGGTGCCGGTCTCGGTGGCGACCCGGCTGCCGTCGGCGGCCACTTCGGTCTCGTCCTCGGCGAAGAACCGTTCGTCGCGCACCGAGTACCAGCCGGCGTAGCTGCCGAGGTAGATGTCCCCGGCATCCGACATCGCCTGCCAGATCACCTTGGACGCCTCGTAGTGGTCGGCGTCGGAAGTCCGGATGAACCGGTCGAAGGAGACGTTCAGCTTCTCCTGGAGGCGCTGGAACACATCGGAGTTGCGGCGGGCCAGTTCGGCGGTCGGGATGCCCTCGGCCTCGGCGGTCTGCGCCATCTTCAGGCCGTGCACGTCGGTCCCGGTCAGGAAGCGGACGTCGAAACCGTCGAGCCGTTTGAACCGGGCGATGGCATCGGTGGCGATGTACTCGTAGGCGTGTCCGACATGCGGGAGGCCGTTGGGGTACGCAATCGCCGTGGTGACGTAGAAGCTTGGGGTGCGCGGGCTCGCGCCGGGGAGGGATGGACGGTCGCTCATCAGGGCTACAACTCTATTGTGTGGCCGTGACCGCCAACCGCCAGCCACCGCCGCTCCCGGAGCCGCTGAGCCCCCTCGTGGACGCGCACACCCACCTCGACGCGTGCGGTGCCGTCGACGCCGCCGGCGTCGGCGCGATCCTGGACCGCGCTGGGGCGGTCGGGGTGCAGGCGGTGGTCACCATCGCCGACGATCTGGCCGCGGCGGAGTGGGCGGTGCGCGCGGCGCACTGGGACCCCAGGGTGTACGCCGCGGTCGCGTTGCATCCGACGCGCGCCGGCGCGCTCGACGACGGTGCCCGGGCCACCATCGAACGGCTGGCGACCGATCCGCGCGTCGTCGCGGTCGGGGAGACCGGAATCGACCTGTACTGGCCGGGCCGCCTCGAGGGCTGCGCCGAGCCCGAGCGGCAGCGCGAGGCCTTCGCCTGGCACATCGACCTGGCCAAGCGGGTCGGCAAGCCGCTGATGATCCACAACCGCGACGGCGACGACATGGTGCTGGACGTGCTGCGGGCCGAGGGCGCCCCGGAGACGGTGATCTTCCACTGCTTCTCCTCCGGGCCGGAGATGGCGCGGGTGTGCGTCGACGCGGGCTGGTATCTGAGCCTGTCGGGCACGGTCAGCTTCCGAAACGCGGCCGCGCTGCGGGAAGCGGCCCTGCTGATCCCCGACGACCAGCTGCTCGTCGAGACGGATGCGCCGTTCCTGACCCCGCATCCCTACCGCGGCGCTCCCAACGAGCCGTACTGCCTGCCCTACACGGTCCGCGCGCTGGCCGAACTGCGCGGACGGCCGGCCGGTGACTGTGCGGCGGCGTCGTCCGCGACCGCCCGGAAGGTGTATGCGCTGGCCTAAGGGTGCATTGAGAGTCCCGGCGCCCAGCTTGCCGCGACACAGTCCACTTCTTTACCATCTCGTGATAAAGCTCCATAAGAAGCGTTACGCGCGTAAAGAACTGTGGATAGACGTTGAACATCATCACCAAACTGCATCAGTCCCGATCGCCCATGTTGCGGTCGGTGACCGCGGCCACGCTGGTCGCGCTCGGCGTCTCCGGCGGCTACGCCGTCGGCTCGCACAAGACCGTCACACTCGAGGTCGACGGCGCGGCCCAGACCGTGACCACCATGAAGTCCCGGGTGATCGACGTGGTCAAGGAGAACGGCTTCCAGGTCGGCGACCGCGACGACCTCTATCCCGCCGCTGACCAGCAGGTGCGGCAGAGCGAGACCATCGTGCTGCGGCGCAGCCGGCCGCTGGAGATCTCGCTGGACGGCCAGGACAGCAAGCAGGTCTGGACCACGGCGTCCACCGTCGACGAGGCGCTGGCCCAGCTGGCCATGACCGACGCGGCGCCGGCCGCCGCCTCCCGCGGCACCCGGGTTCCGCTGGCCGGCATGGCGCTTCCGGTGGTCAGCGCCAAGACCGTGCAGATCAACGACGGCGGCGCGGTCAGCACCGTGCATCTGGCCGCACCCGACGTGGGCGGGCTGCTGGACGCCGCCGGGGTGCCGCTGCAGCAGCAGGACACGGTGGTTCCGGCCGCGTCGTCACCCGTCGTCGCGGGTATGCAGATCCAGGTCACCCGTGTCCGGGTGAACAAGGTGACGGTGCGCGAGCCCCTGATCCCGAACGCCCAGCGCGTCGAGGATCCCACCATGAACATCAGCCGCCAGGTGGTCCAGGATCCCGGCACGCCCGGAACCCAGGACGTCACGTTTGCCGTGGCCACGGTCAACGGTGTCGAAACGGGACGGCTGCCGGTCGCCAACGTGGTGATCGCGCCGGCGCGGGACTCGGTGCTGCGGGTCGGCGCCAAGCCGGGCACCGAGGTGCCCCCGGTCTCCAACGGCGGGGCCTGGGACGCCCTGGCCCAATGCGAGTCGGGCGGCAACTGGGCGATAAACACCGGAAACGGATTTTACGGTGGCGTTCAATTTGACCAAAATACCTGGGAAAGACAGGGCGGCCTGCGCTATGCTCCTCGTGCAGACCTGGCAACTCGTGAAGAACAGATAGCCATCGCGGCCGTCACACAGGCTAGCCAGGGTTGGGGAGCGTGGCCAGTGTGTAGTGGCAGAGCGGGTGTCCGGTGACGATCCGTCTACTCGGGCGCACCGAGATCAGGAATCTGGCGCGGGAATTGGATTTCCGGCCACGTAAGTCGTTGGGACAGAACTTCGTCCACGACGCCAACACGGTCCGCCGTATCGTTTCGGCCTCGAGCATCAACAAGTCGGACTCGGTGATCGAGGTCGGTCCCGGCCTCGGGTCGCTGACGCTGGGCCTGCTGGACCGCGGCGCCACGGTCACCGCCGTCGAGATCGATCCCGTTCTCGCGCAACGGCTTCCGCGCACCATTGCTGAGCACTCGCACAGCGAGATCCACCGGCTGACGGTGCTCAATCAGGACATCCTGACGCTGCGCCAGTCGGACCTGGACAGCCAGCCGACCGCGCTCGTCGCCAACCTGCCGTACAACATCGCCGTCCCGGCGCTGCTGCACCTGCTGGCGGAGTTCCCGAGCATCCGGACCGTCATGGTGATGGTCCAGGCGGAGGTCGCCGAGCGGCTGGCCGCCGAGCCCGGCAGCAAAGAGTATGGGGTGCCCTCAGTTAAGGCCCGCTTCTACGGCCGGGTGCGGCGGTACGGAATGGTTTCGCCGACGGTGTTCTGGCCGATTCCGCGGGTCTATTCGGGACTGGTGCGCATCGACCGCTACGACACCTCGCCCTGGCCCACCCACGAGGGCTTCCGCGACCGGGTGTTCGAACTGATCGACATCGCCTTCGCGCAGCGGCGCAAAACCTCGCGCAACGCATTCCTGGAGTGGGCGGGCTCGGGTAACGAGTCGGCCAGCAGGTTGCTTGCTGCCAGCATCGACCCGGCACGCCGCGGCGAGACGCTCTCGGTCGTGGAGTTCGTCCGGCTGCTGCAGCGTTCCGGGGACATCGGCGAGACGCACGAGCAACTGCCGTCCCTGAAGCCGCTCACCTGACCCGTCCCGCCCGGCACCGCATCGATAGTCTCGTGCGGTGACGGTGTCCGACGGCAATACCGCCCCCGAGTGGGTGCCCACCGGTTCGGTGACGGTGCGGGTTCCGGGCAAGGTCAACCTCTACCTCGCGGTCGGCGACCGTCGCGATGACGGCTACCACGAATTGACCACGGTGTTCCACGCCGTCTCGCTGTTCGACGAGGTCACGGTGCGGACCGCCGACGTGATGTCGCTCGACCTCGTCGGCGAGGGCGCCGGCGAGGTGCCCGTCGACGAGCGCAACCTGGCCTGGCAGGCCGCCGAACTGCTGGCCGACCACGTCGGCCGCGCCCCGGACGTCGCCATCACCATCGACAAGGCGATCCCGGTCGCCGGCGGGATGGCCGGCGGCAGCGCCGACGCCGCCGCGGTGCTGGTGGCGATCAACGCCCTGTGGGAGCAGGGCGTCCCGCGGCGGGACCTGCACGCGCTGGCCGCCCAGTTGGGCAGCGACGTGCCGTTCGCCCTGCACGGCGGCACCGCGCTGGGCACCGGCCGCGGGGAGGAGCTGACCACGGTGCTGGCGCGCAACACCTTCCACTGGGTGCTCGCGTTCGGGTCCGGCGGGCTGTCGACCGCGAAGGTGTTCGCCGAGATCGACGAGCTGCGCGCCGTGGGCAACCCGCCGCGGCTGGCCGAGGTGGAGCCGGTGCTCGGGGCCCTGGCGGCCGGGGATGCCGCGGAACTGGCGCCGCTGCTCGGAAACGAGCTGCAGGCCGCCGCCCTGAGCCTGGATCCGGACCTGCGCCGTACGTTGCGGGCCGGCACGGCGGCGGGGGCCCTGGCGGGCATCGTCTCCGGCTCCGGCCCGACGTGCGCGTTCCTGTGCGCCTCGGCGGCCGCGGCCGTCGATGTGGGCGCCGAACTGGCCGGCGCCGGTGTGTGCCGGACGGTGCGGGTGGCCAGCGGGCCGGTCCACGGCGCCCGGGTGGTGCCGAGCTCAGCCGGCTGAAGCCCCCCGGCCGCCTGCGAGAACGCCGGCGGCCGGCCGAAAAGTGCCGTCCCGGATGCCATGCCTCGGTTTGTTAGATACTTAAGAGGAGTTTAAGATGGCCGACGGTGAAGAGTCGCGACGTAGTGAGTTCGCCCATCGGTGTGCCCGGTGGCGATCGTTGGGGTCGCGCTGAGCCGTTCCGATACCTAACCGCCGCTCAATTGTGTGCGCGCGCCTTCTTCAGGCTGCCCGGCTTCGGGCGGACCATGGAAAGCGGGATCGCGTCACCGCCCGAAGCAGCGTCGCTCCGGAATCCGAGGAGGTCCGCGTGAGCAGGTTCACGGACAAGATGTACTACAACGCCCGCAACAGCACGCGGGGCATGGTGACGGGTGAGCCGCACGAGCCCGTCCGGCACACCTGGGGCGAGGTCCACGAACGTGCCCGCCGGATCGCCGGCGGCCTGGCGGCCGCGGGGATCGGCCCGGGTGACGCGGTCGGCGTCCTGGTCGGCGCTCCCGTCGAGATCGCCCCGACCGCCCAGGGACTCTGGATGCGCGGCGCCAGCCTGACGATGCTGCACCAGCCGACCCCGCGCACCGATCTGGCGGTGTGGGCCGAGGACACCATGAACGTCGTCGGCATGATCGAGGCCAAGGCCGTCATCGTCTCCGAACCGTTCACGGTCGCCGGCCCGGTGTTGCAGGAGAAGGGCATCCTGGTGCTCTCGGTCGCCGACCTGCTCGCCGCCGAACCCATCGACCCGGTGGAGACCGGCGAGGACGACCTGGCGCTGATGCAGCTGACGTCCGGTTCGACCGGATCCCCGAAAGCCGTGCACATCACCCACCGCAACATCCACTCCAACGCCGAGGCGATGTTCATCGGCGCCAAGTACGACATCGACAACGACGTCATGGTCAGCTGGCTGCCCTGCTTCCACGACATGGGCATGGTCGGCTTCCTCACCATCCCGATGTACTTCGGTGCCGAGCTGGTCAAGGTCACGCCGATGGACTTCCTGCGCGACACCCTGCTGTGGGCCAAGCTCATCGACAAGTACAAGGGCACCATGACCGCGGCGCCGAACTTCGCCTACGCGCTGTTCGCCAAGCGGC
This sequence comes from uncultured Mycobacterium sp., assembly GCA_964611465.1. Lineage (GTDB taxonomy): Bacteria > Actinomycetota > Actinomycetes > Mycobacteriales > Mycobacteriaceae > Mycobacterium. The sequence continues at coordinate 768 of CAZTAA010000059.1, read as the reverse complement.
TGCGCAAGCAGGCCGAGCCCGGTCAGTTCGACCTGTCCACCCTGCGGTTCGCGCTGTCGGGCGCCGAACCGGTCGACCCGTCCGACGTCGACGACCTGATCGACGCCGGAAAGCCGTTCGGCCTGCGGGCTTCCGCGGTGCTGCCGGCCTACGGCATGGCCGAGACCACGCTGGCCGTGTCGTTCTCCGAGTGCGACGCCGGCCTGGTGGTCGACGAGGTCGACGCCGATCTGCTGGCCGCGCTGCGCCAGGCCGTCCCGGCCACCAAGGGCAACACCCGCCGGCTGGCCAGCCTCGGCCCGCTGCTGAGGGATCTCGAGGCCCGCATCGTCGACGAGCACGGCAACGTCCTGGGCCCGCGCGGCGTCGGCGTCATCGAACTGCGCGGCGAATGCGTGACACCCGGCTACACCACCATGGGCGGTTTCATCCCCGCGCAGGACGAGCACGGCTGGTATGACACCGGAGACCTGGGCTACCTGACCGAACAGGGCCATGTCGTGGTGTGCGGCCGCGTCAAGGACGTCATCATCATGGCGGGCCGCAACATCTACCCGACCGACATCGAACGCGCCGCCGGCCGTGTCCCAGGTGTTCGCCCGGGCTGCGCGGTCGCGGTCCGCCTCGATGCCGGGCATTCGCGTGAAACCTTCGCTGTCGCAGTCGAATCCAACGACTTCAAGGATCCGGCCGAAGTGCGCCGGATCGAGCACCAGGTGGCGCACGAGGTGGTCGCCGAGGTCGACGTGCGGCCTCGCAACGTCGTCG
>CAZTAA010000058.1:14830-25318 GCA_964611465.1 uncultured Mycobacterium sp. | reverse complement strand
CGTGACGACGATGCGCCTCGCGCATCCCGCCTACGGACAACTGCGAGCGGTCACCGACACCGCGTCGGTCCTGCTGTGCGACAACCCGGGACTGTTGACGCTCGAGGGCACCAACACCTGGATCCTGCGCGCTTCCGGCAGTGACGAGTTCGTCGTCGTCGATCCCGGGCCCGACGACGCCGCGCACATCGAACGCATCGCGGCACTGGGGAAGGTCGCGCTGGTATTGATCAGCCATCGGCACGGCGACCACACCGACGGGATCGACAAGCTCGTGGACTTGACGGGCGCCACCGTCCGGTCGGTGGGCAGCGGATTCCTGCGCGGACTCGGCGGTCCGCTGACCGACGGTGAGGTGATCGAAGCGGCCGGGCTGCGCATCACGGTGCTGGCCACGCCGGGGCACACCGCCGACTCGGTGTCGTTCCTGCTCGACGACGCGGTGCTGACGGCCGACACCGTGCTGGGCCGCGGCACGACCGTCATCGACGACGAGGACGGGTCGCTGCGCGACTACCTCGAATCACTGCGACGCCTGGCGGGGCTGGGCGCGCGGACGGTGCTGCCAGGGCACGGGCCCGACCTGCCCGACATCCGCGACGTCGCCGCGATGTACCTGGCCCACCGGCAGGAGCGGCTCGACCAGGTGCGCGACGCGTTGCGGGAACTCGGTGCGGACGCCGGCGCCCGCCGCATCGTCGAACACGTCTACACCGACGTGGACGAGAAGCTGTGGGATGCCGCCGAGAAGTCGGTGCAAGCGCAGCTCGACTATTTGATGAGCACCGATTGAGGAGCTACCCAGAAGAAGTGCAAGTGAGGGCCTGCGGGGTTCCTCACTGAACGGGATTCACCTCGCTCGGCGGGCCAGCCGCTCGCTGTCGCTGATCAGCACGCTCTTGCCCTCCAGGCGGATCCAGCCGCGGTGGGCGAAGTCGGCCAGGGCCTTGTTCACCGTCTCGCGCGAAGCGCCCACCAACTGGGCGATCTCCTCCTGCGTCAGGTCGTGGGTGACCCGCAGCGCGCCGCCCTCCTGAGTGCCGAACCGCTGCGCCAGCTGCAACAGCTGCTTGGCCACCCGGCCCGGCACGTCCGTGAAGATCAGGTCGGCCAGGTTGTTGTTGGTGCGGCGCAACCGGCGGGCCAGCACCCGCAGCAGCTGCTCGGCGATCTCGGGCCGGTCGGCGATCCACCCGCGCAGCGCGTCGCGATCCATCGACACCGCCCGCACCTCGGTGATGGTGGTGGCGCTGGACGTCCGCGGGCCCGGGTCGAAGATGGACAGCTCGCCGAACATGTCCGACGGTCCCATGATGGTCAGCAGGTTCTCCCGGCCGTCGGGTGACCGCCGGCCGATCTTCACCTTGCCGGAGATGATGATGTACAGCCGGTCCCCGGGCTCACCCTCGGCGAAAACGGTATGTCCCCGGGGGAAGTCGACGGGCTGCAACTGTTTGGTCAGCGCGGAAGCGGCGCTGGGTTCCACTCCTTGGAAGATTCCTGCCCTCGCCAGGATCTCGTCCACGTTTGCCCTCGAATTCATCAATGGTCTGAAGCGCGCTGAACAGCTTCAACCAAGTCTAGAGGTACCGGTGTTCGCGCCGGGCCAACGCTACACAGGATTGGCATGGCGAGTCGCCTGAAACTGCGGATTCGCAGTCTCGTGGCGGCACAACCGGGTTGGCAGGCCCGGTTCGGAATTCAGCGCGGCCAGTCCGGCGAAGCTGTCGTTCGACATCAACCGCGACGACCAGGATGGCGAGGACAGAGCCGCGCGGGCGGCCTGCTGAGGCGGCCGGTCGACCTTCGACGGTGTGTGAGCGACGAGTTCGTCGATGGCGTCGGTGTCGTCATGACGTCCCAGGGCACTCTCGACCCGCTCGAGCCCGAAAGTTCCCAGCATCAGCAGCGCGGGGATCAGCGCGGGGAACATCCAGGACACAAGGGTGAAGTAAACCCTCGCAAGGTCTCATCGGGATCACGAAATGTCACCGGTCCGAACCTCCCTCAGTACCCTGGCAGGGTGACGGCGGCGGGCGTGGGCAAGCGCAGAACTCGGTTCGACGACGAGTCGCATCTCGGGTTGGTGCGCCGGGCCCGCCGAATGAACCGCACACTGGCTCGCGCGTTTCCCAACGTGTACTGCGAACTCGACTTCACCAACCCGCTCGAGTTGACCGTCGCGACGATCCTGTCGGCGCAGAGCACCGACAAACGGGTCAACCTGACCACCCCGGCACTGTTCGCGCGGTACCGCACCGCCGCCGACTACGCGACCGCCAACCGCACCGAACTCGAGGAGCTCATCCGGCCGACCGGCTTCTACCGGAACAAGGCGACCTCGCTGATCGGCCTGGGCCAGGCGCTGGTCGACCGCTTCGGCGGCGAGGTGCCGCACACCATGGCGGAACTCGTGACGCTGCCCGGGATCGGGCGCAAGACCGCCAACGTCATCCTCGGCAATGCGTTCAACATTCCCGGCATCACCGTCGATACGCACTTCGGCCGACTGGTCCGACGGTGGGGCTGGACCACCGAGGAGGACCCGGTCAAGGTCGAGAAGGCGGTCGGCGAACTCATCGAGCGCCGGGAGTGGACACTGCTGAGTCACCGGGTGATCTTCCACGGCCGCCGGGTCTGTCATTCCCGCAAGCCGGCCTGCGGGGTCTGCGTGCTGGCATCGGACTGCCCGTCCTTCGGACTGGGACCCACCGACCCGCTGCTGGCGGCACCGCTGGTGAAAGGACCAGAGACCGAACACCTGCTCGCGCTGGCCGGTCTGTAAGCGGTATGCGCGGCTCGGCCCGGTGGACGCTGGTGTTCGCGGCGATCGCGGCGGTGCTCGTCGGCGCCTTCGCCGCCCAGTTGGGCGGGCCGAAGGACAGCGGCGGCACCGGTGACCGGCCGACGCTGCAGTCCGGGCCGGACGCCGCGGCGCTGGCCGAGGTGCGCCGGCGCGCCGACCTGCCGTCGTGCCCCACCGGCTCCGGGGCGCCCGGCCCGGCGGCGCTGCGCGACGTCACCGTCGAGTGCGCGGCCGACGGCGCCGACGTCGACGTGGCGCGCGCGCTGGCGGGCGGACCCGTCGTAATCAACCTGTGGGCCTACTGGTGCGGCCCGTGCGCCAAGGAGTTGCCGGCGATGGCCGAATTCCAACGGCGCAGCGGCCCGGCGGTCACCGTCGTGACCGTGCACCAGGACCCCAACGAGGGGGCCGGTCTGCAGCGCCTCGCCGAACTCGGCGTGCGCCTGCCCACCTTCCAGGACGCCGACCGCCGGATCGCGGCTGCCCTGCACGTACCCAATGTCATGCCCGCGACGGTGGTACTGCGCGCGGACGGTACCGTAGCCGGAATCCTGCCGCGTGCCTTCGTCGACGCCGACGAGATCGCCGCCGCGGTACGAGACGTGCAGCAGTGATGGGCCCGAAACCCACGGCGAAAGGTGTGCGGCGGTGAATGCAGCCAATCCGCCAGCCCCCCCGGGAATGCCAGCCGGACCGGACTGGTTGCGCCCGCTGGTCGACAACGTCGCCGACGTCCGCGGGGCGTACCGCCGGCGGGTCCCGGCCGAGGTCCTCGCGAGCATCACCGCGGCCAATGTTGCGGCCGGTGCCCTCGGTTCACGTCGCGACGCGGCGGTGCTGGTGCTCTTCTCCGGGGCCGTCGACGCGCCGGCCGGTGCCCTGCCCGCCGACGCGGACCTGCTCGTCACCGTCCGGGCGGCCTCGTTGCGGCATCACGCGGGGCAGGCCGCCTTTCCGGGCGGAGCCAGCGATCCGGGCGACGACGGCCCCGTCGGGACCGCGCTGCGCGAGGCCACCGAGGAGACCGGCATCGACGTCACGCGCCTGCATCCCCTTGCCACGCTGGAGCGAATGTTCATCCCCCCGTCCGGATTTCATGTGGTTCCGGTGCTCGCCTACTCACACGATCCCGGTCCGGTCAGCGTCGTCGACGAGGCGGAAACCGCCATGGTGGCGCGAGTTCCGGTGCGCGCCTTCGTCAATCCCGAGAACCGGCTGATGGTGTATCGCAGTGCCAACACCCGCCGCTATGCCGGGCCGGCGTTCCTGCTCAACCACATGTTGGTGTGGGGCTTCACCGGCCAGGTCATCTCGGCGATGCTCGACGTGGCAGGCTGGGCGCAGCCCTGGGACGACCGCAAGGTGCTCGAACTGGACGACGCGATGGCCCTGGTGGGCGAAGGAGCACGATGACACCGTCGCAGGGACTGGACATCGGGATCGTGGTGGTCGCCTTCCTCGCCGCCGTGTCGGGATGGCGCTCGGGCGCGCTCGGTTCCCTGATGTCGTTCATCGGCGTCGTCCTGGGCGCCGCGGCCGGCGTGCTGCTGGCGCCGCACGTCGTCACGCACATCGACGGTACGCGGGCCAAGACGTTCGCCACCTTGTTCATGATCCTGGCGTTGGTGGTGATCGGGGTGATCGCCGGTTCGGTGGTGGGGGGCGCGATGCGCGGCGCCATCCGCCACGGTGGCGCCAGATTCGTCGACTCACTGGTGGGCGTGGTGCTCCAGGTGGCGGTGGTGCTGCTGGCCGCCTGGCTGATGGCCACCCCGCTGAAGTCGTCGACCCAACCGAGTTTGGTTGCCGCGGTACGTGATTCGAAGGTCCTCGAACAGGTGGACCGGGTGGCGCCGCCGTGGATCCGGGACGTGGTCCGCAACCGGCTGTCCGGACTGTTGGACTCCTCGGGTCTGCAGATCGGGCCGAATCCGACCGCGAACGTCGACGACCCGGACGCGTCGCTGGCCTCCAGTGCCGTGGTCACCGCCCTGCGCCCCAGCGTCGTGAAGGTGCGCGGCGTGGCAACCGGGTGCGAGAAGGTGCTCGAGGGAAGCGGATTCGTGGTGGCGCCCAACCGGGTGATGTCCAACGCGCACGTCGTGGCCGGATCGGCCAGTGTCACCGTCGAATCCGACGGACAGGTCTACGACGCCCTGGTGGTCTCCTACGACCCGAACGAAGACCTCTCCATCCTCGAGGTGCCCGATCTGCCCGCCATACCACTGCAGTTCGCGGAGAAGTCGGCGGTCACCGGGACGGACGCGCTGGTGCTCGGCTTCCCGGGTGGTGGCGACTTCGTCGCGACGCCGGCGCGGGTGCGCGAGACGATCAAGCTCAACGGTCCCGACATCTATCGCAGCACCACGGTCACCCGCGAGGTGTACACCATCAAAGGTACGGTGCGACAGGGAAATTCGGGCGGCCCGTTGGTCAACCGCAGCGGTCAGGTGCTCGGCGTGGTGTTCGGCGCGGCCGTCGACGACAACGACACCGGCTTCGTGCTCACCGCCAATGAGGTGTCTCGGCAGCTGGCCCAGGTGAACAACACCGAGCCGGTGGCGACGGGGTCCTGCCTGCCGGCCTAGGGCGCGTAGACCTGGTTGAGGAACCGTCCGAGGTGACCGTTGACCTGATCGGGCACTTCCTCGTGGCCGAAATGCCCGGCGCCGGAGAGTGATACGAAGCGGCCGTGGGGTGCGTATCGGCGTGTTCGTTCGACGGAGGCGGCGAGCACGTACGGGTCGGTGTCACCGCGCATGTGCAGAACCGGCACGCCGAGCGGCCGGGTCATCGACCGCATGAAGCGGTATCCTTCGCCGCGCAGCTGACTGCGCACCGCCCAGCGCTGGTACTCCAGCGCGCAGTGTGCCACGCCGGGAATCCGGAAGGCCTCGCGGTAGTAGCCGATGCTCTCCGAGAAATCCTCCGAGGCAACCCATTTCGCCGATGCCCGGGTACGGATCAGCGTCTCCAGCGCTTCGGCGTCGTGCCGGGCGAGGTGACGCTCCGGCCAGAACGGGAGTTGGTAGGACATCAGCATCGGCAGCAGCGCGCGGCCCTGGTCGCGGCGCGTCAGCGCGCAGCGGCGCAATGCGGCCGGATGCGGCGAACTGACCAACGCGATCGAGCGCACCAGCCTCGGGTGCAGCACCGAGGTGGCCCAGCAGACCAGGCCGCCGTCGGCGTGGCCTATCAGGGTCGCCGACGAGTGACCCAGCGCGCGGATCAGTCCGGCGGTGTCGCCGGCCAGGGTCCAGCCGTCATACCCCCGCGGCGGTTTGTCGCTGCCGCCGTAGCCGCGCAGGTCGACGGCGACCGCGCGCACGCCGGTCAGCGCGCGAAGCTGATGCCGCCAGGACCACCAGAACGAACCGAAGCCGTGCAGCAGGATCACCAGCGGGCGGGTGGTGGCCGGCTCGCGGTCGGCCTGCGTGCCGGCGGCCGGCTGCGCCTCCACGACGTGGAAGCGAATGCCGTTGGCGTGAACGTCCAGATGCCGCCACGGCCCGGCGATGCGGGTGACCGACGGGTCCGGCCCGGCTGTCACCCGGCCGTCACCACCCGGATGGGTCGGTCTCGAGCTGCGCGCCGGGGGGCGCCGGCGCGGCCGGGACGGGGTTCTTCGCCGGCGACCTGTCGTGGCCGCCGGTGAAGGCCGCGCGGGTTTCCTTGACGGTCTCGATGGTCTGCTGGGGGCCGCGGATCCGGCGGACCTTGCGCCACCCCAGCAACCCGAGCACCGCGGCGCCCAGCAGCATGCCGACGAATACGACCAGGAACGCCAACCACCGCCAGATCCAGGTGTCCAGCAGCTCGGCGACGAAGAAGAAGAAAAAGAAGGTGGAGTACAGCAGCACCACCCCGGCGAGGATGAAGAAGATGCTGCCGGTCATGCCCTTCTTGACGTCGCGGGTGATCTCCGCGCGGGCGAGTTCCACCTCGGCGCGCACCAGCGTGGACACCTGGGCGGTTGCGTCCTTGACCAGTTCACCGATCGACGGATCGGCGGACAGCGCGTGCGGGTCGACCAGGGGAATCGACGTAACGGTGCTGGGAACACCGTTGGTGCGGTCACCATTGCTCACGGCTAGCGATCCTCCCCGATGGGCTGGAACTCGTCGGTCTGGGGCTAAGGGTTCATCGTGCCATGCCCGGTCGGCTCCCGAGCATGGAGTGGGTCGAGTGGGATCCGACCCGCGGCATGTTGCGGATGGGGCAGATGTGGTGGAAGTTAGACTGGTGCCGCGGGCCGTCGGTTTGACCGTTCGCGAATACGGCGCTGGGAGAGCACCTTGAGCAGTCGGCACCGGTGGTGGGCGCCGAGCGTCGTGGTCACCGGCCTGGTCGTGCTGTCCCTGGCGGCCACGGGGCCGGCCGCGGCCGACCCGATACCCCTCGGCGGCGGGTCGGGCATCGTCGTCGACCGCGACACGTACTGCACGCTGACGGCCATCGGCACCGACAACCGGGGCGAGCTCATCGGCTTCACGTCCGCGCACTGCGGCGGGCCCGGAGCCAAGGTGGCGGCCGAGGCCGCCAAGGACGCCGGGCCGGTCGGTGAGATGGTGGCCGGCAACGACGGACTGGACTACGCGGTCATCAAGTTCGATCCGGCCCGGGTGACGCCGACGAACAACGTCAACGGGTTCATCATCGACGGCCTCGGCCCCGACCCCAAGTTCGGCGACATCGCCTGCAAGCTGGGCCGCACCACCGGCTATTCGTGCGGCGTCACCTGGGGGCCGGGAAAGGATCCGGGCACCATCGTCAATCAGGTGTGCGGTCAGCCGGGCGACTCGGGTGCGCCGGTGACCGTCAACAACAAACTGGTCGGCATGCTGCACGGGGCGTTCACCGAGGACCTGCCGACCTGCATCGTCAAGTACATCCCGCTGCATACCCCGGCCGTCACGATGTCGATCAACACGCAGTTGGCCGACATCGCGGCCAAGGGCCGTCCCGGCTCCGGCTTCGTGCCGGTCGGCTGACACCGTCACATTCTGTTCAGCGGTGACCGACACGATGTGCGAGTAGACCTCGCAGCCACCGCTGACCAGATCGGGGGAGCGCCCAGATCGGGGGTGCGCTACTTGCTGGCGCGGATCGCCTCGAACACCTTCGGATCGAGCAGCGTCGAGGTGTCGCCCAGTTCGCGGCCTTCGGCCACGTCGCGCAGCAACCGCCGCATGATCTTGCCGGAGCGGGTCTTGGGCAGCTCGGGAACCACGTGGATCTCCCGCGGCTTGGCGATCGGCGAGATCTCCCGCGCCACCTCGGCGCGCAACTCGTCGATCATCTGCTCCCTCGACATCTCGGCGGCGTGCGCCTTGAGGATGACGAACGCGCAGATCGCCTGACCGGTGTGCTCATCGGTCGCGCCCACGACGGCGGCCTCCGCGACGCCGGCGTGCCCGACGAGCGCCGACTCGACCTCGGCGGTCGAGATGCGGTGCCCGGACACGTTCATCACGTCGTCGATGCGGCCGAGCACCCATACCTCGCCGTCGCTTCCGTAGCGGGCGCCGTCGCCGGCGAAGTACCAACCCTGCTCGGCGAAGCGCGACCAGTACGTCTCCCGGTACCGCTCGGGGTCGCCCCAGATGCCGCGCAGCATGGCCGGCCACGGCTTGTCGAGGACCAGATAGCCCGTCACGTGCTCGCCGTGGTCGGGAGCGGGTTCGAGTTCGTTGCCGTCGTCGTCGACGATCTTGGCCGAGATGCCCGGCAGCGGGCGCATCGCCGACCCCGGCTTGCAGTTCGTCACACCGGGCAGCGGCGAGATCATCGCCGCCCCGGTCTCGGTCTGCCACCAGGTGTCGACGATCGGCGCGGTGTCGTGGCCGAAGGTCATCCGGTACCAGCGCCAGGCTTCCGGGTTGATCGGCTCGCCGACCGAACCCAGCAGCCGCACACTGGACAGGTCGTGGCCGAAGGCGAGCTCGCGGCCCCACTTCATGAAGGTCCGCACGACCGTCGGAGCCGTGTAATAGATTGTGACGCCGTACTTTTCGATCACCTGGAAGTGCCGGTGCTCATCCGGAGACGCGGGGGTGCCTTCGTAGACCACCTGGGTGACGCCGTTGGACAGCGGCCCGTAGGTGATGTAGGTGTGCCCGGTGACCCACCCGATGTCGGCCGTGCACCAGTAGATGTCGGTTTCCGGTTTGACGTCGAACACGTTGTAGTGGGTGTACGACGCCTGGGTCAGGTAGCCGCCCGAGGTGTGCATGATCCCCTTGGGCTTGCCGGTGGTGCCGGAGGTGTAGAGCAGGAACAGCGGCTGCTCGGCGTCGAACGCCTCTGGCGTGTGCTCGGTGGAGGCCTTGTCCACCGTGTCGTGCCACCAGAGGTCACGGCCCTCGGTCATCGGGGTGTCCATACCGGTGCGGCGCACCACCAGAACGTGTTCGACGGGGCTGTCCTCGCCGAGCCCGGCCAGTGCCTCGTCGACGCCGGCCTTCAGCGGCGCGGCGCTGCCGCGCCGGAACTGGCCGTCGGTGGTGATCACCATCTTGGCGGCCGCGTCGTCGATGCGCGCTCGCAGCGCCGAAGCGGAGAAGCCGGCGAACACCACGGAGTGCATGACGCCCAGCCGGGCACAAGCCAGCATCGCGACGATCGCCTCGGGCACCATCGGCATGTAGATGGCGACGCGGTCGCCGGCGACCAGGCCGAGTTCGGTCAGCGTGTTGGCGGCCCGGCACACCTCGTCCTTGAGTTCGGCGTAGGTGACGTCCCGGGCGTCGCCGACCGGCTCGCCCTCCCAGTGAATGGCGACCCGCGCCCCGTTGCCGGCCTCGACGTGCCGGTCCACGCAGTTGTAGGCGACGTTGAGCTTGCCGCCGACGAACCACTTCGCGACCGGGGCGTCCGACCAGTCGAGCACCTCGGTGAACGGCGTGTCCCAGGTCAGCCGGTTCGCCTGCTCGGCCCAGAACGCCAGCCGGTCGGCCTCGGCCGCGTCGTACAGGTCCTGTGTCGCGTTGGCGGTCGCGGCGAACTCCGCCGAGGGCGGATAGCTCGACTGAACTTCGGTGTGCGTCTCGGACATGTCTGTGAGCGTAGTCACTCGACGTGACATCGAGCTTGGCAACTCACACCGCCGGCCGCCGACGGCGGGTGGTGTGCGCCGAACGGTCGGGCACCGTGGGCCGAACGGTTGTGCCCGCCGTCGGATGGACGCCGCCCGGGTAGGGTGAGCCGCCGTGAACGCTGATCCATTGGCCCCGCTGCTGGATCTGCCGGGGGTGGCCGAAGCGGCCGAACACGCGCGCGATGCCCTTGGTCGGGCCCACCGGCATCGGGCGAATCTGCGCGGCTGGCCGGTGACCGCGGCGGAGGCGGCGCTGCGGGCCGCCCGGGCGTCCGCGGTGCTCGACGGCGGGGCGCTGCACCTCGACGAGAATTCGGTCGACGACCCGGTGTTCGCGGGCTCGCTGCGGGTGGCCCAGGCGCTCGAAGGCGGGGCGACCACGATCGTCGGGGTGTGGCAGCGGGCGCCGCTGCAGGCCCTGGCCCGGTTGCACAGTCTCGCCGCCGCCGACCTCGTCGCCGAGGACGCGTTGGGACGTCCACGGCTGAACCCGGAGATCTCCGCGCGGCTGGATCTGATGTCGCGAATGGTCACCGGCGGCTCGGCGGTCCCGGCTCCGATCCTGGCCGCGGTGGCCCACGGCGAA
>CAZTAA010000058.1:0-14730 GCA_964611465.1 uncultured Mycobacterium sp. | reverse complement strand
ATGAGATGAAGCGGGCGGCGCTCCGAATGACTCGGCTCGCCGCCCGCTAGCACGGACCCCGGTTACCATGCGTGCAACGGTGGGTTGCGTGGGATGGCCTCGGCGCTCTTGCGACGCGTTACGACTGCAGCCCCACCCAAAGGGCCGACAGGCGGAAGGACCTGTTGCCGTCCGCTTTTTCGCAATTACGCAGGCCCACAACACTTCTGCCATTATCGCGGCTGTGGCTGCGCGTGGGTGCCGTGAACCGTGCTGGGTTGCCGGGTGCGGGAGATCGCCCCTTCTCTTCCGAGTCGATCTAGGCCTTGCCGGCTACCGTGCCCTCCTTTGTACTACGTGACCCCGGTCACAGCAAGCTCTGAAGCCGGATCGTTACGGGTGTGGCGAAAGTGCTCAGAGTTCACCGAGACATCAAGCGCTGCAACACCGAATACGTCACCGCGCCCGCGGCGAGCGCACTGACTCCGATCGCCGCCGTGGTGGCGACCGCGGCCCGCGAGGGGGCCGGCAGCCGATCGCGGATCGAGACCGGTCTGGTGAAGGTGAGCACGGGCCAGTTCCGCGCCGCGGCTTCACGGCGCAGTGTCCGGTCGGGATTGACCGCGGTCGGGTGCCCGACCGCTTCGAGCATCGGCAGATCGGTGCTCGAGTCCGAGTAGGCGAAGCAGTGCTCGAGTGCGTAGCCCTCCCGGGTGGCCAATTCCCGGATGGCCTGAGCCTTGCCCTCGCCGTAGCAGTAGAACGCGATCTCGCCGGTGTACCGGCCGTCCGCCACGACCATCCGCGTGGCCATCGCGTGGGTGGCGCCCAGAGCCCGCGCGATCGGCGCCACGACTTCGTCACCCGACGCCGACACGATGACGATGTCGCGGCCGCACAACCTGTGATCGGCGATCAGTTGGGCTGCCTCGGCGAACACCAGCGGGTCGACGATCTCGTGCAGGGTCTCGCCGACGATCGCCTTCACCTGCTCCACGTCCCAGCCGGTGCACATGCTCGTCACGTAGGCCCGCATCCGGTCCATCTGCTCGTGGTCCGCGCCCGACATCAAGAACAGCAATTGGGCATAGCTGGACCTCAACACGGTCCGTCGATTGAGCAGACCCTGATCCAGGAAAGGTTTGCTGAAAGCCAGCGCGCTGGACTTCGCGATGACGGTTTTGTCGAGATCGAAGAACGCCGCGGTGCGCGGCGCCCGGTCTGCGGCCGCGCTCCGCGGCCGTTCGCGGTGACGGTTCGGGTCCGGTGCCGGGTCGGTCACGTTGCCAGGATAGGGGGCGGAGTGACACAAACCGGGGTTGTGTTCAAATTGGCAGCTAAAGCCACCTGTCTGAGACTGCAAACTTTGATGGTCACAGTTCGGTGTGTTGATTCCGCTCACTTGCGGCCAGCCCGTGGGTCGTGTGTATAGTGGGCATTACTCGGCTTATGTCGGGTGTGTATCAGCCCGACCCCCCGGGGCTGATACACGACGACCCTCGCCTCCTCCCCCCCTGGCGGGGGTCGTCTCATATCCGGACCAAGTTTTGCCGGCCGTTCTCTCCGTCGCCGGACGACTTTGCTGAGACGTCCGAAATCCACAGTTTCACCGCCGTCCACAATCCGTTGTCGGCCGCTGGCGCGAGCGATTGCCGACCCCGCACTGTGGGGCCATGACGACGACTTCCGGTGTCTTGACCCTGCTGTCCGACACGGCACTGCGCGAGGAGATCGACCGCATCACCGCCGCCGTCGGAACGACGCCGGTACACCTGGATCCCGGCAGCCGGCCCGGCCCGCGCATCTGGACGGCCGCCGGTGCCGTCGTCGTCGACGAACCCTCCGCCGTCCGCCTTGCCGCGACACCGCTGACCCGTAGATCAGCCGTTTTCGTCGTGGTGCCCGGCGAGCCGGACGGGCGATCCATCGACAACGCCGTGCTGTCGGCGTCGATCGCCGTGGGAGCCGAGGCGGTACTGGCCCTTCCCGGCCAAGCCGATCAACTCGTCCGGGCACTGTCGAGGCCCGCCGATCACACCGGCGCCGACGGCTCCGGCGGGCGGGTCGCGGCGGTCGTCGGCGGCCGTGGCGGCGCGGGGTGCTCGTCGTTCGCGGCCGCTATGGCGCTTCGTTTTTCGGATACCCTGCTGATGGATCTGGACCCGTACGGTGGCGGCATCGACCTGTTGCTGGGTGCGGAAAGCGCCGAGGGGTTGCGCTGGCCTGATATCCAGGTTTCCGAGGGTAGGCTTAGCTGGCCAACCGTGCGACAGGCGCTTCCCCGACAGCGGGAAGTCAGCGTCCTGTCCGGATCGCGAAGGGCTTACGACATCCAGCCCGCGGCCGTCGAGGCGTTCGTCGAGGCGGCCCGACTTGCCGGTGTGACCGTGGTGTGCGACCTGTCGAACGCGCACACCGACGCGGCCCGAACGGCGCTGGAGGTCGCGGACCTCGTGGTCGTCGTGGCCCCCTGCGACATCCGGTCGTGCGCCGCGACGGCTGCGCGTGTCCCGGCGCTCGACGCGCTGAATCCCAACGTCGGCCTGGTGGTGCGTGGTCCCGCACCGGGTGGCCTGGGCTCAGCCGAATTCGCGGGTGTCGTCGGGCTGCCCCTGCTGGCCGCGATGCGCCCCGAACCGATGCTGGCCGAACGACTCGAACACGGCGGACTGCGGCTCGGCGCCCGGTCTCCGCTGGGGCGCGCCGCGCAGCGGGTTCTCGACGTGCTGGTCGGCGGACGTTCCGCGGACAGCGGTCGGGCCGCATGAACGCCCCGCTGATCGACCGCGTCCGGGAACGGCTGGCCGCCGAATCCGGCCCGCTTCGGCCGAACACCGTGGCCAGGGCCATCCGTGCCGAATCCGGCGGCGTCCTCGGCGACAGCGACGTGCTGGCCAATCTCCGAATGCTGCAAACCGAACTGACCGGGGCCGGCATCCTCGAACCGCTGCTGGCGGCCCCCGGGACCACCGATGTCCTGGTCACCGGTCCGGCGCAGGTATGGATCGACGACGGTTCCGGCCTGCGGCCGGGCGGCATCGGGTTTCCCGACGAAGCCGCGGTACGCCGGCTGGCTCAGCGGCTGGCGCTGGCCGCCGGCCGTCGGCTCGACGACGCCGCTCCGTGGGTCGACGGGCTCCTCACCGAGGTCGGTCCGGCCGACTGCACGGTCCGGTTGCATGCCGTGCTGCCGCCGATTTCCGCTGGGGGAACGGCGATTTCGTTGCGGGTCCTCCGTCCTGCCAGCCAGGATCTGGACACGCTGTGCAGGACCGGCGGCGTCGACCCCGCGATCGCCGGCGTGCTGCGGGACGTCCTTGCCGCCCGGCTGGCGTTCCTGGTCTCCGGTGGAACCGGCGCCGGTAAGACGACCCTTCTCGCCGCGCTGCTCGGTGCCGTCTCCGGCGACGAGCGGATCGTCTGCGTCGAGGACGCAGCCGAACTCGCGCCCGCCCACCCACATGTGGTGAATCTCGTTGCCCGCGGACCGAATATCGAAGGCGCCGGTGAGATCACGGTCCGGCAGCTGGTGCGGCAGGCCCTGCGGATGCGTCCCGATCGCATCGTCGTCGGCGAGGTCCGGGGCGCCGAGGTGGTCGACCTGCTGTCGGCGCTGAACACCGGACACGACGGTGGGGCGGGGACGGTGCACGCCAACAGTTCCGCGGAAGTGCCCGCGCGACTCGAGGCGCTGGGCGTTCTGGGCGGGCTGGATCGGGCGGCCTTGCATGCCCAGTTGGCGGCGGCGGTGCGAGTGCTCCTGCACGTGAGCCGCGACCGGGACGGGCGCCGGAGGCTGTCGGAGGTGGCGGTGCTCGACCGGCGGGGCGACACCTGCCGAACCCTGCCCGCCTGGCACGCCGACCGGGGGTTCGGCGAGGGTATGGCCGTCTTACGGGAACTGCTGGAACCGCGCCGTCCATGACCGAAACAGCCCTGGCCGCAACGCTGTTGGCGGCAGCCCTGCTCGTGATGCCGATCCCCGGCCGGCGGCTGTCCGGGACGCACCGAGCCGTCGCGCGCCCCGGCGCCGTCCTGGCGTCGGCAGTGGGTGTCGCGGTGCTGACAGGTGCGCTGCTGCCGGTGACGACGCTGCTGTCGGCCGGGGCCGCAACGGCCACCGCGTGGGTACGCCGTCGGCGAAGCCGGCGGCGCCGGCTGATGTCCGACGAAGCGGGAATCCTGATCGGCGCGCTGGAGGTGCTCGTCGGTGAGTTGCGCATCGGCGCTCATCCGGTCGCCGCCTTCGACGTCGCCGCACGGGAGTCCACGGGGCCGGTGGCCGGGGTGCTGTGCGGGGTGGCCGCGCGGGCCAGGCTGGGTGCCGACGTGGTATCCGGTCTGGTCGCCGCCACGCCCGGGTCGCATCTCGGTGCCGAATGGAACCGGCTGGCGGTGGCCTGGCGGCTGGCTGCCGAACACGGAATGCCGATCGCCGCGGTGATGCGCGGCGCGCAGACGGATATTGTTGAGCGACAACGCTTTCGGCAACAGGTGCAGTCGGCGCTGGCCGGTGCGCGAGCGTCGGCCGGCATTCTGGCTGCCCTACCGGTGGCGGGGCTGGCGCTGGGCCAGGCGGTCGGGGCGGATCCCGTGTCGTTCCTCGTCCGCGGCGGCGCGGGCGGGTGGTGTCTGGTGGCCGGCGTGCTGCTGCTCGCCGCCGGGATGCTGTGGTCCGATCGCATCATCGACGGGGTCGGCCGGTGAGCGCGGCGGCGCTCGTCCTGGCGCTGGCGGTGATGCTCTGCGGGCGCACGGCCACCGCGCGCCTCCGGCGCTGGAGCGGTCCGCCCTTGGTCGGCCTGGCGTCCGGCCGGAACCGCGTCGATGTCGGCGATCCGTTCGCCGCGGCATCCGCCTTGGACGTCTTCGCCACCTGCCTGTCGGCCGGGATGGGGGTGGCCGCGGCGGCCCGCGCGACGGCCCCGTCGGCGCCGGCCGAGTTGGCCGGGATGCTGCGCCGCGCCGCGGACCTGCTGGCCCTCGGGGCCGAACCCGCCGTCGCCTGGGCGGCGCCCGCCGACGCGGACCGCGACGACCGGTGCCGTGCCGTCGGGCACGCGCTGTTCCGGTTGGCGCGCCGGTCGGCTTCCTCGGGGACGGCGCTGGCCGACGGCGTTGCCGAGTTGGCGGCCGAGGCACGCCACCGCGCGGCGCACGACGCCGCCGCGGCCGGCGAGCGGGCCGGGGTGCTGATCGCCGGACCGCTGGGCGTGTGTTTCCTGCCCGCGTTCATCTGTCTGGGCGTCATCCCGGTCGTCGCCGGGCTGGCCCGAGACGTGTTCTCCGCGGGCTTGCTGTGACCGGGGACCGTCGACGACTTCCGAAAGAGAAATCACGCAGAGAGGGAAAACAATTGGTACAGAACATGATTCACGCCCTTCGGCGCAGGCTGACGGTCGTGGTGACAGACGAGAGCGGGATGTCCACCGTCGAATACGCCATCGGCACGGTGGCCGCGGCGGCGTTCGGGGCCATTCTCTACACCGTGGTGACCGGCGACTCGATCGTGACCGCGCTGAGCGGCATCATCGCGCGCGCCCTGAACACCAGCGTCTGAGCGGTGACGCCGGCTTCGGCACGGTGGAGGCGGCCCTCGCGGTGGCCGCCCTGGTCGCCGTTCTGGTGTTGTGCGTGGCCGGGCTGACGGCTGTCAATGCGCAGGTCCGGTGTGTCGACGCGGCCCGGGAGGCGGCGCGGTTGGCGGCCCGCGGGGACGGACGGGCGTTGGCCGGCGGGCTCGGCTCGCTTGCCCCGGCCAACGCCGTGCTACAGGTCCGCCGGGACGGGGATTTCGTCGTCGCCACGGTGTCCGCGGCCGCTCCGCTGTTGCCGGGAGTCACGGTGCGTGCCGAGGCGGTCGCGGCCGTCGAACCGGCCACCTGATCCCGCCGGCGAGCGGGGTGCGGCAACCGTCCTCGGTGCGTTCCTCGCCGCGTTGCTGTTGACGGTGACGATCGCTCTGGCAGCGGTCGCCTCGGCCGTCGTGGCGCGGCACCGGGCGCAGGCGGGTGCCGATCTCGCCGCGCTGGCGGCCGCTCTGCTGCTGCCCGCGGGACCGGCACCGGCGTGCGAGCGGGCGGCCACGGTGCTGCACTCGATGCGAATTCAGTTGGCCGACTGCGCTGTCGAGCGAGTCGACGTCGTCGTCACGGCCACCGTCCCGGTGCGGCTCGGCCGTTGGGAGCTCGGGACGGCCCGGGCAGCTGCGCGCGCGGGCCCCGGGCCGTGATGACATGAGCCGTGATTGCGCATATGCAATGCAGCCGGGTCCAGCGGCCACCGGATCCGTTTCAGAACCGCACCGTGACGACGAAATCAGTTGTCATATCCCGCAATCGGTGCGTCGGGCCATGAGGAGCGCCTTGCGGCGAAGGCGGCAACGCGGTAACTTTCGCCTGCACCCTGCAACACCTGCATTCATTCCGGAAGTCGCCCGTCGAGGGGTCGGTCGACCTCCAGCGCTGTCAGAATCGTCCGCAGCACGGCGATCGCTCCCATCTTGTCGAGGGGATCGTTGCCGTTGCCGCACTTGGGCGACTGCACGCACGACGGGCACCCGTTCGGGCATTCACACGCCGAAATCGCCGCCAGCGTGGCGCCCAACCAGGTCGCGGCCTGCCGGTAGCCGCGCTCGGCGAACCCGGCTCCGCCCGGATAGCCGTCGTAGACGAAGACGGTGGGCAGCCCGCCGGGACCGATCGCGGTGGACAACCCGCCGATGTCGGCGCGGTCGCAACTGGCCACCAGCGGCAGCAGGCCGATCGCCGCGTGTTCGGCGGCATGCAGCGATCCCGGTATCCGAAGTGGGTCGATTCCGTTGCGGGCCAAGGCTTCCGGTGTGACCGTGCACACGGCGGCGACGGTGGGCAGGTGCTGCGGCGGCAGGCTCAGCTCGACGAAGTCGAGCACTTCGCCGGACAGCGCGCGACGCAGGTACCCGGTGACGGTGCTCGTCACGGCGACCGGCGCCACACCCAGGGTGACCGGCCCCAGGTCGGTGTGTTCACCGGACCCGGTGACCGCGATGTCGGTCAGTTCGTGGGCGAACGTCGAATAGCCGGGATCCTCGGCATGCACGAACGCGACAGCCGCCTCGAGGTCCAGGGAATCGACGACGTACGTCTCGCCCTGATGCAGGTACACCGCGCCGGGGTGCACGGTGGCCGGCGCGCGACCGGCGCCCACCCCGCCCAGCAGCCGGCCCGTGCCGGTCTCCACGATGGCCACCTGACCGCCCGCGGACCCGCGGATGTCGACCGCCGGGTGCGGGTCGACGCCCGGCGCCGGGTAGTACCGGCCGCCGCGGCGGCGCAGCAGACCGTCGTCGACCAGGCCGGCCGCCACGTCGTGCGCCGACCACAGTGCCACCTCGTCGTCGCTGATCGGTGATTCCGTTGCCGCGCAGAGCAATTGGGGACCGAGGACGTACGGATTGGCGGGATCGATCACCACCCTCTCGACCGGCTTGTCCAGCAGGGCCGAGGGGTGGTGCACCAGGTAGGTGTCCAGCGGGTCGTCACGGGCGATCAACACGATCAGGGCCCCCTGGCCGCGGCGGCCGGACCGGCCGGCCTGCTGCCAGAACGAGGCGACGCTGCCGGGGAACCCGGCCAGCACGACCGCGTCCAGGCCGGCGATGTCGATGCCCAGCTCGAGGGCGTTGGTGGTCGCCAGACCCCGCAGCCGGCCGTCGGCGAGCGCCTCCTCCAGCGCCCGGCGGTCCTCGGCGAGGTAACCGGCCCGGTACGACGACACCAGGGCGGCCAGATCCGGGGCGGTCTCCTCGAGGCGGGCCCGGGCGCCCAGCGCGGTCAGCTCCGCCCCGCGCCTGGACCGGACGAACGTCAACGTCCGCGCCCCCTCCGCGATCAGGTCCGCCATCACCCGCGCCGCCTCCGATCCGGCCGAACGGCGCACCGGTGCGCCGTTCTCGCCGGTGATGTCGGTGCGCAGCGCGGGCTCCCATAGCGCGACGGTCCGCGCGCCCTGCGGGGCGCCGTCCGCGGTGACCTCCTCGACGTGCTGGCCGACCAACTCCGCGGCGGTCCGGCCGGGCGAGGCCGTCGTCGCGCTGGCCAGGATCACCGTGGGAATGGCCGCGGTGGGGGAGTAGCGGGCAGACAGGCGCAGCAGCCGGCGCAGCACCATCGCGACGTTGGAGCCGAAAACGCCTCGGTAGTAATGACATTCGTCGACCACGACATAACGCAGGCCGCGCAGGAAGACCGCCCACCGGGCGTGGTTGCGCAACATCGACAGATGAATCATGTCGGGGTTGGAGAACACCCACCGGGAACGCTCGCGGGCGAATCGCCGGATCTCGGCGGCGCTGTCGCCGTCATACGCGGTGGGCGCGACGTCCCTCAGCGCCGGTACCGCACCGGTCAGCGCGTGCGCGCTTCGCAGCTGGTCGTGGCTCAACGCCTTGGTCGGCGCCAGGTACAGCGCCCGGGCCCGGGAATCCCGCGCCAGGGCGTCGAGGATGGGCAACTGGTAGGCCAGCGATTTCCCGGACGCGGTGCCGGTGGCGATGACCACGTGACGGCCGCGGTGGGCCAGTTCGGCGGCATCGCTCTGGTGGGTCCACAGTCCGGTGACGCCGCGGTCGGCGTAGGCCCGCACCACGTCCGGGTCGGCCCAGTCCGGCCAGGGCCGGGTCCGCCCGGGCCGGGCCGGCAGCGCGGCGATGTGACGGATCGGGTGTTCGCCGGCGTCGGTGCCCGCGAGCGCCGCGGCGAGCAGTTCACCGCCGAAATCGGTCGTCACATCCGCCCATTGTTCACCAGCTCCGGCGACTCACGACTGTTGCAAGTGCCCAGTTCATGATTGGATGAGGGTGGTCGCAGCTTCTGTGTGGTGTCAAAGCTCTCGCAGGATCGACGTTGCGGTCGCGGTTCCTGCGAAGGATGTGCGGTCGACAACGGGCCCGGTGCGCCGAAAGGTGGTGTACCGCACCCGAAGTACAAAGTTAGGAAAGATCGAAAGATGCCACAGGGAACTGTGAAGTGGTTCAACGCGGAGAAGGGCTTTGGTTTCATCGCCCCCGAGGACGGCTCCGCGGACGTTTTCGTCCACTACACGGAGATCCAGGGGTCGGGCTTCCGCACCCTGGAAGAAAACCAGCGAGTGGAGTTCGAGGTCGGCCAGAGCCCCAAGGGCCCGCAGGCCACCGGCGTTCGCGCCGTCTGAGCGACTCCCACTGACGTAAACACCCCGGACGGTCTTCAACCGCCCGGGGTGTTTTGTCTGCCCGCGGGTGTGTTTTGAGCGTCTCAGTCCGACTCGTCTGCCTTAGTGTCGAATTGTGAGCCAGCTGTCGTTCTTCTCCGCTGACTCGGTGCCGCCCGCGGTGTCCGACCTGACCGGGCTGCTCGCGACGTCCGGGCAGATCGTCGTCGTCGGTTCGCCGCGTCCGGAGGGTGCGCGGCTGTCGGTGGTGGTCGATCGTCCCTGGCGGGCGGCGGCGCTGGCGGAGATGATCGCCGAGTGCGGGCTGGCGCCCGAGGTGCTGCGGACCGAGGAGAACACGCCGCTGGTCCGCACCCCCGTCGACCCGGCACTGCTGGACATCGCGGCGCTGTGGACCCGTGGGGCGGTCAAGACGGTGCCTCCGCAGTGGGTGCCCGGCTCCCGCGAGCTGCGGGCCTGGGCGCTGGCCGCGGGAACCCCCGACGGCGAGCGGTACCTGCTGGGTCTGGACCCGCACGCGCCCGACACCCATTCGCCGCTGGCGTCGGCGTTGATGCGGGCGGGTATCGCCCCCACGCTGATCGGAACTCGCGGGACCCACCCGGCGTTGCGTATCAGTGGCCGCCGCCGGCTGTCTCGCCTGGTAGAGAACATCGGCGAGCCCCCGGACGACGTCGAGGCGATCGCCGCCTGGCCCCGCGTTTGAGCGCCTCGGCCGGGGGAGCCGGTTTGCGTCGGTCGGCTTCGAATGCAAAATTGGCAGTTGCCCGCCGGGTTGGGGGCCCGAGCAGAAGGCACGTTTGCCTCTATATGGGAGCAGGAGCGTAGGCGCAGTTGGCTGACGATGACCGCGATAGCGGCGGACGTAACGGCGGTGTCCGGCGGCTCGTCATAGTCGAGTCGCCCACCAAGGCGCGCAAGATAGCGGGCTACCTGGGTAAGAACTACATCGTCGAGTCGTCGCGCGGGCACATCCGGGACCTGCCCCGGGCCGCCGCCGACGTCCCCGCCAAGTACAAGTCCGAACCGTGGGCCCGGCTGGGTGTCAACGTCGACGAGGGTTTCGAACCCCTCTACATCGTCAGCCCGGAGAAGAAGTCGACCGTCACCGAGCTCAAGGGCCTGTTGAAGGACGTCGACGAGCTCTACCTCGCCACCGACGGCGACCGGGAGGGCGAGGCGATCGCCTGGCACCTGCTGGAAACCCTCAAGCCGCGCATCCCGGTGAAACGGATGGTGTTCCACGAGATCACCGAGCCGGCCATCCGCGCGGCCGCCGAGGATCCCCGCGAACTGGACAACAACCTGGTCGACGCGCAGGAGACGCGCCGCATCCTGGACCGGCTCTACGGCTACGAGGTGTCCCCGGTGCTGTGGAAGAAGGTCGCGCCGCGACTTTCGGCCGGCCGGGTGCAGTCGGTGGCGACCCGCATCATCGTGCAGCGGGAACGCGAGCGGATGGCCTTCCGCAGCGCGGACTACTGGGACATCGTCGCCGACCTGGACGCCAGCGTCTCCGATCCCACCGCCGCTCCGCCGGTGTTCTCGGCGCGGCTGGTCAACGTGGACGGCCGCCGGGTGGCCACCGGCCGGGACTTCGACTCGCAGGGCGCCTTGACCAAGCCCGACGAGGTGCTGGTGCTCAACCAGGCCAGCGCGGGCGAACTGGTCGCCGGCCTGCGCGGGGCCGGCCTGACCGTCGCGTCGGTCGAGGAGAAGCCCTACACCCGCCGGCCCTACCCGCCGTTCATGACCTCGACGCTGCAGCAGGAGGCGGGACGCAAGCTGCGGTTCTCCTCCGAACGCACCATGAGCCTGGCCCAGCGGCTGTACGAGAACGGCTACATCACCTACATGCGCACCGACTCGACGACGCTGTCGCAGTCGGCGATCAACGCGGCGCGGACCCAGGCCGGTCAGCTCTACGGCCAGGAGTACGTGCACCCCACGCCGCGGCAGTACACCCGCAAGGTCAAGAATGCCCAGGAAGCCCACGAGGCCATCCGCCCGGCCGGCGACACCTTCGCCACGCCCGACGCGGTGCGCGCCGAGTTGGACAGCGACGAGTTCCGGCTCTACGAGCTCATCTGGCAGCGCACGGTGGCCTCGCAGATGGCCGACGCTCGCGGCACCACCCTGAGTTTGCGGATAACCGGCCAGGCCGGTTCCGGCCAGCAGGTGACGTTCGCGGCCAGCGGCCGGACGATCACCTTCGCCGGCTTCCTCAAGGCCTACGTCGAGACCGTCGACGAACTCGCCGGCGGGGAGGCCGACGACGAGGAGCGCCGGCTGCCGCACCTGACCCAGGGCCAGCGGGTCGACGCCGCCGACCTGACCGCCGCCGGGCACTCGACCAACCCGCCGGCCCGCTACACCGAGGCCTCGCTGATCAAGGCGCTCGAGGATCTGGGCATCGGCCGGCCGTCGACGTACTCGTCGATCATCAAGACCATCCAGGATCGCGGCTACGTGTACAAGAAGGGCAGCGCGATGGTGCCGTCCTGGGTCGCGTTCGCCGTGATCGGCTTGCTCGAGCAGCATTTCGCGCGCCTGGTCGACTACGACTTCACCGCCGCCATGGAGGACGAACTCGACGCGATCGCCTCGGGTCTGGAGCGGCGCACCAACTGGCTGAACAACTTCTACTTCGGCGGCGAGCACGGGGTCGAGGGCTCGGTGGCCCGCTCCGGCGGCCTCAAGAAGCTCGTCGGGGTCAATCTCGAGGGCATCGATGCCCGAACGGTGAACTCCATCAAGCTCTTCGACGACGATCAGGGTCGCGCGATCAATGTCCGGGTCGGCAAGAACGGGCCGTACCTGGAGCGCATGATCGTCGACCCGGACGATCCCGAGGGTGGTCTCAAGCCCCAGCGGGCCAACCTCAACGACTCGCTCACCCCGGACGAACTGACCCTCGAATTGGCCGAAAACCTGTTCGCCACACCGCAAGAGGGCCGCAGCCTCGGGGTCGACCCGGAAACCGGGCACGAGATCGTCGCCAAGGACGGCCGTTACGGGCCGTACGTGACCGAGGTGCTGCCCGAGCCGCCCGACGACGGCGATGCGGGGACCGCTGCCAAGAAGGGCAAGAAGCCCACCGGCCCGAAGCCCCGCACCGGCTCGCTGCTGCGCAGCATGGATCTGCAGACCGTCACCCTCGAGGACGCGCTCAGGCTTTTGTCGCTGCCCCGTGTCGTCGGTGTGGACCCCGGCTCCGGGGAGGAGATCACCGCGCAGAACGGCCGTTACGGCCCATACCTGAAGCGCGGCAACGACTCTCGCTCGCTGGCCACCGAGGACCAGATCTTCGACATCACGCTCGACGAAGCGCTGAAGATCTATGCCGAGCCGAAACGCCGCGGCCGCCAAGCGGCTTCGGCGCCGCCGCTGCGCGAGCTCGGCACCGATCCGGCATCCGGGAAACCGATGGTGATCAAGGACGGCCGGTTCGGCCCCTACGTCACCGACGGCGAGACCAACGCCAGCCTGCGCAAGGGCGACGACGTGCTGTCGATCACCGACGAGCGGGCTTCGGAGCTGCTGGCGGATCGCCGGGCGCGCGGACCGGTGAAGAAGGCCACCCGCAAGGCCGCCAAGAAGGCGCCGGCGAAGAAGGCCGCTAAGAAGAGCTGACCGGCACGGTGCTCGGCGTGGCCAACCGGACCGGCCGCGCCAACTGGGTCGGCTGGATGCGGCCGCGGAGTTCGACGATCTCGCCGACGTCCCACTGCAGCGCTTCGGCGTCCACCGCGTTGCTGACCGCATTCGCCGACGCCAGGACGTGTCCCGGTTCCAGCTTGGCCAGTTCCGTCAGCCGGGCGGCCTCGTTGACGGGGTCGCCGATGACCGTGTACTCGAAGCGGGCCTGCGCGCCGATGTGGCCGGCGATGGCGCGGCCCGCCGAGACCCCGATGCCGAACTCGGCGTCGCCGATGACCGGCAGCAGGTCGTCGTGCAGCTCGCGCGCCGCGGCCAGCGCCGCGCCGGAGGCGTCCGGATGCTCGATCGGGGCGCCGAAGATGGCCAGCGCGGCGTCGCCCTGGAACTTGTTGACGAAGCCACCGTGCTTGCCCACCGTGTCCACCACCTCGCGGAAGAACTCGTTGAGCAGCTTGACCACTTCGCTGGGCGGACGGGTGGAGGCGAGCTGGGTCGAGCCCACCAGGTCCACGAACAACACCGCGACGTTGCGTTCCTGACCGCCCAGCTCGGTCCCGCGCTCCAGCGCACGGCGCGCGACGTCCTCGCCGACGTACCGGCCGAACAGGTCCCGCAGGCGTTGTCGCTCGGCCAGGTCGCGGACCATGTCGTTGAACCCTGCCTGCAGCAGCCCGAGCTCACTGGCGTCGTAGATCTGCATGTGGGCGTTGTAATTGCCGCGCTGGACCTCACCGAGCGCCCAGCGCAGCTGGCGCAGCGGATCGGCGACCGACATGGCGGCCAGCACCGTGCCGGTCAGCCCGACGACGAGCGCGAGGACCGAGAGCATCACGATCGGGGCGAACAGCTCGCCGTATTCCGCGTGAAGCAGGGAGAACTTGCCGGCCAGGACCGTCAGCAGGATCGCCAGCAGGGGCACTCCAGTGCCCAGCACCCAGGTCAGCACCTGACGCAGGATCACGCCGGGCGCGTGGAAGTGTTCGGGCACGCCGCCCCGCAGCGCAGCCACCGCGACCGGCCGAAGCACCCGCTCGGACTGCAGGTATCCGATGATCGACGTGGCGGTCGCGCCCAGGGCGGTGACCACCGCGACCACCGGCGCCGCGTGGCTTGCCACCGGCCAGCTGGCCGCAATGAACACGACGCCGCCGATCAGCCAGTTGGTGCTGCTGATCATCGTCCGGTAGATCGGCATCCGCAGTGCCCGCGTCCGGGCGAGCTCGGTGGCGGCCGGATCGGTTCTGGCCAGCCGGCCGTTGCTGCGCTGCCACCGGAACACCGGCGTCAGCAGCCACAGACTCAGGATGGCGCCGAGCGTGAACGACACGAACAGATACGTGAGGAAGATCCACAGGTTCGGGGCCGGCAGATCCTGGAGCTGAACCCGGTCGGCCGCCGGCAGGCCGAACCGCAGAAAACTGAGCACGAACAGGGCGCCGATGATGTCGGCCTGCAGCATGCCCAGCGTGAACAGAGGCCAGGGTGTGCGCACGACCCAGCGGACGAAGCCGCTGATTCGCCTGCTCACTGGCATGGTGGTCACCCGATAACCGTATCGGTCGGAGCTGACGGAGCCGAACCGACGCGTACGGCACTCGGGAGCTCCGGGAGCCCGTCCGGGGCGGGTTCCGTCAGCCCCCGGCACTACTGTTGGCGGTGATGTCCGGGGTTTTCGCGCGATTGGTGGGCCAACACGCCGTCGAGGCCGAGTTGGTGGCCGCCGCGGCCGCCGCTCGTGGTGATTCAACTCACAGCGGATTGACCACCGGAACCATGACACATGCCTGGCTGATCACCGGGCCGCCCGGGTCGGGTAGGTCGGTGGCCGCCCAGTGCTTCGCCGCGGCCCTGCAGTGCACCTCCGACGGCGTTCCGGGCTGCGGCGAGTGCCGGGCGTGC
>CAZTAA010000057.1:0-26858 GCA_964611465.1 uncultured Mycobacterium sp. | reverse complement strand
ATGTCGAACTTCCTGCGCACCGCCGCCACCGCCGTCCGGGGCGAGGCGCCGAAGCTGCGGCACTGGGTCAAGGAGGTCAAGGCCGCCATGGGCGAGCTGGAGATCGACCCGGTGTTCGGCGAACGCAGTGTCAACGAAGGCTTCTCCGGTGGCGAGAAGAAGCGCCACGAGATCCTGCAGCTGAGCCTACTCAAGCCGAAGATCGCCATCCTCGACGAGACGGACTCCGGTCTGGACGTCGATGCACTGCGGGTGGTGTCCGAAGGTGTGAACCGCTACGCCGAGGCCGAGCACGGCGGCATCCTGCTGATCACCCACTACACCCGGATCCTGCGCTACATCCGGCCGCAGTTCGTGCACGTGTTCGTCGACGGCCGCATCGTCGAGTCCGGTGGCCCCGAGCTGGCCGACGAGCTCGAGGAGAATGGCTACGTGCGTTTCACCCAGGCGGCAGCGGGGGCCTGATATGACGGCCTCGGCACGCGCTCTCGATGTCACGGGCATCCGCGCGGACTTCCCGATCCTGAAGCGCGTTATGCGCGGCGGACATCAGCTGGCGTACCTGGATTCCGGTGCCACGTCGCAGAAGCCGCTGCAGGTGCTCGACGCCGAGCGGGAGTTCCTGCTGACCTCCAACGGTGCGGTGCACCGCGGTGCGCACCAGCTGATGGAAGAGGCCACCGACGCCTACGAGCAGGGCCGGGCCGACATCGCGGCCTTCGTGGGTGCCGACGCCGACGAGCTGGTCTTCACCAAGAACGCCACCGAGGCCATCAACCTGGTGTCATATGTGCTGGGGGACAGCAGGTTCGACCGTGTCGTCGGCCCGGGCGACGTCGTCGTCACCACCGAGCTGGAGCATCACGCGAACCTGATCCCGTGGCAGGAGCTGTGCCGGCGGACCGGCGCGGAGCTGAAATGGTTCGGCGTCGACGGTGAGGGCCGCATCGACATCGACTCGCTGGAGTTGGACTCGCGGGTCAAAGTCGTTGCGTTCAGCCATCATTCGAATGTCACCGGTACGATCGCACCGGTGCAGACGCTGGTGCGACGGGCGCAGGCGGTCGGCGCTCTGACCGTCCTGGACGCCTGCCAGTCAGTGCCACACCAGCCGGTCGACTTCCACGCCCTCGGCGTCGACTTCGCGGCGTTCTCCGGGCACAAGATGCTCGGCCCCACCGGCATCGGAGTCCTCTACGGCCGGCGCGAACTGCTCGATGCCATGCCGCCGTTTCTCACCGGCGGCTCGATGATCGAGACGGTGACGATGGAGAGCGCCACCTATGCGCCCGCCCCGCAGCGCTTCGAGGCCGGCACGCCGATGACGTCCCAGGTGGTCGGATTGGCCGCGGCCGCACGGTATCTGAGTGCCATCGGGATGGATGCCGTGGAGCAGCACGAGGCCGAGATGGTCGCCGCCGCACTCGACGGTCTGTCCTCGGTCCCGGGCGTCCGGATCGTCGGGCCGACCTCGCTGGTCGGCCGCGGCTCCCCGGTGTCGTTCGTGGTCGACGGCGTGCACGCGCACGATGTCGGGCAGGTGCTCGACGACGAGGGCGTCGCGGTGCGGGTCGGACACCACTGCGCGCGTCCGCTGCACCGACGCTTCGGGCTGACCGCCACGGCGCGGGCGTCGTTCGCGGTCTACAACACCCTCGACGAGGTCGATCGTCTGGTCGCCGGTGTCAAGCGGGCGGTGGAGTTCTTCGCGTGAGAATGGAACAGATGTACCAGGAAGTGATCCTGGACCACTACAAGCATCCCCACCACCGCGGCCTGCGTGAACCGTTCGCCGGCGAGTCGTTTCAGGTCAACCCGACCTGCGGCGACGAGGTGACCCTGCGGGTCGCCCTGTCCGACGACGGCGAGACGGTCACCGACGTCTCCTATGACGGGCAGGGCTGTTCGATCAGTCAGGCGGCCACCTCGGTGCTCGCCGACCAGGTCATCGGGCAGAGCGTCGGCGACGCGTTGAAGACCGTCGCCGAGTTCACCGAGATGATCCAGTCCAGGGGCACCATCGAGGGCGACGAGGAACTGATCGGCGACGGCGTCGCGTTCGCCGGGGTGGCGAAGTATCCCGCCCGGGTCAAGTGCGCGTTGTTGGGGTGGGTGGCATTCAAGGCCGCGCTGGCGCAGGCCAGCGCCTCGGACACAGCGCTGGCACAGGCGAAGGAGACCACACATGAGTGAGACCGGCATGACTGACGCCGCGAACGACGAACTGCTCGCCGACGTCGAGGAGGCCATGCACGACGTCGTCGACCCGGAGCTCGGCATCAACGTCGTGGACCTCGGGCTGCTGTACGGGCTGGGCCTGGAGCAGGGCGAGTCCGGCACCGTGGCGCTCATCGACATGACGCTGACGTCGGCGGCCTGCCCGCTGACCGATGTCATCGAGGACCAGACCAGGACCGCTCTGGTGGGTGCGGGTCTGGTCAACGAGATCAAGCTGAACTGGGTGTGGAATCCGCCGTGGGGTCCGGACAAGATCACCGACGACGGCCGGGAACAGTTGCGGGCGTTGGGATTCACTGTCTGAGGCCGCCGCGGGCGTGAACACTCTCGGCGAGGGGGACATGGTCGTCCGGCGGCTGAAACGCCAGGACGGCCGGAGGGTAGACAGAGGGGTCTGTTCAGAGGCACAATTGTGTGCCTCGAACGAACAGGAAAGAACGAAAGTGGTTGACACACCGCCCCCCAACGCTCGGGACCGGATCATGGCCACGGCCTACGAGTTGTTCACCCGGCGTGGGATCCGGGACGTCGGCGTCGACGAGGTCATTGAGCGCGCCGGCGTAGCCAAAGCGACTCTGTACCGGCACTTTCCCTCGAAAGACGAGCTGGTATTAGCCTTCTTGGACGAGCGTGAAGCGCAGTGGACGAACGAGATCGTCGAACGGCGGTCGCGCGAACGCGCCGCCGAACCCGAAGGCCAGATCCTCGCCATCTTCGACGTCTTCGATGAGTGGTTCCACAACTACGGTGACTACGAAGCCTGTTCGTTCATCAAAGTGCTCTTCGAAATGGGTACGGAGGGACCCATCGGCCAGGCGTGCATCCGTCACTTGGACAACATTCGCCAAATCGTCTGTGAGCGCGCCCAACTGGCCGGGCTCAAGAATCCGAAAGAGTTCTCCTACGACTTCAATATCTTGATGAAGGGCAGCATCGTTTCGGCCGCCGAAGGCGACTTGCGGGCCGCGCGACGGGCCAAGACGATGGGCGTCTGGCTGATCGAACACTACCGTTGAAGAACTTCCGATAATCGGCCCAATGTTCCTAGGAGTAAACGGGAACGGCATCGTGGGCTGACCGGAGGGCACTCGACGGTGCCGAAGTGTCCTCGGCCAGCCGTCGCCGTAGATGTTCGAGAATCATTGCGAGCAAACGGGACACGTGCACCTGCGAGATGCCGAGACGCTGCGCTATCTGGGTCTGGGTGAGGCATTCCTCGAACCTCATTGCGAGGATGCTGCGTTCGCGCTCGGAGAGCTCACGAACCAACGCGGCCACCGTCAGGTCATCATCGACGCGCTCGAAGCGGTCGTCGGCAGCGCCGTGTCGATCCGACAGCGGCGTTGCCTCGCCGCCGTCGTGAGTGAGGGCGCCGCCGAGGGACATGGGACGGTACGCATAGGCGGCCTCGAGGCACGCCAGCACCTCGTTGCGATCGACACCCAGTTCGGCCGCGAGTTCAGTGGCGGTCGGCGCCCGGCCCAGCCGTTGCGACAATGGTTCGATCGCCGACCGCGTCTGCCTGTAGCGCTCTTTGACGCTGCGCGGGACGTGCATGGCCCACGTGCAGTCCCGGAAATAGCGGCGTACGTCGCCCATGATGGTCGGCACGGCGAAGGCCAGGAAACGGCCTTCGCCCGGCCGATACCGATCCACGGCTTTCACCAGGCCCAGGCGCGCCACCTGGACCAGGTCGTCGACCGGCTCCCCGCGTCCGACGAAACGGTAGGCGATGTGGTCTGCCAAAGGCATACAACAGGTGACGATCCGGCACCGGCATCGACGCTCCTCCTCATCGGTGGCGGCGCGGCTGAGCTGTTCAAACCACGATTCGACCTGTGCGAAGTCGTCGTCAGTGGCGGCAGAAATCCGTTGCTGTGACATCGTCGCGGTCGTCATGGCCGACTGACCGCCTTCGCGCTTCGTCTGCTCATCGCTTCCTCTCGACTACGTGTCCTCAGGTGCCCAATACAGACCGGTCTGTCTCTACGGTACGCGGCTGCTGGCGACGGCGCTAGCAATGAAAGGCTGATCGGACGGCTCTTAACGCGCCAGCACTGTCGCGCTTGGCGGTCTGTCCGGTCAGGGCTGCTCGACCCCGACGGGGTCGTCGAACGGCTGGTCGCCGACATAGAGTTCGTCGCGCATCCGATGCCTCATGTGGGGGTAGTGCAATTCGAAGGCGGGCCGCTCGGAGCGGATCCGCGGCAGCTCGGTGAAGTTGTGCCGGGGCGGTGGGCAACTGGTCGCCCACTCCAGCGAGTTGCCGTGACCCCACGGATCGTCGACGGTGACGACCTCGCCGTAACGCCAGCTCTTGAACACGTTCCACACGAACGGCAGCATCGACACTCCGAGGATGAATGCGCCGACCGTGGAGACCACGTTCAAGGGCTGGAACCCGTCGCTGGGCAGATAGTCGGCGTAGCGACGCGGCATCCCCATGTCGCCGAGCCAGTGCTGGGCCAGGAACGTGGTGTGAAATCCGATGAGTGTCAACCAGAAATGCAGTTTGCCCAGCCGCTCGTCCAGCAGCCGACCAGTCATCTTCGGGAACCAGAAATACACACCGGCGAACGTCGCGAACACGATCGTGCCGAACAGCACGTAATGAAAGTGCGCCACCACGAAATAGGTGTCGGTGACGTGGAAGTTCAGCGGCGGGCTGGCCAGAAGCACCCCTGAGAGTCCACCGAGCAGGAACGTCACCAGGAAACCGACCGAAAACAGCATCGGCGATTCGAAGGTCAACTGACCTTTCCACATCGTGCCGATCCAGTTGAAGAACTTGATGCCGGTCGGAACGGCGATCAGATAGGACATGAACGAGAAGAACGGCAGCAACACCGCGCCGGTGGCGAACATGTGATGGGCCCACACCGCGACCGACAGCATCCCGATGGCGATCGTCGCGTACACCAGCATGGTGTAGCCGAACACGGGCTTTCGCGAGAACACCGGAAAGATCTCGGTCACGATCCCGAAGAACGGCAACGCCACGATGTAGACCTCAGGATGGCCGAAGAACCAGAACAGGTGCTGCCACAAGATCACCCCGCCGTTGGCCGGATCGTAAACATGCGCGCCGAGGTGACGATCGGCGGCCAACGCGAACAACGCCGCGGCCAGTAACGGAAAGGCCAGCAGCACCAGGATCGAGGTCACCAGAATGTTCCAGGTGAAGATCGGCATCCGGAACATGGTCATGCCGGGGGCCCGCATGCACACGACCGTGGTGATCATGTTCACCGCGCCCAGGATCGTTCCCACGCCGCCGACGAGCAGGCCCACGATCCACAAATCCGGTCCCAGACCGGGGCTGTGAATGGCATTCGACAGCGGCGCGTAGGCCGTCCAACCGAAGTCGGCGGCACCGCCAGGCAGGATGAATCCGGCGGTTGCGATCAACCCGCCGCAGAGAAACAGCCAATACGACAGCGCGTTCAGACGCGGAAACGCCACGTCTGGAGCTCCGATCTGCAGCGGCAGAACACAATTGGCGAAACCGAACACGACCGGCGTCGCGTAGAAGAGCAACATGATCGTGCCGTGCATGGTGAACAACTCGTTGTACTGCTCGTTGGACAAGAACTGCAAGCCCGGCGCGGCCAGTTCAGTGCGCATCAGCAGTGCCATCAGTCCGGCCAGAAAGAAAAACCCGAAGCAGGTCACCAGATACATGACGCCGATCAATTTGTGATCGGTGGTCGACACCAGCTTGTAAACCAGACTGCCTTTCGGCGCCAGTCGCTCAGGATAGGGCCGGTGCGCAACCAGAGCAGCAGCAGCAGGTGCTTCGGCGGTCATCGAGAACTCCAAACACGAGGGCAGTCAGACGTGATGGCCGACGAAGATATTCCCCGCCCACGAGGGGTTCATACCCACGCAGGCTTTCCCGGAATGGTCGGCAACCCGTTGTGCGCCCGCAAACAATGCGCTCCGGCGATGAGTTGGCTTGGCGCCAAGGCGTTCCCCGCTGAAGGTGCACGCTGCGGGATGAATCGCCGGCAACGGGTATTGCCACCGCCTCGTCGGGGTAGTTATCAAACTGGATCAAACAATCGTCGATCACGCTGCGGGAGGCGCCGTGCGAAACCGATCGGGTCAACACGCACAGCGCCGACGGTGTGCCAAAGGGCGGCCGGCGAGTGCGCCGGGCAGCGGGTACGGGGGGTGGGCATGCAGGCGTTGACAGTGCGGCCGGCCTCAGCTGATTCCTTTGCCGGCGCGAACATCCCCCGCGTCAAGGTCGTCATCGCCAGCGACGAACCGAGCTAGGCGATGGACCGCCTCGAAGACTACGCCCTGCTCGGTGACCTGCAATCCGCCGCGCTCGTGTCGCGCCGGGGTGCCATCGACTGGTTGTGCCTGCCGCGGTTCGACTCGCCGGCCTGTTTTGCCGCTCTGCTCGGCGGCGAGCAAGCCGGCACCTGGCAACTGGCGCCGGCGGACGGTGGCCCGGCCACCCGGCGCCAATACCGCGGCGACTCACTTGTGTTGGAAACCGAGTGGGATACCCGCGCCGGCAGCGTGCGGCTCATCGACACCATGCCGCCGCGCGTGAAAGCTCCCGACGTGGTGCGTGTGGTGGAAGGTGTACGCGGGCGGGTACCGATGCGGATGTTGCTGCGGCTGCGGTTCGACTACGGAAATGATGTGCCCTGGGTCCGGCGCCAGGACGAGGACCTGGCCGCCATCGCCGGACCTGACGCGATCTGGTTGCGAACTCCGGTGCAACTGCACGGCGCGGACTTCACGACGGTTGCCGATTTCGACGTCGAAGCAGGCCAACGCATCCCGTTCGTGTTGACCTACGGGCCGTCCTGGCAACCCAGACCCGATATCGTCGATGCCGAGCGGGCTATCAAAGACACCGAAACGTACTGGCACGACTGGATTTCGAAGTGCAACTACGACGGGCCGTGGAAACAGGAAGTGCGCCGCTCACTGTTGGTGCTCAAGGCCTTGACGTATGCGCCCACCGGCGGCATCGCCGCAGCGGTCACCACGTCGCTGCCCGAGCAACTGGGCGGCCCCCGCAACTGGGACTACCGCTACTGCTGGCTGCGCGATGCCACCTTCACCCTGCAGGCGCTACTCGGCACGGGTTTCGTCTCCGAAGCCAAAGCGTGGCGAGAATGGCTGGTGCGCGCCGTGGCGGGCGACCCCTCCCAGCTGCAGATCATGTACGGCCTGGAGGGCACGCGCCGCCTCCCGGAAAGTGAGCTGCCCTGGCTGGCCGGCTACGAAGGGTCAAGGCCGGTGCGGGTCGGCAATGCCGCCGCCCAACAGTTTCAACTCGACGTCTGGGGCGAAGTGCTCGACGGGCTGCATCTGGCCCGGGAGTCCGGCATGGAAGTCAACGACACCGCCTGGGATGTCCAACGGGCGCTGCTGGACTTCCTCGAAGGCCATTGGCGCGACGCGGATAACAGCCTATGGGAGATTCGTTGTCCGCCTAGGCAATTCGTCCACTCCAAGGTGATGACCTGGGCGGGAGTGGACCGCGCGGTGCGCACCGTGGAAAACCACCACCTCGACGGGCCGCTGGACAAATGGCGGCAACTGCGCCGGCAGATCCATGACGACGTGTGCACCAACGGCTACGACGCCGAACGCAACACCTTCACCCAGTCCTACGGTTCTGATGAGCTCGATGCCGCACTGCTGTTGATTCCACGCGTGGGGTTCCTGCCCTATGACGATCCGCGCGTCATCGGCACCATCGAGGCCGTCCAGGACCAGTTGTGCAGCGACGGTTTCGTGTTGCGCTACCGGCCGCAGCAGAGCAAAGACGGACTACCCGGCGGAGAGGGAGCGTTCCTGGCGTGCAGCTTCTGGCTGGCCGACGCGCTGGCCGGAATCGGACGAACCGGCCAGGCGACCGATCTGTTCGAGCGAATCCTGAAGCTGCGCAACGATGTCGGTCTGCTCAGCGAGGAATACGACACCGAACGAAACCGCCTAGTCGGCAACATCCCGCAGGCTTTTTCGATGGTCGGATTGATCAACACCGCACGCAAATTGGGCGGCAGCCGGACCAGCACTGATGCGCGCCGCAACGAACAAGATCTCAGCACCGGTTGAACGCGTCGCGTCGAGGTGACGCCGAAACCGGCGGCCCAGTGGGCGTCACCGTCGAAGCCGCCGAAAACCTTCAGCAGAAACACAGGGATAGCCGCGGCTGGTTCGGGCAATAACTTCGGTGGAAGTCATCGTCGACCCAGACGAGCCGAGGACGGCCCGAGGTGTGAAGCGAACCCCTGACCCGCCGTCCCGGTATGCACATGCGCGCACGCGTTGCGGCGCGGGAAGGTGAATGTGGTGAACGCAACCCCGGGACCGGAAGGCCAAGTCGTCGTCATCACCGGTGCCAGCGGGGGGATCGGCCGGGCCAGCGCGCGGATGTTCGGCGCCCGCGGCGCCAACGTCGCCCTGCTGGCCCGCGGCGAGAAGGGCCTCGCCGGCGCTGCACATGACGTGGAAGTCGGCGGGGGAAAGGCGCTTTCGCTGTCGGTCGACACCGCCGACGCCGATCAGGTGGAACAGGCGGCCGCTGACGTCGAGGAGCGGTTCGGGCCGATCGATGTGTGGATCAATGTCGCGTTCACGTCGGTCTTCGCTCCGTTCAGTGAGGTCAGCGCCGCAGAGTTCAAGAGGGTGACCGAGGTGACCTACCTCGGTTACGTCTATGCCACCATGTCCGCGCTGCGGCGCATGCGCCCCCGTGACAGTGGCGCCGTCGTGCAGGTCGGATCGGCCCTGGCCTATCGCGGCATCCTGCTGCAGAGCGCCTACTGCGGCGCCAAGCATGCGATCCAGGGATTCAACGAGTCGCTGCGCTGTGAACTGCTGCACGACCGCAGCAACGTGCACGTCACCATGGTGCAGATGCCGGCGGTCAACACGCCGCAGTTCTCCTGGGTGCTGTCCAAGCTGCCCAATCAAGCCCAGCCGGTGCCGCCGATCTACCAGCCCGAGGTCGCTGCGCGTGCCGTCGTCTACGCCGCCGATCACCCCCACCGGCGGGAGTACTGGGTTGGCGGCACCACCATGGGCACGCTGATAGCCAACAAGTTCACGCCGGGCCTGCTCGACCGTTACCTGGCCCTGACCGGCTACAAGTCCCAGCAGACCGACCAGCCACGCCCGGCCGGCCAGCCGGCCAACCTGTGGGAGCCCGCCGACGGGGACAGCGGCCGGGACTTCGGCGCTCACGGCATTTTCGACGACAAGTCGACCAGCCGCAGCTATCAACTGTGGGCGTCACAGCACCACGGTGTCCTCGGCGGAGTGGTGGCGGGCGCGCTCGCCGCGGGGGCCGGAGCGACGCGACGGATGATGCGCCGATGAGGACGTCGACCATCCTGCGCACTGTTCTGGGCACGCTGTATCTAGCGGTGCCGCAATGGATTCCGGGGTTATTGCTCGGGGTCCGCCTGGATCAGCGGGCGCGGCTGGCGGTGCGCGTCCTCGGTGCGCGCCACCTGCTGCAGGCCGCGCTGCTCGGCGTCGCGGCCCCGTCGCGGCCGCTCCGGCGGCTGGGCAGCGCGGTCGACGCGCTGCATGCCGGCTCCATGCTGGCCTTGGCCGCAATCGATGAACGCCGGCGCCGCGCCGCGCTGGCGGATGCGGCGGTCGCGGGCTCGCTGGCGGCGGCGGGATGGGCGCAGACCACAGCGGGCGTTCCTACACCACGCGCATAGGAGGAATCACCATGTCGAGTAAGGATGTCGCCGACTATCTGCTGGAGCGACTTCGCGACTGGGGGGTGCGCCACGTGTTCGCCTTTCCCGGTGACGGGATCAACGGCATTCTGGCCGCGTGGGCCCGCGCCGACGATCACCCGCAGTTCATCCAGGCCCGTCATGAGGAGATGGCGGCGTTCGAAGCGGTCGGCTACGCCAAATTCACCGGTCGGGTCGGCGTGTGCATGGCGACCTCCGGACCGGGGGCGATCCATCTGCTGAACGGCCTCTACGACGCGAAGCTCGATCATGTTCCGGTGGTAGCCATCGTGGGGCAGACCAGCCGTAGCGCGATGGGCGGCTCATACCAGCAAGAGGTCGATCTGCTCAGCCTCTTCAAAGACGTGGCCAGCGACTACGTCCAAATGGTCACCGTGCCTGAGCAATTGCCCAATGTGATCGACCGCGCCATCCGGATCGCCCTGGCCCAGCGGGCTCCCACCGCCGTCATCGTTCCCTCCGATGTGCAGGAACTGCCCTACACACCTCCCAGCCACGCATTCAAGATGGTGCCCTCGAGCTTGGGAGTCGACTGGCCGGCTATCGATCCCGGCGACGCCGCGATCACCAGGGCGGCAGAGATACTCAACACCGGCACCAAAGTCGCGATGCTGGTGGGCAGCGGCGCGCGCGGCGCTGCCGCCGAAGTCACCGAGGCGGCCGACCTCCTTGGTGCCGGCGTGGCCAAACCGCTGCTCGGAAAAGACGTGCTCTCCGACGAATTGCCGTGGGTCACCGGCTCGATCGGCCTGCTGGGTACCCGGCCCAGCTACGAGATGATGCGCGATTGCGACACGCTGCTCACCGTGGGCTCCAGCTTCCCCTACACGCAGTTCCTGCCGGAATTCGACCAAGCCCGCGCGGTGCAGATAGACGTCGATCCGAAGATGATCGGCATGCGTTACCCGTACGAGGTCAACATCGTCGCCGACGCCACATCGGCACTGCGAGCCCTGATTCCGCGCTTGCAGCGTAAAGCCGACCGGTCCTGGCGCGAGCAGATCGAAGGCAACGTCGCGCGTTGGTGGGAAACCATGCACATGGAAGCCATGGTCAGCGCTGACCCGGTAAACCCGCTGCGACTGTTCGCCGAGCTGTCGCGGCAGCTGCCGACCGACGCGATCGTCACGGCCGACTCCGGATCCTCGGCGAACTGGTATGCCCGTCAACTTCGTTTCCGCGGCGACATGCGCGGATCCCTGTCCGGGAACCTGGCCACCATGGGTCCCGGTGTGCCCTACGCCATCGGCGCGAAATTCGGAAACCCCGAGCGGCCCGTGATCGCGTTCGTCGGCGACGGCGCGATGCAGATGAACGGCATGGCAGAGCTGATCACCGTCAAACACTATTGGCAGCAATGGGCCGATCCGCGCTTGATCGTGGCGGTCCTGCACAACAACGACCTCAACCAGGTCACCTGGGAGATGCGGGCCATGGCCGGCTCGCCGAAATTCGCCGAGTCCCAAACGCTTCCGGACGTCGACTTCGCCGGCTTCGCCGCCAGCCTGGGCTTCAACGCCAGCACCATCAAGGATCCCGACGAACTGGCCGACACCTGGCGCGTCGCGCTGGCAGCCGACCGGCCCACGGTGCTGGACGTGCACACCGACCCCGACATGCCGCCCATCCCGCCGCACGCCACCTTCGACCAGTTCAAAGCCGCCGCCACCGCGGTGCTCGAAGGTGACGAGGACCGATGGGGGTTCATCAAGGAAGGTATCAAGACCAAAGCCCAGGAATTCCTGCCACGCAGGAACAGTTGAGGGACTCGCCGCGATGTCCGCCAGCACGCTGGTCGCCTCGGCCGCCCGCATCGCCGAGTTGTCCGCCGGTGCCTACACCATTCCCACCGATGGGCCCGAAGCCGACGGCACACTGGCGTGGGACAGGACGACGCTGGTCGTCGTCGAGGCCCGCTGGGCCGACGTCGTAGGCATCGGCTGGACCTACGGAAGCCCCGCCTGCGCCGACGTCATCCATGACCTGCTCGCAGATGCGGTCCTCGGACGCAGTGCCTTCGACGTCGCCGGATGCTTCGATGCGATGGTCAAGGCCATCCGCAACGTCGGTCGCAGCGGCATTGGCGGACAAGCGATCTCGGCCGTCGATGTCGCGCTGTGGGACCTCAAGGCCCGCATCCTCGAGGCGCCGTTGCACCACTTGATCGGCGCGGTTCACGACGCCGTGCCGGTGTACGGCAGCGGGGGATTCACAACCTATGACGCCGGCCGGCTGCGAGAGCAGCTCAGTTCCTGGGCCAACGAGCTGGGCATCCCGCGGGTGAAGATCAAGATCGGCGAATCGTGCGGCACCCGGGTGGACCGCGACCTGGCCCGCATGGCTCAGGCCCGGGACGTCGTCGGCGATGACGTCGAGCTCTACGTCGATGCCAACGGCGCCTACGGGCGCAAGCAAGCGGTGCGGGTGATGCACCAGGCCGCCGACTTGGACATCCGCTGGTTCGAAGAGCCGGTGTCCAGCGATGACCTGGCCGGCTTGGCCGAAGTCCGGGCCGCGGTCAGCGCCGACGTCGCGGCGGGCGAATACGGTTACGACACTTACTATTTTCGCCGGATGTGTGAGTCGGGCGCGGTGGACTGCCTGCAGGCCGACGCCTCGCGCTGCGGCGGCATCACCGGGTGGCTGCAGGCCGCCGCCGTCGCAGCCGCCCACGGACTGCAGATCTCGGGCCACTGCGCCCCACACCTGCACGCCGCCGCCGCAATGGCCACGCCGAACCTGCGCCACCTCGAATGGTTCCACGACCACGCCCGCATCGAAATGTCGTATTTCGATGGGGCGGTACTGCCGTTGGACGGCTTGATGCGCCTGGACGCCACCCGCTCGGGGCACGGCCTCGCGCTGCGGCGCGAGGCGCTCGAAAGCTACCAAGTCCGTTGAGTTTCGGCAGGAGCATCCCGTGACCACCACCCGACACCACCGCCCGCAGCTGCCCTACGATGCGCTGGCCGCGGCCCTGCGAGAGCAGGTCGACGGGGAGGTCCGTTTCGATTCGGGTTCGCGCGCAGCCTATTCCACCGACGCCTCCAACTACCGGCAGGTGCCGATCGGTGTCGTGGTGCCCCACACTCCCGAAGCGGCCGCCGTCGCCATCGACGTCTGCCGCGCGCACCGGGTTCCGTTGCTGTCCCGTGGTGGGGGCACCAGCCTGGCCGGGCAGTGCTGCAACGCCGGCGTGGTGATCGACTGGAGCAAGTACTGCACCCGGGTGGTGTCGGTTGACCACGACGTCGGCACCGCGATCGTGGAGCCCGGCATCAAACTCGACGTCCTCAACGACCGGTTGCGCGCGTCGGGCTGGATGGTGGGCCCCAAACCCTCCACCCACGTCAGCTGCACCATCGGCGGCATGATCGGCAACAACTCGTGCGGGTCGACCGCGCAGGCCTACGGCAAGATGGCCGACTCGGTGCGGCGGTTGGAGATCATGACCTACGACGGGCTGCGCATGTGGGTCGGTCCCACCGATGGGGCCGAACTGGCCGGAGTCACCGCCGAACGGGGACGACGGGCAGACATCTACCGCGGCCTGCGGGCGATCGTCGACGACTACGCCGACGACATCCGCGCCCGCTTCCCCGACATTCCGCGGCGGGTGTCGGGCTACAACATCGACGAGCTGTTGCCGGAGAAGGGATTTCATCTGGCGAAGGCGCTCGTCGGAAGTGAGAGCACGCTCATCACCGTGCTGCGCGCCGAGATAGGTCTCGTCCGGGTACCGGCGGCAAGCGCGTTGGCCATTCTCGGTTTCACCGACATCACCCTGGCCGGCGACGCGGTGCCGACCGTTCTCCAACACCAGCCCGCCGCCCTCGAAGGGCTCGATCACCGCCTGGTCGAGCTCGAGCACTCGCGGCGGCTGGCCGCAAAAGCGTTGCGCCAGTTACCCGGCGGCAGCGCATGGCTGATGGTGCAGATCGACGGCGACAGCCAAGACGACGCCGACCACAAAGCCAAGCAGATGGTCGACCATCTGCAGCGCGCCACCCACTGCGACGGAGTCATCCTCGACGACCCCTCCCGCAAGAAAGACGTCTGGGCCGCCCGCGAAGCGGGCCTGGGCGCCACCGCCTACCCGCCCATCGGGCCCGACACCCACGAGGGATGGGAGGACGCCGCGATCCCGCCGGACCGTCTCGGCGACTATCTGCGTGACTTCCGGAACCTGTTGAGCCGCTATGGTTTTGGGAGCGCCTCGTTGTACGGCCACTTCGGTCAAGGCTGCGTGCACACCCGCATTCCGTTCGACCTCACCACCGCCGGCGGCATCGCCACATACCGCAGCTTCGTCACCGAAGGCGCGCACCTGGTCGTCGACTACGGCGGCTCACTGTCCGGAGAGCACGGCGACGGCCAGTCACGCGGTGAACTGCTGCCCATCATGTTCGGCGACCGCGTCATCGAGGCGTTCGAGAAAACCAAGGCGCTGTTCGATCCGAACAACAACATGAACCCCGGCAAGATCGTGCACCCCTATCCGCTGGACTCCAACCTGCGACTGGGCGCCGACTACCGCCCGTGGGAACCGAAGACCCACTTCCAGTACCCGGAAGAAAAACACCGGTTCAGTCAAGCCGCCGGCCGATGCGTCGGCGTGGGCAAGTGCCGCGGCCACGAATCCGGGGTGATGTGCCCGAGCTACCGCGCCACAAACGAAGAAGTGCACTCCACCCGCGGCCGCTCCCGGCTGCTGTTCGAGATGGTCGAAGGCGACGTGATCACCGAAGGGTGGCGCTCCACAGAGGTGCGCGAGGCGCTCGATCTGTGCCTGGCCTGCAAAGGGTGTCTGTCAGACTGCCCCGTCAATGTCGACATGGCCACCTACAAGGCCGAATTCCTGTCCCACCACTACCGCCGGCGCCTGCGCCCGCCGGCGCACTACTCGATGGGATGGATTCCGCTGTGGTCACGGCTGGCCACCACGATGCCCGCCACCGTCAACGCGCTGACCGGCATCGAAAGCGTCGCACGGACACTCAAAGCCGTCGGCGGCATCGACGAGCACCGGGAGTTGCCCCGCTTCGCCGAGCAGCGGTTCACCCGATGGTTCGGCCGACGTCCTCGCACCGCAGAGCATGCGCCGCGCGGCACCGTGCTGCTGTGGCCCGATACCTTCACCAACTATTTCGAACCCGACATCGCCCACGACGCCGTCACCGTGCTCGAATCGGCCGGCTTCGGTGTGCACGTTCCCGACAACACCGTCTGCTGCGGCCTGACGTGGATTTCCACCGGACAATTGGCCACCGCGAAAAAGGTGTTGCGTCGCACGTTGAGGATCCTGCGGCCCGCTCTGGACGCCGGCACACCGGTCGTGGTGCTCGAACCGAGTTGCGCGGCCGTCTTCCGCTCGGATCTGCCAAATCTGTTGTACGGCGACCAAGACGCTCACCGGCTGCAACAGCAGACCTACACCATCGGCGAAATCCTGCGCCGCCACGCCGCCGACTGGTGTCCGCCGCAACTGAATGCCACCGCGGTCGTGCAGCAGCACTGCCATCAGCATGCCGTTCTGCACTACACGCAGGAACACCGACTGCTCGACGACGCCGGTGTGTCGGTGCACCTGCTCGACGCGGGCTGCTGCGGGCTGGCCGGCAACTTCGGCTTCGAACGCGGCCACTTCGACGTGTCGGTGGCCGTCGCTGAAGAAAAGCTGCTGCCCGCCCTGCGTCGCACCGACCCCGGCACCGCCGTGCTGGCCGACGGCTTCAGTTGCCGCACCCAAATCCGCCAACTCGCGCCACAGCACGCACCCGTGCACACCGTGCAGCTGCTCGCCGCCGCGCTGCGCCACAACGGCGGCGCACCCGCGCAGCCGCTCCGGCACCGACAGGCACGCCAATGACGATCGACGATCGGGCTGCCGGCAGCCGGCTGCCAGCCCCGCAAGGACGCCGCGTGCTCGACACCGCCGAAGGGGTCCTGATCGGACTGCGCGGTTGCGACACCGACTCGGCGTTTCACGAACTGGTGCGCGCCGCCCAAACCCATGTCGTGCCGATCTTCACCATCGCCTCGGCGCTCGTCGAGCTCGCCTCCGGCGCCGGCGAATTCGGCGACCTGCCCGGCAGAGCCCGAAGCGCCGCCCGCGACGAATGGGGTCGGCTACTGGACGCGTCCCCCCGCAGAGCTCGGAACTGACCGTGATGTGGCGGTCAACCGTCTGCTGTTCTCAAATCAGGTCGGGACAGGTAGTCCACCACTCTTTACCCGCGGTCGCCGCGGGGTGATGCTGGTTCGCGTGGGCATCACCGTCCGCATTCAACAAGGGGGTTGCAATGAAGTATCTGGTTTCGTGGACGTACCGGTTCAACGGGTCGGCCACCGAGAACGAGGAATCCGCACGCCGCGGGCTGGCGGTCTTCTCCAAGTGGCAACCGCCTGCCACCGCGACCTACCACCAGTTCCTCGGCCGGCTCGACGGGGGCGGCGGATTCGCGGTGGTCGAAACGGACAACCCGGCCGACCTGGCCGACGCGGCGAGCAAGTTCGGGTTCATCGCCGAATACACGATCCATCCGGTCGCCGAGATCGGCGAGGCCGTCCAGTCGCTGCAGGAGGGTGTCGAGTTCCGCGACGCGATCACCTGAGCAGCGCCCGGGGAACACCGGCGCGGCGCCGGGCGTTGAAGAGCCCGTGGCTACTCAAGACCTGACTGCGGCGCAGTTCAACGAAACGATCAACCTCAACGACATCGTGCTGGTGGACTTCTGGGCGTCGTGGTGCGGGCCGTGTCGCGCGTTCGCGCCGACGTTCGCCAAGGCGTCGGAGAACCATCCCGACATCGTGTTCGCCAAGGTGGACACCGAGGCCGAACAGGAACTGGCGTCGGCGGCGCAGATCCGCTCGATTCCGACCCTGATGGCGTTCAAGAAGGGCAACCTGGTGTTCAACCAGGCCGGGGCGCTGCCGCCGGCCGCCCTCGAGCAGCTGATCCAGCAGGTTAAGGAGTTCGACATCGACGCCGCGGTCGCCCAGCAGTCCCAGGACGCCGAAGAGGTCTGACGGGCGGCACGCGATAGCGTGCTGTCCGTGAGTTCCGATTTCGTCCTCGTCGACCGTCCCCGTCCGCGCGTCGCGCTGGTGACGCTGAACCGCCCCGAGCGGATGAACTCGATGGCGTTCGACGTGATGCTGCCGCTGAAGGACGTGCTCGACGAACTCGCCCGGGACAACGACGTCCGCGTTGTGGTCCTGACCGGCGCCGGGCGGGGCTTCTCCTCGGGGGCCGACCACAAGTCCGCCGGCAGCATCCCGCACGTGCAGGGGCTGACCCGGCCGACATTCGGGCTGCGTTCGATGCAGGTCCTCGATGACGTCATCCTGGGCCTGCGCAAGATGCCCCAGCCGGTGGTCGCCGCGGTCAACGGCGCCGCGATCGGAGGTGGTCTGTGTCTGGCGCTGGCCTGCGACATCCGCGTCGCCGGCGCCGGCGCCTACTTCCGCGCGGCCGGAATAAACAACGGGCTGACCGCCAGCGAACTGGGTCTGAGCTATCTGCTGCCGCGGGCGATCGGGACGTCCCGCGCCTTCGAACTGATGCTGACCGGCCGCGACGTCGACGCCGCGGAAGCCGAACGGATCGGCCTGGTGTCCCGGCAGGTTCCCGACGCCGACCTGCTCGACACCTGCTACGAGATGGCCGAACGGATCGTCGGGTTCTCGCGGCCCGGCGTCGAGTTGACCAAGCGCACGCTGTGGACCGGACTGGACGCCGGTAGCCTGGAGGGACACATGCAGGCGGAAGGCCTGGGCCAACTCTACGTACGCCTGCTCACCTCCAACTTCGAAGAAGCGGTGGCTGCGCGCGCCGAGAACCGCCCGCCGGTCTTCACCGACGAGAAGTAACCAGGAGCCTTAGTGATCACCGCCGGCGACGATGCAGAGCGCAGCGATGAGGAGGAGCGGCGCAAGTGATCACCGCAACGGACCTCGAGGTCCGCGCCGGCGCGCGCACGCTCCTTGCCGTCGAGGGCTCGGCCCTGCGGGTGCAGCCCGGCGACCGCATCGGCCTGGTCGGCCGCAACGGCGCGGGCAAGACCACGACGATGCGCATCCTGGCCGGCGAGGGGGAGCCGTACGCCGGCACGGTGACCCGCATCGGCGCGGTGGGCTACCTGCCGCAGGATCCGCGCGAGGGGGACCTCGACGTGCTGGCGCGCGACCGGGTGCTGTCGGCCCGCGGCCTGGACACCCTGCTCGCCGACCTGGAGAAGCAGCAGGTGCTGATGGCCGAAGTGGCCGACGACGCCGCGCGCGACAAGGCCATCCGGCGCTACGGCCAGCTCGAGGAGCGGTTCTCGGCCCTGGGCGGTTACGCCGCCGAGAGCGACGCCGGCCGGATCTGCGCCAGCCTGGGGCTGGCGGAACGGGTGCTGACCCAGCCGCTGCGCACCCTGTCGGGCGGTCAGCGCCGCCGGGTCGAACTGGCCCGCATCCTGTTCGCGGCGTCCGACGCCGGCGCGGCCGCGAACACCACACTGCTGCTCGACGAACCGACCAACCACCTCGACGCCGACTCGATCGGCTGGCTGCGCGAGTTCCTGCGCAACCACACCGGCGGGCTGGTGGTCATCAGCCACGACGT
Organism: uncultured Mycobacterium sp.; assembly: GCA_964611465.1. Lineage (GTDB taxonomy): Bacteria > Actinomycetota > Actinomycetes > Mycobacteriales > Mycobacteriaceae > Mycobacterium. The sequence continues at coordinate 8,261 of CAZTAA010000057.1, read as the reverse complement.
CGACCTGCTCGCCGACGTGGTCAACCGGGTGTGGTTCCTCGACGCCGTCCGCGGTGAGGTCGACGTCTACAACATGGGCTGGCAAAAGTACCTCGACGCCCGCGCCACCGACGAGCAGCGTCGTCGCCGCGAGCGGGCCAACGCCGAGCGCAAGGCCGCCGCGCTGCGCACCCAGGCCGCCAAGATGGGCGCCAAGGCCACCAAAGCCGTTGCGGCACAGAATATGTTGCGTCGCGCCGAGAAGATGATGGCGGTGCTCGACGACGAACGGGTGGCCGACAAGGTGGCCCGGATCAAGTTCCCCACCCCGGCGCCGTGTGGCCGGGTGCCGTTGACCGCGTCCGGGCTGACGAAGAACTACGGCTCCCTGGAAGTGTTCACCGGGGTGGACCTGGCGATCGACCGCGGCTCCCGGGTGGTGGTGCTCGGGCTCAACGGCGCGGGGAAGACGACGCTGCTCCGGATTCTGGCCGGCGTGGAGACCCCGGACGCCGGCGTGCTGGAACCCGGACACGGTTGCAAGATCGGCTATTTCGCCCAGGAGCACGACACGCTCGACAACGCCGCGACGGTCTGGGAGAACATCCGCCATGCCGCGCCGGACACCGGCGAGCAGGATCTGCGCGGACTGCTGGGGGCGTTCATGTTCAGCGGCCCCCAACTCGAGCAGCCGGCCGGGACGCTGTCCGGCGGTGAGAAGACGCGACTGGCGCTCGCCGGGCTGGTCGCCTCGACGGCGAATGTGCTGCTGCTCGACGAGCCGACGAACAACCTCGACCCCGCCTCCCGCGAGCAGGTGCTCGACGCGCTGCGCAGCTACACCGGCGCGGTCGTGCTGGTGACCCACGACCCCGGCGCGGCCGAGGCACTGGCTCCCCAGCGGGTCGTGCTGCTGCCCGACGGGACCGAGGACTTCTGGTCCGAGGAATACCGCGACCTCATCGAACTCGCCTGACGTAAGCGGCTGTGCCACAGCGCATCCCGTGATTCCGGCGTACCCGGCCCCGGTGTTTCCCTACCCTGGCAGGGTCGGGTCTTTCCAACGCCGGGAGCCGTCGATGACGAAGCCGAACAAAGCACGGGACCAACTGCTGCGGGACCTGCGCAGCGCATACGAGGGCGGGGCCAGTATCCGGACCCTGGTCTCCTCGACCGGCCGATCGTACGGATCGGTCCACAGCATGCTGCGCGAATCGGGTGTCACGATGCGCAGCCGCGGCGGGCCCAACCACCGCACCAGGCGCTGAGACCGCGAATTCAGCGCTGCCGCACCGAGTCCTCGACGAGATCGAGGACGGCCGAGAGCCGCTGCGGGTCGTCGCCGGAGGCCAGCCGCGCGACCAGTCCGTCGAGCACCAGATCCAGGTAGGTCTGCAGCACATCCCCGGGGACGTCGTCGCGCAGCCGGCCGGCCCGCTTCTGGCGGGCCAGCCGGTCGTGGGTGGCCACCGACAACTCGGCTGAGCGTTCGGTCCAGCCGCGGTTGAACTCCGGATCCGTGCGCAGCTTGCGGGCGATCTCCAGACGCGTTGCCAGCCAGTCGAACTGCTCGGGAGCGGCCAGCATGTCGCGCATCACCTGGATCAGGCCCTCGCGGGCGGCCACGTCGGCCATCCGCTCGGCGTCCTCCCGGGCCAGTTCGAAGAACAGCGAGTCCTTGTCGCGGAAGTGATGGAAGATCGCCCCTCGCGAGAGTCCGATCGTCTGTTCCAGACGGCGCACCGTCGCCTTGTCGTAGCCGTACTCGGCGAAACAGCGACGGGCGCCGTCGAGGATCTGGCGGCGGCGCGCCGCCAGATGGTCCTCGCTGACTCTGGGCATTGGTGGGGGCCGCCGCGGACGCGGATCAGGCCTTCAGCATGTTGCGCAGCACGTACTGCAGGATGCCGCCGTTGCGGTAGTAGTCCGCCTCGCCGGGGGTGTCGATCCGGACCACGGCCTCGAACTCGGTCTTGGAACCATCCTCTTTGGTGGCCGTCACGTGCACGGTCTTGGGCGTCTTGCCCGTGTTGAGTTCCTCGATACCGGTGATGTCGAAGGTCTCGGTGCCGTCGAGTTTCAGCGACGCCGCCGACTCCCCGGCGGGGAACTGCAGCGGGATGACGCCCATGCCGATCAGGTTCGAGCGGTGGATGCGCTCGAAGCTCTCGGTGATGACCGCGCGCACACCGAGCAGCGTGGTGCCCTTGGCGGCCCAGTCGCGCGACGACCCGGACCCGTACTCCTTGCCGCCCAACACCACCAGCGGGATGCCGGCCTTCTGGTAGTTCTGCGCGGCGTCGTAGATGAACGCCTGCGGGCCGCCCGGCTGGGTGAAGTCGCGGGTGTAGCCACCGGAGGGGACCTCTCCCAACGCGGCCAGCACCTGGTTGCTGAGCCGGATGTTCGCGAACGTGCCGCGGATCATCACCTCGTGGTTGCCGCGGCGCGAGCCGTAGGAGTTGTAGTCCTTGCGGTCCACACCGTTGGCTTCGAGGTACTGGGCGGCGGGTGTGCCCGGCTTGATGCTGCCGGCCGGGCTGATGTGGTCGGTCGTCACCGAATCACCCAGCAGCGCAAGAACTCTGGCGCCCTGGATGTCGGTGACCGGGACCGGCTCGGCCGGCATGCCGTCGAAGTACGGCGGCTTGCGCACGTAGGTCGAGTTCGGGTCCCACTCGAAGGTCTTGCCCGACGGGGTCGGCAGGTTCTGCCAGCGCTCGTCGCCCTTGAACACGTCGGCGTAGTTCTTCTTGAACATCTCCTCGTTGATGGCCGAGGCGATGGTGTCGGAGATGTCCTTCGGGGACGGCCAGATGTCGCGCAGGAAGACGTCGTTACCGTCGGAGTCCTTACCGAGCGCGTCATGCTCGAAGTCGAAGTCCATCGTGCCGGCCAGCGCGTAGGCGATCACCAGGGGCGGTGAGGCCAGGTAGTTCATCTTGACGTCGGGGGAGATGCGGCCCTCGAAGTTGCGGTTGCCGGACAGCACCGCCGTCACCGTCAGGTCGTTGTCGTTGATGGCCTTGGAGATCTCGTCGGGCAGCGGTCCGCTGTTGCCGATGCAGGTGGTGCAGCCGTAGCCGACGAGATAGAAGCCCAGCTTCTCCAGGTACGGCCACAGGCCGGCCTTGTCGTAGTAGTCGCTGACGACCTGGGAGCCGGGCGCCATCGAGGTCTTCACCCAGGGCTTGGCGGTCAGGCCCTTCTCGACGGCGTTCTTGGCCAGCAGCGCCGCGCCCAGCATGACCGACGGGTTGGAGGTGTTGGTGCACGAGGTGATCGACGCGATCGCGACCGCGCCGTGGTCGAGCACGAACTCGCCGCGGTCGGCCGAGGAGACCTTGACCGGCTTGCTGGGCCGTCCCTCGGAACGGCCGGCCGCGGACTTCGTCACGTCGGCCGATCCGTTCTCGGCGAAGGACAGCACCGCCGGGTCGCTGGCCGGGAACGACTCTTCGACCGCCTCGTCGAGCTTGGTCTCCGGAGCCGGGTTGTTCTCCGTGACGTAGTTGTGAATGTCCTTGCGGAAGGCCGTCTTGGCGTCGGACAGCTCGATGCGGTCCTGCGGGCGCTTGGGTCCGGCGATGGACGGCACCACCGTGGACAGGTCGAGTTCGAGGTACTCGGAATAAGCGGCTTCGCGTTCGGGGTCGTGCCACATGCCCTGCGCCTTGGCGTAGGCCTCGACGAGAGCGAGCTGCTCGTCACTGCGCCCGGTCAGCCGCAGGTAGTCGATGGTGACGTCGTCGATCGGGAAAATGGCTGCGGTGGAACCGAATTCGGGGCTCATGTTGCCCAGGGTGGCGCGGTTGGCCAGCGGCACCTCTGCCACGCCCTTGCCGTAGAACTCGACGAACTTGCCCACCACACCGTGCTTGCGCAGCATGTCGGTGACGGTCAGCACCACGTCGGTGGCGGTGACGCCGGGCTGGATCTCCCCGGTGAGCTTGAACCCGACGACGCGGGGGATGAGCATCGAGACCGGCTGGCCCAGCATCGCGGCCTCGGCCTCGATGCCGCCGACGCCCCAGCCCAGCACGCCGAGTCCGTTGACCATCGTGGTGTGGCTGTCGGTGCCGACGCAGGTGTCCGGGTAGGCGACCCCGTCGCGCTCGAACACCACCCGCGCCAGGTATTCGATGTTCACCTGGTGCACGATGCCGGTGCCCGGCGGCACCACCTTGAAGTCGTCGAAGGCGCCCTGACCCCAACGCAGGAACTGGTAGCGCTCGCCGTTGCGGGAGTACTCGATCTCGACGTTGCGCTCGAAGGCGTCGGCGCTGCCGAACACGTCGATGATCACCGAGTGGTCGATGACGAGCTCGGCGGGGGCCAGCGGGTTGACCTTGTCCGGGTCGCCGCCGAGGTCGCCGACGGCCTCGCGCATGGTTGCCAGGTCGACGATGCACGGCACACCGGTGAAGTCCTGCATGACCACCCGGGCCGGGGTGAACTGGATCTCGACGCTGGGCTCGGCATTCGGATCCCAGTTGGCGATCGCCTCGATGTGGTCCTTGGTGATGTTGGCGCCGTCCTCGGTGCGCAACAGGTTCTCGGCGAGCACCTTGAGGCTGTAGGGAAGCTTCTTGGTGCCCGGCACCGCGTCGAGGCGGTAGATCTCGTAGCTGTTGTCCCCGACCTTGAGCGTGTCTTTGGCTCCGAACGAATTCTGGCTGGTCACATCAACTCCCGGCGATTGTGGTGGTCACTGACGGGCTGTGTCGGCGACCTGAGCCCACCCTAACAGTACGCTCGTACTGCATTGCCGCCGGGTGATCGGCCCGTCTGCCACCAGTCTTCCCCGCCCGGGCGCGTGCTGCCACCCTGTGCCGACGTCGTCGCGTACGGTGAGTCGTCATGGCCGGGCCGCATGCACTCCCCGACGACATCGGCATTGCCGGGTACTTCGCGGTGCCCGCGGCGCCGGGCCCGATGCCGGCCTACATTCCGCCGGAGATCGACATGGACGGGGTCAAGGCCGAGGTGGCCGCCGGCGGTGTGAGCGCCCCGAAGGCCGACCTGCCCGGTCTTCGCCAGGTGGTCGCCGACGCCCGCGCCGACGGGATCGACCTCAAGATCGTCGTCGTCGACGCCAACCCGCCGATCGACACCCCGCTGCGCGATATCGCCACCGTCGTCGGGCAGGCGAATCCGGGCGCGACGGTGCTGGTGCTGAGCCCGTCGTTCTCCGGCACCTACAGCCCGAACTACGACCGGGTGCTCCTGGAAGCGGGCGAGGATGTGGCCAGGACGGGCAACCCGGTCCAGTCCGCGCAGAATTTCGTCAGCCAACTGAACACGCCCATATTTCCGTGGACCGAGTTCACGATCATCGTGACCTTGGCGGTATTCGCGGCGGCCGTCGCGACGCGAATCCTCCAGCTGCGCAGCAAACGGTCAATGGCGGCGGAAACCGCTGTTACGGAAGACAATTAGGCTTCACCGGCAACTGTTCGCGAAATGCGCATATAACCATTCGGTCACGCTCCGCTTAATTACAATTCTGTAGTTTGTGACAAAAGTTTCTCTTGGGACAATTGTGACGTACGGTGCAGAGGATGCCTGTTGTTTTAGGTGAGCCTCTAGTGACTGCTTGGTTCGGGGCCACCCGGTCGCCTTCGAGGGAGTGGTGATGAGAAAAGTCGTGCCTGCCCAGGGCCTTTCACCGCTATTGACCCTCGCGCTGGTCGTCAGTACGCCCGGAGTGGCGTCTGCCACCCCCGCAAACTCGCCGGACAGCCTCGCGGCCCTGATCGCCAACGTCGCCGAGGCCAACCAGAAACTGCAGGATCTCGGCGCGGCCGTGCAGACCCAGCAGGAGAGCGTCAACAAGGCGATCGTCGACGTGCAGACCGCCCGGGACAACGCGGACGCGGCCAAGAAGGAACTCGTCGCCAGCCAACAGTCGGTCACGGCGTCCAACGACGCCATCACCGAGGCGCAGCGCAAGTTCGACACCTTCGCCGCGGCCACCTACGTCAACGGTCCGGGCGCCTCCTACCTCCTGGCGTCGTCGCCGGAGGAGTTCATCGCCACGGCGTCGGCCGGTCAGACGCTGGCCACCAGCTCGGCCCAGGTGATGACCGGCCTGCAGCGGGCCCGCACCGAGCAGGTGAACAAGGAGTCCGTCGCCCGGCTCGCCCAGCAGAAGGCCGATCAGGCCACCGCCGACGCACAGACCAGCATGGAGACGGCGGTCGCATCGCTGAAGTCGGCCCAGCACACGTTCGCCGAGCAGCAGACCCAGATCAACCAGCTCGCCGCGCAGCGCGACGAGGCACGGGCCAAGCTCGAGGCCGCCCGAAAGGTGGCCGCACCCGCCGCCGCCCCCGCGGCCAACGCTCCGGCCGCCCGCCCGGGAGCCCCCGCACCCCAGGGCGCGGCATCGGGTCCCGCCGCCGGCTCCGGTTCGGGTGACTGGGACCGCGCCGGCGCGGGCGGGGTCAAGCCGCCCTACGGCGACGCCAGCGAGTGGGACATGACGCTGCCGATGATCCCCAGCGCGTTCATCTCCGGCGACCCGATCCAGATCATCAACGCCGTCCTGCTCATCGCGCAGACGGCCCTGCAGTTCGTCGCCGATCTCGGCAAGAAGTTCCTGCAGAGCCTCGGCCTGCTGCCCGCCGACCCGGTGCCCACCGACGGCAGCGCGATCCCGACCGCTTACGGGTCGACCGCCGTCGAGTACGTCATCAAGCGCGGCATGTCGCAGATCGGCGTGCCGTACTCCTGGGGCGGCGGCACCGCGGCCGGACCGAGCTTCGGTATCGACTCCGGTTCCGGGACGAGGGGCTTCGACTGCTCCGGCCTGGTGCTCTACGCGTTCGCCGGCGTCGGCATCAAGCTGCCGCACTACTCGGGCTCGCAGTACAACATGGGCCGCAAGATCCCCTCGTCGCAGATGCGCCGCGGCGACGTCATCTTCTACGGCCCCGGCGGCAGCCAGCACGTGACCATCTACCTCGGCAACGGCCAGATGCTCGAGGCGCCGTACACCGGATCCACCGTCAAGATCTCCCCGGTGCGCACCAGCGGCATGACTCCCTACGTGGTCCGCTACATCGAATACTGATTGGTTGACGATGCGACACAAGCAATTTCGTTGGATCCGGCCGCTGGTCCTGCTGATCGCCGCGGCAGCCGTCGCGCTTAGCCTCGCCGCACCGGCCGTCGCCGACGACGACGGTCAGTGGGATCCGACGCTGCCCAAGCTGCTCAGCTCGGGCGCGCCCGGGGATCCGCTGGCCATCGCCAACGCCTCGCTGGCGGCCACCGCGCAGGCCACCGAGGCCACCATGAGCCTGGGCCGCAAGTTCCTGGAGAGCATGGGCCTCGTCAGCCCGTCGGCCTCGAGCGTCGCACCCGGCGCCCGCGTGCGCGGGCCGCAGGCCATCGAATACGTCATCCGCCGTGGCGGCTCCCAGATCGGCGTGCCGTACTCCTGGGGCGGCGGCAAGCCGACCGGACCCAGCACCGGCGTCGAGGACGGCGCGAACATCGTGGGCTTCGACTGCTCCGGCCTGACCCAGTTCGCCTTCGCCGGGGTCGGCGTGCTGATCCCGAAGTACTCCGGCGACCAGTACAACACCGGCCGCAAGGTGCCGCTGTCGCAGGCCAAACGCGGCGATCTGCTGTTCTGGGGCCCGGGCGGCACCCAGCATGTGGCTCTCTACCTGGGCAACGGCCAGATGCTGGAGGCGTCCGGCAACGGCAGCCGGGTCCAGGTCAGCCCGGTCCGGACGGCCGGCCTGCAGCCGTACGCGGCCCGGATCATCGAATCCTGAGAGGCGTCCCCAGCCGCCGGCGGCCACGGCACGTCGACGGATTCCGAACCGCCTGGAATAGTTGTGGCGGCAGCCCGTCCCGGGTCGCCACGTCCAGAGCTTTGCTTGTAACTCTTGTGGAGGATTGTCGATGACGTCACCAGGTGGGTCGCCCAACTACAGTTCGGGCGGGCACGCGGCCCCCTCGGTGAGCGGCTCGGGGTCGTCGGTCACGTACTCGTCCACCCCCTCGACGACGGCGGCGCCGGCCGGACTGGCCGGCGAGGTTCAGGCCCTCGAGCGGGCGATCTTCGAGGTCAAGCGCATCATCGTGGGCCAGGACCAGCTCGTCGAACGGATCCTGGTCGGCCTGCTCGCCAAGGGGCACGTGCTGCTCGAGGGCGTCCCGGGCGTCGCCAAGACGCTGGCGGTGGAGACCTTCGCCAAGGTGGTCGGCGGATCCTTCGCCCGCATCCAGTTCACCCCCGACCTGGTGCCCACCGACATCATCGGCAC
>CAZTAA010000056.1:10948-27067 GCA_964611465.1 uncultured Mycobacterium sp. | reverse complement strand
GTCAGCCACGACGGCAAGCGGATCGTCTCCGCCGGCGAAGACAAAACCGTGCGGCTGTGGGATGCCGACACCGGACAGCCGGTCGGCCAGCCGATGAAGCACGACGGGTTGCGGAGCGTGGCGTTCAGTCCCGACGGCAAGCGCATCGTCTCCGGCGGCGGTGGCGTCGACGGCGGAACCGTGCGGCTGTGGGACGCCGACTCCGGCCAACCGATCGGCCAGCCGATGACCGGCCACACGGGCCCGGTGAGCAGCGTGGCGTTCAGCCCCGACGGCCAGCGGATCGTCTCCGGCGGGGCCTACGACGACGGCACCGTGCGGCTGTGGGACGCGGCCACCGGCCAGCCCGTCGGCGCGCCGCTACCCACCGACTCGGCCCAGGTGTACAGCGTGGCGTTCAGCCCCGACGGCAGGCGGATCGTCGCCGCCGACGGGAACGGCACCATGCGACAGTGGGATGCCGCCAGCGGCCAGCCGATCGGCCCGCCGATGACTCACGACGGGGTGCAGAGCGCGGCGTTCAGCCCCGACGGCAGGCGGATCGTCTCCGGCGGCGGCTCCCAGGTCGGCACCGTGCGGCTGTGGGACGCGGCCACCGGCCAGCCGATCGGCGAGCCGATGACCGCCCGCACGGGTCCGGTGGACAGCGTGGCGTTCAGCCCCGACGGCAGGCGGATCGTGTCCGGCGGTGGCTCGCAGGCCGGTGCCATGCAATTGTGGGGCGCCGACACCGGCCAGCCGATCGGCGAGCCGATGACCCGCCACACGGGCGACGTGTACAGCGTGGCGTTCAGCCCGGACGGCAAGCGGATCGTCTCCGGCAGTGCGGACACCACCATGCGGGTGTGGAACGTCAATGCCGGCCCTCTGGTGATCGGCCAGCCGCGGGGCGGTCAACATACCGCCGGTGTGTTGGACGTGGCGTTCAGCCCCGACGGCCGCCGCATCGCCGTCGCCAGCTTTCAAGAAGACGGCGTGCGGGTGTGGGATGTCGATACCGGCCAACCCGTCGGCCAGCCGATAGTCGGCCACAAGGGCGCGGTGGGCAGCGTGGCGTTCAGCCCGGACGGCAAGCGCATCGTCTCCGGCAGCTATATGGACAACACCGTGCGCGTGTGGAGCGTGGACGACGGCCAACCGATCGGCCAGCCGATGACTCACGAAGGGGTGAACAGTGTGGCGTTCAGCCCCGATGGCAAGCGGATCGTCTCCGGCGGCGGCACCGAAAACCCCCAGGACGGAACCGAAGTCGGCACCGTGAAGCTGTGGGAGGCCGATACCGGGAAACCCGTCGGCCCGCCGATGACCGGGCACCAGGGCATGGTGAGCAGTGTGGCGTTCAGCCCGGACGGCAAGCGGATCGTCAGCGGCGGGGGAGAGGACGACGGCACGGTGCGACTTTGGGACGCCGATACCGGACAGCCCGTGGGCCAGCCGATGAACCAGAAATCGGTGAGCAGTGTCGCCTTCAGCCCGGACGGCAAGCGGATCGTCTCCGGTGGCGGCGGCGACGGCGATAACGGCACCCTGCGGTTGTGGGACGCGGCAACCGGACAACCCATCGGCGAGCCGCTCACCGGCCACACGGCCTGGGTGACCAGTGTGGCGTTCAGCCCGGACGGCAAGCGAATCATTTCCGGCGGAGGCGACGGCACCGTGCGACTCTGGGACGCCGACACCGGACAACTCCTCGGCGGTCCGCTCACCGGTCACGAGGGCATGGTGGAGAGCGTGGCATACAGCCCCGACGGAAAGCTGATCGCTTCCGGCGGTTACGACACCACCGTGCGGCTGTGGCCTGCGTACCCCGACCCGGCAGCGGCGTTGTGCGCCAAGGTCACCACCAATATGAGCCACCAGCAGTGGCGCGACTGGGTGTCGCCGGATATCGACTACGTCGAAGCATGCCCGGGATTGCCGATTGCCGCCGACGGCTGACGCTTCGGTCTATCGAGACGCGGGCGGAAGCGAGAAGAGAAGTGCCGAGAAATCGAGGGAAGATTCGAGCGGCCCTCGTCTTTGCCGTATTGGCGGTCGTGGCGATAACGCAGGCCGCGTCTTCGACCGAGCTCTACTCGCTGCCCGGTGCGGAACGGCTGATTCAGCGACAAATCCATGCCGCGCACGCCGATGTCGCTGTTTTCTTCCACCCCGTGGACGGTGGGTCGGAATGGTCCGCCAATCCCGACGAAACATTCCACGCCGCGAGCACCATGAAGATCCCCGTCATGATCGAGCTCTTTCATCAGGCACAGCAAGGAAAGCTCGCCCTCGAAGATCCGCTCCTCATCCACAATGAGTTCTATTCGCTCGTTGACGGCTCTCCCTTCCGCCTCGAGCCCGCCAACGATTTCGAGCCCGAGCTCTACAAGTCCGAGGGTCAGACCCGAACCCTCCGCCAGCTGTGCGAACTCATGATCACCATGAGCAGCAATCTCGCCGCCAATCTCCTCATCAAGAAGCTCGGCGTGGAGAACATCCGCGCCACCGTTCATTCCCTTGGCGCCGACGGCATGAACGTGCTTCGCGGCGTTGAGGACAGCAAGGCCTACCGGACGGGTATCAACAACACCACGACTGCACGCGGACTGCAGATCCTGCTCACGGCGATCGCCGAGGGGAAAGCCGTCGACCCAGCCGCCTCCCGCGAAATGGTTGAAATCCTCAAGCGCCAGCACTTCAACGAAGGCATCCCGTCCGGCCTGGACCCCGGCACGCCCGTCGCCCACAAGACCGGCAAACTCAAAGCAGAGCACCACGATGCGGCGATCGTCTACGCTCCGAGACCCTTCGTGCTCGTGATACTCATCAGCGGCATCACCGATGCCAAAGACAGCTCCGCCCTGATGGGCGACATCACCGGCGCGCTTCGTCGAGCGACTCAGTAAGCGGCCTCCCCGGCGTTAGCCATGAAGCCCTCCTACGGCGTCATGGGGACCAGGCGCGCCAGAAGGGTGCCGTCCTCGGCGACGAGGCGAAGCTCGTCGGCCGTGCTCGTGGCACCGCTGGTGCGGTTGAGTACCGTCTGCACGGCTCTCTCGGTGGCCATCGGTTCCGCGGCGCACGCCATCTTGGTGTAGCCGAGGCCGGTGAAGGCCAGATGGTTGCCGTCGACGGCGTAGCGCCCGTTGAAGTCATTGCAGCCCGTCCGACCAGCCGCCGTACCGTCGGCGGACAGTTCCAGCGTCGCATCGACCGTGTCGGGCGTCGGCGCGCCGAGGATCTCGGCGAAACGCCAAGCCGTGCCGGCCAATTGGAGTGACGCCGGCTGGTCCGGCAGCCAGCTCACCGGAAGCCAGCCGGCACGCGCCCACCCGGTTGCTTCCGGACCGGCCGTGCGGAACGGTCCCATCGGCGTGTCGATCGGGTTGGTGGCTGGCGGAATCTCGGTGTTGTCGTGCAGCAGTGTGCTCGTCCACACCTCGCTGTCGGAGCCTTCGCCGTCCACATACAGGCGATAGGCCCAGGGCTTCATGTCCATGATCACGTTGGCGTCGTGGGTCTTCATCCATTTCGCCATGTCGGTGCGCACCATCCCGCCGGGGTGCCACTGATCCCCGGGCACGTTGACGAACTCGCCGATCGGCGTCTTCACCGTTTGCCCGGTTGGCGGGGCCTGGATCGGCTTGCCGGCCGCGTCGTAGAGCGTGGCCTCCCAGGCCTGACTCCTCGTGCCGGGCACGATCACCACGATTTCGTAGAACAGCCGACCGGGCGGGTCGGCGTGTGCCTGGGTTGGCGTGAGCGAGGCGCCGACGACCGCTGCGACGACGAACAGCCACATCCGCAGCAGGCCTTGGCGAACCGATGCAGACATATCGAACCTCTCGCTTCGGTCCCGCCTTCTGCGGACGGGGTCTTTTCTGGTTATCGCACGATCGGCCGCGCAGTTGAAGGGCCGTTCGGCCCCTATCCGGCCGAAAAGCCGCCCGGTCGCCGGCCGGCTACAACTCGACCGCCATTCCGTCGCAGGGCGAAAAGGGCGATCGCGGAAACCAACGTAGTGATCGCACCGCCGAGCGCGAAGACGACACCGGAGGCCACATAGGCGATGAAGGTTTCCAGGGCCTCGGCGGCGCCGACGAAAAAGAATCCGAGCGCGCAACCGGCCAAGCCTACCACAGTCACCGACACCCCGACGATGACACTGTGGGCCGGGTGCGCTGTGGGTCTGGTCAGAGAACGCATTCCCAGAACCCAGGCAATGACACTAAGCGCCAGCATCGCCCCGAAGTACATGCGCCAAACCGCGTCGGTGGTTGCCGTGGCGAACGCGTCCCGACTGCCGGGTGGGTCCGCCAACGCCAGGACGGCGATGAACCCCGACAAGAGCGCCAGCAAAATCAGGCAGATACCGCGGATGGCGGTCAGGGCTGAAGACGGTCCGGTCCTGCCGACAGTCCCCGCCGGTGCGGGTGGGGGCGCCCACGAGTTCGGCTCCACCGAGGCGATGCTAGTCGCGCCTCGGGTGAGCCCGATCACTATCTGTTCGGTACAGAGTGCGAAATCTGTAACACTGTGTCCATGACCGAACTCGTCAACACCGACACCCGGTCCGGCGCCGCGCCGCTGGACGCGCACTCGCTGGTCTGGCGGTGGTTCGGCGACAACCGGATGTACCTGATCGGCCCACGTCCCGCCGTACTGCAGAACATGCTCGCCGAGCTCGGGCAGGGCGTGCTGGATCACTCGGTGTTCTTCGCCGACACCGCGGCGAGGGTCAAGAGGTCGATCCCGCCGATCATGCGAACCGTGTACGGCTCGGACGCCGAGAACGACGGACTGAAGGTGCGCGACTTCCACACCGACATCAAGGGCGACATGCCCGACGGGTCCCGGTACCACGCGCTGAACCCCGAGACGTACTTCTGGGCGCACGCGACCTTCGTCGAACAGGTCATCTACTTCGCCGACACCTTCGTCAGGCGTCTCACCGACGCTGAGAAGGAACAGATCTGGCAGGAGGGCAAGACCTGGTACCGCCGGTACGGCGTCAGCGACCGGATCCTGCCCGACACCTACGCGGACTTCCAGAAGTATTGGGACACCATGATGGACACCGTGGTCGTCCCGCACAAGACGGCCGCCTACGGCGTCGGCTACGTCACCAAGGGCTTTCCGAAGCCCAAGGCCGTATCGCCGCTGGCGTGGAAAATCGTTGCGCCCGTGTTCAATCCGGTCGCCGCGTTCCTGACCACCGGCGGCATGCCGCCCAGGGCGCGGGACATGCTGGGCCTGCCGTGGAGTGACCGTCAGGAGCGCCGGTATCAGCGCTTCGCCGCGTTCTGGCGCTCCCGGCCGGTCAACGCCATCTGGAATCGGTTGCCGATGTCGGTGCGCTACAACACATTCGCCCGCACCGGCTACGCCCGGGAAGGTGTGACGCCATAACGGTCGACTCGACCACCGCGATCCTCGACGCCGCGGTGCTGGAGTTCGAGCGACACGGGTTCCGCCGTGTCGCGCTCGACGATGTCGCCCGCCGGGCGAAGCTCAGCCGCACCACGATCTACCGGCGCTTCGCCGGCCGCGACGAACTGGTGGCCGCGGTGATCGACCGGGAGAACGAGAGCCTTTTCGTCGACATCGCCGCGGACATCAAATCCGCTGGGCCGCAGGCGAACATCTACGTGGAGGCGTTCACCGCCGGCATCCTGAAGTTCCGCGACCACCGGGTGCTCAACCGGATGATCGTCGACGATCCGGCGTTGGCACTGGAACTCGCGCATCAGCACTATGCGGCGGCGGTGGCCCGGATCGTCGCCGCCCTGCACGTCATCTTCCCGCCCGGATTCGCCGAGCGGGTCGGAGCCTCGACAGTCGCCGAACTCGCCGACGCGGTCCTGCGCTATTCGCTGATGGTGCTGCTGTTGCCGAGCCTGCGGCCGCTGGAGACCGCCGACGACATCCGGGCGTTCGCCACGGCGCACTTCCTGCCCAGCCTGCCGGCCGCCCTGCGGGCCGTATCCGTGTAGCGGTCGGGGTCAACGACCGCTCCGGTGCGGTCAGTCGCCGGGGCAGCCGAACGGGGACGGGACGCACTCCGGCGGGGACGCATCCGGGATGGAGGGTTCGTCGTCGTAGTAGGCGTCACAGTATCCGTCGCCGTCGTAGTCGACACAGGCAGGTGCCGATGGGCGCGGAGCGCTCATCGGGCCGGCCGAGGCGGGCAGAGCCAGCGCCACGGAGAGCGGGATGGCAGCGCAGAAAGCCGCCAGGACTGCGACCATGCGGCCGGTGTTCGTCCGTGCGATTTCCGTCATGATGAACTACCTCTCACTTGTTTGCTACATGACGAGCATCCCACTCCGGTGAGTTTGCCGCCAAGGGCAGGAAGTCACCTGTTCGGGTGGCTTTGGTCCGGCTCGGCCGGAAACCTTCTGTCGCACTCACGGCGTAGCTGGAATGCCTCGGGTGAGGTCAGGCGGCGTACCGTTTCGGACGCCTCCCGCCCGGTTCAGATGCGCCGCAGCAACACCGCGCCGTTGTCGAACGGCAGCTTCGGGAACACCTTCGCGGCCCGTCCGGTGACGTGTTGCGCGGCCTCGGCCTTGGACACCACGCGCGGATCGGCGACGGCGAAGGTCCGGCCGTGCCGCTTCATCCGACCGCCGCCGGCCGCGGTGATGTTCTTCAGCCAGTCCCGGTCGGGCCCGTAGGTCAGCATGATCGCCAGACCCTCATCGGTCGTGAACACCGTCAACGGTGTCCGGTATGTCTTGCCGGACTTGCGGCCGACGTGCTCGAGGATTCCGAATGTGGGCGCGTAGCCGGCCCAGAGCTTCTGGATCGGGTTGGTCACGTACCGGTTGATGCGGGCCAGTCGCTGCGGCAGTTGCATACCGACCATCCAACGTCAGCGATGCGGGGGTCGTCGAGAGCTCGGCGAATAATCCCGGAAAGTCATCAGGAACCCGATCCAGGCGATGACGGCCGCCACGACGTAGATGGCGATCGACAGCCAGGTGGCGGACACCGACGCCGCCAGCCAGCAGGACAGGAAGGCGGCGGAAAGCAGGCACACCCCGTAGAACGGTGTGCGTTGCGGATGCTCGCCGCGCGCCATGGTCGGCGCTACTCCTGGCGATGGGCCGGTTTGGTCGCCGGGCCGGCCTTGTCCACCGTCTTGTCGGTGGCTCGCTCGAGTTCGTCTTCGGCCTTGGCCGCGTCCTTGGCGAGTTCCTCGATGGATTCGTCGCCTTCCTCTGCACGCATGGGCCTCGGGTGCCCGGTGTCGCGACCGGCGAAACGGGACATTGCGGGGCGGCCCGTCGACGGCCACACTCGGGGCATGGCGTACCTCAAGCCGGCCTGGTTCACCACGCGGATCTTCAACCGCTTCGCGATGGCCACCGGGATGTCGGGCAGCGAAACCCTGACCATCACCCGGCGTTCCAGCGGAGCCAGCCAGCAGATACCGGTGATCACCATCGTGGTCGACGGCATCCGCTACCTGGTGTCCACCCGCGGGGAATCGCAGTGGGTGAAGAACGTGCGGGCCAACCCGACCGTGACGCTGAAGACGCGCGGACAGACCACCGCCTATACGGCCACCGAGATCCCGCGGGACCGGCGCGGCCCCGTGCTCGACGCCTACCGCGCCAAACTCGGCAAGATGGTGCAGGGCTACTTCGAGAGCCTGCCCGACGTCGCTGACCACCCTGTTTTCGCGCTGACCCCGTCCTGAGCGACGTCGGCGGCCCCGCGATTTCGGGCACGCCGCCGCGGCTGGGACACTGTAGGCCATGAGTCTGCCGAGTCGAGCCGTGCACAGCGTCGAGCTGTCCGCAAAGCTGTTCGCCGACGCGTGCGGGGTGATTCCCGGCGGGGTGAACTCGCCGGTGCGGGCCTTCAGCGCGGTCGGGGGCACGCCCCGGTTCATCACCTCAGGCAGCGGGTACTGGCTGACGGACGCCGACGGCAACCGCTACGTCGACCTGGTGTGCTCCTGGGGCCCGATGATCCTCGGCCACGCGCACCCGGCCGTGGTCGAGGCGGTGCGGCGGGCGGCGGGCAACGGGTTGTCGTTCGGGGCGCCGACGCCGTGCGAGTCCGAACTGGCCGCCGAGATCATCGCCCGGGTGTCCCCGGTCGAGTTGCTGCGCCTGGTCAACTCCGGCACCGAGGCCACCATGAGCGCCATCCGGCTGGCCCGCGGGTTCACCGGCCGGCCCAAGATCGTCAAGTTCGCGGGCTGCTATCACGGCCACAGCGACGCCCTGCTGGCCGACGCCGGCTCCGGTGTCGCCACGCTGGGGCTGCCGTCGTCACCGGGTGTGACGGGTGCGGCCGCCGCCGACACCATCGTGTTGCCGTACAACGACGTGGACAGCGTGGCGGCTGCCTTCGCCGAATTCGGCGATCAGATCGCCTGCGTGATCACCGAGGCCAGCCCGGGCAACATGGGGTGCGTGCCGCCGACTCCCGGCTACAACGCCGCGCTGCGGCGCATCACCGCCGAGCATGGCGCGCTGCTCATCATGGACGAGGTCATGACGGGATTCCGGGTGAGCCGAAGTGGTTGGTACGGAATCGATCCCGTCGACGCCGACCTGTTCACCTTCGGCAAGGTGATGAGCGGCGGGCTGCCGGCCGCGGCCTTCGGCGGGCGGGCCGACGTGATGAGCCGGCTGGCCCCGCTCGGGCCGGTGTACCAGGCCGGCACGCTGTCGGGGAACCCGGTGGCGATGGCAGCGGGTCTGGCGACCCTGCGTGCCGCCGACGACGCCGTGTACGCGGCCCTCGACGCCAACGCCGGCCGGCTGGCCGAACTTCTGGGCGGCGCGTTGACCGAAGCCGGTGTGGCGCATCGGGTTCAGCGTGCCGGCAACATGCTCAGCGTTTTCTTCGGCGATGCGCCGGTGACCGACTTCGCGTCGGCGCGCGCCAGTCAGACCTGGCGGTTTCCGCCGTTCTTCCATGCCCTGCTCGACGCCGGCGTGTACCCGCCGTGCAGCGCCTACGAGGCATGGTTCGTCTCGGCGGCCCTCGACGACGAGGCGTTCGACCACATCGCCGCCGCGCTGCCCGCCGCCGCCCGCGCCGCCGCGGCCGCCACGGGGCCGGAGCTCTGATGGCGCTGACCCGAGTGCACGTCATGCGTCATGGCGAGGTGCACAACCCGGAGGGCATCCTGTACGGCCGGCTGCCCGGCTACCGGCTGTCCGAGCGCGGTCTAGCGCAGGCGCAGGCAGTCGCGGATACGTTGGCGCGCAACGACATCATCGCCGTGATCGCCTCCCCGCTGCAGCGCGCCCAGGAGACGGCGACCCCGATCGCCGCGGCGCACGGTCTGGTGCTGGGCACCGACGAGGACCTCATCGAATCGTCGAATTACTTCCAGGGCAAACGCATGTCGCCCGGTGACGGCGTCTGGCGGAACCCTCAGGTGTGGTGGCAGGTGCGCAACCCGTTCACCCCGTCGTGGGGTGAGCCCTACCGGCAGATCGCCGCCCGGATGACCGCCGCCGTGCACCGCGCCCGCGACCTGGCCGAGGGACATGAGGTGGTATGCGTCAGTCATCAGCTGCCGGTCGAGACGTTGCGCCGGTCCATGGAAGGCAAACGGCTGCCCCATGATCCGCGCCGGCGGCAGTGCAATCTGGCGTCGCTGACGACGCTGACCTTCGACGGTGACCAACTGGTCGCCGTCGACTATCGCGAGCCGGCGGCCGGGCTGTGACCGCTCGGGTCCTGATGCGCGCCGTGGTCACGGCCCTGATGGTGGCCTGCTCGGTGCTGCTCGCCGGCTGCTCGACCGGACATGACGCGGTCGCGCAGGGCGGCACCTTCGAGTTCGTCGCACCGGGCGGCAAGACCGACATCGTCTACGACCCACCGCAGACGCGTGGCCGGCCGGGTCCGATCAGCGGACCAGATTTGATGGACCCGTCGAAGACCCTGTCGCTCGACGACTTCGCCGGCAAGGTCGTCGTCGTCAACGTCTGGGGCCAGTGGTGCGGGCCCTGCCGTACCGAGATCGGCCAGCTGCAACAGGTCTACGACCAGACGCGTCACCTCGGCGTCGCGTTTCTGGGCATCAACGTGCGCGACAACAACCGCGATGCCGCAGTGGATTTCGTGAAGGACCGCAACATCACCTTCCCGTCGATCTACGACCCCGCGATGCGGACCATGATCGCGTTCGGCGGCAAGTACCCGACCACCGTGATCCCGTCGACGGTGGTCCTGGACCGTGAGCACCGGGTCGCCGCGGTGTTCCTCCGGGAACTGCTCGCCGAGGATCTGCGGGCGTTGATCGAACGCCTGGCGGCCGAACCCGCACCGGGACAACAACAGTGACCGGAACCGCCGAACTGGCCGCCACCGGTCCACTGCTGCTGGCGCTGGGATTGTGTCTGCTCGCCGGGCTGGTGTCGTTCGCCTCGCCGTGTGTGGTTCCCCTGGTGCCCGGTTACCTGTCGTATCTGGCGGGGGTGGTCGGCGTCGACGTCGACGGTCAGCGGCCCGGCACGGTCGAGTCCGACCGGGAGGCGCGGCTGCGGGTGGCCGGTTCGGCGCTGCTGTTCGTCGCCGGGTTCACCGCGGTGTTCCTGCTGGGCACCGTCGCCGTGCTGGGCATGACGACCTCGCTCATCACCAATCAGCTTGTGCTGCAACGGGTTGGTGGCGTCCTGACGATCCTGATGGGCCTGGTCTTCGTCGGCTTCGTCCCGGCCCTGCAGCGGCAGGCCCGCTTCACCCCACGCATGCTCACCACCGTGGCCGGCGCCCCGCTGCTCGGCGCGGTCTTCGCGCTGGGCTGGACGCCGTGTCTGGGCCCGACGCTGACCGGGGTCATCACCGTCGCCTCCGCCACCGACGGCGCCAGTGTCGCGCGCGGAGTGGCACTGGTCATCGCCTACTGCCTGGGTCTGGGAATCCCGTTCGTGCTGTTGGCCTTCGGCTCCACCTGGGCGGTGGAGGGCCTCGGCCGGCTGCGCCGGCACACCCGGACCATCCAGGTGTTCGGCGGCGTGCTGCTGATCCTGGTCGGCACCGCGCTGGTCACCGGCATCTGGAACGACTTCGTGTCGTGGGTGCGGGACGCGTTCGTCAGCGACGTGAGGCTGCCCCTGTGAGTGACTCTGTGAGCACCACCGACTCCGAGCCGCGAGCGGACGCGGACGTACCCGAATACCGTCGCCCGGGGGCCCTTTCGCGTCTGCTCGCGGTGGTGCGCAACACCTGGCGGGCGTTGACGTCTATGGGCACCGCGCTGGTGCTGCTGTTCCTGCTGGCGCTCGCCGCGGTGCCGGGAGCGCTGCTGCCGCAGCGCGCGCTCAACGCCGGAAAGGTCGACGAATACCTTCAGCAGCACCCGGTGATCGGGCCGTGGCTGGACCGGTTGCAGTTCTTCGAGGTGTTCTCCAGCTTCTGGTTCACCGCGATCTACGTGCTGCTGTTCGTCTCGCTGGTCGGGTGCCTGACGCCGCGGATGGTCGAACACGCCCGCAGCCTGCGGGCCGAACCGGTGCCCGCTCCGCGCAACCTGGCCCGGCTGCCCAAACATGCGGACGGTCAGGCCGCCGGAGATCCGCTTGCGGTGGCCGAGCGGATGGCGCAACGACTTCGTGGCTGGCGCAAGACCATTCGCAGCGGGGGTGACACCACCGAAGTGTCCGCGGAGAAGGGCTATCTACGCGAGTTCGGCAACCTGGTCTTCCACTTCTCCCTGCTCGGCCTGCTGGCTGCCGTCGCCGTCGGCAAGCTCTTCGGCTACGAGGGCAACGTCATCGTCATCGCCGACGGCGGCCCCGGATTCTGCTCGGCGTCCCCGGCCGCATTCGACACCTTCCGCGCCGGCAACACCGTCGACGGAACCTCGCTGTATCCGATGTGCCTGCGGGTCAACGACTTTCAGGCCCACTACCTGCCCAACGGGCAGGCCAAGACCTTCGTGGCGGACATCGACTACCAGGTCGGCGACGATCTGAACACCGGCGCCTGGCGGCCCTACCGGCTGGAGGTCAACCACCCCCTGCGGGTCGGCGGGGACCGGGTCTACCTGCAGGGCCACGGGTACGCGCCGACCTTCACGGTCACCTTTCCCGACGGCCGGCAGCGCAGTCAGACCGTGCAGTGGCGGCCCGAGAATCCGCAGACGCTGCTGTCGTCGGGCGTCGTGCGGATCGACCCCCCGGCTGGCACGTACCCCGACGCCGATGAGCGACGCAAGCACCAGATCGCGATCCAGGGCCTGTTCGCGCCGACCGAGCAACTCGACGGCAAGCTGCTGTCCAGCGGCCATCCGGCGCTGAACGACCCGGCCGTGGCCGTCGACATCTATCGCGGCGACACCGGCCTGGACACCGGGCGGCCGCAGTCGCTGTTCAACCTCGACCCCCGCCTGATCGAGCAGGGCCGGCTGAAGAAGCTGGACCGGGTGAACCTGCGCGCCGGCGAGCAGGTGCGGCTGGACGACGGAACGCTGGTGCGCTTCGACGGCGCGACGCCGTTCGTCAACCTGCAGGTATCGCACGACCCGGGTCAGCTGTGGGTGCTGGTCTTCGCGCTGACGATGATGGCCGGGCTCCTGGTCTCGCTGGTGGTCCGGCGCCGCCGCATCTGGGTCCGACTGAGCCCCGGCCCGGCCGGCACCGGTACCGTGAACGTCGAGATGGGCGGCTTGGCACGCACCGACAACTCCGGTTGGGGCGACGAGTTCGAGCGGCTCACGCAGCGGCTGCTGACGCCGGCCGGAGAGGACGAGCACTGATGAACACCGAGCACGTGGATCTCGGACTGGCCCAATATTCGGACTGGGCGTTCACCTCCTCGGTGGTGATCCTGATCCTCGCTTTGGTGATGCTGGCCATTGAGCTGGCCTACAGCCGCAGCCGCCGGGTCGCCGAGCGCGAGCTCGTCGCGGCCGGCGGAGTGACCGCCGACAGCGACCGCCCCGGTGTGGTCGGTGGGGCCCCGGTTCGAACGGTCGACGAGCGGATCGGCCGCGCCGGACTGGCGCTCGTCTACGTCGGCATCGCCATGTTGTTCGTCTGCATCGTGCTGCGCGGCCTGGCCACCAGCCGGGCGCCGTGGGGCAACATGTACGAGTTCATCAACCTGACCGCCTTCTCCGGGTTGCTCGCCGCGGCCGTCGTGCTGCGCAAGCCGGCCTACCGCGCGCTGTGGGTGTTCGTCCTGATCCCCGTGCTGATCCTGCTGACGGTGTCGGGCAAATGGCTGTACACCCACGCCGCGCCGGTGATGCCCGCATTGCAGAGCTACTGGTTGCCGATTCACGTCTCGGTGGTCAGCCTCGGTTCCGGAGTGTTCCTCGTCGCGGGTGTGGCGAGCATCCTGTTCCTGCTCAAGATGTCACCGCTGGGCGCTCCGGATCGCGACGGCGCGCTTGCTCGCGTCCTCCAGCGGCTGCCCGACGCCCAGACACTGGACCGGATCGCCTACCGCACCACCATCTTCGCGTTCCCGGTCTTCGGGTTCGGGGTCATCTTCGGGGCGATCTGGGCCGAGGAGGCCTGGGGCCGGTACTGGGGCTGGGACCCGAAGGAGACGGTGTCCTTCATCGCCTGGGTCGTCTACGCGGCGTACCTGCATGCGCGGTCGACCGCGGGCTGGCGTGACAAGAAGGCGGCCTGGATCAACGTCGTCGGCTTCGTCGCGATGGTGTTCAACCTGTTCTTCATCAACCTGGTGACGGTCGGCCTGCACTCCTACGCCGGAGTGGGCTGAACCTCACCTCGGATTGTTGTCGGGATGGTTGAGGCGCCAGAGGAATTCGGGGTCGTCGTCGGGACCGATCACGCGTTTGCCGGCGTGGTGGGGCCGTGCCCGGACGGCGCGCCACGCGCCGTAGGCAAGCGCGGCCAATACCAGGACGACCAGCAAATACATCACGACAACCTCCCTTGAAACGAATATACGCCCGTCTGTAGGCTCGGGCCGGTGCCCACCGAAAGGCCGGACAGACCGACAGGCCGGATGGTCGTCGACGTCCTCACCTACCTCGTCGCCCGACTGCTCCTGGTCGCCGCGCTGACCGCGGTGATCTTCTACGGCGCACATCTTCTCGGCGTCGCGCAGTTCCCGTTGGTGATCGCGCTGTTGTTCGCGATCGTCATCGCACTGCCGCTGGGCATCTGGTTGTTCAGCCCACTACGGCAGCGGGCCACCGCGAGCATCGCCGCGGTCGACGAGCGTCGGCGCCGGGACCGGGCCGATCTGCAGGCCCGGCTGCGGGGCGAGCCGCCCACCGATTAACCGTGGTTGCACCCAGTTGACCCGGCGAACCTGTCAAGTTATCTTGACGGCATGGCCGAGCCCGAACAACTGGCCGCCGCCGATCCGGCGATCGGACTGCGCGCGGTCCGCGCACTGCAGCGCCTACAGGAGCGCCTGGAGGCCGTACACGTCGCCAATGCCCGCGAGCAGGGCTGGAGTTGGCAGGACATCGCCGAGGCACTGGGAGTCAGCAGGCAGGCGGTGCACCAGAAATACAACCGAGGGGATGGATGATGCCCGAGCGCCTCGCCCGTGACGCCCGGGCCGCCGTCGTACTGGCCGAGGCCGAGGTCCGTGAGCTCGGCGACGACGCCATCGGCCCGGAGCACCTGCTGGTCGGTGTCCTGCAGAGCGCCGGCCGCAACCTGGCGGCGTTGTGCTCGGCCGCCGGTCTGACCGTCGAGGCGGTGCGGGCCGTGCTCGACGGCGGTCGTGACGCGTTCAGTTTCGACGAGGACGCCGCGGCGCTGCGGTCGATAGGCATTGATCTGAATGCCGTGCGCGACAACGTTATTCGCGCATTCGGCGCCGACGCCTTCGACGACGCACTACGCCGGTCCGGCCGGCGACGACGACGGCGCGGCCAGATCCCGCTCGACCGTGCCGGCAAGAAGGTGCTCGACTACGCCCAACGTGAGGCGGCCGCACACCGCGGCCGGGCCGTCGAATGCGAGCATCTGATGCTCGGCATCCTGCGCGGCGGTGACCGCTACACACTGGGGCTCATCGGCGGGCACGTCGACCCCGACCGGTTGCGCGACGCCGTGACGGCCCTGCTCGATCAGGCCGCCTGAACCAAGGCCAGCGCGGCGGCCACCGCGACCGCCCACACCAGCATCGTCAGGCCGGTGTCCCGCAGCACCGGAATGAGTTGCGGCCCAACCGAACCGGAGCGGACCGGCCGAGCGGCCCGGATCGCCAGGGGAGTGCCGAGCAGTCCGGCCAGGCACCACGGGGTGGCCGCGGCGAGCGCCAGCGTCAGCGCTCCGGCGACGGCCAGCAGGCCGAGGTAGAGCCGCCGGGTGCGCCGATCACCGAGTCGCACCGCCAGGGTGATCTTGCCGGACTGCGCGTCGGTGGGGATGTCGCGCAGATTGTTGGCGACCAGCACCGCCGACGACAGGCAGCCCATCGCCACCGCGCACACCACGCCGACCCAGTCCACCCGAAGCGCCTGCGTGTATTGCGTGCCGAGGACGGCGACCAGCCCGAAGAACACGAATACGGCGATCTCGCCGAAACCGAAGTAGCCGTAGGGTTTCGAACCACCGGTGTACAGCCAGGCGCCGGCGATGCAGGCCGCGCCGACCGCGATCAGCCACGGGTTGGTCAGCCACGCCAGCGCCAGGCCGGCGACGGCGGCCACCAGCAGGGCGGTCACCGCCGCGGCCAGTACTGCCCGCGGTGCCGCCACCTTCGACCCGACCAGACGCAGTGGGCCGACCCGGTCGTCGTCGGTGCCGCGCACCCCGTCGGAGTAGTCGTTGGCGTAGTTGACGCCGACGATCAGCGCCACCGCGACGGACAGGGCGAGCAGCGCCTTCCACCACACCGCGGATCCTAGCCAGGCGGCCGCGCCGGTGCCCGCGATGACCGGCGCGACCGCGTTCGGCAGCGTGCGCGGGCGGGCGCCTTCGATCCACTGTGCGACGGTGGCCATGCCCCCGATCGTGCCACGGCCGTCAGTCGCCGACGCTGACCAGTCCGATGACCAGGTTGATCGTCATGGCCAGGATGATCGCGCCGAGCACGAACGACACCAGCGCCTGGCGAAGGACCTCGCGGCGCATCCTGCTGGACTGGATGTCGGTGTCGGACACCTGGTAGGTCATCCCCACGGTGAAGGCCAGATAGGCGAAGTCGGCGTAGGTCGGC
>CAZTAA010000056.1:0-10848 GCA_964611465.1 uncultured Mycobacterium sp. | reverse complement strand
TCGCCGAGCCCGGCTGTGTTCAATTGACGCCCGTCAAGCCATACTGGCCCGATGAAGACGCCGATCTGTGAGCGATTCGACATCGAGTTCCCCCTTTTCGCCTTCAGTCACTGCCGCGACGTCGTGGCCGCGGTCACCAACGCCGGCGGTCTCGGTGTGCTCGGCGGCACGGCCTTCACCCCCGAACAGCTCGACCAAGAACTCGCCTGGATCGACGAACAGGTGCGCGGCAAGCCATACGGCGTCGACATCATCGTGCCCGCCAAGTACGAGGGCAAGGGCGAGAACGTCACCGCCGCCCAACTGGCCGACCGGATTCCGGACTACTACACGTCTTACGTCCGCGAACTGCTTGTCAGCCACGGCATTCCGGCCGAGGAGGGCCCGCGCTTCGGCGGCAGCAGCCTGTCCGGCGACACCGGGGAGGCACTTCTGGAGGTGGCCCTGCGACACCCGATCAAGCTGATGGCCAACGCGCTCGGCGTGCCGCCGGCCTACATGATCGAGGCCGGCCGCGCCTCCGGGGTGCCGGTCGCCGCGCTCGTCGGCGCGAAGGAACACGCGCTCAAGCAGGCCAAGGCGGGGGTGGACATCATCGTCGCGCAGGGCACCGAAGCCGGCGGGCACTGCGGTGAGGTGTCCACGCTGTGCCTGGTGCCCGAGGTGCTCGACGCGCTGGCCGACGTCGGCAGTGACGTGCCGGTGCTGGCCGCCGGCGGCATCGTGACGGGCCGGCAGATGGCCGCCTGCGTGGCCATGGGGGCCGCCGGCGCCTGGACCGGGTCGGTGTGGCTCACCACGGAGGAGGCCGAGACCGCGCCGTACACCGTGCAGAAGTTCCTGGCCGCCGGCTCCCGCGACACCATCCGGTCGGCGGGCCGCACCGGAAAGCCCTCGCGCCAACTGGTTTCGGACTGGACCGATGCCTGGGCGCCCAACGAGGGCGGTCAGAAGCCACTGCCGCTGCCCCTGCAGTCCATGCTCGTCGAACCCGTGCTGCGCCGGGTCGACAGGCTCGCGTCCACCGGGCACGAGGGCGCCCAGGCGCTGGCGACCTACTTCGTCGGCCAGGGCGTGGGCCTGATGAACAAGGTCAAGCCGGCCCGCGAGGTGGTGCGCGAGTTCATCGAGGACTACGTCAGCGCGGCGGAACGGCTCGCCGGATCGCTGGACGACTAGCGGATCGCGTCGCGCAACCAGGCCGGGTCGCCGAGGTACCGCTCGGCCAGTGCCGCGGTGCCCGCCGCGAACGTCGGCGCCAAAGGGATCGCGGCGTCGGAGTCATGATGGGTTCCGATCCACGCGGACAACATGATTCGGCGCATCATCACGAAGGTGGGAATCAGCGCGGCGTGCCCGGCGGGCAGTTCGCGGACCTCGCGGTAGCCGCGCAGCCAGTCGGCGATGATCCGGTCGCAGTCGGGGCTGTCCTCGATGAACGACACGACGGCGCCCAGATCGGCCAGGTACCAGGACCAGCCGCTGTCGTCGAAGTCGATCACCGTCAGCGGCCCGGCCGGGTCCAGCATCAGGTTGGCCATCCGCAGATCGGCATGGACCAGGCCGAATCGGTCCGGGCCACAACCGAATTCGGACAGCCGGCGGGTGATCTCGTCGACGGCACGGCCGATCACGGCGGCGTCGGCATCGGTCAGATTCGGTGCCGCCCGCCAGTCGCCCCAGCGGGCCCGCGGGCTCAGGATCGTCTCAAGGTCCCACCGGAATCTGGTGAAATCCGCAGGCCGAAGCCAGCTTTCGGCGTGGTCGTGCATCGCGCCGGTGATCCGTCCCAGCTCGTCGAACCCGACGGCCTCCGGTTTCTCCTCGGCGGTGCAGCCCGGGATGAACGTGACGGCGTCGACGTGCAGGACCCGGCCGGCCACGGCGACCGGCTGAACGGCGTCACCGTCGGTCGTCTCGATCACATGCGGTGTGCGGACCGGGGTTTGGCTGCGCAGTGCCGACATCCAGGCGAGCTCCGAGCGGATCGCGTCGACGTCGTTGTAACCCGGCCGGTGCACCCGAAGCACCATCGGGTCGTCGTCGTCGACCAGATAGGTGGCGTTCTCCGACAGGCTCAGCAACCGCAGCGGCGCGTCGGGGGCACGCCCGTAGCACCGCAGTGCGGCACGGGCGAACTCGTGGTGATGCTTTGGCAGGCCGGCGTTCTCGCTCACACTGGCCCTAATCTAAGGCCCGAACCGGGTGACCAGGGCGCGCCGATCGACCTTGCCGATGCCGAGCCTCGGCAACTCCTCCACCACATGGATCTGTCGCGGCGCCGCGGTCCGAGGCAGGGTGGCGGCGACGTGTGCGCGCAGCTCTTCGAGCCCGGGTTCGGCGACACCGGGCCGCAGCACCACGGCGGCCACCACCCGTTGGCCGAGCCGGTCGTCGGCCACGCCGAACACTGCGCAGTCGGCGACGGCGGGGTGGCTGGCCAGCGCCGACTCGACGGGCTGCGGCAGCACCGTCAACCCGCCCGTGCTGATCGCATCGTCGACCCGGCCCAGCACCCGCAATGAACCGGAATCATCAAGTGCGCCAACATCATCGGTACGAAACCAGCCGGGCTCGGCGAACGGGTCCGGGATGGGCGGGTTGCGGTATCCGTTGGCCAGCGTGGCGCCGCCCAGCGCGATCCGGCCGTCGTCGTCGACTCGGACCTCGACGCCGTCCAGCGGACGCCCGTCGTACACGCAGCCGCCGGCGGTTTCGCTCATGCCGTAGGTCCGCACCACCGAGATGTCCGCCGCGGCAGCATCTTCGAGAACCCGCGCCGGGGCGGGGCCACCGCCCAGCAGGACGGCGTCCAGGTCCGACAGCGCCGCGATCGCATCGCGGTCGTTCAGGCAGCCGGCCAGTTGGGCGGCCACCAGCGAGGCGTAGCGCCGCCCCGAGCCCATCGCCGCCACGGCGACGGCCAGGCCGGCGGGATCGAAACCGTACGTCGTGTCCAATTCGACCGGAACGGTGCCGGCCAGCACGCTTCGGACCAGCACCTGCAGGCCGGCGATGTGGTGGGTGGGCAGCGCCAGCAGCCAGGTGCCCTCGCCGCCGAGCCGGTCATGGGTGGCCGACGCGCTGGCGATCAGCGCCCGGGTCGACAGCATCGCGCCCTTCGGCGTGCCCGTCGTGCCCGAGGTCGGCACCACCACCGCCACGTCGTCGTCGATGTCCTGGCCCACCCGCAGCGCGTCGGTCAGCATCTCGCACTGGCGCGGATCGTCGCCCGGAACCGGCAGCAGCGGGGGACGCCGCCCGTCGAGCATGTCCCCGACCACGGCCAACATCGACTGGGCCGACGGGCCCGACGGCACGACGAGGGCGCGCAGAGTAGCTATTCGCCGGCCTCCGCGTCGCGGGGATCGTCGAGCGGCCAGCCGTAGTCGTCCAGGTGGTCACGAACCCGTTCGACATCCTCGGCCGAGGGCAGTTCGTCGGTGATCCGCATGATGGCCGCGCCGATGTCGAAGTTGTCGAAGACGGGCCGCCCGGCCAGTTCCTGCGCGACCGTCCGGACCTCGTCGGCGGTCAACCGCCGGGACAACAACGCCAGCAACGGCAGGTAGTCGTTCTGCGGAACGCCGTCCGGGTATCCGGCGCGCAGCCAGGAGACGATCGAGCTGAGGAATCGGTTCACAGCGTCGCTCCCGGGTTCAATGCATGGCCTGACAGGAATGCTAGTGCGCCCCTTGGTGTGGTGCGCAGCACCTAACGTCGGCCTCGTAGGCCAACGGTCGCAGGACACGACGTGAACAATTGGTGAACAGGTTCGGCCCGCAAAAGAACTGCCAGGTGGCACCCAGACTTGGGGACCAAAGCAGTTAGCAAAACGGGGCCGTCTGGCCCAGAATTAGCGCCATGAGCGCAGAGTTGATCGTCCTGGTGCTGCTGATCGCCACGGCACTGGCATTCGACTTCACCAACGGGTTCCACGACACCGGCAACGCCATGGCCACGTCGATCGCGACCGGCGCTCTGAAGCCCAAGTCGGCCGTCCTGCTCGCCGGCGTGCTGAACCTCATCGGCGCCTTCCTGTCGGTCGAGGTCGCCGTCACCGTCACCACCTCGGTGCTCAAGATCCAGGACAGCAAGTCCGGCCATCTGCTGCCCGGGATCGACCCGACAATGGGCCTGGAGATCATCTTCGCCGGCCTCATCGGCGGCATCCTGTGGAACCTGCTGACCTGGCTGTTCGGCATCCCGTCGAGTTCGTCGCATGCGCTGTTCGGCGGCCTGATCGGCGCCGGCCTGGCCGCGGTCGGCCTGTCCGGTGTCAACTGGACCGGTGTCTCGCAGAAGGTCCTGATCCCCGCGGTCGCGGCCCCCGTCATCGCCTGCGCCGTCGCGGCGTGCGGGACGTGGCTGGTGTACCGGATCACCCGCAACGTCGAGAAGAAGCGCCGCGAACAGGGCTTCCGCTGGGGACAGATCGCGACCGCCTCGCTGGTCGCGCTGTCACACGGCACCAACGACGCGCAGAAGACCATGGGCGTCATCGCTTTGGCGCTCATCACCACCGGACACCTCACCGGCAACGTCAAGCAGAACGGCCTGCCGGTCTGGATCATCGCCAGCTGCGCGCTGGCCATCGGCCTGGGCACCTACCTCGGCGGGTGGCGCGTCATCCGCACCCTCGGCAAGGGACTCGTGGAGATCGAGTCGCCGCAGGGCCTGGCCGCGGAGGCGTCGTCGGCCGCGATCATCCTGTCCTCCAGCGCCGCCGGCATGGCGCTGTCGACCACCCACGTCGCCACCGGTTCGATCCTGGGCAGCGGAGTGGGCAAGCCCGGCGCCGAGGTGCGCTGGGCGGTGGCCGGCCGGATGGCCGTCGCCTGGCTGGTGACGCTGCCGGCCGCGGCGCTGATGGGCGCGCTGAGTTTCTGGCTGGCGCACGGGGTCGCCGCCGTCACCACCGACCTGATCGGCAGCCTGCTGATCTTCGCCATCCTGGTCGGACTGTCCACCTTCATCTGGTGGCGGGCCCAGCAGCAGAAGGTCGACCACACCAACGTCAACGCCGACTGGGACGCATCGACCAACTCCGTGGTGCCCGCCGAGGTCCGCCGGGCCGATCAGCAGGCCACCGGCGACAAGACGCCGATCGCCTGATCGAGGGAAAAGGACTGATCCGATGCAATACCTGGAAAACATCTTCCACGTGCTGGTGGTGGGACTGATCCTGGGCGCGGGCCTGCCCGCGGTGTTCGCACTGGGGTTGTTCGCGTTCTCCGAGGGCGCCGGGGTGCCCGAGGCGGACGGCACGGTGCACGCACCGAACCCGGTCCTGAAGTTCCTGGGGCTGCTGCTGTTCGTCTTCGTGGGCCTGGTGATCGTGGCCGCCATCCTGTGGATCACCCGGGGCACCATCATCCACCACTTCGGTGTTGACCTGTTCCCGTTCCTGCCGAAGAAGTGATGTGACGCATGCCTGAGACATCGAAACTCCTTGACAGCGTTCTGAATTGGGTGCGCGCCGGGTATCCGCAGGGCGTCCCGCCCAAGGACTACTACCCGGTGCTGGCGCTGCTGACGCGGACGCTCTCCGAGGACGAGGTCGTGCAAGCCGCACGCGCCGTGCTGCTGCAGGGCGACGAGCCGGTCACCGTCGAGCAGATCCAGGACGCCATCCGGCAGGTCGCCGAGAAGGAGCCGACCGAAGAGGAGATGCACCAGGTCGCCGCGCGCCTGGCCTCGGTGGGCTGGCCGCTGGCCGGCGTTCGCTAGCCCCTGGTGTCGCGGCGCAGCGGATGATCCGCGGGCACCTGCACGAAGATCAGGTCCACCCCGTCGGGATCGGCCACGTGCATCTCATGCAGACCCCACGGCTCCCGTTGTGCGGCGCGGGCGATGGTGACGCCCCGGCTCTCCAGTTCGGCCTGGGTGGCGACGACGTCGCGGACCTGTAGCCACAGCGCGCCCGGAAACGGCGGTGAGCCCGGCGGTGGCGCGCCGTGACCGGCGAGCTCGATCAGTGACTGGCCGGCGTAGAACACGGTGCCGCCCGGGTATTCCCGGGCGACGGCCAGGCCGAGGGCGTCGCGGTAGAACCCCAGCGAGCGTTGGTAGTCCACCGGCCGCAGCAGCACGCGGCTGGCCAGGATCTCCATGACGCCCACCTTTCCCGGCGACCGTGCGTGTCAGTCGGCCGACACGCCGGTCAGCCCGAACTTTTGCGCACCTCCGGCGGCCGCCGGGGGCCGTCAGCCCGGCTGGAAGCGCTGCCGCTTCATGATCCGGTTGACCACGCCGGGGGCCACCACGTCGATCGCGCGTGAGGTCACCGCCATCCGCGGCGCGATCCGGACCGGTCGGTCGCGCGCGGCGGTGATCATCCAGTCGGCGGCCTCGTCGGAGGACAGCGCCGGCAGCCCGTCGTAGGCACGGGTCGGCGCGATCATCGGGGTTGCCACCAGCGGGTAGTACAGCGTCGTCGAGTGCACGCCCTTTGGCGCCCATTCGGTTTCGATCACCCGGCTGACCGCGGCCAGGGCCGCCTTGGAGGCGTTGTAGACCGCGAACAGCTGCGCCGCCTCGTTCATCACGCCCCAGGTGGCGACGTTGATGATGTGGCCGTCGCCGCGTTCGATCATCGCCGGTGCGAACCCGCGGATCAGCCGCAGCGGTGAGAGGTAGTTCAGCGCCATGGTGCGCTCGACGTCATGCCAGCGATCCAGCGACTCGGCCAGCGGCCGGCGGATGGAGCGGCCGGCGTTGTTGATCAGAATGTCAACGGGCCCAACAGTTTTCACGAGTTCATCGATCGCGTCCAGATCGGACAGGTCGCAGCTGACGGCCTGCGCGTCGCCGCCGCGTCCGGTGATCCGGGCGGCGAGCGCGTCGAGAAGTTCCTGTCGCCGGGCGACGGCGATGACGGTGGCTCCCGCGTCGGCGAACTTCTCGGCCGCGGCCTCCCCGATACCCGAGGAGGCCCCCGTCAGCAGCACCCGTTTGCCGCGCAGATCCATGCGCCTGGTTCCGGGCAGCCGCGGTAGTCCGGCCGGCGGGCGCATCCCCGCCAGGACGAACGGATCGAGAAGTTTGCGGCGCAGACTCACGGTGGGTCAGTCTAGATTTCGGCGTGCGGACGGCCGGTCAGCGCCCCTGCGCACGCCGAAGCCGCTCAGAAGTAGCGGGGGAACGGGCTCCAGTCGGGGTCCCGCTTCTCCAGGAAGGCATCACGGCCTTCGACGGCCTCGTCGGTCATGTACGCCAGCCGGGTCGCCTCGCCGGCGAACAGCTGCTGGCCCACTAGGCCGTCGTCCAGCAGGTTGAACGCGTACTTCAACATGCGTTGCGCCTGAGGCGATTTGGCGTTGATGGCCGCGGCCCACTCGAGCGCGACGGTCTCCAGATCGGCGTGGTCGACGACCTCGTTGACCGCACCCATGTGGTGCATCTGCTCGGCGGTGTAGGCGCGGCCGAGGAAGAAGATCTCGCGGGCGAACTTCTGCCCCACCTGCCGGGCGAGATAAGCGCTGCCGTAGCCGCCGTCGAAACTGCCGACGTCGGCGTCGGTCTGTTTGAAGCGGGCGTGTTCGCGGCTGGCCAGCGTCAGGTCGCACACCACGTGCAGACTGTGCCCGCCGCCGGCGGCCCAGCCGTTGACCAGACAGATGACCGGCTTGGGCATGAACCGGATCAGGCGCTGCACCTCGAGAATGTGCAGTCGGCCGGCGCGGGCGGCGTCCACGGTGTCGGCGGTGTCACCGGACGCGTACTGGTAGCCGCTGCGACCCCGGATGCGTTGATCCCCGCCGGAGCAGAACGCCCAGCCGCCGTCCTTGGGCGAGGGGCCGTTGCCGGTCAGCAGCACCACGCCGACGTCGGGTGACATGCGCGCGTGATCGAGCGCGCGGTAGAGCTCGTCGACGGTGTGCGGGCGGAACGCGTTGCGCACCTCGGGCCGGTTGAACGCGACCCGCACCGTCGGCTGGGGCCGTCCGTCGGCGCCGACGTGGCGGTGGTAGGTGATGTCGGTCAGATCGGCGAATCCGTCTACGGGCCGCCACCGGCTGGGGTCGAACGGGTTCTCGCTCACGGTTTCACACCGTACCGACTGTTCCGGCTCAGACCGCCACGCCGTATTCGCGCAGTCCGCGCAGCAGGCCGTCGGGGCGCTCCCACGTCGGCAGCGGGTCGACGCGCACGAAACCGCAACCCACCTCCCGGGCGGCGCCGTCGGCCTCCTCGCTGTCGCCGACCATCACCGCGTCGGCGGCGGCGACGCCGAGTCGTTCGAGGGCGATGTCGAAGATCTCACGATTCGGCTTGACCACGCCGACCTCGAAGGACAGCACGTAGTCGTCGGCGCCGGTGCCGGCGATGGCGAAGGCCGGGCGCACGTCGAACGGGATGTTGGACACCACGCTGGTGCGGATCCCGTGTTCGGACAACCTGCGCAGCACGTCGGCGGTGTCCGGATAGGCGGTCCAGGACGCCGGGTCGATCACCCTTCGGTAGAGCGCCTCGGCGTGTTCGTCGGCCAGGCCCGATTCCCGGAGCACGTGCAGGTAGGCCTCACGGTGCAGATGCGGCGCCAGGTCACGGTTCACCCAGGCGTGGTACTCCTCGGGACCCATGTCTACGGGCCGGCCCGTCGGCGCCGTGAGCCGCCGCATCAACTCGACCTGCAGGTGCCCGTCGACTCGGTGGTCGTCGACGATCAGGCCCTCGAACCAGCTGTCGTCCTCCTCCAGGCGGAACAGCGTGCCGGAGTAGTCGAACAGCACCGCGCGGACCGTCACGCTGCCATGGTGCCAGCCGGATACCGTCATCTGTTCAGTCATGGCTGCGAAAAAGTTCGAGTGGATGTCGCAGGGATCGCTGATCAGATTCCGTTTGGGGTCAGCCGACCGACCGCGCGGCGCCCTCCCAGAACCGCGCCCGCACCGCCTTCTTGTCCGGCTTGCCCAAACCGGTGAGCGGCAGCGCGTCGACCACCACCACCTGCTTGGGCACCTGCACAGAACCCTTGCGGTCCTTGACCGCCGCCTGGATCTCCGCGGTCATCCGCTGCACCGACTCCGCATCGGCGCCGGCATCCGAACGCAGCACCACGACCGCGGTCACCGTCTCGCCCCACTTCTCGTCGGGTGCGCCCACCACACACACCTGGGCCACCGAAGGGTGTTCGGCCACAACGTCTTCCACCTCGCGCGGATACACGTTGAATCCGCCGGTGACGATGACGTCCTTGACGCGGTCCACGATGAACCAGAAACCGTCCTCGTCCTCGCGGGCCATGTCGCCGGTGCGCAGCCAACCGTCACGGTAGGTCTTGGCGGTCTCCTCGGGCAGCTTCCAGTAACCGCCCGACAGCAGCGGCCCGGACACGCACACCTCGCCCACGTCGCCCTGCGGCACCGGTTTGTCGTCGGGTCCCAGCAGCGCGCACCGCGCGAACAGCGTCGGCCGGCCGCACGACGACAGCCGCTTCTCGTCGTGGTCCTTCTTGCCCAGATACGAGATCGCCATGGGCGCCTCGGACTGTCCGTAGTTCTGCGCGAATATCTGCCCGAACCGGGCGATGGCCTCGGCCAGCCGAACCGGGTTGATCGCCGAGGCGCCGTAGTACACCGTCTCCAGCGACGACAGGTCGCGGGTGTGCGAATCCGGGTGATCCATCAACGCGTACAGCATGGCCGGCACCACGAACGTCGCGGTGATCTTGTGCTCCTCGATGTAGCGCAACGCCTCGGCCGGGTCGAACTTCGCCATCACGTGCAGTTCGCCGCCCTTGATGACCGTCGGCAGGAAGTAGGCGGCACCCGCGTGCGACAGCGGGGTGAGCATCAGGAACCGCGGGTTCTCGGGCCATTCCCATTCGGCCAGCTGGATGGTCGTCATGGTGGTGGTCGCCTGCGTCGTCATCATGACGCCCTTGGGCTTGCCGGTGGTGCCCCCGGTGTAGGACAGGCCGTTGACGTAGTCGGGCGGGAGGTCGGCGGCGACCAGCGGCCCGGGCTCGTAGGTGGCGGCCTTGGCGGTCAGGTCCACCGCCGCGATTCCGGCGGCATCCGCGGTGGCGGCCAGTTCCGGCGGCACCGGCCCGATGGTCAGCACCTGCTTGAGCGCGGCGACCTTGTCCATCAGGCCGATCGCGCGCTCGACGAACATCGGGTTGGGATCGATGATGAGCGACGTCGCGCCCGAATCGGTCAGCACGTAGGCGTGGTCGTCGAGGGAGCCGAGCGGGTGCAGCGCCAGCCGGCGGTAACCCTGCGTCTGGCCGGCGCTGGTGATCATCAGCACCTCCGGGCGGTTCAGCGACAGGAAGCCGGCGACCTCGCCGGAGCCCGCGCCGAGTGCTTCGAACGCCTGGATGTACTGGCTGACCCGCGCGGCCAACTCGCCGCCGGTCAGCGTGGTGTCGCCCAGGTGCAGCACGGGCTTGTCCCGGTGCCGCTTGAGCGCACCGATCAGCAGGTGGCCGGAGTGGACGGGGTGCCGCAGCAGGTCGTCACGCATGATGGCCAGACTAGAACGTGTTGCAGTTCTAGTACACCGCCGGGCGTGGCAGGCTCACGGCATGGCCCAGGACCCGGGGGAGGCACCGGCACTCGACGAACTCCTCGCGCGCGCACATGTGGTGACGCTGCCGATGCGGGTGCGCTTCCGCGGTCTGACGCAGCGCGAGGTCGCGCTCATCGACGGGCCGTCCGGTTGGGGGGAGTTCAGCCCGTTCCTCGAGTACGAACCCGCCGAGGCGGCGCACTGGTTGGCTTCGGCCATCGAATCCGCTTACGGCACAAGCCCGTTGACCCATCGTGACCGGATTCCGATCAACGCGACGGTGCCCGCCGTGCCGCCCGGTCAGGTTGCCGACGTGCTGGCCCGGTTCCC
>CAZTAA010000055.1:6390-27191 GCA_964611465.1 uncultured Mycobacterium sp. | reverse complement strand
AGCATCACCCCGGTGCGCGAGGCGCTGCTCAAGCTCAGCGGCGAAGGCATGGTCGAGCTGGAGCCGCATCGCGGGTACGTCGTGGTCCCGTTGACCCGCAACGACATTCAGGACCTGTTCTGGTTGCAGGCGACCATCGCCAAGGAGCTGACGGTAACTGCCACCAGGAACGCCACCGAGGCCGACATCGCCGAGTTGACCGCCCTCAACGACGAACTGGCGCTGGCGGTCGAGCGGCGGGACACCGACGGCATCGTGGCGGCCGAGTTCGCCTTCCACCGCACCCTGAACCGGCTGTCCGGCCGGGTGAAGCTGGCGTGGTTCCTGCTGCACGCCGCGCGCTACATGCCGTCACTGGTGTACGCCAACGATGAGGACTGGGGGCAGGGCGCCGTCGAGCACCACGCCAAATTGATCGCCGCGATGCGGGCGTGCGACGTCGACGCCGTCGTCGCGTTGACGGAGTGGCAGTTCACCGACGGATCCCGGCGGCTCACCGACATGCTCGACCGGACCGGCATGTGGGCCGACTCGGCTACCTAGTTCGGCGTGGGTGGCGGCTGGGGCTGGAACGGTTCGTACCACCACCAGTCGGCGCGTTCGCCGGTGGGACCGGGGCAGGGTGGCACCGCGGGCGGTGGTCCGGTCGGTGGGCGGGCCAGCGACGCCGAACGCAGTTCTTGGCCGTCGTCGTCGGTGACGGTGAGGTTGTCCGCGGTGCCGGTGAGGGTGATGACGCCCCGGTGATGTAGGCGGTGGTGATACGGGCAGACGAGGACGAGATTGGTCAGCTCGGTCGGGCCGCCGTCCTCCCAGTGCACGATGTGATGGACATGCAAGCCGCGGGTCGCTCCGCAGCCGGGCACCACGCAGGCCCGGTCGCGGTGCTCGAGGACACGGCGCAGCCGCCGGTTGATCTGGCGGGTCTCCCGGCCACATCCGATCGGCTGCCCGTCGCGTTCGAACCACACCTCGAAGGTGGCGTCACAGGTCAGATACTGGCGTTCGGAGTCGGTGAGCGCCGGGCCCAGGTGCAGCGCGGCGGCACGGGCCGCGACGTCGAGATGCACCACCACGGTGGTGTGCTGCCCGTGCGGGCGACGGGCGACCTCGGCATCCCAGCCGGCGGCCACCAACCGCAGGAACGCATCCACGGTGCCCGGCATCGGCGGCACGCCATCCCCGGCGTCCTCGGGGTTGCCGTGGTCGCGTTTCCACTCAGTGATCAGCGCATCCCGATGCGAGGACAGCGCCGCATCGAACGTCGCCGCCTCATCGTGGGGGAGTTTGATCCGCCAGTAGGTGAAGTCCTCGTCGGTGTGTTTGGTGATCGACCGCGGCGGTTCGGGCCGGCGCTCGGGGTCGGGTCGCGGTTCGAGTTTGACCGCGGTGCGCAACTGGCTGACCGTGGCCACCGCGGCCAGCGCCGCGTAATGCGCATCGGAGCCCTGCCCGGCGCGTTCGGCGATCACGCCGACTTGATCCAGCGACAGCCGGCCCTCCCGCATCCCCTCGGCACACCGGGGAAATTCCTCCAGCCGATGCGCCACGGTGGCGATCGACTTCGCGTTCGCTGATGAGCAGCCGGTCTTCCAGGCCACCAGCGCCGCGATCGACCGGCACCCGGTATTGCCCCACAGTCCGTCGCGGTCGATCTCGGCGATGATCTCCACCAGCCGTCCGTCGATGGTGTTGCGTTGCCCGGTCAACTCCGCCAGCTCCTCGAACAGCACGTCGATGCGCTTGTCAGCAAGGGCGGTGGACGACATACCCCGAACACTAGTTCGACGGTATGACAAATTTGTGGCGGTCTACGTGTTCAACGACTCCGCGCGGTTCTTGAGGTTGTTCGCCAGATGGTCCAGCGCCTCGTTCACGACCTTCTTGACCATGATGTCGGGCACGGGGAGCTTCACCTCGACGTCCATATCGACGGTCAGCAACGCACTGTCGGGGCCCATGCCGACCACCGAGAACAGCTGATGCTGCTTGGCGAAGTGCTCACCCTGCTGCATCACGGTCTGGATCTGGTTGTCGGCCGGGTAGTACACCGCCTGGATGTAGGTGCCCTGATTGCCCTGCACCTCGGTGTCCAGCCGCAGCTGGCTGGGCCGGCCGTCGTCGTACCGGTGCAGGATCCAGCACCCTTTGACCTCGTCGTTCCACTGCGGATAGGCCTCGAAGTCGGCGACGATCGCCAGAATCGTGTCGGCGGCCGAGTTCACCTCGACGGTCTTGCTCACGAGCGGCATGGGTCGCAGCCTATCCCTGGGTCGCGGCCGACTTGGTCGGCAGCGGCCACTCGGCCCGCACCGCCTCGTCGCGCACCAGTCCGCGCAGCAGTGCGGTGCTGAACTCGGCGGCGATCTCCTCCGCCGACCGCCGCCCGGTCGGCCGCAGCCAGCGGTAGGCGCCCAGCGTCATACCGATGTAGCCCAGCGCCAGGACGTGCGAGTCGCACTCGTAGAACTCGCCGCTGGCGATCCCGCGGTCGATCAGGCCGTGCACGTGCTCGTAGACCTGGGTCTCCTTCTCGCGGACCTCGGCGACCTGTTCCTCGGTGAACCACTCGGTGATGTAGGGCTGCTCCTGGAAGTAGACGGCCGCACCCTCGACGTTCTCCGCGGTCTGTTTGAGCAGCCGAACGGTGTACTGGTACAGCGCCTCGCTGGCACTCCAACTCGGGTCGTCGTGCACGGCGGCCAGCGTGCGCTCGGCGGCCCGCTGGTAGATATCGAAGAGGATCAGCGACTTGCTGGCGTAGTAGTGGTAAACCGTGGCCTTGTTAAGGCCGATGACGTCGGCGACGTCGTCCATCCGGGTGCCGTGGTAACCGCGTGCGGCGAACAGTCTGGTGGCGACGGCCAACAACTCCTCGCGGCGGGTCGAGCCGTTCTCTGACGCCATGCTTCACTCTCTGTACGACGAGGCCGGTGGACGCCGACCAATCAACTAGTTGGCTAGTTTAGTTTGGCGCCGACGAATTCCGACCGAGGGCTAGACTTCGACGCACCGGTGTCCCTGGAAGGTGAGTTGAATGGATCCGAATCCGGACTACGACGCGAGCGACGAGATCGAGTACTTCTTCTCCTGGTTGCCCTGGGCATTGCGCGGTGTCTATCCCCCGCCCGCCTACCCGCCGGTGTGAGCCCGTTCGGAAACGGTCACCAGAGTTCGGCCAGCAGCGCCGTGTCGGCTGTCTGCTTCAAATAAGCCAGCTTGGCGTCCTCGATCGTCCAGATGTGAACGAATCGCGAGTCGACTGACCGACCGCTGCGACCGGTGATGAGGTAGCGGCCGAGGACGGTGACGTGACCGCTGCCGTCGGCGAAGAATTGTTCCGGCACGGTGCTCACCGAGGCCAGCATCTGGCCGACGCCACGGAGGAATTCACCGAGCACCGCGTCCAGGCCGATGTAGACACCACCTAAGGGAAAGCCGGGAGTGATGTCCCAGACGACATCGCTCGCCATCACCTCGCTGATCATGGCGCGGTCGCCATGCGCGCCGTAGAAGCGCCGTGCGAGCGTGATCTCGTCAGCCGCGGTCACAGGAGAACAGATGACCCGTGACCCGCTTCCGCAAACAGGTTGTGGGGCATGCCCGTCACGGCGAAACGTCCGCCGCCGGCGCGGCGGGAACGCCTTCGGCGGCGGCCGGTGGCGTGGCATCAGGAGCCGGTCCGGCCGGTCCGTGCACCATGTCGATACCGTCGGCGGCCGCGATGACACTCCAGCCCGGAGTCTCGACACCCACCGGCGTCGTCCCGTGATACACCAGCGACCCGTCCGGGTTGATGGTCAGGAACGCCGGGTTCATTCCGGGCACCAGGACCGCAGCGGCCACTCCGGCCGGCGCGGCGGTCGCGTCGTCAGCCAGAGCATGAGTCGTGCCGCCGGGCAGCGGAGTCATGTCGGCGGGGACGGGAGTCGCGCCTGCCGGGACGGGAATCGCGTCTCCTGGGACGGGGAGGGCATCTGCCGGGACGGTCACCGATGGTCCTTCGGCGGCGAGTGGTTCGAAGGGCGGCTGGTCCGCGGGAGCCGGGGGCGGCACGGCGTCGGCAGGGGCCGGCGAACCGACAACCGGAGCCGCACCGCCGTCGTCATCGGCCAGAGCCACACCGAGCAGGCTGGGCGCCGCCGTTCCGAGAACCAGCATTCCCGCGCAGGTCGCGCCCGCAGCCACGGCTTTCACACATCGGACCCTCATGGTCGGCCCACTCCCCTTGTACGACTTCCGGATTATCAAGGGCAACCTAACATTCGAACACTTTCGAACGGACGGGCAACGGGGCTGACGACACGGAGCGCGCAGTCGCGGCGGGTCACCTCTTACACTGACATCCTCCAACGACTTTGGGTCGGCAGTCGCGTGTCGTCCGACCGAAGGCCGAACTGACCGGAACGGACCGAATTCGATGCTGATCGGGATACCGCGGGAGTCCCTGCCCGGGGAAACACGCGTCGCCGCGACACCGCAGACCGTCGGGCAGCTGATCAAGCTCGGCTACACGGTCGTGGTCGAGTCCGGCGCCGGGGCGGCGGCGAGCTTCTCCGACAGCGCATTCGCCGACGCCGGCGCCGAGATCGGTGCGCCCTGGTCGGCGGATGTGGTGCTCAAGGTCAACGCGCCCGACGCCGGCGAGATCGCGGCGCTGCGCGACGGCGCCACCCTGATAAGCCTGATCTCCCCGGCGCTGAACCCCGAACTCGTCGAACAGTTGGCCACCCGCCCGATCACCGCGCTGGCCATGGACGCCGTCCCCCGAATCTCCCGGGCCCAGTCGCTGGACGTGTTGTCGTCGATGGCCAACATCGCCGGCTACCGGGCCGTCATCGAAGCCGCCAACAAGTTCGGCCGGTTCTTCACGGGTCAGGTCACCGCGGCGGGCAAGGTGCCACCGGCCAAGGTGCTCGTCGTGGGTGCCGGGGTGGCCGGCCTGGCGGCGATCGGCGCGGCCGGCAGCCTCGGCGCGATCGTGCGGGCCACCGACCCCCGGCCCGAGGTCGCCGATCAGGTGAAATCCCTTGGCGGGGAATACCTTTCGATCGACTCACCGGAAACCGAGGTTTCGGCCACCGGCTACGCCAAGGAGATGGGCGAGGACTACAAGGCCCGCGAGGCCACGCTCTACGCCGAACAGGCCAAGGACGTCGACATCATCGTCACCACCGCGCTGATCCCGGGCAAACCCGCGCCGCGCATCCTCACCGCCGACATGGTCGCCTCGATGAAACCGGGCAGCGTGATCGTCGACATGGCCGCGGCCAACGGCGGCAACGTCGAGGGCACCGTCAAGGATCAGGCGATCGTCACCGACAACGGCGTGACGATCATCGGCTACACCGACCTGGCCGGCCGGCTGCCCGCGCAGGCGTCTCAGCTGTACGGCACCAACCTGGTCAACCTGCTCAAGCTGCTCACCCCGGAGAAGAACGGCCACCTCACCCTCGACTTCGACGACGTGGTGCAACGGTCGATGACCGTGGTGCGCGACGGCGAGGTCACCTGGCCGCCGCCGCCGGTTCAGGTCTCCGCCGCCGCACCCACGGTCACCGCCGCGGCGCCGGTCATCACCGCGGAGAAGCCCCCGATGAGCACCCGGCGGCGGCTGGGAGTGACCTTCGCCGCGGCCGCTGTGCTGTTCGCCCTGATCGCACTGTCACCGGCCGCGCTGCAGATGCACCTGACCGTGTTCGCGCTGGCGATCGTGATCGGCTACTACGTGATCGGCAACGTGCACCACGCGTTGCACACGCCGCTGATGTCGGTGACCAACGCGATCTCGGGCATCATCGTCGTCGGCGCGCTGCTGCAGATCGGCCACGGCAACCCCGTCATCACCGCGCTTTCCGCGTGCGCCATCCTGCTGGCCAGCATCAACATCTTCGGTGGCTTCGCGGTCACGCGCCGCATGCTCGGAATGTTCTCGAGAAGCTGAGGGACCCCGACATGTTTACCATCGAGACCGCCGCCACCGCGGCCTACGTCGTCGCGGCCCTGCTGTTCATCCTGGCGCTGGCCGGGCTGTCCAAACACGAGACGTCGCGGGCCGGCAACACCTTCGGTATCGCCGGCATGGCCGTCGCCCTGATCGCGACGATCGCGCTGGCGCTGGCCCGGCACATCGAGCCACTGGGTGCCGCCCTGCTGGCCGGCGCCATGGTCATCGGCGCCGCGATCGGGCTGTGGCGCGCCAAGGTCGTCGAGATGACCGGCATGCCGGAGTTGATCGCACTGCTGCACTCCTTTGTCGGATTGGCCGCCGTCCTCGTCGGCTGGAACGGCTACCTGCTGGTCGAACGCGACCCGGGCGGCGCCGAATCCGTGCTCCTGCACCACGAGGGCATGGCCGGCATCCACTCCGCCGAAGTCGTCATCGGGGTGTTCATCGGCGCGGTCACCTTCACCGGTTCGATCGTCGCCAACCTCAAACTGTCGGCCCGCATCTCGTCGAGCCCGATGATGCTGCCCGGCAAGAACGGCCTGAACGTCGGCGCGCTGGTGGCGTTCGCCGCGCTGACCGTCTGGTTCGTCATCGACCCGCAACTGTGGCTGCTCATCGCCGTGACCGTGCTGGCGCTGCTGCTGGGCTGGCACCTGGTCGCCTCCATCGGCGGCGGCGACATGCCCGTCGTGGTGTCGATGCTCAACAGCTACTCCGGCTGGGCGGCCGCGGCCTCGGGCTTCCTGCTGGACAACAACCTGCTGATCGTCACCGGCGCGCTGGTCGGCTCCTCCGGTGCCTACCTGTCGTACATCATGTGCAAGGCGATGAACCGGTCGTTCATCTCCGTCATCGCCGGCGGCTTCGGGATCGAAGCGGGTCCGTCCGACGACACCGACTACGGCGAGCACCGCGAGATCACCGCCGAGGGCGCCGCCGAACTGCTCGAGTCGGCGCACTCGGTCATCATCACCCCCGGCTACGGCATGGCCGTCGCCCAGGCCCAGTACGGCGTGGCCGAACTGACCCGCAAACTGCGCGACCGCGGCGTCACCGTCCGCTTCGGCATCCACCCGGTCGCCGGGCGGCTCCCCGGCCACATGAACGTGCTGCTGGCCGAGGCCAAGGTGCCCTACGACATCGTGCTGGAGATGGACGAGATCAACGACGACTTCGACGACACCGACGTCGTGCTCGTCATCGGCGCCAACGACACCGTCAACCCGGCCGCCGCCGAAGACCCCACCAGCCCGATCGCCGGCATGCCGGTGCTCACGGTGTGGAACGCCCGCAACGTGATCGTGTTCAAACGATCGATGGCGTCCGGCTACGCGGGCGTGCAGAACCCGCTGTTCTTCCGGGAGAACACCCAGATGCTCTTCGGCGACGCCAAGGACCGCGTCGACGCCATCAACGCCGCGCTATCGGTGAGCCAGCACGTCTAGTCGAGGGCACGGTCCTCACAGCCGAAACTAGGATGTCCGACCATGCCGGTTGACCGTCTGCTGCCCTCCGACGACGCCGTCGAACTGATCGCCCTTACCCGTGACATCGCGGACAAGGTGCTCGACCCGATCGTCGACGAACACGAGCGCGCCGAGACCTATCCCGACGGTGTCTTCGCGCAACTGGGCGCGGCCGGACTGCTGAGCCTGCCGCAGCCGGAGGAATGGGGCGGCGGCGGTCAGCCCTACGAGGTCTACCTCCAGGTACTCGAGGAGATCGCCGCGCGCTGGGCCGCCGTCGCCGTCGCGGTCAGCGTGCACAGCCTGTCGTCGCACCCGTTGTTGACCTTCGGCACCGAGGAGCAGAAGCAGCGCTGGCTGCCGGCCATGCTCTCCGGCGCCCAGATCGGGGCGTACAGCCTGTCCGAGCCGCAGGCCGGCTCCGACGCGGGCGCACTGAACTGCAAGGCCACCCCCGACGACGGCGGTTACACGCTCACCGGGGCCAAGGCGTGGATCACCCACGGCGGCAAGGCCGATTTCTACACGCTGTTCGCCCGCACCGGCGAGGGCTCCCGGGGGGTGTCGTGCTTCCTGGTGCCCGGCGATCTCGCCGGGCTGACGTTCGGCAAGCCCGAGGAGAAGATGGGCCTGCATGCGGTGCCGACCACGTCGGCGTTCTACGACAACGCCCATATCGACGCCGACCGGCTGATCGGCGCGGAGGGACAAGGGCTGCCGATCGCGTTCAGCGCGCTGGACTCCGGGCGGCTGGGCATCGCCGCGGTGGCGGTCGGTATCGCGCAGGCCGCCCTCGACGAGGCGGTGCGGTACGCCAACGAGCGAACCGCGTTCGGCCGCAAGATCATCGACCACCAGGGGTTGGGTTTCCTGCTGGCCGACATGGCCGCCGCCACCGCCGCCGCCCGCGCCACCTACCTGGACGCCGCCCGGCGGAAGGACCTCGGACTGCCGTATTCGCAGCAGGCCAGCATCGCCAAGCTGACGGCCACCGACGCCGCCATGAAGGTCACCACCGACGCCGTCCAGGTGTTCGGCGGCGTCGGCTACACCCGGGACTTCCGCGTCGAACGGTTCATGCGGGAGGCGAAGATCACGCAAATATTCGAGGGCACCAACCAGATCCAGCGCCTCGTCATCGCCCGCGGACTGACCGGCTGACCGCGGTTTCCCGATCGAGTCAGGATCGCCCGAAACGGTGCATGGGGCGACCAACCAGGCGGTTGGGGCGGTGGCTAATGTGACGGGCATGGATTTCGCGATGTCGGCAAAGGCGCAGGACTACCACGACCGGCTCACCGCTTTCATGGTCGAGCACGTCTTTCCCGCCGAGCGCGCCTACGACGCCTACCGCGAGGAGAAGGGTCCCAAGGACTTCACCGTCCCGCCGGTGGTCGAGGAGCTCAAGAAGCTGGCCAAGGCGCAGGGACTGTGGAACCTGTTCCTGCCCTCGGAGTCCGGACTGACCAACCTGGAGTACGCGCCGCTGGCCGAGATCTCCGGATGGAGCACCGAGATCGCCCCGGAGGCGATCAACTGCGCGGCCCCGGACACCGGCAACATGGAGACCCTGCACCTGTTCGCGACGCCGGAGCAGCGCACCCAGTGGCTCGAGCCGCTGCTGGCCGGGGAGATCCGCAGCGCGTTCTCGATGACCGAGCCCGCGGTCGCCTCCAGCGACGCCCGCAACATCCAGACCTCGATCGCGCGCGACGGCGGCGACTACATCATCAACGGCACCAAGTGGTGGACCAGCGGCGCCAACGACCCGCGCTGCAAGATCCTGATCGTGATGGGCCGCACCAATCCCGACGCGGCCGCCCATCAGCAGCAGTCGATGATCCTGGTACCCGTCGACACACCCGGGGTGCACATCAAACGCTCGACGAGCGTGTTCGGCTGGCAGGACCAGCACGGCCACGCCGAGATCGTCTACGACAACGTGCGGGTGCCGGCGTCGAATCTGCTCGCAGAGGAGGGCATGGGCTTCGCGATCGCGCAGGCCCGGCTGGGCCCGGGCCGCATCCATCACTGCATGCGGGCGATCGGCGTCGCCGAGCGGGCGCTGGCACTGGCCGTCGACCGGGTCAACACCCGCATCGCGTTCGGCAAGCCGTTGGCCGAGCAGGGCATGGTCCAGAACGCGATTGCGTTGTCCCGCAATGAGATCGATCA
Source organism: uncultured Mycobacterium sp. (assembly GCA_964611465.1). Taxonomy (GTDB): domain Bacteria; phylum Actinomycetota; class Actinomycetes; order Mycobacteriales; family Mycobacteriaceae; genus Mycobacterium. The sequence continues at coordinate 17,600 of CAZTAA010000055.1, read as the reverse complement.
GGCCCGGCTGCTGTGCCACAAGGCGGCGTGGACCATCGACCAGGTCGGCAACCGGGCCGCGCACGGACTGGTGTCGCAGATCAAGGCCGTCGCCCCGCAGATGGCCTGCAACGTGATCGACCGAGCCATCCAGATGCACGGTGCGGCAGGGGTTTCCGACGACACCGTGCTGGCGCGCATGTACGGCTGGCAGCGCGCCATGCGCATCTTCGACGGGCCCGACGAAGTCCACCTGCGCACCATCGCCCGCACCGAACTCGGCGCCGAGAAAAGCCCGCTGGCCGCCGCGGTGACACGGTAGTGGCCGACCTTTCGGGTGGCTGGAACTTCCGCGACGTCAGCACCTCCACCGGCGGCGCGGTGCGTCCCGGGGTGCTGTTCCGCTCCGGTGAGCTGACCAAGATCGACGACACCGGCCTGAGCCAGTTGCAGGACATCCGCCTGACCGACGTCGCGGATCTGCGTTCACCCCGCGAGATCGAACGGCACGGCGGCGACCGGGTTCCCGACGGGGTCGTGGTGCACCTGCTGCCGTTTCTCGACATCGTCGCGACGGTCGAGGGGGAAGCGCCGCACGAGCACGCCTTTCAACGACTGCTGACCGAAAAGCCGGACGACGAAACGATTCTCGAGGCCGGCCGGCGTTACATGACGGAGGAGTACCGCCGGTTCGCCCAGGCTCCCGGCGCCCGCACGGCCGTGCACCGCATGGTGACGCTGTTGTGCGACGACGGACGCTCCGTGCTGACCCACTGCTTCGCCGGCAAGGACCGGACCGGCTTCGGCGTCGCCGTCATCCTGGCGGCCGCCGGGGTGGACCACGACGCCGTGATGGACGACTACCTGCAGAGCAACTCCGCCATCCCCCAGCTGCGTGAGCAGATCATGGACATGATCGCTCGGCGGTTCGAGGACGGAATACCTTTCGAGGCAGAGGAATTCACCAAAGCACGGCTGTCCGACGACGTCCTCGGCGTCCGTGCCGAGTATCTCGACGCCGCGTTCGACACCGTCCGCGCCGAGCACGGTTCGGTGGCGGGCTACCTGCGTGCGGCGGGAATCACCGACGAGGAGATCACGTCGCTGCGCGCCGCACTGCTCGGCTGAGCCGCCGCTACTGCGCGCCGTCGGCGTGTTCGGCGCTCTCGGCGTGTCCGGGTTGCGTGTCGGGCTTGTCGCCGGCCACCGTGTTCTGCTCGCCGGCTGAGTTCTGATCGCCGGCCGCCGCGTCGCCTTTTCCGGCGGACGGGTCGGTCGCGGGATCCGTCGTCCCGTTGTCGTCGGCGATCCCGCCTTTCCCGTCGGCCTCGGCGCCGGTCGGATCGTCCTTCGTCTCGCCGGCACCGTCGTCCGGAGTCGTGCCCGCACCGTGATCGGCTGGTGCGGAGGGTGTTTCATCGGCCGGCGCGGGCGGTTTCGCGGCGGTGTCCACGACGGCGCCGCCGGAGTCGGCGCTCGGTTCGGGTGCGCCCCGCTGCCGGGCCGGATCGGTGACCGTCCCCGCGGACACCGTCGCCGGCGCATCCGCGACCACGTCGGCATCCCGGGCGGCGAGCTCGGCGCCGGTGGCCGCCGACGACGGCACGTCGGCCTTCGGGGCCGCGATGGGCTGCGGGCTCGCCTTGGGGAACAGGTCGGAGAACTTGAACTCCGGCACGCCGTACATGCCCGCGGGAGTCGTTCCCAGCGGACGGAATGCCGGGTTGCCGGTCAACTGCACCAGTGCGTCGTCGATGCCGGTGGCCACCGCGATGCCGATGGTGATGAGATCGCGAACCGGCGAGAACCTCAGCCACTGGGAGGTGACGGGGGTGCCGGCGCCGGCCGACCGGTCGTATCCCATCTCGATGATGGTGCGCAGCGGCACATCCAGCGCGGCCATGACGGGCGCCGGCAGCAACCACTTCAGCGGTTCCAGCAGCGGCAGGGTGGTGGCCGGGATCATGTAGTAGGTGGTGTCGCCGACGGTGCCCTGGTTCACCGCCTCGGTCAGCGGGTGGTCCGGGTACGAGCCGTGGTTCATCAGGCCGAGGATGGCGTTGAGGTCGGCCAGCAGGTTCAGCGGGTGCGACGGGAAGTCGGCGAACCCGTCGTACTGGTACGCGACGTCGATGGTCGGAAGGTGACAGCCCTCGCGGTCGCAGCTGTTCGTCGGAGTCGCCCCGTCGAAGGTGATGTCGGCGAACGGAATCCACAGTCCGGCAAACCTTTCCAGGAGCCCGCCGTTGGGCCGGTCCGGGTTGCCGACCACCATGAAGGATGCGTCCGGCGCGCCCTGCCACCCGGTGCCCGAGTACTGGCCGATCAGATCCCGTTTGACGTCGGTGACGATGCGGCCACTCTGCGAATAGCCGAACACCACGAAGGAGTCGCCGGACGCCGGGATGCCGAACGCCTCGTTTCGCGGACACTTCGAAGCGGCGGTAAGGCAGGTCTTCAGGTTCGCGACGCCACCTGCCACCGAGGCATCGAACGTCATCGCCCCGTAGGCGGGCCAGAACTCCTCGGGGGTGTAGACGGCGACCCGGTTGACGGTGGTGTCCGCGGGGACGCTGTAGCTGATGTAGTTGTCGGTGACCAGGCCGAGGTACTTGTTGACGAAGGTGTTCGACTGCGCCAGCGGGCCGTAGCCGACCAACGGATTCTGGGTGCCACCCATGATCAACGCGGTTACCGACGCGAAGGCGACGACGGTGTAGTTGAGGGAGGCCCAGAGTGCCGCGGCGGCCGACCCGGTCATCGCCGCCAGAAGTGTGAACAACCGTATGGTCGATCGCATCTCGTCCCCAACTCACCGCGGCGCACTGCTCCGTACGGCCGCGGATGTGACGCAGCTCACTTCTACAGACGGTTCTTACCACAGGGTTCGGCGCCGCGTCGCTGTTTCCGGGGGAGTTGGACTTCCCGAGCAACCCAGCCCACGCCGCTAGCCGCAGGGGCGCGACTGATCAGAACGCCACAACGGCGACCGCCCAGGTGATCGCCGCCAGCAGTGCGCCGGTGAATTCGACGCCCACCAACAGCGCCACCCCCTTGAGCGCGTGCACGGTCGACGTCCACGCCCGCCCCGCATCACGACAGATCGCCAGCTCGGCCAGGAAGACGCCGAGCACGAAGCCGAGCGGCAACCCGATGACGGGGATGACGAAGAAGCCGACGATGCCGCACAGTGCGCCCGCCACCAGAATCGGCGTCCGCACCTCGGCGGCCCGCATCCGTTTGACCGGCCAGGTGTACTTGATCACCTCCGCGGCCAGGAACACCGTCGCCGCGATACCGAGCGTCACCCAGCCGACGGTGTTCTTCTCGACGAACGCCCACACCGCGATGGCCGCGACCACCAGCAACCCGCCGGGCAGCACCGGCACGATGATGCCGACCAGGCCGATCGCGATGACCAGGGCCACCAGCACCACCCCGAGGGCGCTCACGGCTCGAGCACCAACTTGCCGTACACCCCGCCACTGTCCAGCAGCCGGAGAGCGTCGGCGGCCTCGGACAACGGAAACCGCACCGGCGCAGGAGGTCTGAGCCCGGCCGCCACCAGGGCGGCCAGACCGTCGGCGAACACCGCGGCCGACGCCGGGTCCTTGTTGATGTACTCGGCGTAGCCCACCCCGAGCACGCCGGCGTTGCGCAGCAGCAGCCGGTTGACCTTGACCGACGGGATCGCGCCGGCGGCGAACCCGATCACCAGCAGCCGCCCGTCGGGCGCCAGGGTGCGCACCGCGTCGTCGAACGCCTCGCCGCCGACGGGGTCCACGACGACGTCCACCCCGCGGCCGCCGGTGGCTTCCAGCACGGCCTTGTGCCAGCCGTCGGACAGCGGCAGCACGACATCGGGGCCCAGCGATGACACGAAATCCATTGCCGCCGTGCGGTGTACGACGGCGACGACACGGGCGCCCAGCGCCTTGGCGACCTGGATGGCCGCGGTCCCGACGCCGCCGGCGGAACCGAGCACCAGCACGGTCTCACCCGGTCGCAGCGCGGCGCGGCGCTCGAAGGCGAAGTACATGGTGTGGTAGTTGACGAGCAGTGAAACCGCTTCCGCGTCATCGAGTTCGGCGGGGCTGCGGCGCAGCCCGGCGGCCGGCACCGCAACCTGTTCGGCATATCCGCCCAGCATCGACGATCCCGAAACACGCTCCCCCACAGCGAATCCCGATTCGGCCGGTGCGGCGGCCACGACGCCGGCGACCTCCATGCCCGGGATGAACGGGGCGGGCACCTTCAGTTGGTATTCGCCCTTGCTCAACAGCAGGTCGGGGAAGCAGACACCCGCCGCGCGGACGTCCACCAGGACTTGGCCGGGTCCGGGAACGACGTCGGGCACGTCCAGGTAGGACATGCCCGACGGTCCCGAAAGTTCCTGTACTACACAGGCTTTCATCGATTACCGAAGATTGAACGTGGCCTGCTTGGCGTTCGAGAGGTCGTCGATCTCCGACCAGCGGGCCGCGATGTCGTCGACCGAAGGGGGTGCGGTGAAGGTGACGCCCTCGTTCTGGAACAGCGCGGTGCGTTGCACCTTGCCGCCGCCGACGATGAAGATCGACCCGGTGTCGGGCACCTCTTCGGTGCACAGGTAGGCCATCACCGGTGCGACGAACTCCGGCGTCAGGTTCTTGAGCACCTCGGGCGGCAGGATGTCTTCGGTCATCCGGGTGGCCGCGATCGGCGCCAGGGCGTTGGTCTTGATGTTGTACTTGGCACCTTCCTGGGCCAGCGTGTTGATCAGACCGACCAGACCCAGTTTGGCGGCGCCGTAGTTGGCCTGGCCGAAGTTGCCGAACAGACCACTGGTCGAGGTGGCGACCACGACGCGGCCGAAGCTCTGCTCACGGAAATGCGGCCAGGCCGCGCGGATCACGTTGTAGCCGCCGTAGAGGTGCACCTTGAGCACGGCGTCCCAGTTCTCATCGGTCATCTTGTGGAAGGTGCCGTCGCGCAGGATGCCGGCGTTGCTGACCACACCGTCGACCTTGCCGAACTCGTCGAGCGCGGTCTTGACGATGTTCGCCGCGCCCTCGGCCTCGGCCACCGAGTCGTAGTTGGCCACCGCACGGCCGCCCGCTTCTTTGATCTCGGCCACTACGTGATCGGCCATGTTGTGTCCGGCACCGGTGCCGTCGCGGGCGCCGCCGAGGTCGTTGACGACGACGCAGGCGCCCTCCTTGGCCAGGGTCAGGGCGTACTCACGCCCCAGTCCACCGCCGGCGCCGGTGACGATGACGACACGATCCTGCACTCCGGGCATCTAGCTTCCTTTCAGATCTTCGAACCGGTAGCGGCATGCTCAGAACAGCCTGCGCGCCAGTTTCCACGCCTTCTCTGTATACGGGGGGTAGATCATGGCGCCGAGGTCGGGTCGGGTCGGCTTGGTCAGGACGGACTTGCGGTGACTGAACTCCTCGAAGCCGTACCTGCCGTGATAGGCGCCGATTCCCGACGGCCCGACCCCGCCGAACGGCAGTTTCGCCGTCGAGAACTGGAACAGCAGGTGGTTGACCAGCATGCCGCCGGCCGGAACCTGGCTGATCACCCGTTCCCGGATCGCCTTGGTCTTGGTGAACAGATACGCCGCCAGCGGCTTGGGCCGCGAGTTGACGAAGGTGATCGCCTCGTCGAGATTGGCGACGGTCAGGATCGGCAGGATCGGGCCGAAGATCTCGTCGGTCATCAGCGGTTCGCCCGGATCGGGGTCCACCACCACGGTCGGCTCGATCGTCAGGGCGGCCGGGTCGGATCCGCCGCCGATGGCGACGGTGCCCTTGGTCGCGGCCAGTGCCGCGGTCAGCCGGGCGAAGTGCCGTTCGTTGACGATGCGCATACCGCCGGTTTCCTGGGAACGGAAGTGCTTGATCGCCTCGCCGATCTTGGCCACCAACTGGTTGCGGACCGATGCCTCGACGAGCAGGTAGTCCGGCGCGATGCAGATCTGGCCGGAGTTGATCAGCTTGGTCCAGGCGATGCGCTTGGCCGCGACGTCGATGTCGGCGTCGGCCGCGATGATCACCGGGCTCTTGCCGCCCAGCTCCAGGGTGACCGGCGTCAGATGCGGTGCGGCCGCCTCGTAGACGCGGCGGCCGATCTCGGTGCCGCCGGTGAAGCACAGCTTGTCGAAGCCCTGGGCGATCAGCTGCTGACTGACTGCGCCGTCACCCTCGACCACCGCGACCGCGTCGCGGTCCAGGTACTTCGGCACCAGCTCGGCCATCAGGGCCGACGACGCCGGCGCCAGCTCGGACGGCTTGAGCACCACGGCGTTTCCGGCTGCCAGGGCGCCGACGAGCGGGCCGAGCGTCAGCGCGAACGGGAAGTTCCAGGCGCCGATGACGAGCACCGTGCCGTAGGGCTCGTATTCGATCCAGCCGCGGCCGGGCAGCTGGGCCCGCTCCAGCCGCCGGTACTTGCGCTTGGTCCACTTGCCGACATTCTTGGCGGCGTCGTGCGCCTCGGCGGCCGTGCTGGCGATATCGGCCAGCCATGCCTCGAAGGGCTTGCGACCCAGATCGGTGGCCAGCGCCTCCGCGATGCGCGACTCGTTCTCGGTCATCATCTTCTCGAGAGACTTGAGCTGCGCGCGCCGCCACTCGACGGGCCGGGTGCGCCCCGAGGCGAACGCGCGCCGAACCCCGGCGACGACGTCGGCGATGTCGGAAGCGGGAGCCGCCTGCGTGGGCGCGGCGGTGTGGATCGAATCGGTGGTCATCATGCGTCCTTCCGGGCGGCGCCGAACAGTTCGGCCTGACGACATCCTAACCAACCGTCCGGTTGGCCGATAGGCCGCCGGAGGCCGCTCAGGGTCGTTCGGCCACCACGAAAGTGGAGAACGCGTCGGCGCTGTCGGCACCGCCGTCGGCACCCGGGATGTCCAGCCAGCGGTCCAGCCGCCGCATCTCCTCGGTGGCCGGATGCGCCTCGGCGTGCCACCCGGCGCGGTTCAGCCAGGCGGCCGGCTCGGCACGGTCCGGGTCGTTGTAGACCAGTTCTGCGATGTCGAGCGTCTGATCCAGACCGAGGTGCTCGGCCACCCGGGCGAAGCGCTGGCGCATCTCCTCACGACGGTCGTCGGCCCGCATCGCCGCCGTCTCCGCCGCGATCCGGCTGCCGGGGGCGCTGAGTTCGGTGATGTTCTCGAACAGCCGGTCCTGCGCGTCGGCCGGCAGGTACATCAGCAGGCCCTCGGCCAACCAGGCGGTGGGCTTGCCAGGGTCGAAGCCGGCGGCCTTCAGCGCGGTGGGCCAGTCGAAGCGCAGGTCCACCGCGACCTCGCGCCGGACCGCGGTGGCATGCACGTCGTTCTCGTCGAGCAGCGCTGTCTTGTACTCCAGCACCTTGGGCTGGTCGATCTCGAAGACGACGGTGCCCGAGGGCCATTCGATGCGATAGGCGCGGGAGTCCAGTCCCGACGCGAGGATCACGATCTGCCGGATCCCGGCGGTCACCGCGGCGGCGAAGTAAGCGTCGAAGAAGTGCGTGCGCACCGCCTGGTAGTTACGCATGTGGGTGAAGATCCGGGCCATCTCCGGGTCGACGTCCTGCAACTGGTCGACCACCGACGCGTCGAGCATGTGCTCCCAGACGCCGCCGGTGCCGGCGCCCTCGACCAGGATCCGCGCGTAGGGGTCCCGGATCAGCGGCTCGGCCAGCTCGGTTTCGGCGGCGCGGGCCGCGGCCACCAGAGCCGCCGTCGTTCCCACGCTGGTGGCGATGTCCCATGTGTCACTATCGGTCCGCAGGCTGCTCATCGAGGTTCCTCACATAACGGGCCATCCGGCCCAGACGTTTGATAGCCATGCTACCTAATCGTCCGGCCGGAACTCCCAGAGCCGCTGTTCGAGCAGCAGCCGCAGCTGCTCGGTGATCCGCTCCAACTGCTCGTGACCGCCGACGAAGCCGGCGTAGAAACCCATTCCCCACAGCACCGCCACCAGCATCTCGACCACCGCTTCGACGTCGGTGCCGACGGACAGCTCACCGGAGTCGATCGCCTCGGTGACCGCCCACGCCACGAACAACCGAGAGTTCTCCAGGGCGTCGTTCTGGCTCTGCCTGAGCTCGGGGTGCCGCTGCGCCTCTAGTACCGCGGTCACCAGAAACGCCGCCGCGGAGCGGTCCTGCGAATCGGCCTGCACGGCGGCGACGATGAACGCCTCGAGCCGGCCGACCAGCGTCGACGCCGTCTGGGCGCGTTCGGCGCCGGCCGCGACCACCAGCGTGTTCGTCTGTTCGACGACCTCGTCGTAAAGCAACTTCTTGGACGCGAAGTAGTGGTTGATGGCCGGTCGGGTCAGATCCGAGCGTTCGGCGATGGCCTGGAATGTCGCGGCGTCGTAGCCCAGTTCGCTGAAAACCCCGCGGGCCGCGCGCAAGATCCGGTCCCGGGTGTCTGCGGCCTGAGCTGCTGGCGGGCGGCCAGGCCCCCGCTTCCCGGTCTGCGGCACGCCACGAGTCTGCCATGGCCGTGATCTGCACCCCGTTCGGCCACTCGACGTCATCCCGAATTATCGTTGCTGGCTATGGTGACGGTCGCGAGCCGGGAGGCGTACTTCGAGACGGGTCTCGATGTGCTCGCCGACCGCGGCTACGGCGGCCTGAAGCTGGCCGAGGTGTGCCGTCGGCTGGGTGTCACCAGCGGCTCGTTCTACCACTACTTTTCCAGTTGGTCGGCCTACACGGGCGAACTCATCGAGGAGTGGTTCCCGGCGGCCACCCGGGAGCGGGTCGCCCAGCTGCGCACCATTCCGGATCCGCGCCGCCGCATCGACGCGATCTTCGACATCGGTCTGGCGCTGCCGCACGGCGCCGAGGCCGCCGTCCGGGTGTGGAGCGCCCTGGACCCGAAAGTCTGGGCCGTCCAGTCCGAGGTGGACGACCTGCGGTTCGGGATCCTGCGGGAGTCCGCGCTGGAGCTCCTGCATGACGACCGGCAGGCCGAGCTGTTCGCGAGTTGGTCGCTGTACCTCCTGGTGGGGTACGAGCAGTCGACGCGCCCGCCGGACATGGTCGGCCTGACCTGGATGGTCGGACAGCTGCTCGACGCCCTGGACTCGGGCCGGTTCTCGTCGGCGCCGCCGAAATGATGTCGTCGCCACCGCTGTGACGGCAGTGGCGCGGCGCCTGCTGGACCGGCTCGAAGCTCGAGATCCCGAGCTGGACGCCGTGCGCCGCGCGGCCCGGGCCGGCATCACACTTCCCGTCGCCGCGGGGGTCGGCTTCCTGTTCGGCACCGGACAGACACCGCTGTTCGCGATCTTCGGTTCGATCGCCATGCTGATCATCGTCGACTTCCCGGGCAACCGCGGCGGCCGTGCGGTGGCCTATGCCGGTCTGGCGTCCGCCGGCGCCGGGCTGATCGTGCTGGGAACGCTGATCTCACCCATCCCGTGGCTGGCGGTGACGTCGATGTTCGTCCTCGGCGCCGGCGTCACCTTCGCCGGTGTGCTGAGCACCGCGATCGCCGCGGCGCGCCGGGCCACCCTGATGCCGTTCGTCCTGACCGTGTGCACGCCGCCCGGCCCGATTCCGGAACGCCTGCTGGGCTGGTGCATCGCGGTCGCCGTCGCCGTGCCGGCGGCCCTGTTCCTCCTGCCGCCGCGCCATCACGACGAGCTGCGCCGGCATGCGGCGCGGGTCTGCCAGGTGCTGGCACATCGATTGACCGGACGGTCCAGCGGCAAAGAGGTCAACTCGGCGATGAACGCCCTGTTCGCCAACTACGTCAACAGCGAATACCGGCCGGTGGGCCTGACCGCCGGCAGCCGCGCCCTGGTGCGCGTCGTCGACGACCTCGGTTGGCTGTGCGACCGGGTCACCGACGAAACCGCCGGCCGGCTCGGGGACATCCGGGATCCCGCCGTGCGGGTCCTGACCGCCTGCGCCCGGCTGCTGCGGGTGACCCGGGTGGCCGACCGCGCGCCCGACCGGGCCGCGCTCGACGACGCGCTGACCGATCTGAGGGCGGTGGCCCAGGGCCGCTACCGCGAGGACATCGCCGAACTCCTCGGCGAGCCCGACGACGCCGCCGCCGTCGCCGTGGGCCAGCGACTGCTGGACCGCCGGACCTTCGGCGCGACCGTCGCGATCACCGGGCGGGTCATCGCCGGGGCGGCGGCCGCCGATGCCCGGCCGGTGCTGAAACGCGTGCTGGGCCGCGAACTGCCCGAGACGGGCGCCGCCGTCCGCGTGCTGTCGGAGACGCAGGCGATCACCCGCATCACGTCGGGGTATCTGGCGACGCGCGCGGTGGTGGTGCGGAACAGCGTGCGCACCGGACTCGGCCTCGCCCTGGCGGTCGCGACCACGCATCTGTTCCCGGTGCAACACGGGTTCTGGGTCGTGCTCGCGGCGATGTCGGTGTTGCGGTCGAGTGCGCTGACCACCGGCACCAAGGTGCTCCGCGCGGTGATCGGAACGACACTCGGATTCGTCATCGGCAGCGTGCTGATCGAACTGATGGGGGTGAACCCGGTGGTGCTGTGGAGCGTCCTTCCGGTGGTGGCGTTCCTGGCCGCGTTCGTCCCGGACGTCTGGTCGTTCACGGCCGGCCAGGCCGCGTTCACCATGCTGGTGCTGATCGTGTTCAACCTGATCCACCCGAGCGGCTGGCGCGTCGGACTGATCCGCATCGAGGACATCGCCGTCGGCGGCGCGGTGGGCGTCGTCGTCTCGCTGCTGCTGTGGCCGCGCGGGTCGGGGGACGCGGTGTCGACGGCCATCCGGTCGGCCTTCGAGGTCGGAACCCAGTACCTGCGGGCGGCGGTCTTCCGGATCACGCACGGTGGGCCCCAGGCGCCGGTCGAGGAACTGAGCCACCGCGCGCTCACCGCGGCCCGGACGGTGGATGACGGTGTCCGCCAATATCTTTCGGAGAGCGGAGAGGCCGCCGATCACCGCGCCCCGCTGGTGCGCAAGGCCAACCGGGCCGCCAAACTGCGCGCGGCCGCCGACTTGATCGCCGACATCCCGGCCCCGCCGAGCCCGGGGTCCTATCCGAACACCCGCACGGTCCTCGACGCGCACGCGGCCATAGTGTCCGACCGGATGTCCGGCCGCACCAGCGCCCCGATCGCCGGTGTCCTGATCACCGAGCACTTCGTGATCGCATTGCGCGCCGAGGCGGCCGCCACCGAGCACCCGGTGGCCGACGCGCTGCCCCTGGTGACCGTGGCGGCCAACCTCGGCGAACTCGAGTTGCTCTACCC
>CAZTAA010000055.1:0-6290 GCA_964611465.1 uncultured Mycobacterium sp. | reverse complement strand
CCCTCTCCATCTGTTCAGCGGTGATCGCGAAGAAGTGCGAGAAGAACTCGCAGGAATCACTGAACAGATTCCGGTGGGTCAGCCCCGAACCCGGTGCGGCCGAAGGCCGTTGGCCGGGACGGCGCCGAACCGCCCGGCGTTGAAGTCCTCCATCGCCTCGATCACCTCGGCCTTGGAGTTCATCACGAACGGCCCGTACTGGAACACGGGTTCGCGGATCGGCCTGCCACCCAGCAGCAGAACCTCGAGCGCCGGGCGGTTGGCGTCCTGCCCGTCGGCGGCGGCCACGGTGATCCGGTCACCGGGGCCCAGCACGGCCAGCTGACCCTGTTGGATCGGATGCTGGACGGGCCCGACGGTGCCGCGGCCGGACAGCACGTAGACCAGCGCGTTGAAGTCGCGGTTCCACGGCAGGTTCAGCCGCGCACCGGGCTGAATCGTGGCGTGCGCCAAGGTGATCGGGGTGTGCGTCGCCCCGGGCCCGGCTTGGCCGTCCACGGAGCCGGCGATCAGGCGCACCAGCGCACCGCCATCCGGCGACGACACCAGCCGCACCGCGTCGGCTTCGATGGACTGGTAGTTCGGCGCGGCGAACTTGTCCGCCTTGGGCAGGTTGACCCACAGCTGGATGCCGTGGAACACCCCGCCGCTTTCGACCAGTTCGGCCGGCGGGGTCTCGATGTGCAGGATCCCCGAACCGGCCGTCATCCACTGGGTGGCGCCGTCGGTGATCAGCCCGCCGCCGCCGTGGGAGTCCTGGTGGGCGAACACCCCGTCGATCATGTACGTGACGGTCTCGAAGCCGCGGTGCGGATGCCAGTCGGTGCCGCGTGGCTCGCCCGGCAGGTACTCGACTTCGCCCATCTGATCCATGTGGACGAACGGATCGAGTTCGGCGGTGGGGACGCCGGCGAACGCGCGCACGACCGGAAAGCCCTCCCCCTCGTAACCGCGCGGGCCGGTGGTCACCGACCGCACGGGCCGCTCGGTGTCGGCCGGCGCGGGGCCGGACAGCCTCGGCAGGGTCAGTGCGGTTCTGGAGTCGACGGTGATCGCGGGCATTCGGGTACCTCCTTGTTGATGAGTTACCCGCTATAACCGGACCGCAGTCCGATTATTCCCTAGCCGAGGACGGCAAGGGCCACGGCCCTGGCCTCGGCGCTGCTGGCGGTTCTCAGGACCGCGTCAGCGGCCTCCCGGCACTGGTCGGCCGTCACCGAGGCCACCTTGGCGCCGACGGCGTTGACCGCCGCCGATGCCGCCGACAGCGACGTCACACCGAGCCCGACGAGCACGCAGGCCAGCAGTGGGTCGGCGGCCGCCTCGCCACACACGCCCACCGGCTTGCCGACGGCCTGACCCGCGCGGCCGGTCATGCCGATCAGCGTGAGCACGCCCGGTTGCCACGGATCGGTCAGCGTGGCCAGTTCGGCCGACATCCGGTCGGCGGCCATCGTGTACTGCGCCAGGTCGTTGGTGCCGATCGACACGAAGTCGACCTCCTCGAGGATGCGGTCGGCCAGCAGGGCGGCCGCGGGCACCTCGATCATCACGCCGGGACTCAGGCGGTGGGCGCGGACCTTGGCGGCGAAGTCCCGCGCCTCGTCGGGAGTGGCGATCATCGGCGCCATCACCCACGGCGCCACCCCGGTGCGTTCGGCGGCCGCCGCGATTCCGGCGAGCTGGTTCTCGAGCAGCGCCTGGTTGTTGAACGACGTCCGGATACCTCGCACGCCGAGCGCCGGGTTGGCCTCGTCCGGGCTGTTGGCGAACTTCAGGGGTTTGTCCGAGCCGGCGTCCAGGGTGCGCACCACGACCTTGCGGCCCGCGAACGGTTCGAGCACCTCGGCGTAGATCTGCGCCTGCTCTTCGACGGTCGGTTCGGTCTCGCGGTTGAGGAAGCAGAGTTCGGTGCGGAACAGGCCGACGCCTTCGGCCGGTGTCTGTGCGGCCTTCCGCGCCGCCGCGCCGTCCTGGACATTGGCCAGAATCTGAACGGCCACACCATCTTTGGTGGCCCCCGGGCCCGACCAGTTCGCGGCCGCCGCGGCGGCCCGTTGCGCGGCCTCGACCGCGGCGGTGGCGCCCGCGGCGTCCGGTGCGATCTGCACCGTGCCGCGGGTCCCGTCGATCAGCACCATCTCACCGGCGGCGACGTCGTCGAGCCCGGAAGTCGCGACCACGCACGGAATCGCCAGTTGGCGCGCGATGATGGCGGTGTGGCTCGTCGGGCCGCCCAGTGTGGTCGCGAGCCCGATGATCAGCGCCGGGTCCAGACCCGCGGTGTCGGCCGGCGCGAGATCCTCGGCGCACAGGACGGAGGGGACGTCGGGGGTGGGCACGCCCGGCTCCGGCAGCCCGGCCAGGTCGGCGATGACGCGGTCGCGGATGTCCTGCAGGTCGGTCACCCGCTCGGCCATCAGGCCGCCCATCTTGGTGAACATGTCGGCGAACTTGGCCACCGCTTCCGCGGTCGCCCGGACCGCCGGCGCGCCCGCCTTGATGCGCTTCTCGGCCTCGCCCAGCCAGGCGCGGTCCTGCGCCAGCTGCGCCGTCGCCGCCAGGACCTCCGAGGCCGATCCGGTGGAGTGCGCGGCGCGCTCCCGCAGCCGGTCGGCGACCGCCGTCGCGGCCGCGTGGAACCGCGTCGCCTCGGCGTCGCGGTCGGCCTCGGCGACGTCCGGAGCCGACGTGACCGTGTCGAGCACCGGCAGCCGACCGGGCCGGATGACCGGGCCGTATGCGACTCCGGGAACGACCGGCACCCCGGTGAGCACGGAGCCGGAGGCGCTGGCGGGTGACATGGACGCGGGCGTGGTGGTCATGTGAAGCAGGTTACAGAAATTCTTGACAACTCCACATGACTAAGCGTAAAACAACACAAAGCAACACAACAGAACGGCCAAAACCACACAAAAGCCAACAAGTTGGAGTGTCGTGTACCCGGAGGAACGCCAGCAGGCCATCGCCGCACTGGTGATGTCGCGCGGCCGCGCCTCCGTCGCCGAACTCGCCGAGGCCTACTCGGTGACCACCGAGACCGTGCGCCGGGATCTGGCCATCCTGGACCGGGCCGGCCTGCTGCGCCGGGTCCACGGCGGCGCGGTACCCACCCGTGCGCTGCACGTCGTCGAGTCCGGTGTCGCCGAGCGCGACGCCACGCGCACCGGACACAAGGACGCCATCGCCCGCGCCGCCGCCGAATTCTTCCCGCTCGGCGGTTCCAGCGTGCTCTTCGACGCGGGAACCACCACATCCCGGGTGGCGGCGCTGCTGCCCACCGACCGTGAGCTGACGGTCGTCACGAACTCGGTGCCCATCGCCGCGCGGGTATCCACGCTGCCCGCGGTGAACCTGCAGCTGCTCGGCGGCCGGGTCCGCGGTCTGACCCAGGCCGCCGTCGGGGAGCAGACCCTTCGGGCGTTGGAGACCATGCGCGTCGACGTGGCCTTCATCGGAACGAACGGCATCACCGTCCGGCACGGCCTGTCGACCCCCGACAGCGAGGAGGCCGCCGTCAAGCACGCCATGGTCAACTGCGCCAATTACGTTGTCGCCGTCGCCGATTCATCCAAGATCGGACAGGAGGAGTTCGTGAGCTTCGCCCCCATCACCAAGGTCGACACGCTCGTCACCGACACCGACATCAGCACTGCCGACCGCGCCGAACTCGGCGCCAACGGCGTCGAGGTGGTTCTGGCCGCCGCCCCGCAGGACCCGTCGTGATCGTCACCGTCACCCCCAACCCCAGCACCGACCGCACGGTCACGTTGTCCGCCGCGCTGACCCGCGGTGCGGTGCACCGGGTTTCGTCGGTGTCCAGCGAACCCGGCGGCAAAGGGGTCAACGTGGCCCGCGCGCTCACGTTGGCCGGCCTCGACGCGATCGCCGTGCTGCCCGCCGCACCGGCCGACCCGTTCCTGACGCTGCTGACCGCTGCCGGCGTCCCGGCGGCACCGGTCCCCGTCCGGGGCGCCGTGCGCACCAACCTGGCCATCACCGAACCCGACGGCACCACAACGAAACTCAACGAGCCCGGTGCCCGGCTCGACGGCGCCGAACTGGATGCGCTCTCCGCGGCGGTCCTGGAACGCGCCGCCGCCGCGAGCTGGGTGGTGCTGTCCGGGTCACTGCCGCCCGGCGTGCCCGACGACTGGTACGCCCGTGTCGTCGCGCGGCTGCGCGCGCTGGACTGCCGGGTCGCCGTGGACACCTCCGATGCTCCGCTTGCCGCCCTGGCGGCGGCATTCGACCGGGCCGCGCCGGACCTGATCAAGCCCAACTCCGAGGAACTGGCCGGGCTGTCCGGACGGTCGGCGGCGGAGCTGGAATCGTCTGTCCAGCAGGGTGATCCGGAACCGGTGGTGGCCGCGGCGCGTGACCTGATCGGCCGCGGCGTCAGCGGGGTGCTGGCCACCCTGGGCGCCGCCGGCGCGGTGCTGGTCGACTCCGACGGCGCCTGGCTGGCCACTCCACCGCCGATCACCCCGCGCAGCACGGTGGGCGCCGGCGACTCGTCACTGGCCGGGTACGTACGGGCCGACGTCGCCGGCGCCGACCCCGCCGAGCGGCTGCGGATGGCGGTCGCCTACGGCAGTGCCGCCGCGGCTTTGCCCGGCTCGGCCCTGCCCTCGCCGGCCGAGCTGAACCTCGACGGAGTCACCGTCACCTCGATCTCCGCCACGCCCAACCTTCGTTGACCGCTTCCGCCAACCGAATTCGAAGAAAGTGTCTCCCATGACGAATCCCAGCTCCGCCGTCACAACATCCGACCTGGTGCTGCTCGACGTCGATGCCGGCGCCGACAAGGAGACGGTGATCGGCCGCCTGGCCGCCACCCTCGCCGGCGCCGGACGTGCGAGCGACGCCGCCGGCCTGACGGCCGCCACGATGACCCGCGAGGGCCAGTCGGCCACCGGACTGCCCGGCGGCATCGCCATCCCGCACTGCCGCTCCCCCTACGTCGACACGCCCACCATCGGCTTCGCGCGGCTGAACCCGGCCGTCGACTTCGGCGCCCCCGACGGCCCGGCGGACCTCGTGTTCCTGATCGCGGCGCCGGATTCCGGCGGCGCCGAACACATGAAGCTGCTCTCCAGCCTGGCCCGCGCGCTGGTGCGCCCGGAGTTCGTGCAGTCCCTGCGGGCGGCGTCCTCCGCCGGCGAGGTGGTCCGCCTCGTCGACGGGGTGGTCAACCCCGCACCGGCCGGGGCCCCGGCCGCCGCGGCCGAACCGACCGCCGCTGCGGCACAACGGAAGTCCATCGTGGCGATCACCGCCTGCCCCACCGGCATCGCGCACACCTACATGGCCGCCGACGCGCTCAAGCTGGCCGCCGAACGGGCCGGGATCGACCTGACCGTGGAGACCCAGGGATCATCGGGCAGCACCCCGGTGGGCGCCGACGCAATCGCGAACGCCGATGCGGTCATCTTCGCCACCGATGTCGGGGTCAAGGACCGGCAACGGTTCGCCGGCAAGCCGGTGATCGCTTCGGGGGTCAAGCGTGCGATCAACGAGCCCGACACGATGATCGCCGAAGCCGTTGCCGCGGCGGACAATCCGAACGCCGCCCGGGTGGAGGGCAGCGCGGCCGCCGCCGATGCCGGCACACCGGCGGGCGGTGTCGGCTGGGGAACCCGGACCCGGCAGATCCTGCTGACCGGCGTGAGCTACATGATCCCGTTCGTGGCCGCAGGCGGTCTGCTGATCGCGCTGGGCTTCCTGTTCGCCGGCTACGACATCGCGAACACGCCGGAGGGCAAGTCCGATTCGCTGGCCCACATCATCGCCACCACCAACTCGCTGACCAATCTGCCCGCCGGCGGCTTCACCCAGTACCTCGGTGCCGTGCTGTTCACCCTCGGCGGGCTGGCGTTCGGGTTCCTGGTTCCCGCGCTCGCCGGTTACATCTCGTTCGCGATCGCCGACCGGCCCGGTATCGCACCGGGTTTCACCGCCGGTGCGGTGGCGGTGTTCGTGGGCGGCGGGTTCATCGGCGGCATCGTCGGCGGCCTGATCGCGGGCTTCGCCGCGCTCTGGATCAGCGGGTGGAAGGTGCCGCAATGGTTCCGCGGCCTGATGCCGGTGGTGATCATTCCGCTGCTGGCGTCGCTGATCGTCGGCCTGCTGATGTTCTTCCTGCTCGGCCGTCCGCTGGCCGCGGTGACCTCCGGCCTGACGAACTGGCTCAACAGCCTCACCGGCGCCTCGGTCATCCTGCTCGGCGTCATCCTGGGCCTGATGATGTGCTTCGACCTCGGCGGCCCGGTCAACAAGGCGGCCTACGC
>CAZTAA010000054.1:12752-27270 GCA_964611465.1 uncultured Mycobacterium sp. | reverse complement strand
TATTCGGTGGCGTGGCAAAACGGGGCGGTGACCGGGCTACCGGACCGGGCCGGTGACCTCGACGGCCGGAATCTCGGCCAGTTCACGGATTCTTGGATCGTCGGTCATGGCTGCTAGACTCGCATCCGCGACCGTTCCGGCCCAGGCCGGGACAGCAAGTGGAGTCCCACTCCCACCGTCTGCCAGCAGCATCAACCGAAGGGCACGGCGGTCCGGTCACCGGCAGCCAGGATAACTGCGCCGCCGGATCTGCGCGTTGTGCGCAGGCGGCGCACGCCGCGACTGGTCGGCATTGGGCCCTGCTTCGAGCAGGGCTTTTCTGTTCTTGCGACAGATGCCGGCGGGCTTGGGTCTCCAGCAGGACACAACCAGGGAGGCCACATCAGCACTGAGACCCGCGTCAACGAGCGCATCCGCGTACCTGAAGTCCGATTGATCGGCCCCGGAGGGGAGCAGGTAGGCATCGTGCGCATCGAAGATGCACTCCGCGTCGCCGCGGATGCCGATCTCGATCTCGTCGAAGTAGCCCCGAACGCCAGGCCGCCGGTCTGCAAGATCATGGACTACGGCAAGTACAAGTACGAGACGGCCCAGAAGGCGCGCGAGTCTCGCAAGAACCAGCAGCAGACCGTCGTCAAGGAACAGAAGCTGCGTCCCAAGATCGACGACCACGACTACGAGACCAAGAAGGGTCACGTGGTGCGCTTCCTCGAAGCGGGGTCGAAGGTGAAGGTGACGATCATGTTCCGCGGCCGCGAACAGTCCCGCCCCGAACTGGGCTACCGGCTGTTGCAGCGCCTCGGCGCCGATGTGGCCGACTACGGCTTCGTCGAGACGTCCGCCAAGCAGGACGGCCGGAACATGACGATGGTGCTGGCCCCGCACCGCGGCGCGAAGACTCGCGCCAAGGCGGCGCACGACGCCGACGCACCGGCCCACCCGCCCGCCGAGGCGGCGGCCGCGGCCGACGAGAACCCGACCACCTAAGAACCAGAACTGAGGATCCATGCCCAAGGCCAAGACCCACAGCGGCGCATCGAAGCGGTTCCGCAAGACCGGAACCGGCAAGATCGTGCGCCAGAAGGCCAACCGCCGTCACCTGTTGGAGCACAAGCCCACCACCCGGACCCGCCGTCTCGACGGCCGCACCGTGGTGGCCGCCAACGACACCAAACGCGTCAACAAGATGCTGAACGGCTGACCGCAGCCCACCTGACCTGAGACCGACGAGATAGGAATACCCCAATGGCACGCGTGAAGCGCGCACTCAACGCCCAGAAGAAGCGGCGCACAGTCCTCAAGGCTTCCAAGGGATACCGCGGCCAGCGCTCGCGGCTCTACCGCAAGGCCAAAGAGCAGCAGCTGCACTCGATGACCTACGCGTACCGCGACCGGCGGGCCCGCAAGGGCGAGTTCCGCAAACTGTGGATCGCCCGGATCAACGCGGCGGCCCGCGCCAACGACATCACCTACAACCGGCTGATCCAGGGCCTCAAGGCCGCCGGTGTCGAGGTGGACCGCAAGAACCTGGCGGAGATCGCGGTCAGCGACGCCGCGGCGTTCACCGCGCTGGTCGAGGTTGCCAAGGCGGCGCTGCCCGCCGATGTCAACGCGCCGTCCGGTGAGGCCGCCTGAATCCGCCGCTAACTGAACGATCGGCCCGTGTGGCCGCGGCAGCCAAACTGCTGCGGCACACGGGCCGTCGTCGTGCGGGGCGGTTTCTGGCGGAGGGGCCCAATCTGGTGCAGGCGGCGATCGACCGCGGGCTGGCGATCGAGGTGTTCGGCACCGAGGCCGCCGTCGGCCGGCACGCCGCGCTGCTCGCCGGCACCCCGGTCCATCTCGTCACCGAGCGGGCGGCGAAAGCGTTGTCCGACACCGTGACTCCGGCGGGTCTGGTGGCGGTGTGTGAGGTGCCGGCGGGTGCGTTGCCGGCCGCCCCGGATCTGGTGGCGGTGGCCGTCGGCGTCTCGGAGCCCGGCAACGCCGGCACCGTGATCAGGATCGCCGACGCGATGGGCGCCGACGCGGTGATCCTCGCCGGACACGCGGTCGACCCCTACAACGGGAAATGTCTGCGCGCGTCGGCCGGCAGCATCTTCCACCTGCCCGTCATCGTCGAACCCGACGCCGTCGCCGCCGTGACCGCACTGCGCGGCGCCGGGCTGACAGTGCTGGCCACCACCCTGGACGACGCCGTCGACCTGGCGGACGCTGATCTGAGCCGGCCGACGGCGTGGCTGTTCGGGCCCGAGGCGCACGGTTTGCCCGACGACGTGACGGCGCTGGCCGACCAACGGGTCCGCATCGAGATGCCGGGCCGCGCCGAAAGCCTCAATGTGGCTGCGGCAGCGGCGATCTGCCTCTACCAGAGCGCACGCGCCCGGCGCCGCTGACGGTCGAGTTATCTCACGCAAATTCTGAAAAAGCTTGGCATAACTCGACATTCGACAGGCCGGGTCCTCGTCCTAGCTGAGCAGTCCCCGCGCCACGTGGGTGATCTGCACCTCGTTGCTGCCGGCATAGATCATCAACGACTTGGCGTCGCGGGCCAGTTGTTCGACGCGGTACTCGGTCATGTAGCCGTTGCCGCCGAACAACTGCACGGCCTCCATGGCGACATCGGTGGCCGCCTGCGAGCAGTAGTACTTGATCGCCGACGCCTCGGCCAGCGAGATCTGCACACCGCTCTGCTGGGCCTCGATGATGCGAAACAGCATGTTGCGCACATTCATTCGGGCCACCTCCATGTTGGCCAGCTTGAGCTGGATCAACTGGAACTGCCCGATCTCCTTGCCCCACAGCGTCCGGCTCTTGGCGTAGTCGACGCACAACCGCAGGCACTCCTCGATCACGCCGAGCGACATCGACGCCACCCCGATGCGCTCCGCGGAGAAGTTGGACCGGGCGCTGTCCCGACCGTCGCCGGAATCGTTCGACTCGGTCTCGCCCAGCAGCCGGTCCCGGCCCAGCCGGACGTTGTCGAAGAATAGCTCGCCGGTGCGCGACGAGTGAATGCCCATCTTGCGGAACGGTTTCGACTGCACGAAGCCGTCCATTCCGCGATCCAGGACGAAGGTCAGCACCTTGCGGTCGCGCTTGTCGACGCTCGGATCGTCGTCCAGTTTCGCGTAGACGACCACGACGTCGGCGTCCGGCCCGTTGGTGATGAACGTCTTCTGGCCATTGAGGATGTAGTCCTCGCCGTCGCGCACCACATACGACTTCATCCCGCCGAAGGCGTCCGAGCCGGCATCGGGCTCGGTGATCGCCCACGCGCCGATCTTCTCGTAGGTCACCAGTTCGGGCAGCCAGCGCTCTTGCTGGACCAGCGTGCCGCGGCCGGCGATCGTCGGCACCGTCAGGCCCAGGCTGACGCCCATCCCGGTGACGATGCCCATCGACACCCGGCACAACTCGCTGATCATCATGAAGCCCATGCCGGCGGTCGACGGACCGCCGCCGAACATGCCGCCGCCACCGCCACCGCCGCCGGACGCCGATCCGTCCCGCATCTTCGCGAGTCGCTGGTCCAGCGACTCGCGGGCCATCACGTCCAGGCCGAAGGTGGCGAACAGTTTGCGGATGATCGGATACGGCTCCATCTCGCCGCTCTCCAGCGCGTCGACATGGGGCCGGACCTCCTTGTCCACGAACTGACGGACGGCATCACGCACGGCGAGGTCGACTTCGGACCACTCGATCATTCAGTTGCTCGATTCGGTTGTCAGGAAGGGTGTTTCAGGCCGCCGACCGTCGCCCACGCGCCGGACGCAGCCCGGCCAGTGAGAACGTCGTGTGCACCAGCGAGCCGGCCCGTTCGACGAGGTCCTTCGGCAGCGGCGGCGCCGGGACTGACGGTACCGGGAAGGGTAACCTGCGCCGCGGAGCGTAGTGCTGGGGCATCCCCTTGCGGTCCTTCGGCGGGTCCATGAAGAACGGCGCCTCGACCAGGGGAGCGTCGGCGGGGATGCGGCCGGCCGCCCGGCGATAGGCGGCCAGCGCCCGCGGATGCAGGCGGATCTCGTCGGGCACCGCCCAGAACGCCACCTCGACGGCCTTGCCGAACAACCGCAGCAGCACCTCGTCGCCGGGTGTCCAGCGCATGCCCGCGCGTTCCCGCAGTTCCGGTTCGAACAATCCGGCGGCGATCCAGCGCTGGCCGGCCACCATCGGCCGGAACAGCTGATCCCACCACGGTGTCGGCATCAGGACGAACTTGGGCTTGGGGATGCGGATGGTGAAGATGTCGGTGGTGGCCCGGTTGATCTCCAACTGGTCGCGACAGGTGTGCGCCCAGTACTCCTGGAAGTCGTCCCAGGTTTTCGGCACCGGCCGCATGCTCATCCCGTACATCGCGTACCACTGCACGTGCTCGTCGAACAGTTGCCGCTTCTCGGCCTCAGTCAGTCCGCCGCAGAAGTACTCGGCCACCTTGATGATGAGCATGAAGAACGTCGCGTGCGCCCAGTAGAAGGTGTCGGGGTCCAGGGCGTGATAGCGGCGGCCCTGGGTGTCCACTCCCTTGATCGTGCTGTGGAACCCCTTGATCTGCGCGCCAGTCTGGGCCGCGCGGTCGCCGTCGTAGACCACACCCATGATCGGGTAGACCGAGCGGGCGACCCGCTGCAGCGGCTCCCGCAGCAGAATCGAGTGCTCTTCGACACCGGCTCCCAGTTGGGGATACATGTTCTGGATCGCGCCGATCCAGACGCCCAGCATCCCGGTTCGCAGGTCGCCGAAATACTTCCAGGTCAGCGAATCTGGGCCGAGTGGCTCCGGACCGGCATGGTGCTCGGTCACCTCGGGGACACGACGCTGTGTCTTCATCCGTCCTCCTGAAATCCCAGCAGGGTGCTCTCACCATAATGTTGACAACGGTGGTTGTCTACGTTTTCGGCGCCCGCCACGCCGAGCCGTTACCCGCCGGCGACCGCACCGCATCACCGCCGTGACCTGCTGATTCTCTGGCTGCCCCGGGAAGGTCGTTGCCGGGCCGCACGGCGCCCCCTACCCTGACGCGGGTGGACTCCGACGGCCCTCGACCCGCCGCGATCGACCGGTCGACCGTCGGACCCGACGGCCCGGCGCGCGCCGGGGCCTGGCTGTCCGACACCAACCACAACCCCGGCCTCATCGCGTTCATCCGGCGCGCGCGCCGCTTCCTGCCGGGCGACCCGGAGTTCGGCGACCCCCTGTCGACCGCGGGTGTCGGGGGTCCCCGCGCGGCCGCCCGGGCCGCCGATCGGCTGCTGCCCGACCGCGAGGCGGCCTCCCGCGAGGTCGGTCTCGCCGGCCTGCAGGTCTGGCAGGCGCTGACCGAACGGATCTCGGGACGACGGGCCGACACCGAGGCCACCATCGTCTTCACCGATCTGGTCGGATTCTCGTCGTGGTCGCTGCGTGCCGGTGACGACGCGACGCTCAAACTGCTGCGCCGGGTCGCCGCCGCCATCGAGCCGCCCATGCTGGACCGCGGCGGCCACATCGTCAAACGGATGGGGGACGGCCTGATGGCGGTGTTTCCCAATCCGGACGTCGCCATCACCGCGGCGCTGGCCGCCGGAGCCGCCATCGATGACGTGTCGGTCGACGGCTACACCCCGCGGATGCGGGTGGGCATCCACACCGGACGCCCGCAGCGGATCGGTTCGGACTGGCTGGGTGTCGACGTCAACATCGCCGCGCGGGTGATGGAGCGGGCCGTGAAGGGCGGCATCGTCGTGTCCGGACCCACGCTGGATCTGTTGGCGCCGGGACGGTTGGCCGAGATGGGTGTGACGGCTCGGCGGGTGCGCCGGCAGGTCTTCGCCGCGCGGCCCAGCGGTGTGCCGCCGGATCTGACCATGTACCGGTTGGTTGTCCGCCGAGCCCCGATTGGCGACGACCGCGCCGTCGAAGACTGACGTCCGGGGTTCGAGTTCGGCTGTGGCTCAGCGGAATTCGTCCGCGCTGGCTTCGGCCCAGTCCGACCGCCACGAATCCGGGGCGGTGTCCGCGAGCAAGGCGCCGGGTGCGAGCCACTCGTGCAGCTCGGCATAGGTCCGGATCCGTCCACCCTCGATGCGGCGGTTGAGCATGGTGGGATTCAACTCGTCGAAGCCGTCCAGGCCCATCGACGCCACGATCTGGGCGGCGCTGGCGACCGTCGCGCGCTGGAAGTTGTAGACCCGCTTGGTCTTGTCCGGCACGTGCAGCGCACGGGTCAGCCCGGGATCCTGGGTCGCCACCCCGGCCGGGCAGGTGTTGGTGTTGCACTTCATCGCCTGGATGCAGCCGATGGCGAACATCATCGCCCGCGCCGACATGGTGAAGTCCGCGCCCTGGATGATGCGCGTGACGATGTCCATGCCGCTGGCGACCTTGCCCGAGGCGCCGATCTTGACCCGGTCCCGAAGCCCGGCGCCGACCAGCGCGTTGTGCACCAGCATCAGGCCCTCGGTCAGCGGCATTCCGACGTGGTCCTCGAATTCCTGTGGGGCCGCGCCTGTTCCGCCCTCGGAACCGTCGACGATGACGAAGTCCGGCGTGATGCCGGTGGCCAGCATGGCCTTGCAGATCGAGAGGAACTCGGTGCGCGCGCCGACGCAGAGTTTGAAGCCGACCGGTTTTCCGCCCGACAGCCGGCGCAGCGTCGCGATGAACTCCATCATCTCCAGCGGGGTGCGAAAGGCGGTGTGAGCCGGCGGCGAGATCACCGTCTGGCCCTGCGGCACCCCCCGGGTCGCGGCGATCTCGGCACTGACCTTCTCGCCGGGCAACACCCCGCCCAGACCGGGTTTGGCGCCCTGGGACAACTTGATCGAGATCGCCTTCACCGTCGGCAACACGGCCTTCTCGGCGAACTTCGCCGCGTCGAACCCACCCATCTCGGTGCGGCAGCCGAAGTAGCCGGAGGCGATCTCCCAGATCAGGTCACCGCCGGGGCGCAGGTGGTACGGGCTGATCGCGCCCTCGCCGGTGTCGTGGGCGAAACCGCCCATCGCGGCGCCACCGTTGAGCGCGAGGATGGCATTCGACGACAGCGCGCCGAAGCTCATCGCCGAAACATTGAGCAGCGCAATGTCATACGGCTGAGTGCAGTCCGGTCCGCCCAGACGCACCTTGGGCGCGACATCGGACGCGAACTTCGCCCGCAGCGAGTGCCGCAGGAATTCGTAGCCAACGGCGGTGACGTCGCGTTCGGTGCCGAACGGTTCGTCGCTCTTGGTGCCCTTGGCCCGTTCGTAGACCATGTCCCGGGTCTCGCGGTCGAACGGGGTGCCGTCGGTGTTGGACTCGATGAAGTACTGCTGGGTCTCCGGGCGGATCGTCTCCATCAAGAACCGGCCGTGACCGATGACGGGAAACGCCCGCAGGATCGAGTGCCGGGTCTGCAGCAGATCCCACGCCCCGACACCCGCCAGCAGCGCGACCGGTACGGCGATCACGAACCAACGATGATCCAGAACCAGTGCCAATACCGCCGTCAACGCCGCACCCAGCCCGAAGGCCGCGATGATCAATGCCCTCACCACGCGCGCGAGGGTATCGCGCGGCGACCGCCTATGATCAGCACTTGCGTCACCGGGGTCGTCACACAGGCACCTCGCAGGAATACAGGCAGGGAGGCGCTGGCCGGGTGGCTGATCTTTCGGAGGACGCGCTGACCGCCGCGGTCGACGCGGCCCGTGCCGCCTTCGCCGCGGCCGGCGACCTCGACGAACTGGCCCGCGCCAAGACCGAGCACCTCGGCGACCGCTCGCCGCTGGCGCTGGCCCGGCAGGCGCTCGGCACCCTCGCCAAGGCCGACCGCGCCGATGCCGGCAAACGGGTCAACGTCGCCCGGGCCGACGCCCAGCGACTGTTCGACGAACGCCTGGCCCAACTGCGTGCCGACCGGGACGCGGCCGCCCTGGTGGCCGAGCGCATCGACGTCACGCTGCCCTCGACACGGCAGCCGATCGGGGCCCGGCACCCCATCACGATCCTGGCGGAGCACATCGCGGACACGTTCGTCGCGATGGGCTGGGAGCTGACCGAGGGGCCGGAAGTGGAAACCGAGCAGTTCAACTTCGACGCGCTCAACTTCCCCGTCGACCATCCCGCCCGCAGCGAACAGGACACGTTCTACATCGCACCAGAGGGCACCCGGCAGCTGCTGCGCACCCACACCTCGCCCGTGCAGGTGCGCACCCTGCTGGCCCGTGAGCTGCCGGTCTACATCATCTCGATCGGGCGCACCTTCCGCACCGACGAACTCGACGCGACCCACACCCCGGTCTTCCACCAGGTGGAGGGTTTGGCGGTGGACCGCGGCCTGACGATGGCGCATCTGAAGGGCACGCTGGACGCCTTCGCCCGCTCGGAGTTCGGACCCGAGGCGCGGACCCGGATCCGTCCGCACTTCTTCCCGTTCACCGAGCCGTCCGCGGAGGTCGACATCTGGTTCGCCGGCAAGAAGGGCGGCGCCGGCTGGGTCGAGTGGGGCGGCTGCGGCATGGTGAATCCGAATGTGTTGCGCGCCGCCGGAATCGACCCCGACGAGTATTCGGGCTTCGCGTTCGGCATGGGCCTGGAGCGCACCCTGCAGTTCCGCAACGGGATACCCGACATGCGCGACATGGTCGAGGGCGACGTCCGGTTCTCGCTGCCGTTCGGGGTCGGTGCCTGATGCGGGTTCCCTACAGCTGGCTGCGCGAGGTGGTGCAGGCCGGCGCACCGGGGTGGGATGTGCCGCCCGAGGACCTGGAGGCCGCGCTGATCCGCATCGGCCACGAGGTCGAAGACGTCATCAGGCTGGGCCCCGTCAGCGGGCCGCTGACGATGGGCCGCGTCGTCGAGATCGAGGAACTCACCGAGTTCAAGAAACCCATCAGGGCCTGCAGGGTGGATGTCGGAGAGGCCACGCCTCGCGACATCGTCTGCGGGGCAACGAATTTCGCTGTCGGCGATCTCGTGGTGGTGGCACTGCCCGGCGTCACGCTGCCCGGCGACTTCCGGATCGCCTCGCGCCAGACCTACGGCCGGACCTCCGACGGCATGATCTGCTCGGCCGCCGAACTGGGCCTGGGCGCCGACCACTCGGGGATCATGGTGTTCCCGCCCGGCACCGCAGAACCCGGCGATTCGGGCATCGACGTGCTCGGCCTGGACGACGTGGTCTTCGACCTGGCCATCACCCCGGACCGGGGGTACGGCCTGTCGGTGCGCGGTATCGGCCGGGAGATCGCCTGCGCCTACGACCTCGATTTCGTCGATCCCGCCGACGTTGCGCCGTTGCCCGCCGAGGGTGAAGCCTGGCCCCTGAGCGTCGACCCGGGCACCGGGGTGCGCCGCTTCGCGCTGCGCCCGGTGACCGGCATCGACCCGGACGCACCCTCGCCGTGGTGGTTGCGGCGCCGGTTGATGTTGTGCGGCATCCGGCCGATCTCGCCGGCGGTCGACGTCACCAACTACGTGATGGTCGAACTCGGCCATCCGATGCACGCCCACGACCGGGACCGCATCCGCGGCGGCTTCCGGGTCCGCTTCGCCGAACCGGGGGAGACCGTGGTCACCCTCGACGACGTCGAACGCACCCTCGATCCCGCCGACGTGCTGATCGTCGACGACACCGGGACAGCGGCGATCGGCGGGGTGATGGGTGCCGGCAGCACCGAGATCACCGACGGCTCAACGGATGTGCTGCTGGAGGCCGCGGTATGGGATCCGGCCGCGGTGTCACGCACCCAGCGTCGGCTGCATCTGGTCAGCGAGGCGGGCCGGCGCTACGAGCGTGCGGTGGACCCTGCGGTGTCGGTGGCGGCGATCGACCGGTGCGCCCGGCTGCTGGCCGAGATCGCCGGCGGGACCGCTGAGCCCGCTTTGACGGACTGGCGCGGCGACCCGCCGCGCGCGGACTGGTCGCCACCGGCGCTGCGGATGGCCGTCGACATGCCCGACCGCACGGCGGGGTTCGGCTACCCGCCCGGGGCGGTCGTCGCGCGGCTCAGGCAGGTCGGTGCGCGGGTCGACGAGCTGCCCGACGGGCTGCTCGAGGTCACCCCGCCGAGCTGGCGGCCCGATCTGGTGGAACCGGCCGACCTGGTCGAGGAGGTGTTGCGCCTGGAGGGCCTCGACGTGATTGCGTCGGTGCTGCCGTCCGCCCCGGCCGGGCGCGGGCTGACCGCCGAACAGAAGCGCCGCCGGGCGGTCGGCAAGTCTCTGGCACTGGCCGGCTACGTGGAGATCCTGCCGACCCCGTTCCTGCCCGCCGGGGTGTTCGACACGTGGGGACTGGCCGGCGACGATCCCCGCCGCGACACCGCCGCCGTCGTCAACCCGCTGGAAGCCGACCGGCCGGAGTTGGCCACCACCCTGCTGCCCGGGCTGCTGGAAGCCTTGGGCCGCAACGTGTCCCGCGGCGCTGCCGATGTCTCGCTGTTCTCCATCGCTCAGGTGGTGCTGCCCACCCCGCACACCGCGGCCGTCGAACGGATTCCCACGCACCGCCGGCCCACCGACGCCGAGATCGCGCAACTGGACGCGTCGCTGCCCCGGCAGCCGCAGCATGTCGGCGTCGCACTGACGGGGCTGCGCGAGCCACGCGGGCCGTGGGGCCCCGGACGTCCCGTCGAGGCCGCCGACGCATTCGAAGCGGTGCGCACCATCGCGCGGGCCTGCGGTGTCGAGGTGACCCTGCGTTCCGCGCAGCGGTTGCCCTGGCATCCGGGGCGGTGCGCCGAGGTGTTCGTCGGCGAGGTCAGTGTCGGATTCGCCGGTCAGCTGCATCCCGCCGTCATCGAACGCGCGGGCCTGCCGAAGGGCACCTGCGCGGCGGAACTGGAGCTGGACGCCATCCCGATCGCCGACACGTTGCCCGCGCCCCGGGTCTCGCCCTTCCCGGCGGTGTTCCAGGACCTCAGCCTGGTGGTCGACGCGGACGTCCCCGCTCAGGCCGTCATCGACGCGGTGCGGGTCGGCGCCGATGAGTTGCTCGAGAATGTCGAGCTGTTCGACGTCTACGTCGGGCCGCAGATCGGGGACGGCCGCAAGTCGCTGACGCTGGCGCTGCGGTTCCGGGCGGCCGACCGCACGCTGACCGAGGATGAGGCCAGCGAGGCGCGCGACGCGGCGGTCGCGGCCGCCGCCCAGGCGGTTGGCGCCGAGCAACGCCGCTAGTCCAGGCCGGGGCTGATCGCACGCCGATTACCGCCGACGAATGCGTTTGCGTCTAGATGCATAAAAATGCAAGTATGGTCGCCATGGTTTCGGTGGCGGTGGCCGGCGCAAGCGGATATGCCGGCGGCGAGATCCTGCGGCTGCTGCTCGGGCACCCGGCCCTCGCCGACGGCCGGCTCGCCATCGGCGCGCTGACCGCCGCATCCAGTGCCGGCACCACGCTGGCCGAGCACCACCCACACCTGCTGCCCCTGGCGCAGCGCACCCTCGAACCGACCGAGATCGACGCGCTGCGCGGCCACGACGTCGTCTTCCTGGCGCTGCCGCACGGACATTCCGCCGCGATCGCCGAGCAACTCGGCCCGGACACCGTGGTGATCGACTGCGGTGCCGACTTCCGGCTGTCCGACGCCGCGGACTGGGAGCGGTTCTACGGGTCCGCCCACGCCGGCAGCTGGCCCTACGGACTGCCCGAACTGCCGGGCGGCCGGGACGCCCTGCGGGGCGCCACCCGGATCGCGGTCCCCGGCTGCTATCCGACCGCGGCGCTGCTGGCGCTATTGCCGGCCGTCGCCGCGGGCCTCGTTGAACCCGCCGTGACGGTGGTCGCGGTCAGCGGCACGTCCGGCGCCGGACGTGCCGCCAAGGTGGACCTGCTGGCCGCCGAGGTGATCGGCTCCGCGCGGGCCTACAACATCGGCGGCGTGCACCGGCACACCCCCGAGATCGCCCAGGGGCTGCGCGCCGTGACCGACCGGCCGGTGACGGTGTCGTTCACCCCGGTGCTCATCCCGACTTCCCGGGGCATCCTGGCCACCTGCACCGCACCGACCGCCGCCGCGCTGCCCGACATCCGCGTCGCCTACGAAAAGGCTTATGACGCAGAGCCTTTCGTCCATCTGCTGCCCGAGGGCCGGCTGCCCCTGACCGGTGCGGTGATCGGCTCGAACTCGGCCCAACTCCAGGTCGCCGTCGACGAAGCGGCGGGGACGTTCGTCGCCGTGTGCGCCATCGACAACCTGGTCAAGGGCACCGGGGGAGCCGCGGTGCAGTCGATGAACCTGGCGCTGGGCTGGCCGGAAACCGAGGGACTGTCGACCGTGGGGGTGGCGCCGTGACGGGACCGGCCTTTGACAGCACCTCGGCGTCCCGACTGCTGCGCACCCAGGGGGTGACGGCGCCGGAAGGCTTCCGCGCCACCGGAATCGCCGCGGGCATCAAGGCCTCCGGGAAGCTCGACCTCGCCCTGGTGTTCAACGAGGGCCCCGACTACGCCGCCGCCGGCGTGTTCACCCGCAACCAGGTCAAGGCCGCACCCGTGCTGTGGAGCCAACAGGTGCTGACCACCGGCCGGTTGCGTGCGGTGATCCTGAACTCCGGCGGCGCCAACGCCTGCACCGGCCCGGGCGGCTTCCAGGACACCCACGCCACCGCCGAGGCCGTCGCCGCCGCGCTGTCGGAGTGGGGCACCGAGACCGGGCCCATCGAGGTCGCGGTGTGCTCGACGGGCCTGATCGGTGACCGGCTGCCAATGGACAAGGTGCTCGCCGGCGTCACCGAGATCGTGCACGAGATGGCCGGCGGCCTGACCGGCGGCGAGGAAGCGGCCCGGGCCATCATGACCACCGACACCGTGCCCAAACAGGTTGCGCTGCACCACAGGGACAACTGGACCGTGGGCGCCATGGCGAAGGGGGCCGGGATGCTGGCCCCGTCGTTGGCCACGATGCTCGTGGTCATCACCACCGACGCCGTCGCCGAACCCGCCGCCCTGGACGCCGCGCTGCGGAAGGCCACCTCGGTGACTTTTGATCGGCTCGACGTCGACGGCAGCTGCTCGACCAACGACACCGTGCTGCTGCTGGCTTCCGGCGCCAGCGCGATCACCCCCAGCCAGGACGAACTCGACGACGCGATCCGGCGGGTCTGCGACGACCTGTGCGCCCAACTGCAGGCCGACGCCGAGGGCGTCACCAAGCGGGTCACCGTCACCGTCTCCGGGGCGGCCACCGAAGACGACGCCGTGGTGTGCGCGCGGGCCATCGCCCGCGACAGCCTGGTCAAGACCGCGCTGTTCGGCTCCGACCCGAACTGGGGCCGGGTGCTCGCCGCCGTCGGGATCGCGCCCGTCACCCTCGATCCGAACCGGATCTCGGTGTCGTTCAACGGTTCACCGGTGTGTGTCGACGGCGTCGGCGCTCCCGGCGCCCGCGACGTCGACCTGTCCGGCGCCGACATCGACGTCACGGTGGACCTGGGGCTGGGCGACGTGTCCGCGTCCGTGCGCACCACCGACCTGTCGCACGCCTACGTCGAAGAGAACTCGGCCTACAGCTCATGACCGGCGCATCGACGAAGACCAGCACCAAGGCGACCGTCCTGGCCGAGGCCCTGCCGTGGCTCAAACAACTGCACGGCCGCATCGTCGTCGTCAAGTACGGCGGCAACGCCATGACCGACGAGACGCTCAAGGCCGCCTTCGCCGCCGATATGGTGTTCCTGCGCAACTGCGGCATCCATCCCGTGGTGGTGCACGGCGGCGGTCCGCAGATCTCGGCGATGCTCAAACGCCTCGGCATCGCGGGCGATTTCAAGGGCGGCTTCCGCGTCACCACCCCCGAGGTGCTCGACGTGGCCCGCATGGTGCTGTTCGGTCAGGTCGGCCGCGAACTGGTCAACCTGATCAACGCGCACGGCCCCTACGCCGTCGGCATCACCGGCGAGGACGCACAGCTGTTCACCGCGGTCCGGCGCAGTGTCACCGTCGACGGGGTGGACACCGACATCGGCCTGGTCGGCGACGTCGACCACGTCAACACCGACGCCGTGGTGGATCTCATCGGCGCGGGCCGCATCCCGGTGGTCTCCACCATCGCCCCGGACGCCGACGGCATCGTGCACAACATCAACGCCGACACCGCGGCCGCCGCGCTGGCCGAAGCCCTGGACGCGGAGAAGCTGGTGATGCTCACCGACATCGAAGGCCTCTACACCGACTGGCCCAACCGCGACTCACTGGTCACCGAGATCGACACCGGCGCGCTGGCCCAACTGCTGCCCCGGCTGGAATCCGGCATGGTGCCCAAGGTGGAGGCCTGCCTGCGGGCCGTCGCCGGCGGGGTGCCCAGCGCCCACATCATCGACGGCCGGGTCGAGCACTGCGTGCTGGTCGAACTGTTCACCAACGAGGGCACCGGAACCAAGGTCGTGGGCCGCTCGGCGACGAAACCGGAACGAGGAACGAGTTCCGGTGAGGAACCGAGCCATGGGGGTATGCCGTGATGACGAAAAACCAAGAGCTGCAACAGCGTTGGGCCGCGATCATGATGGACAACTACGGCACCCCGGCGCTGGCGCTGGCCACCGGCGACGGCGC
>CAZTAA010000054.1:0-12652 GCA_964611465.1 uncultured Mycobacterium sp. | reverse complement strand
TCATGATGGACAACTACGGCACCCCGGCGCTGGCGCTGGCCACCGGCGACGGCGCGGTGGTCACCGACCCGGACGGCAAGACCTACCTAGACCTGCTCGGCGGCATCGCCGTGAACCTGCTGGGTCACCGGCATCCGGCGGTCATCGAAGCGGTCACCGCCCAACTGAACACCCTGGGCCACACCTCGAATCTGTATGCCACCGAACCCGGCATCGCCCTGGCCGAGGCGCTGGTCGCGCAACTGGGCGGCGAGCACACCGCCCGGGTGTTCTTCTGCAACTCCGGCACCGAGGCCAACGAGGTCGCCTTCAAGATCAGCAGGCTGACCGGCCGCACGAAACTCGTTGCCGCCGAGGGTGGATTCCACGGCCGCACCATGGGCTCGCTGGCGCTGACGGGTCAGCCCGCCAAACGGGCCCCGTTCGAACCGCTGCCCGGCGAGGTCACCTTCGTGCCGTACGGGGACGCCGCCGCCCTGCGGGCCGCGGTCAGCGACGAGACCGCCGCGGTGTTCCTCGAGCCCATCATGGGGGAGGGCGGCGTCGTCGTCCCGCCGTCCGGCTATCTGGCCGCCGCGCGGGAGATCACCGCGGCGCACGGAGCGCTGCTTGTGCTCGACGAGGTGCAGACCGGAATTGGGCGCACCGGAACGTTTTTCGCTCACCAGCACGACGGCATCACGCCGGACGTGATCACCCTGGCCAAGGGGCTCGGCGGCGGACTGCCCATCGGCGCGTGCATCGGCGTCGGCGCCGCGGCGGACCTGATGACACCGGGCCTGCACGGCAGCACCTTCGGCGGCAACCCGGTGTGCACGGCCGCCGCGGGCGCGGTGTTGCGCACCCTGGCCGCCGACGACCTGGTGGCCCGTACCGCCGCCCTGGGCAAGAACCTGCAGCACGACATCGAGGCGCTCGGTCATCCGCTCGTCGACCATGTCCGGGGCCGCGGCCTGCTGCAGGGCATCGTGCTCACCGAGGCCAAGGCCAAAGCCGCCGAAACCGCCGCCCGCGACGCCGGGTTCCTGGTCAACGCGGCCGCGCCCGAGGTGATCCGGCTGGCCCCGCCGCTCATCGTCACCGAAACCCAGCTGGACAGCTTCGTCACGGCGCTGCCCGGCATCCTCGACGTCGCCCGGGACGCGGAATGAGTTCCAAGACCACCCCCGAGGTGGCCGCCACCCGAGCCGGCCGGCAGGCCCGCATCGTCGCCCTGCTGTCGGCGCGCGAGGTGCACAGCCAGGCCGAACTGGCCGCCCTGCTCGCCGGCGAGGGCATCGACGTCACGCAGGCGACGTTGTCCCGGGACCTCGAGGAACTCGGCGCCGTCAAACTGCGCGGCGCCGACGGCGGCACCGGTATCTACGTGGTACCCGAGGACGGCAGCCCGTTGCGCGGGGTCTCCGGCGGCACCGAGCGGATGTCGCGGCTGCTCGGTGAGCTGCTGGTGTCCACCGACGCCAGCGGCAACCTGGCCGTCCTGCGCACCCCGCCCGGCGCCGCCCAGTACCTGGCCAGCTCCATCGACCGGGCCGCCCTGCCCTACGTCGTGGGCACCATCGGCGGTGACGACACGGTGCTGGTGGTCGCCCGCGAGCCGATGACCGGCGCCGAACTCGCCCAGACGTTTGAAAACCTGCAGTAACACCTGAACCGAAGGAGTTTCACCCATGTCCGATCGCGTCATCCTGGCGTACTCCGGTGGCCTGGACACCTCGGTGGCCATCAGCTGGATCGGCAAGGAGACCGGCAAAGAGGTTGTCGCCGTCGCCATCGACCTGGGCCAGGGCGGTGAGGACATGGAGGTGGTGCGTCAGCGCGCTCTGGAGTGCGGGGCCGTCGAAGCCGTCGTGGTCGACGCCCGGGACGAATTCGCCGACGAGTACTGCCTGCCCACCATCAAGTCCAACGCGCTCTACATGGACCGCTACCCGCTGGTGTCCGCGATCAGCCGGCCGCTGATCGTCAAGCACCTGGTGAGCGCCGCCCGCGAGTTCGGCGGCACCATCGTGGCGCACGGCTGCACCGGCAAGGGGAACGACCAGGTTCGCTTCGAGGTCGGATTCGCCTCGCTGGCACCGGATCTGGAGGTGCTGGCCCCGGTCCGCGACTACGCCTGGACCCGCGAGAAGGCCATCGCGTTCGCCGAGGAGAACGCCATCCCGATCAACGTCACGAAACGCTCGCCGTTCTCGATCGACCAGAACGTGTGGGGCCGGGCGGTGGAGACCGGGTTCCTGGAGCACCTGTGGAACGCGCCGACCAAGGACGTCTACGACTACACCCAGGACCCGACGCTGAACTGGAACACCCCCGACGAGGTGATCGTCGGTTTCGAGAAGGGTGTGCCGATCTCCATCGACGGCCGGCCGGTGACGGTGCTGGAGGCCGTCGTCGAACTGAACCGGCGCGCCGGGGAACAGGGCTGCGGGCGGCTCGATGTCGTCGAGGACCGCCTGGTCGGCATCAAGAGCCGGGAGATCTACGAGGCGCCCGGCGCGATGGCGCTCATCACCGCGCACAGCGAACTCGAGCACGTCACCCTGGAGCGCGAACTCGGCCGCTTCAAGCGGATGACGGATCAGCGCTGGGGCGAGCTGGTGTACGACGGCCTGTGGTTCTCGCCGCTGAAACGCGCACTCGAGTCGTTCGTGGCCGAGACGCAGGAGCACGTCACCGGAGAGATCCGGATGGTGCTGCACGGCGGGCACATCGCGGTGAACGGCCGGCGCAGCCCGGAGTCGCTGTACGACTTCAACCTGGCCACCTACGACGAGGGCGACACCTTCGACCAGTCCAGCGCCAAAGGCTTCGTGCATGTGCACGGCCTGAGCTCCAAGATCTCCGCCAAACGGGACCTCGGCCTGTGAGCGCGGAAGCTCGATGAGCACCAACGAGGGCGCCCTGTGGGGCGGCCGGTTCGAGGGCGGACCGTCGGATGCCCTTGCCGCACTGAGCAAGTCGACGCATTTCGACTGGGTGCTGGCGCCCTACGACGTCGCCGCGTCGAAAGCCCATGCCCGCGTTCTGCACCGGGCCGGACTGCTGACCGACGATCAGCGCGACGGACTGCTCGCCGGGCTGGACAGCCTCGGGTCGGATGTCGCCGACGGCAGCTTCCTGCCGACGGCCGCCGACGAGGACGTGCACGGGGCGCTCGAGCGCGGTCTGATCGACCGGGTCGGACCCGACCTCGGTGGCCGGCTGCGTGCCGGCAGGTCGCGAAACGACCAGGTCGCCACGCTGTTCCGGATGTGGCTGCGCGACGCCGTGCGCCGGGTCGCCGACGGGGTGCTGTCGGTCGTCGACGCGTTGGCCACTCAGGCCGCCGCGCATCCCACCGCGATCATGCCCGGCAAGACGCATCTGCAGTCCGCGCAACCGATCCTGCTGGCCCATCATCTGTTGGCCCACGCGCATCCGCTGCTGCGCGACGTGGACCGTATCGCCGACTTCGATGACCGCACCGCCGTCTCGCCGTACGGTTCCGGCGCGCTGGCCGGCTCGTCGTTGGGACTCGATCCCGACGCCATCGCCGAGGAGCTGGGCTTCCGGGCGGCCGCCGACAACTCGGTGGACGCCACCGCCGCCCGCGACTTCGCGGCCGAGGCGGCCTTCGTCTTCGCGATGATCGCCGTCGACCTGTCCCGGCTCGCCGAAGACGTGATCATCTGGAGCTCAACGGAATTCGGCTATGTGCGCCTGCACGACTCCTGGTCGACCGGCAGTTCGATCATGCCGCAGAAGAAAAACCCCGACATCGCCGAACTCGCTCGCGGCAAGTCCGGGCGCCTCATCGGCAACCTCACCGGGCTGCTGGCCACGCTCAAGGCGCAGCCGCTGGCCTACAACCGGGACTTGCAGGAGGACAAGGAGCCGGTGTTCGACTCGGTGGCGCAGCTGGAGCTGCTGCTGCCGGCGATGGCCGGCCTGGTCGGCACGCTGCGGTTCGACGAGGACCGGATGGCGGCGCTGGCGCCCGCCGGCTACACCCTGGCCACCGACATCGCCGAATGGATGGTGCGCCAAGGGGTTCCGTTCCGGATCGCGCACGAAGCGGCGGGCGCGGCGGTGAAGACGGCCGAACAGCGCGGCGTCGGACTCGACGAACTCACCGACGAGGAATTCGCGGGCATCGACCCCGCGCTGACCCCGCAGGTGCGCGAGGTGCTCACCGTCGAAGGCTCCGTCAACGCGCGAAACGCCCGCGGCGGCACCGCGCCGGTGCAGGTGGCCAAGCAGCTCAATGTGGTTCGCGAGACCGAAGCGGCGCTGCGAATCCGGCTGCGCCGCTAGAGTTCCCGCGCCACGCCGAGCGCGGCTGACGGATTTTCCATGCGTTCGGGCATACCCTGTTCGGGTGGTATCCCGCAGCAGGTCAGCCGTCTATGCGCGGCGCCGCAAACGCCGGATGGCCAAGGTCGAGCATGACCTGACCGACGCCCAGTGGGCCGCGCTGAAAGACGCGTGGAACGGCTGCGCCTATTGCGGGGCGGCGGCAACGGATCTGCAGAAGGACTGCATGCTCCCGATTTCCCGGGGCGGCCGCTACACCCTGGCCAATGTGGTGCCGGCGTGCCCTTCATGCAACGCCAGCAAGTGCAACTTCGAGGTCACCGGCTGGCTGCGCCGCAAGAAGCTGGACGAGGAGGCCTTCCTGGTCCGGCTGTTCACCATTCGGCGTGCCGTCGCAGGCGAAGCTGATTAGTCACCCCACGTCCTCGGAGAGCTCCAGCCAGCGGTCCTCCAGTTCGGTGTGTTCCGCTTCCAGCGTCCGCAACCGCTCGGTGAGTGCCGCCAAACCGGTGTAATCGCTGTGGTCGTGGTCGGCGATCTCGACGTGCAATGCGTTGATGCGATCGCTCATTTTCTCCAGCTTGCGTTCGACGGCCGCCAGTTCCTTGCGGTTGGCATAAGCCTTTGAACCCGAACCAGCGCCCGAACCGTTCTGGACCTTGCCGGCCGGGTCCGGGGTAGCCACGGCGTGCGATGTCAGCCGCAGGTATTCGTCGACTCCGCCGGGCAGGTGCCGCAACCGTCCGTCGATGATCGCGTACTGCTGGTCGGTGACCCGCTCGAGCAGGTAGCGATCGTGGGAGACCACGATCAACGTGCCCGGCCACGAATCGAGCAGATCCTCGGTGGCGGTGAGCATGTCGGTGTCGACGTCGTTGGTGGGCTCGTCCAGGATCAGCAC
Source organism: uncultured Mycobacterium sp. (assembly GCA_964611465.1). Lineage (GTDB taxonomy): Bacteria > Actinomycetota > Actinomycetes > Mycobacteriales > Mycobacteriaceae > Mycobacterium. The sequence continues at coordinate 7,455 of CAZTAA010000054.1, read as the reverse complement.
GTTGGGCTCGGCCAACAGGGTCAGCATCAACTGCAGGCGACGGCGCTGCCCGCCGGACAGGTCGGCCACCCGTGCCGAAAGGTGTTCGCGCCCAAAGCCCAGACGCTCGAGCAACTGTGCGGGGGTGACCTCCTTACCCTCGACGACGAACGTCGTTTGCAGGCGGCCCAGCACGTCACGGACCAGGTCACCCTCGATGTCGGCGAGGATGCCGGCCTGTTGGTCGAGCATCGCCAGGCGGACCGTCTTGCCGCGCTTGACCCGGCCGGAGTCGGGCGTCACCGTGCCGGCGATCAAACCCAGCAGCGTCGACTTGCCGGCGCCGTTCGCGCCCACGATCCCGGTCCGCTCGCCGGGGCCGATGCGCCATTCGACGTCGCGCAGCACCGTGCGCCCGCCGAAGGAGACTGAGACGTCCAGCAGGTCGATCACGTCCTTGCCCAAGCGGGCGGTCGCCAGCTTGGCCAGTTCGGTGGTGTTCCGCAGCGGCGGGACGTCGGCGATCAGGGCGTTGGCGGCGTCGATGCGGAACTTCGGCTTCGAGGTCCGTGCCGGCGCCCCGCGCCGCAGCCAGGCCAGTTCCTTGCGCATCAGGTTCTGCCGCTTGGCCTCGGTGGCCGCGGCGATCCGGTCGCGTTCGACGCGCTGCAGGATGTAGGCGGCGTACCCGCCTTCGAACGGTTCCACCATCCCGTCGTGCACTTCCCACGTGGTGGTGGCGACCTCGTCGAGGAACCAGCGGTCATGGGTCACCAGCAGCAGGCCGCCGGCCCCGCGCGCCCAGCGCTCCTTCACGTGGGCGGCCAGCCAGGTGATGCCCTGGATGTCGAGGTGGTTGGTCGGTTCGTCGAGGGCGATGACGTCCCACTCGTCGATCAGCAGCGCGGCCAGTTGCACCCGGCGCCGTTGGCCGCCCGAGAGCGTGGAAACCCGGGCATTCCAGGCAATGTCCGCGACGAGCCCGCCCACTACATCGCGGATCCGGGCGTCGCCGGCCCACTCGTGCTCGGCTCGGTCTCCGACGAGTTCCCAACCGACAGTTCGTGTTTCGTCGAGTGTGTCGGCCTGTTCGAGGGTTCCGACGCGCAGTCCGCTGCGCCGTGTCACTCGCCCGGCATCGGGTGTGATGCGCCCGGTCAGCAGGCCGAGCAGACTCGACTTGCCGTCCCCGTTGCGCCCGACGATGCCGATCCGGTCACCATCGTTGATTCCGACCGTCACCGAGTCGAATACCACCCGCGTCGGATATTCCAGACGCAGTGACTCGGCGCCGAGCAGGTGTGCCATCCGGCCGACCTTAGTTGCACCCGGAATCGGGATGCCCAAGCCCGGCAGGTCGGTGCGCGGCATGTGCCATGATGTGCAGGCCGTCGGGGGCGACGCCGCACGAGACACTAGGGGAGCGCCGGTGGACCTGAATCTTTCCGCGGTGGCCGGGCCGATCCTGCGGCCGGTCGGGCGGTTGGTCGCCACCGCACAGAACGGCCTGGAAGTGTTACGGCTGGGCGGCCTGGAGACCGAGTCGGTGCCCTCGCCGTTCCAGACCGTCGAGACCGTGCCGATGTACCGGCTGCGGCGCTACTTCCCGCCGGACAGCCGGCTCCGCAAGAAGGCCGGCCCGCCGGTGCTCATGGTTCATCCGATGATGATGTCGGCGAACATGTGGGACGTCACCCGGGAGGACGGCGCGGTCGGCATCTTGCACAACGCAGACCTGGATCCGTGGGTGATCGACTTCGGCGAACCCGACAAGGTCGAAGGCGGCATGCGCCGCACGCTGACCGACCATGTCGTGGCACTGTCCGAGGCCATCGACACCGTGAAGGCCGAAACCGGTCGTGATGTGCACCTGGCCGGGTATTCGCAGGGCGGGATGTTCGCCTATCAGGCGGCCGCCTACCGCAAGTCCAAGGACCTGGCGAGCATCGTCGCGTTCGGGGCACCTGTCGACACGTTGGCGGCGTTGCCGATGGGCATCCCGCCCAACCTCGGGGCGGTCGCCGCCGGTTTCATGGCCGACCACGTCTTCAACCGGCTGGACATCCAGGGCTGGATGGCGCGCACCGGCTTCCAGATGCTCGACCCGTTGAAGACAGCCAAGGCGCGCGTCGACTTCGTCCGGCAACTGCACGACCGCGAAGCGCTGCTGCCGCGGGAACAGCAGCGCCGCTTCCTCGACTCCGAAGGCTGGATCGCCTGGTCCGGGCCGGCGGTGTCCGAACTGCTCAAGCAGTTCATCGCGCACAACCGGTTGATGTCGGGCGGATTCGCAATCAACGGACAGTTGGTCACGCTCAACGACATCACCTGCCCCGTGCTCGCCTTCGTCGGTGAGGTCGACGACATCGGCCAGCCCGCCTCGGTGCGGGGCATCCGCCGGGCCGCGCCGTTGGCCGACGTGTACGAAACGATGATCCGGGCCGGTCACTTCGGCCTGGTCGTCGGCTCGAAAGCCTCCGAGATCACCTGGCCGACGGTCGCCGACTGGGTGCACTGGGTGGACGGCACCGGTCCGCTGCCGAGCAACGTCGAACCGATGCAGGACGGCCCGCCACACACCGAAAGCGCCGACACCGGCGTGCCGTTGTCGGCGCGGGTTGCGCACGGTGTCGGCGAGGCCTCCGAGGTCGCCCTCTCGCTGGCCCGCAGCGCCGCCGAAGCCGTCGTCGCGGCCAACAAGTCGGTGCGCACCCTGGTGGTGGAGACCGCGCGAACGCTTCCGCGGCTCACCCGTCTCGGCCAGATCAACGACCACACCCGAATCTCGTTGGGCCGCATCATTTCCGAGCAGGCCAAGGATTCCCCGAACGGCGAGTTCCTGCTTTTCGACGGACGGGTGCACACCTACGAGGCGGTCGACCGCCGCATCAACAACGTGGTTCGGGGTCTGATCGACGTCGGGGTACGCCAGGGCGACCGGGTCGGCATCCTGATGGAGACCAGACCCAGTGCGCTGGTCGCCATCGCCGCGTTGTCGCGGCTCGGCGCGGTGTCGGTGCTGATGCCGCCCGACGGCGACCTGCACGAGGCGGCCCGGCTCGGCGGGGTCGCGGAGATCCTGACCGATCCGACGAACCTGGACGCCGCACGGCAGCTCGAAGTGCAGGTGCTCGTCCTGGGCGGCGGCGAGGCCCGCGACCTGAACCTGGCCGAAGACGCCGACGTCATCGACATGGAGCGGATCGACCCGGAGGCGGTCACCCTGCCCGGTTGGTATCGGCCCAATCCCGGCTACGCGCGTGACCTGGCTTTCGTCGCCTTCAGCACCGTCGGTGACGAACTCGTCGCCAAACAGATCACCAATTACCGGTGGGCGCTGTCGGCATTCGGGACCGCCTCGGCGGCGGCCCTGTCGGCGGGCGACACGGTCTACTGCCTGACCCCCCTGCACCATCAGTCCGGCCTGCTGGTCGCGGTCGGCGGCGCCGTCGTCGGTGGGGCGCGGATCGCCTTGTCGCGTGGTCTCAAGCCGGAGCGGTTCGTCCAGGAGATCCGCCAGTACGGCGTCACGGTCGTGTCCTACACGTGGGCGATGCTGCGCGATGTGATCGACGACCCGGCGTTCGTGTTGAACGGTCACCACCCGGTGCGGCTGTTCATCGGTTCGGGCATGCCGACCGGATTGTGGCAGCGGGTCACCGAGACGTTCGCGCCGGCGCGGGTGGTGGAGTTCTTCGCGACGACGGACGGGCAGGCCGTGCTGGCGAACGTGTCGGGCGCGAAGGTCGGCAGCAAGGGCCGGCCGTTGCCCGGCGGCGGCGAGATCGAACTGGCCGCCTACGACGCCGACTCCGACCTCATCCTCGAAGACGACCGCGGATTCGTCCAGGTCGCCGCGGCCGACCAGATCGGTGTGCTGCTGGCCAGCCCGCGCGGACCGGTCGACCCGACGGCGTCGGTCAAACGCGGGGTCTTCGCGCCGGCCGACACCTGGGTGTCGACGGAGTCGTTGTTCCGTCGTGACGCCGACGGTGACTACTGGCTCGTCGGGAATCGCAACGCCCCGATCGCCACCGCGCGCGGGGTCACCTTCCCGGAACCCATCACCGAGGCGGTCAGCCGGATCACCGCGGTCGATCTGGCCGTGACGTATGCGGTGCCGGTGGCCGGGGGGCTCGAGGTCGCCGTCACGGCGTTGACGCTGCGACCCGGCGCCTCGATCACCGCGGCCGACCTCACCGAAGCGGTTGGTGCGATGCCGGTCGGGCTGCCGCCGGACGTCATCCATGTAGTTGCCGAGCTGCCGCTGTCGGCGACGTTCCGTCCGCTGGCCGGCGCGCTGAAAGCCGCCGGGCTGCCGCGGGCCACTCGGCAGGCGTGGTACCTGGATCCCGACGACGGCCGCTACAAGCGGCTGACCACCGCGGTGCGCTCCGAGATCGCCGGTACCGGCCACCGCGTGTAACGTCGCGGTGTTTGCTGACGAAACCGCTGGTAGGCTCGCCCACAACCATTCCCGCTGGAGGATGCCATGTCATCGCAACGCCGCCTGATCGTCAGTGCTGTCGCCGGCGCCGGACTGGCCCTGTCGCTGGGCCTGGGGTCCGCGGCGGCCGATCCCGAAACGCCGACGCCGACGTCACCCACGCAGGCCGCGGGCACGCCCGGTCTGCAGCTGACCGGCGGCGCAGCCGGCGGGACGCCCACGGTGCCCGGCCGGCAGGCCACCGGAGCGCAGGCGCCCTCCTATGCGTATGTCCTGGACCGGCTTTCCAGCGAGTTCACCCGCGGCTCCAGCGCGGGCCAGGTGGCCAATCTGCTGAACGAGGCGCTGACCCTGCGCGCCCAGGGCTTCCCGCCCAAGCCGGCCGACCTGGCGGCGGTGCAGGCCGCGCTGGCCAAGCGGCCCAACCAGAGTCCGCTGATCGCCGCGCTGCAGGCCACGATCGCTCACCAGCACCAGTTGCAGTCGGAGGCGGGTAGCGGCTCGGCGCAGAACCAGCCCGGCCTCGGCGTCAGTGTCAACCAGGGCAACTGGGCTCCGGGCAACCCGATGATCCAGGACAGCCCGATTTTCCCGATGCCGGGCCGCAGCTAGCGTGCTGGACGCCAAACTGCTGGAGATCCTGGTATGTCCGGCCGACCGCGGCCCGCTGATCTACACCGGCGCCGAGTTGTACAACCCCCGGCTGCGACGGGCGTACCGCATCGAGGACGGCATCCCGGTGCTGCTGGTCGACGAGGCCCGTGAGGTGACCGACGAGGCCGAACACACTCGGCTGGCGGCGGCCGGTTAGCCCGGGATTCACCGACCGCTTGAACGTCGATCCGCCGGCCGCGGCACGCCTGGTTCTCGGTGCCACCCTGCACGGTCGCGGCGTGGCGGTGACGATCGTCGAGGTGGAGGCGTACGGCGGCGTTCCGGACGGTCCGTGGCCGGACCCCGCGTCGCACTCGTATCGCGGTCCCAACGCGCGCAATCTGGTGATGGCGGGGCCGCCCGGCCGGCTCTACACCTATCGCAGCCACGGCCTGCACGTGTGCGCCAACGCGGTGTGCGGCCCCGACGGCGTGGCCGCCGCGGTGCTGCTGCGCGCCGGGATCGTCACCGCCGGGTTCGATGTCGCCCGTCGGCGCCGCGGACCGGGGATCCGCGATGCGGCATTGGCACGGGGACCGGGAAACCTGTGCGCGGCGTTGGGAATCACGTTGGCGGACAACGGGATCGACATGTTCGATCCGTCTTCGCCGGTTCGGCTCGAACTGGGCGACCCGCGACCGGCGCTGTCCGGCCCACGCGTCGGGGTCAGCCGGGCGGCCGACCGGCCGTGGCGGTTCTGGCTCGATGGATATCCCGAGGTGTCGGCGTACCGGCGCAGCCCGCGGGCTCCCGAGACCGGCCTCAGCGACTGACCGGACCGCGATGCGGAAAGATCGGCACATGGCCAAGTTGACGGGCACCACCATCCTCGACGAGTTGGACTGGCGCGGCCTCATCGCGCAGTCGACCGATCGGGAGGCGTTGTCGGAGCAGTTGGCGGCCGGACCCGTCACCGTCTACTCGGGGTTCGATCCCACCGCCCCCAGCCTGCATGCCGGTCACCTGGTGCCGTTGCTGACGCTGCGGCGGTTCCAGCAGGCCGGGCACCGGCCGATCGTGCTCGCCGGGGGCGCCACCGGACTCATCGGTGATCCGCGGGAGACCGGTGAGCGCACTTTGAACACCGCCGACACGGTCGCCGACTGGGCGGGCCGCATTCGCGGTCAGCTGGAACGGTTCGTGGAGTTCGACGACTCACCCACCGGCGCGGTCGTCGAGAACAACCTGTCCTGGACCGCCGAACTGTCCGCCGTCGACTTCCTGCGCGGCATCGGCAAGCACTTCTCGGTGAACGTCATGCTCGACCGTGACACCGTGCGCCGGCGTCTCGACGGCGACGGCATCTCCTACACCGAATTCAGCTACATGCTGTTGCAGGCCAACGACTACGTCGAATTGCACCAACGCTACGGCTGCAGTCTCCAGGTCGGCGGCTCCGACCAGTGGGGCAACATCATCGCCGGTGTGCGACTGGTCCGGCAGAAGGCCGGCGCCGCGGTGCACGCGCTGACCACGCCGTTGGTGACCGATTCCGAGGGCAAGAAGTTCGGCAAGTCCACCGGCGGCGGGAACCTGTGGCTCGACCCCGCCATGACGTCCCCGTACGCCTGGTACCAGTACTTCATCAACACCGCCGACGCCGACGTCGTCGCCTACCTGCGCTGGTTCACCTTCCTGGACGCCGGCGATATCGCCGAACTGGAGCAGGCGACCGCCGAGCGCCCGCATGAACGTGCCGCCCAGCGCCGGCTTGCCCAGGAGCTGACCACACTGGTGCACGGCGCGGCGGCGACGACGTCCGTCGAATTGGCGAGCCAGGCCCTGTTCGGGCGCGCGGAGCTGTCGGACCTCGACGAACCGACACTGGCCGCCGCGTTGCGGGAGGCCGCCAACAACGAGGTGGCCGAGCTGAGCCCGGGCGCACCGGATTCGATCACCGACCTGTTGGTCGCGACGGGTCTGGCGGCGAGCAAGGGCGCGGCGCGCCGTACGATCGCCGAGGGCGGGGTGTCCGTCAACAACGTGCGGGTGACGACCGACGAGTGGGTGCCACAGCCGGCGGATTTCCTGTTCGACCGGTGGCTGGTGCTGCGGCGCGGCAAACGAAATGTGGCCGGCGTGCAGCGCGTCGGGTGACCGCCGGGTTGATCTTGAAAGTCTCAAACAGACCAGCTACCAGGCGATTTGACTCTGAGTTTGCAGCGACGTAACTTATGTCCCGTCGCCGCGACACGGCCTGGCCGGGGAGCGCGGAGACATCCCCAGGAATAGCCCTGAGGCATCAGGGTGTTCTACAGTCCGCTCTAGTTTCTCGCGGCCTTCGGCCGTGGGGTTCTTCATGTGGCCTGGCAGGGGTTCGAGCTGGTCTGTTGTTTGAGAACTCAATAGTGTGTTTGGTGGTTTTTGTTTGTTGT
>CAZTAA010000053.1:0-28612 GCA_964611465.1 uncultured Mycobacterium sp. | reverse complement strand
ATTCATCGTTCGACATCGTGAGCAAGGTCGACCGCCAGGAGGTCGACAACGCGCTCAACCAGGCGGCCAAGGAACTGGCCACCCGGTTCGACTTCCGCGGCACCGACACCACCATCGCCTGGAAGGGCGAGGAGGCCATCGAACTGGTCAGCTCCACCGAGGAGCGGCTCAAGGCCGCCGTCGACGTCTTCAAGGAGAAGCTGGTCCGCCGGGACATCTCCATGAAGGCGTTCGACGCCGGCGAACCGCAGGCCAGCGGCAAGACCTACAAGGTCACCGGCAGCCTCAAGCAGGGCATCGACACCGAGAACGCCAAGAAGATCAACAAGATCATTCGTGACGAGGGCCCCAAGGGCGTCAAGACGCAGGTTCAGGGCGACGAGATCCGGGTGAGCTCCAAGAAGCGCGACGACCTGCAGGCCGTCATCGCGCTGCTGAAGGGCTCCGACCTCGACGTGGCGTTGCAGTTCGTGAACTACCGCTGACCCGCCGACCGCTTATCGTGGAGTGACGAGCACCACAACCGCGACGAAGCGAGGCCGCCTGTGAGCACTCCGAACCACACCGAAGACGTCGACGTCCTCATCGTCGGCGCCGGGATCTCGGGCATCGGAGCGGCCTACCGGATACACCAACGCAACCCGGGCCTCAGCTACGTCATCCTCGAACGTCGCGACCAGATCGGCGGCACCTGGGACCTGTTCCGCTACCCCGGTGTCCGCAGCGACAGCAGCGTCTTCACGCTGTGCTTCCCGTGGGAGCCGTGGACCCGTAGGGAGGGAGTCGCCGACGGCCCCGACATCCGCGCCTATCTGGCCGACACCGCGCGTAAGCACGGTATCGACACCCACATCCGGTTCGGCAGTCGCGTGCGCTCGGCCAACTGGGATTCGGCCACCGACACCTGGACGGTCCAGGCCGACCGCGATGGGCACGTGCAGACCTACCGGGCCCGGTTCGTCTTCTTCGGCAGCGGCTACTACTCCTACGACGAGGGTTACACGCCGGAGTTCGCGGGCGTCGAGAACTACGCCGGAACCGTGGTGCATCCGCAGTTCTGGCCGGAAGATCTCGACTACAGCGGAAAGCAGGTGGTGGTCATCGGCAGCGGTGCCACGGCGATCACCTTGGTGCCGGCAATGGCGCGCGCGGCCGCCAAGGTGACCATGCTGCAGCGCTCCCCCACCTACGTCGCCGCCGGACGGCGGGTGTTGCCCAGCACCGAATTAGTCCGAAAAGTTCTGCCGCGCAATACCTCTCACACCATCGTGAAGTGGCGCAACGCCGCGCAAGAAGGCTTCACCTGGTTCATGTCCCGCAAATTCCCGGGCTTCGTGCGAGCCGTGCTGCGGCGTGCGGCCGTCGCCAAGCTGCCAGCCGGCTACCCCGTAGACGTGCATTTCAAGCCGCGCTACAACCCCTGGGACCAGCGGATGTGCCTCGACGCCGACGGTGACCTGTTCGAGGCGATCAGCGCCGGGCGCGTCGAGGTGGTCACCGACCACGTCGACCACTTCGACGCCACCGGCATCATGCTCGCGTCCGGACGCCATCTCGACGCCGACATCGTCGTCACCGCCACCGGACTGCAGTTGCAGGCCCTCGGCGGAGTGTCGATCGGCATCGACGGCGAGGAGATCAAGCCTCAGGACCGGTTCGTCTATAAGGCGCACATGCTCGAGGACGTGCCCAACCTGGCATGGTGCGTCGGCTACACCAACGCCTCGTGGACGTTGCGCGCCGACATCACCGCCCAGCAGGTGGCGAAACTGTTGCAGTACATGCAATCTCGCGGCTACACCCACGCCTACCCGCATCCGGGCAGCATGCCGATGACCGAGAAACTCGCCTGGGACATCCAGGCCGGATACGTGCTGCGCAACACGCACGCACTGCCCAAGTCGGCTACCGAGCGCCCGTGGAATGTGCGGCAGAACTTCTTCGCCGACGCCATCGACCACCGGTTCGACCGGATCGATGAGGACATGATCTTCGGCCGGGCCGCCGACCGGACCGTCACGGCCTGACGACGCCAGCGCCTATCCGCGGTGCGCCGTCGACGGCGCCGCCGACACGGCTCAACTCAGGGCGCGGATGAGTTCGCCGACGGTATGCGCGGCCTCCAGCGGATGACGCAGCCGACCCGCCGGATTGACGGTGTAGATGTTGCGGCGCCCCTGCTTGGACTTGGCGAGGTAGCCGTCGTCGACCAGATCGGCCACGATGGCCTGCACCGAACGTTCGGTGATGCCGATCAACCCGCTCAGCTCCCGCGCGGTCAGCGATTCGCCCTTGGCCAGGCACAGCAGCACGTGCGCGTGGTTGGTCAGGAACGTCCACGACCGGTTGCCCTCTTCCGCCTTGGCGGTAGCCCGGACGGACCTGACGGACCCGGTGCGGCGCGGCGCCGGGCTCGCCTTCTTGACGTGCGTACGGGCGGCCATCGCGACAATGTTAGTCGGATTGCATTCGCGTATCCCGTTTCGGGAAAGATGTCGCGGCGACAGTGCCGCGGCCGGAACCCGACCCAACCCGCCGGCTGGCGAACAGACTCCACCCGATCGACACCGCGAGCGTCACGACGATCACCGACAGCGTCAGCGGTATCGGAAGCTTGCCGACAGGGGTTTCGGAGAGGATCAGTTTGACCCCCGCGAAGGCCAGCAGCACGGCCAGCCCGTAGTGCAGATAGCCGAACCGTCTCAGTAGACCCGAGAGGCAGAAGTAGAGGCTGCGCAGGCCCAGCACCGCGAAGGCGTTGGCCGTCCAGACGATGAACGTGCTGGTGGTGATGGCCAGCACCGCGGCGACCGAGTCGATGGCGAAGATCAGGTCGGTGGCCTCCACCGCGACGAGCACCACGAACAGCAGAGTCGCGACCCGTCTGCCGCCGACTCTGGTGAACAGCCGGCCTTGGTGATACCGCGGATCGGTGGGCAACACTCGGCGCACCAACCGCACCAGGAGATTGCGCTCCGGCTCGAGCACCTGGTCGTGCTGGAACGCCATCTTGTAGGCCGTGTAGATGAGGAAGGCGCCGAACAGGTACGCGGTCCAGAAGAAGGCCTTGAGCAACTCGGCGCCGACGAAGATGAACACCAACCGGAACAGCAGTGCGCCCACCACTCCCCAGAACAGAACCTTGTGCTGATAGCGATCCGGGACGGCGAAGTAGGAGAAGATCAGCGCGAACACGAAGACGTTGTCGATCGACAGGGCCTTCTCGATCAGATACCCGGCGTAGTAGGTGCCGGCGACCTCGCCGCCGTAGGCCCACCACACCACCCCGCCGAAGGCCAACCCGGCGGCGATCCACACCGCCGACCACAGGGCGGCCTCGGTGAAGCCGATGACGTGATCGTGACGGTGCAGGAACAGGTCGACGGCCAGCATCAACCCGATGACAGCGAACAACGCGGCCCAGCCCCACAGTGGCACCACCACCGCGTCCGCGGTCATCGCGCTCCGCCGATCTGCACGTCACGGACCGGCGTCACCCCGGCCGTGCGCCCCAACGTCCGGTTCTGCACCGTCGGCACCGGTCGAGTCATCGCCTCGGTCACCAAGCCCACCAAAAACGCCTCTCGCTTTGTAAGACTTATTATTCACGAAGCATTACATACGAAACCTAGTTCGTCAAAAAGGGGTTGGGGTACATCGTGCGCCGAGTGCGCTCACGCTCAGTTCGTCAACTTCGGCCAATCCGGGCGTGGACGGCAATACGCTCGGGGCATGACACCAGCGCTCCGGCAACCCAAGGTCGTCGTGCTCGGCGGCGGCTCGTGGGGCACCACCGTCGCCGCCATCTGCGCCCGCCGTGGCCCCACCCTGCAGTGGGTCCGCTCGCCCGACACCGCCGCGGACATCAACGACAACCACCGCAACACCGAGTATCTCGGCAAGGACGTCGCCCTGCCGGAATCGCTGCGCGCCACCAACGATTTCAGCGAGGCGGCCAATTCCGCCGACGTCATCGTGATGGGCGTGCCGTCGCACGGATTTCGCAGTGTGCTCGTCGAACTGGGCAAGGAGTTGCGGCCCTGGGTGCCGTTGGTGTCGTTGGTCAAGGGCCTCGAGCAGGGCACCAACAAGCGGATGAGCGAGATCGTCGAGGAGGTGCTGCCCGGGCATCCGGCGGGCATCCTGGCCGGGCCGAACATCGCCAAAGAGGTCGCGGAGGGTTACGCCGCGGCGGCGGTGCTGGCGATGCCCGACCAGAGCCTGGCCGCCGATCTCGCGAAGTTGTTCCGCACCAAGCGTTTTCGCACCTACAACACCGACGATGTGGTGGGGGTGGAGATGGCGGGGGCGCTGAAGAACGTCTACGCGATCGCCGTCGGCATGGGCTACTCGCTGGGCATCGGTGAGAACACCCGCGCGATGGTCATGACGCGGGCGGTTCGCGAGATGTCCAAGCTCGGCGAGGCGGTGGGCGGGCATCGCGACACCTTCGCCGGCCTCGCGGGGATGGGCGATCTGGTGGTGACCTGCACCAGCCAGCGCAGCCGCAACCGGCACGTCGGCGAACAACTCGGGGCCGGCAAGCCGATCGCCGAGATCATCGAGTCGATGAACCAGGTGGCCGAGGGCGTCAAGGCCTCCAGCGTGGTGATGGAGTTCGCCGAGAAGTACGGACTGAACATGCCGATCGCGCGCGAGGTCGACGCCGTCATCAACCACGGCTCCACCGTGGAGCAGGCCTATCAGGGACTGATCGCCGACAAGCCCGGACACGAGGTGCACAGCGCGGGGTTCTGACGCCCCGCACGGCGATCAGTGGCCTGCCCCCGGGGCGATCAGTGGCCTGCCCCCCGGGGCGATCAGTTGAAGTAGGGGTTGGTGCCCTCCGGCCGGTCCAGCATCGGGTTGACCGCGCCGAAGGTGTAGCTGCCGCCGGGCGCGATGACGAACCCGGTCTGGTCGAAGCTGTTGCTGCACACGATCGAACCACCGGTGACGCCGCAGCTGATCGTGCCCGTCGACAGCCGAGTGCCCTCGGCCAGTTGCTGGACGGGTTTGTCGAACGGATAGAGCGGCCGATCGGCGCTGCCGAACCCGGGCTCGCCGGTCGGACCGCCGGTGACGACGTTGGCGCCGTTGGGAGCCCCGGGCAGCGGACCGTTGCAGCCGTAGCTGCGGGCCGCCCGGTTCAACAGGCAGGTGACCGCGCCGCCCGGGCCGGTGAACGCGTACACCCCGTCGGCGACGGCGAAATCCACCGGCGAGTCCGGGGTCAGCGCGTTGACGTTGGGTGGCGGCGGCGGGGGCGGCGGCTCGGGTGCGGGATCGGCCCACGCCGGCGCCGACGATCCGGCGACGGCGGCGGCCACGAGCCCCGCGACCGCACCGGTCAGGACTTTGCGCAGCACGTTGCTCACACTAGAGCAGTCGTCTCGGCGCCCCCAGGACGTTACGGTTCGTTACCTGCCGAGGCCCCGACCGGCCATGTCCTCGAGCCGCTTGATGCGGTCCGGGATCGGCGGATGCGTGGAGAACATCTTGCCCAGCCGCTCGCCGGCGCGGAACGGGCTGGCGATCATCAGATGCGCCTGGTCGGCCAGCTGCGGCACGGGCGGCAGCGGGGCCTGTTCGACGCCACCGGAGATCTTGCGCAGGGCCGAGGCCAGCGCCAGCGGGTCGCCGGACAACTCCGCCCCCGACTCGTCGGCCTGGTACTCGCGCGACCGGGACACCGCCATCCGCACCACCGTCGCGGCGATCGGGCCCAGCAGCGACACCAGCAGCAGCGCCAGCGGGTTCGCGCCGCCGCCGCGGCCGCGGCTGGACATGCTGGCGAACATCGCCATGTTGGCGAGACCGGTGATCACCGAGGCCATCGCGCCGGCGACGCAGGAGATCAGGATGTCGCGGTTGTACACGTGGGACAGTTCGTGGCCCAGCACCGCGCGCAGCTCACGCTCGTCGAGGATCTCGAGGATGCCGGTGGTCACGCACACCGCCGCGTTGCGGGGATTGCGGCCGGTGGCGAACGCGTTGGGGTTCGCCGTGTTGGAGATGTAGAGGCGCGGCATCGGCTGGTGCGCGGTGGTGGCGAGCTCCTTGACGATCCGGTAGATCTCCGGCGCCTGCACCTCGGTGATCGGCTGCGCCTGCATCGCGCGCAGCGCCAGCTTGTCGCTGTTGAAGTAGGTGTAGACGTTGGTGCCGACGGCCATCAGCACCGAGATCCACAGGTAGATGTTGTTGCCGGTGGCGTTCGTGAACAGTCCGCCGACGAACACGATCAGGGCGGACATGCCAACCAGCAACGCGAATGTCTTGACCGTGTTGCGCGTCGGGTGCCAGGTCATGAGCGTCCTCCGGGAGCGATTTTCAAGGCCGAATTAAAGCGACCAGCTGATTAAACGTCAACCGGATCGTTTAGGTTCCCGAACCCGCTCAGCCGTGCCGGTTGACCGTGTAGTCGACCAGCGAACCCATCGCCCGTCGACCGGGACCGTCGGGCAGGGCGGCGAGCTCGGTGCGCGCCCGGTCGGCGTAGCTGCGGACCATCTGTTTGGCCACCGCGATGCCGTCGGATGCCCGCAGCAGGGTGAGCGCCTCGGCCACCGACTCGTCGGTGATTGGTCCGCCGAGCACGTCGCGCAGCCGGTCGGCCGCGGGTCCGTCCTCCCGCAGCGCGTAGAGAACCGGCAGTGTGTGGACCCCTTCACGCAGATCGGTGCCGGGCAGTTTGCCGGACTCGTCGGGGTCGCTCTCGATGTCGATGATGTCGTCAGAGATCTGGAACGCCGTGCCGACGAGGCCGCCGAGCCGGGCCAGCCGCTCGACCTGGTCGGCGTCGGCGCCGGAGAACGTGCCGCCGAACCGGCCAGCCGCCGCGATCAGGCACGCCGTCTTCTCGTAGACGACCTTGAGGTAGTGGTCGACCTCGTCGATGCCCTCGGTGACGCCCCGGGTCTCCCGCATCTGCCCGGTGACCAGTTCGGCGAAGGTGTCGGAAATGACCAGCACGGCGTCGGGACCCAGCCGGGACACCAATCGCGACGCCGTGGCGAACAGGTAGTCGCCGGCCAGGATCGCGATGCTGTTGCTCCACCGCGCGTTGGCGCTGGGCGCGCCACGGCGCACCTGGGCCTCGTCCATGACGTCGTCGTGGTACAGCGTCGCCAGGTGGACCATCTCGATGACGGCGCCGGCCACGGTCACCTGCCAGGAGTCCGGGTCCGGGCCCAGCGACGCGCTCAACACGGTGAACAACGGCCGGAACCGCTTGCCGCCGGCCAGGAACAGGTGGTGGACCGCCTCGGACATCAGCTCGTCGGCGCGGCCCAGTTCTTCCTTCATCAACTCTTCGATGCGGACGACACCGTCCCGGACGCGCTGCGCGAATTCGGCGTCGCCGAAGTCCACTCCCGCAACCACGCTCACCGGTGTTGGCATTCGTCCAACATACTGTGCGACATGCCCGCGGAGCAGACCAGCACAGTCGACCTGGCGGTGGTCGGCGCCGGCCCGGCCGGATCGGCGGCGGCCGCCTGGGCGGCCCGCCACGGCCGTGACGTGCTGCTGATCGACGGCGCGACGTTCCCGCGGGACAAGACCTGCGGCGACGGCCTGACGCCGCGCGCAGTCACCGAGCTGGAACGGCTGGATCTCGGTCCGTGGCTCGACGAACACATCCGGCACACCGGGCTGCGGCTGACCGGCTTCGGGTCCACCGTCGAGGTGCGGTGGCCCGGTCCCTCGTTTCCGGCCGCCGGTTCGGCGGTGCCGCGCACCGAGCTCGACGACCGCATCCGCCGGGTCGCCGAAGGGTGGGGTGCGCAGATGCGCCTCGGCGCGAAAGCGGTTGACGTCGAACATGATTCGGCCGGCCGCGTGACGGCGGTAATGCTGGCCGACGGATCGGCGGTGCGGTGCCGGTCACTGATCGTCGCCGACGGCGCCCGGTCGACACTGGGACGCGTCCTCGGCCGGCAGTGGCACCGGGAAACGGTGTACGGCGTGGCGGCGCGCGGATACCTGGCCTCCCCACGGGCCGACGAGCCGTGGATTTCGTCGGACCTCGAACTGCGCTCCGTGGACGGCGAGGTGCTCCCCGGCTACGGGTGGATCTTCCCGCTCGGCAACGGTGAGGTGAACATCGGCGTCGGCGCGCTGGCCACCGCCAAGCGGCCCGCCGACATCGCGCTCAAACCGTTGATCCGGCACTACACCGACCTCCACCGCGACGCGTGGGACTTCGACGGCGCGCCGCGCGCGGTGGCGTCGGCCCTGCTGCCGATGGGCGGCGCGGTGTCCGGGGTGGCCGGTCCGAACTGGATGCTGATCGGCGACGCCGCCGGATGCGTCAACCCGCTCAACGGCGAGGGCATCGACTACGGCCTGGAGTCCGGCCGACTGGCGGTCGAACTGCTCGCCGAGCCCGACCTGACCCGGCTCTGGCCCGCCGTGCTGCAGGAGCACTACGGCCGTTGCTTCTCGGTGGCCCGGCGGCTCGGGCTGCTGCTGACGCTTCCGCGGTTCCTGCCGACGGCGGGGCCGATCGCGATGCGTTCGCCCGGGCTGATGAACGTCGCGGTGCGGGTGATGGCGAACCTGGTGACCGACGACGACGCCGACCGGGTCGCGCGGGTGTGGCGCACCGCCGGTGCGGCGTCGCGCGCGCTGGACCGCCGCAAGCCGTTCAGCTGAGCGGCGCCGCGGCGTGCTGGCCCAGCACGGTGACCTCCATCATCCGCCGCACGTTGGCGCGCGATTCCTCGGAGTTGTCGTACTGCACCAGCCGGCCGAGGTCGACCACCAGGGCCAGGGCGGCGTGCACCGCGAACCTGGCCTGCGCGACGGTCAACTCGGGGCGGGCCGCGACCAGCAGCCGCACCCAGGCCGCGACCGTCGACCGCTGGATGTTGCGCAACATGACCTGATCGGCCGGTGGCAGGTTGGCCCGTTCCGTGTAGTAGACGTAGGCCAGCGCCGGATCGTCGAACGACCGGGCGACGTAGCTCGCGATCAAGCGGACGATCGCCCGTTCCGGATCCGGTTCCGCGGCAACGATTTCGGCGACATCGCCGGACACCCGGTCGGCGGCGCGGCGGAACGCGGCGGCCAGCATGTCCGCCTTGCCGCCGAAGTAGCGGTAGATGCCCGACGCGGGCATGCCGACCCGCGCGGCGATGTCCTCCATACTGGTTTCGCGGTATCCGCGTTCGTTGAACAACGTCATGGACGCGCGCAGCAGCGCCTCGTACCGGCCGGCGTCGGGCGTGGTTCGGGGGTCATCAGACTCGGCCGGCGCCGGCGCACCGCCGGGCAACTCGGCATACAGCGTAGCGAACGCCAAATCCTTTAGCACCGAACGGATTTCGGCGGTCGGCAGGCGCGCCCGATGGTCGGCGATGCTGCCGATGACCGACAGGGTGGCCGACGACAGCATCCAACGGTCCCGAGACGTCAGGCCGGGCCGCATCCACGACAACGGCTTCTGCAGTCGCCGGTTGACCACGTTGACCTGTGCCATCAAGGTGGCCTGGTCGTCGCCGTGCAGATACCGGCCCTCCCACCGGTACAGGCCGCCGGATGCGCGGTTGGCGATCGCGGTGTCGATCAGCGCGGCCACGAGTTCGTCGAGCAGCATCGCCGGATCGGCGTCGTCGGGGGCGTCGTCGGCGAAGGCCGTGCAGTCGACCAACTGCTGGCCGAGGGAGACGACGGCTTCGCGGAACAGTTCGTACTTGCTCGCCGAGTGCCGGTAGAGCGCGGCGGCCGAGATTCCGACCGCGCCCGCGATGTCCTCCATGCTCACCGCGTGATAGCCCATCGCGCTGAACGCGGTTGCCGACGCCCGGGCGATCTGCGCCTTGCGGTCCTTCGGACGACGCTTCACCGCACGCGCGGGTGAATTGTCATTCCGGGGCATATCCGACACCGTAACGCAACGGCGGGTTCCGCGAGCGGTGTTGTTCCGCGAGCAGGAGGCCCGGCGATTTGTGACGGCGCGTTCGGCACCGGGCAACGGAGATTCCCCGGGACGCGGCCACCCGGTTCCGAACCGAATTCAGAATGATCCCTCACTGGCGGCGCATCAACGTGGTCGGTGGAGTGGTCGTATATCACTGGAACACAACATGTCTCTCGCATTTGCCGCTACTGATCCGGAGCGATAGTTGCTCAGCCAGGACGAGAATCGTTATTAACTTAATCCTTGCGGAGAAGTCGGCGGATGTGACATGCTCCACACCGAGCCGGGGGGCTGCAGCGTGGCGTACCCCCGGCGCAGTCGACAGGAACGAAGACATGACGTACGAACTCCCGGCATCGCGAGGGCCGTTGCGCGACCTCATGGTCCAGGCCGGCTACATCCTCGGGTTCTCGGTCCAGGCGTTGGTCGGCGCCGTCGTCGCGATCGTGACCGGGCGACTGTCGCGCTACGAGGTCGTCAGCCAGACGCTGTTCATCGGGCGGGTGTGCACCGGTCCGTCGCTGCTGCTGATGATGCCCATCGGCGTCTTCATCGCGGTGTCGGTGGGCGAACTCGCGGGGCGGATCGGCGCCGGCGGCTACTCCGGCGCGGTCGTCGCCTTCATCATCGTCGGCCAGGCCGCCGCGCTGGTGTGCGCGCTGATGATGGCCGGTGTCGCCGGCTCGGCGATCTGTACGGACCTGGGGTCACGCAAGATTCGCGAAGAGATCGACGCCATGGAGGTCATGGGACTCGATCTGGTGGAGCGTCTGGTAGCGCCGCGGTTGGTGGCCGCCGTCATCGTGTCGATCGCGCTGTGCGCGATGGTCACCTTCGGCGGGGTGCTGGCCTGCTACCTGTACCACATCTCGGTGCAGCACCTGCCGGCCGGAACGTTCCTGGCCACCTTCAGTCAGTACGGCCGGGTCTCCGACTTCGTCATGGCCCTGATCAAGGCCGCGTTGTTCGGCCTGACCGCCACCCTCGTCGCCACTTTCAAGGGTCTGCACACCAAGGGCGGCCCGCGCGGTGTGGCGGACTCCGTCAACGAGGCCGTCGTCCTGGCCTTCGCGCTGGTGTTCGTGCTCAACACGATCCTGTCGGCGCTCTACACGGTGATCGTGCCCGCGGTGGGGAACTACCGATGACCGCGTTCACCACCTCCGCGCAGTTGCACCGGCTCGCCCGGCCGGCCGTCAACACCTACGACGGGCTGGCGACGCTCGGCCGGCACGTCAGCTTCTACGTCAAGGTCTTCGCCTCGCTACCGCAGGCGCTGGTGCGCTACCGCCGGCACACGCTCGGCCAGATCGGCGAGGTCACCTTCGGCTCCAGTTCGCTGCTGTCCGGCGGCGGAACCATCGGCATCGTGTTCGCGATGTCGTTGGCCGCGGCGATGATGCTCGGCGTCGAGACCCAGCGCGGGCTGGACCTGGTCGGCATGAACACCATGTCCGGGATGCTGGCCGCCATCGCCAACACCCGCGAGCTGGCGCCGGTGGTGGTGGCAATCGCGTTGGCCGCCAAGGTCGGAACCGGCTTCACCGCGCAGATCGGCGCGATGCGCATCTCCGACGAGATCGACGCGCTGGACGCGATGGGAATCAAGTCGGTGCCGTTCCTGGTCGGCACCCGCGTGCTCGCGGCACTGGTCTGCGTCATCCCGATCTACATGATCGGGCTGCTGGCCAGCTACCTGTCCACCCGAACCGTCGTGGTGTTCTTCAACGGCGCCTCCGCGGGCACCTACGACTTCTTCTTCCACCTGGCACTCGGTCCGCGCGACCTCGGCTACTCCATGCTCAAGGCGGTGGTGTTCGCCGTCGTCGTCGCGCTGGTGCACTGCACCTACGGGTATTTCGCGTCCGGTGGCCCGGCCGGCGTGGGACAGGCCGCCGGCCGCGCACTGCGCACGGCCATCCTCGCCGTGGGCGTTCTCGACGTGCTGCTGACGTTCGCGCTGTGGGGTCTGGTTCCCGAGATCCCCGGGATGGGTGTGTGATGGCGCGACGCAGATCCCTGCCGCCGGGCCGGCCGATGCTGGCCCTGCGGGGGCTGGTGGCCGTGGGCGTGGCCGGGGTGGTCGCCGCCGTTCTCGTCGGCCGGGCGTCGGGCAACCTCGATCCGGTCGCCGACGTGTTCGTCGGGATCCCCGCGTCGGCCGGGCTGATCACCACCGCCGCACCGGTGCGTTACCACGGTGTCAACGTCGGCCGGATCGCCGACATCGAATCGGGCACCAAGACGTCCGTCGTGCGGCTGGCCATCGACCGGCAGGACCTGGACCTGATCCCGGAATCCGTTGTGGCACGGGTGGTTCCACGGACCTTCTTCGGTGACGTCTACGTGCAGCTGAACGACGGCCAGGGCGGTACGACCGCGCGGCCGCTGGCGGCGGGTGCGACGATCTCGATCGACACCAGTGCCGACGCGATGGCGCTGTACGGCGTGTTCACCAAGGTCGTCGACATCTTCTCGCAGATCAAGCCGGAGAAGATGCAGACCGCGCTGACCGCGCTCAGCCAGGCGCTGCAGCACCGCGGCCAGGACATCGGCGCGACGATCGACAACCTCAGCGACGTCGCGGCCACGCTTACCCCGTCGGCCGTCGCGTTCCTGGACTCCACCCCGCAGTTCCGCGACGTCATGGCCGCCCTGCACACCGCGACACCCGACATCATCAGCACACTGTCGGCCGCCACGACGGTGTCGACCCGGATGCTCGACGACCGCACCGGACTGACCTCGATGCTCGACGAGCTGGCCGGCCTGGGCTCGGTGCTCACCGGGTTCTTCTCCGACCATCGCGAGCAGCTGATCACCGTCCTGGACGCCGGCGGCAAGATCCTGGCCAGCACCGCGCAACAACCCCAGGGCGTCGTCGACACGCTGGCCGGCGCAAAAGCCTTCGGCGAGGCGGGATCTCGCAGCTTCTCCACCGGCAAGTTCAACATCACGGCGGTCGCGACCTTCGCCGGCCCGATGCCCTACATCGCGGCGGACTGCCCGGTGTACGGGAAGACCTACGGCGCGCACTGCGCCGACGCGGATCCGGTCAATCCCCTGCCCGCCTTCCCGCTGGATGTTCCCGTACCCGCGGGGGTCGACCCGCTGGCCCCACCGATCTTCGCCCCGTTCCCGCCCGGTCAGCCCCGCGGTGCCGGACCGGCGCCGGCCACCCCAGCACCCACCGAACCGACGCCAGCCGAGCCGACGCCTGCCGGACCGGAGTTTCCGGCCGAGGCCCACGGCGCTTCGGCGATCGTCGGCGGCGGCGCGGAAGGACATGCATTGGCGTTGCTGCAGAACGAGATCCTGCGGGACAAGGGCGGCTCCGCCGGACCGCAGGACGCGCAACATCCCGACATCGCGACGGTCCTGATGCTCGGCCCACTGGTGCGCGGAACGGAGGTGCACGTCGCATGAAGCTCACCTGGCACGCCTGGGCCAAGGCCGGCATCTTCTGCGCCGTCGGCCTGATGTGCGGACTGTTCGTGGTCAACACGCTCTCGGTACCCGTCCGCGGCGCGACCACCGGCTACGTCGCGCAGTTCAGCAGTGTCGAGGGCCTCAACGTCGGCAACCCGGTCATGATGGACGGCGTCCGGATCGGCCGGGTCTCGTCGATCCGGTTCGCGGACAACGGAAATGGCACCGCACGCGCCGATGTCGGGCTCGAACTCACATCGCGTTTCACCCTGTCCGGGGACGTCACGGCGGCGGTGCGCTACGGCGACATGCTCGGCGCCCGCTACGTCGCGCTGTCCGACCCGGGCGGCGGGATCATCACCGTGTCCACCGACGAGCCGCCGAAACGCCTGGCGCCCGGCGACGTCATCCCGCTGGCCCGGACCGCACCCGCGGTCGACCTGACCGCCCTGTTCAACGGCTTCAAACCGCTGTTCGACGCGCTCGAACCGGCCCAGGTGAATACCCTCACCCGCGGGTTCGTCGAGACGTTCAGCGGCCAGACCCAAACGGTCACAACGCTTCTCGCGCAGATCGCCACCATGACGACGTCGATGGAGCACAACCGGGGCATCTTCGACACCCTGGTGAACAACCTGTCCACGATGATGCGCTCGGTCGACTCGCGCCAACCCCAGCTCGCCGAGATGCTGGCCGGGTTGCAGCGACTGAGCACCGCCGTCGCCGGGCCGGACGGCCAACTGGACCTGCTCCTCGACCAGGGCAACGCCGCACTGGCCACCCTGGCCGCCACCGTCAGCCAGTCCGGTGCCGCCTACGGTGACGCGATCACCGACCTGAAATCGATGCTCGGCACCTGGCAGGGCGACACCGCTGAATTCCAGGCGCTCGTCGACAAACTCCCGGCCTTCGCCGACGCGATCGACCGGTCCACCAGTTACGGCGGCTTCGTGAGCCTGTACCTGTGCAACTTCACCCTCAAGATCGCCAAGCACGAGGCCAACATCTTCGGCCACCGCCACTCCGAGGTCTGTCTGTGATGCTGATGCTGTTGGTCCGGTTCATCGACCGCCTCGTCGGAGCGGTGATCGCACTGAGCGCTCCCGACGCCAGCCGCGGCCCGCGCGCCGTCGTCGCCATGTTCGTGCTGACCGCCGCGGTGCTCGCCGTCTGCACGGCGATGCTGCTGCTGGCCTGGCAGGCGATTCCGCGATGATCCTGATGTGGCTGGTGAAGGCCATCGACATCGCCGTCGGCGCGGTGATGTTCCTGTTCTCCAAACAGCGCCGGCACAATCCCTCGGTACCAATGGCTTTGGGAACGGTCGGGACCGTCGCGCTGATCATGGTCCTGCTCATCGCCGTCGGGGCACCGCGAGTCGCCTATCAGGTCCGCACCGACGCCTACACCGCGGAGATGGCCAATGCCAGCGGATTGACTCCCGGAGATCCGGTGTACGTGGCGGGGGTGCCCGCGGGTCAGATCGGGACCATCGACCTCGCCGGCGACCATGTCCGCATCGGATTCCGGCTGGACAACGGCCAGCCGCTGGGCAACCGGACCACAGCCACCGTCCGGCTTCGCACGCTGTTGGGCAAGCGCTTCCTCGACATCATGCCCGCGGGCACCGTCGAACCCGGAAACCCCGCGACGGCCGCGGTGATTCCGTTGGAACGCACCACCGTTCCCTACAGCCTCGACGAGGTCGGCCGCAAAGCCGAGCGCGCCGCCGGCGGCGTCGACCAGCAGGCGCTGGCCGAGGCCATGCACACCGTCAACGAGTCCATTCCGGACGACAACACCGACCTGCGCACGGCGTTGGCCGGGATCAGCAGCGCCACTGGCGTATTCGCGCAGAACGGCGCCAAGATCGATGAGCTGCTGCAAATCTCCCGATCGCTGACCGACATGCTGGTGAAGCAGAACGACACCCTGGCCGCCACCGCGGCCAACGCCGCGCACATCGTGTCCACCCTGGCGGCCCGTCGCGCCGAGCTCGGCCAGATCGTCACGAATCTGACCGCGCTGCTGCACGAGTTGGCAACGGTGTACCGCGCCAAGGAACAGGATTTCGGCGACGTCATCACGCAACTGGGCGCGGTCACCGCAACCCTGAAGGCCAACGTCGATCGCATCGACCAGACGCTGACCAAGCTGCCGCCGGCGATTCGCGCGGTCACCAACGCCACCGGAAACGGCAACTGGGCCGACGTGAACTCGCCCAGTCTGGTCATGCCCGACAACCTGTTGTGTGTCCTGAACGTTCAGCGGGAGTGCCGATGACCAGACGCGCCCGGGCCGCGGTGATCTCGGCGATCATGGTGCTGTTCCTCGGAACGGCCGCGTGGTACGTGTTCGACCGAACGGACCAAGCCACCACTTTCTCGGCCGATTTCGGCTACGTCAACGGCATCTACCGCGGCAGCAAGGTGACCGTGCTCGGTGTGCCGGTCGGCCAGGTCACCGCCGTCGAGCCGCGGGGCACCACCGTCCGGGTCAGCATGGCGGTGCCGGCCGGCGTGCGGTTGCCCGCGGACGTCCAGGCCTACATCATGAGCCCGGCGCTGATCAGCGACCGCAGTGTCGACCTGGGCCCGGCCTACCGCGGCGACGGGCCGACCCTGACCGCCGGGCAGGTCATCCCGGCCGACCGCACCCACGCCCCCATCACGTTCGACACCATGCTCGGCAGCCTCAACGCGCTGACGGCCTCGCTCGGATCCGAACAGGGCGACCTGTCGGCACTGCTGCGCCGCGGCGCCGACCAATGGCGCGGCCAGGGAACACAATTCAACGCCGCCGTCCGCAGCCTGAGCACCGCCACCGGCGTGCTGGGCGCCCGGGGCGACGACATCGACGCCATCGTGGACAACCTGACCACGATGATGGCGGCGTTCAACCAGCGGCAGACGTCGCTGAGTCAACTCGTGACCGACCTGGGCTCGCTCGGCGGCGCGTGGGCCGACCAGAACCTCGACATCACCGGCGCGGTGAACGACCTTAAAACCGTGCTGGACCAGGTGAACACCGTCGTCGCCAAACACGGTGACGAACTCGGCGGCGTGGCGGCGAACCTCAACGCCGTCGGCGATGTGCTGACCCGGCACCAACCGGACCTGGCCGAGTTCATGGACCTCGTTCCGCTGATGATGCAGAACCTGGGCTCCACCGTCGGCCCCGACCGCCGCGGCCGAATCCGGCTCAACGTGTCCTCGGCCCTGACGCAGTTCGCCGCCGCGGAGAACTTCTGCGAGCGCACCGGGTGGCCGATCTGCTCCGGCATCGGCATCGTCAACCCGGTGTCGTACCCGCTGAGCCGGTCCGATCCGCTCGGCATCGTCAGCGCCGTCACCGGGGCCATTCCCCCGCCGAACCCGAGGCATCCCCGGTGACCGCGTCACGCGTCCGACCCTCGAAGACCTCGGTGGCCGCCGTCGGCGTCGCCGCCCTGACCGCGGCCGCCCTGTGGGCCGGATCCGACCTCGGCTTGCAGGATCTGCCCGTGGGCCGGTCCGCACAGGGCCGGTCCATGGCCGTCACCGTCATCCTGCCCACCGCCGAGGGCATCACCATCGGGGCAGACGTCCGCAACGGCCAGAAGGTGGTCGGCCGCGTCAGCGGGTTGAACCTGGTCGCCTACGGCGCGTCCATCAAACTCTCGGTGCGCAAGGACAGCATGCTGCCGGCCGACACCGTCGCCAGCGTGGAACTGCCCTCCGCACTGGGCAATCCGTTCGTCAGGCTGTCGGCCCCCAGCGAACCCGCGACCGTCCCGGCCCCGCGCGCGCTGCGCGACGGCGACGTCATCCCACCGGACCGCACCGAACTCGGTCCGCAGATCGAATCGGCGCTGGCGACCTTCGGTGCACTGATGTCCCGCAGCGGGGTCGACCAGCTCGGCACCATCGTCACCGAACTCGACAAGGCCTTCGGTGGGCGCAGCGGCAAGATCCGCGGACTGGTCGACGCGATGTCGCTGCTCACCAGCAAGACCCGGGATCACCAAGGCGAATTCGACGAGGCCTTGGCACTGGCCGCCGACGTCAGCTCGCAGCTGGCCGCCGCCCAGCACACCGTCGACGGGTACCTCGACGCGCTTCCCCGGCTGGTCGCGATGCTCGACATCCAGCGCGCCAAGATGCAGACGCTGCTGGCGTCCACCACCGCGTTGGCGGCGACGGCCAATTCCATTCTCGCCCAGCCCGGTTCGGCCGCCAACCCGGCCCAGCTGGTCCAGGACGCCGGCACGGTGATCAAGACCCTCGGCAGCTACAACGACCGCCTGAAGTCCACGTTGTCCACCATGGCCACGTTCCTGGACCGGATCGACACGTCGATCCACGGCGACTACATGGTCTTCGACGGCGCACTGGACATCCCAGGCACCCTCGACAAGCTGGTCACCGGCGGCCTGCTGGTCAATGGCACCCCGATCAACGGCCAGGACGCCCTGGACGGATTTCTCGCCGGAGGACTGCGATGAAGCGGCTCGTCGTCGTCCAGATCCTGATGTTCCTGGCGATCGCCGCGGTGGTGGTCCCCTTCGGGGTGCGCTTCGTCGCCGGCCCGGCCGGCCTGGCCACGCCGATGATCTTGCATGCCAACATGTCCGACGCGTTCGGCCTGACCAGGGGAACGAGCGTCACCGTGCGCGGCGTCGAGGTCGGGTCTGTCGACGCCGTGCGGCTGGCGCCTGACGGCGCCGCGGTGATCACCCTGGCCATCCACCCGGGCACCCGCATTCCGCGAGACTCGATCATGACGGTCGGCATGGGCACCGCCGCCGGGATCCAGAGCGTCGACATCCTGCCGCAGTCCGACGGCGGGCCATACCTGGAGCCCGGCGACGGGATCGCGGCCCCGGCCGATCGCCAGCCCGTCCAGATGGACCGCGTCATGCTCGATGCCGCAAACCTGGTGCGGGGCATCGACGCCCGCTCGGTCGGCGAGGTCTCCGACGAACTGTCGGCGTCGTTCACCGGCCTGGGTCCGAGCCTGGCCACGCTGATCGACAACGGCGCGGCCATCTCCCGGCGGATGCACGACCGGATCGCCACGCTGCAACCGCTGATCGACGGCACCACCCAGTTGGTGACGACGATGGCCGCCCAACGGGACGGCTTCGAGCGCGGCATGAACGCCGCCGCCCGGTTCACCGGTCAACTCGACGCCGCCGCACCGGTTTTCGTGTACCTGACCGACCATTCGCCGGCCACCCTGGCGTCGGTCCGCCAGGTGCTGGACACCTACCGGGACACCTTCGGCGCCACCCTGGCCAACCTCGCGACCGTGGCGCCGATCATCGGTGACCGGACCGACTCACTGGACACCGGGCTCACGTCGATTCCCTACGGGCTCAACGCATTGGCCTCGATCGTCAAGAAGGACCGCGCGGACTTCGCGCTGATCGCCACCCAGGGACCGGTCTGCACGCACGACGTGGACCGGCGCGCCATCGGCGATGTCACTCCGATCGAACCCAACCTGGTGCGGTACTGCCCGCCGGCGCCCGACATGCAGATGCGTGGCGCCGTGAACGCACCCCGGCCCAACGACCTGGGGATGCAGAACTCGAAGGTCGCCGGCGGTGTCGTCGGGCCCCCGGTGGTCGCCGACCCGGTCAAGATTCCGACCCTCGCCGAAGTCATCTACAAGTGGCGAATGATCCTGAAAGGCAACAATGTCCCTCGATGAATTGCTGACCCTGATCGAAGACAGCGAGCTTACCGACGACGAATCGAACCGCCCGCCCGCAGAAGATGCCGCACGCCGCGGCGGCCGAGCGCGGCGACTCGTCGTCGGGTTGTTGGCGGCGGCGTTGCTGACGGTCGGCGGGGCGCTGGGATACACGCTGTACCAACAGAGCGAACTGCACCGCCTACAGAACCAAGCGGTCGCCACCACCCGCGACTACCTGGTCGCCATGGCATCGTTCGACTACCGCAACCTGGAGGCCAACAAGACGAAGATCACCGCGTCCTCGACCCCGGATTTCGCCAAGAAGTACGACGAGATGGTGGGCGCACTGCGCGACATCGTCGTCACCGGCAAGGGTGTGGCGACCGCGACTGCCGACCACGTCGCCGTGCAGCAGCTCGACGAGCACTCGGCAACCGTGATCGGCTACGTCGACCAGCAGGTCACCAATGTCACTGTGCCCAAAGGCAATCAACAACGCTACCGAATGGTGGTCACGCTGGTCCGGTCCGGCGACGACTGGGCGGTGGACAACGTCGAGACCGTCTGAACCAGTCACCGAAAGGAATAGATCATGACCGCACAGTACTTGGATGCCGAAGAGGTTAGCGCCGAGCCACGGCTGACCTCGGAGCAGACCCGCATCACCATCAACCAGCGCACGCCGAGTTGGAGCACCAAACCGATCGACGTCACCGACGCGCTCGACTTCTGGTCGGCGGCCGGGTCGGCCGCCAACGTCGTCATGCAACTGAGCTGGCCCGAGGTCGGCTACGGCGTCGCCGAGAGCCGGGTGCACTCCGGGTCGCTGATGCACCACCCGTGGAAACGGTTGCGCACCACCGCGCAGTACATGGCGGTGGCGATCCTGGGCACCGACGAGGAACGGGCGGCCTACCGCGAGGCCGTCAACGTCGCGCACCGGCAGGTGCGGTCCACCGACGAAAGCCCGGTCAAGTACAACGCGTTCAACCGTGAACTGCAGCTGTGGGTGGCAGCGTGCCTGTTCATCTTCTACGAGGACACCTACCAACTGCTGCACGGCAAGATGACCGACGAGCAGGCCGAGACGTTCTACCAGAGCGCCATGCCGCTGGGGACCACCCTGCAGGTCCTCGAGGAGCAGTGGCCGGCCACCAGAGCGGACTTCGAGGTCTACTGGAACACCGCCTGTGCGCGCATCGAGATGGACGACTACATCCGCGATTTCCTGCTGCAGATCGTCGACCTGAAGATGATCAACATCGTGCCGCGAATCATCCTGGCGCCGCTGCTGCGGTTCCTGACCATCGGGTTCCTCGCCCCGGTGTTCCGGGACAACCTCGGTGTCGAGTGGACCGCCGCCGACCAGCGCCGCTTCGAGCACCTGTTCCTGTTCGTGTCGTTCGTCAACCGGTTCATCCCGAAGTTCATCCGCACCCACAACTATGCTGTGCTGATGGGCGACCTGCGCTGGCGGCTCAAGCACAAGAAGCCGCTGATCTGAGTCATGTCCGACTCCGAAGCCATGGAGCTGCTGCGAAAGTTCCTCGGGGACAAGCGCTTCTTGTTCATGCTGCCGCGGGCGGTGGCGTTGCAGATGCTGCATCCCACGATCGCCCGCGCCATCAGCGAACACGCGCTGCACCGCGAGCGGATCTGGTTGCACAAGCAGCGCACGGTGACGCGGGCGATCGAGATCGCCTCGGCGGAGCGGGACATGGCGCCGGCGATCCGATTCGCCCACGAACACGTCACCGGGGTTACCGACACCGCGTCGAAATACCATGCGCTGCAACCGGATGTGTTCCACTTCCAGCACGCGACGTACGTCGAGACGCTGTTCGCCATGGTCGAGACGTTCATCGGCCCACTGGACGACACCCAGCGGGAGACCCTGTACCGGGGCTGCTGCGAGTGGTACCGGCGGTACGGCATCTCGACCCGGCCGCTGCCCGGCAGTTGGCCGGAGTTCGGCGAGTACTTCGACGACTACTGTCGCGCCGAGTTGCGGCCCGGGCCGCACTTCGAGGAGTTCCGCGGCGAGATCCTGGACCCGTCGAACTGGTGGCCGCGGGTGGTGCCGCGGCATGCGATCCGCGCCATGCAGCACCCGTACGCGCGGGAACTGGCCGGCATCGAGGTGACGCGGCGCGACGAGCGGTCGCTGCGGCTGTTCACCCACACCTGCCGGGTGTTCAATCCTTGACCGCGGCGTGCAACGCGACGATGCCGCCGGTCAGGTTGCGCCACCGCACCTGTGACCAGCCGGCTTCACCGATCATTCGGGCCAGCGCCGCCTGGTCCGGCCACGCGCGGATCGACTCGGCCAGATACTCGTAGGACTCCGGGTCGCTGGAGACCACGCGGGCCAGCGCCGGCAGGGCCCGCATCAGATACTCCTTGTACACGGTCGAGAACACCGGCACCGTCGGCGTGGAGAACTCGCACACCACCAGCCGCCCGCCGGGCCGGGTCACCCGCGCCATCTCGCGCAGCCCGCCGACGGTGTCGACGACGTTACGCAGGCCGAAGCTGATCGTCACGGCGTCGAATCTGCCGTCGCCGAACGGCAGCTTCGTGGCGTCGCCGGCCACCTTCGGCACCGCACGACGCGAACCGGCCTTGAGCATGCCGACCGAGAAGTCACAGGCCACACACCAGGCGCCCGACTTGGCGAGCTCGACGGTCGAGACCGCCGTCCCGGCGGCCAGATCCAGCACCTTGTCCCCCGGCCCGATGTTCAATGCCGAGCGGGTGGCGCGCCGCCAGCTCCGGTCCTGACCGGCCGACAGCACCGTGTTGGTGATGTCGTAGCGGCGGGCCACGGCGTCGAACATCGACGCCACCTCACGGGGGTCCTTGTCCAGTGTCGCGCGGCTCACCGGACCGACGGTACCCGAACGGGCCGTTACCGCGGCCCGCGGATCACAGCGCCCGGCGGACCGGGTCGCGGCGTCCGGTCACCGCTTCGTAGTGGCCGAGCAGTTCGTCGCAGATCGCCGGCCACGTGCGGCCCAGCACACTGCGCCGCCCGGCCGCCGAGTACCGCGTCCGCTCGGCGATCAGGTGGTCGACCGCGGTCGGCAGCCGGTCACCGAACTCGTTGACCCCCAACAGGATTCCGGTCTGCATCGGCGTCACCAGATCGATGGGTCCGCCGGCGGCGGGAGCGACCACCGGCAGTCCGGACGCCATCGCCTCCTGTACGGTCTGGCAGAAGGTCTCATGCTCACCGGGGTGCACGAAGACGTCCATGCTGGCGTATGCCGTGGCCAGTTCGGCGCCGTACAGCGCGCCGGT
This sequence comes from uncultured Mycobacterium sp., assembly GCA_964611465.1. Taxonomy (GTDB): domain Bacteria; phylum Actinomycetota; class Actinomycetes; order Mycobacteriales; family Mycobacteriaceae; genus Mycobacterium. The sequence goes on along the minus strand of CAZTAA010000053.1, from coordinate 6,279 downwards.
GAAAACCGCTGCCGGCATGGCCTTTCGAAGCTTGTCCCGGTCGACGCCGTCGCCCACGATGACAACCTGAAGATCCGCGCGGCCGGCCAGCACCGCCAGCCGTTCGACATGCTTCTCCGGGGCCAGTCGCCCGACGAAGCCGACGATGGGCCTGCCCTCCGGTGACCACTGCCGCCGCAGCGCCGAACTGCGGGCCGACGGGGCGAACCCGGTGACGTCCACTCCCCTGGCCCAGTGGTGCACGCGCGGGATCCGATGCGCGACAAGGTCTTCGATCGTCGCGCTGGACGGCGCCAGGGTACGGTCGGCCCGCGAATGCAGATGGCGAAGCCAGGCCCAGCAGGCATGCGCGGCTCCACTGACGCCGTAGCTGGCGGCGAACCCGGCGATGTCCGTCTGGAACACCGCCACTGTCGGCACCCCGATGAGCCGCGCGGCGCGCAGCCCGCCGTAGCCGAGCAGCGCCGGGGACGCCAGATGCACCACATCGGGGGCGAAGCCGCGCAGCACACGCGTCATCCGCGGCCACGGAATGCCCAGCGGCAGTGAGGTGATCTTCGGGAACATCCGGGACGGCACCCGGTGCACCCGGACACCGTCGTGCACCCGCTCGGCGGCTGGCGCGCCGGGCGGATTGTCGGGGGCGATGACGAGCGCCTCGTGTCCGGTGCGACGCAGATGCTCGAGGACCCGCACCACCGAATTGCTGACACCGTTGACGTTGGGCAGGAAACTCTCGGCGACGATCGCGACGCGCACACCGCAAGAGTGACAGCGGGGCATGGCGACGAGGTTGCGTCCAGGCAGACGCCACACGAAAAGCCGGTGCCGGCGGTACGTTTCTCGGATGCGTTACTGGGCGGCGCTCGCGGTGCTGGTCTTGGCACTGACCGGTTGTTCGCGGGTGGTGACCGGAATGCCGCGACCGGACGGGCATCCGCCGGGGATCGCGCTGAGCCCCGACGGGTACGGCATCGTCGCCGGATTCGCCGACGCCCCGGTGCAACTCGAGGTCTTCACCGAGCCGCAGTGCGACCACTGCGCGCACTTCCAGGCCAGCTACGGCGAGGACATCAGGGCGCAGATCCAGACCGGCCGGCTCGCGGTCACCTACCGGCTGCTGACCTTCTTCGACGACGGGGACACCGGCTATTCACAGGCGGCGGCCAACGCCCTGTTCGTCACCGTCGTACCGGACACCTCCGCTTCGGTGTTCCAGGGTTTCGTCGAAAACCTCTGGGCCAACCAGAGTTTGGCGGGCGGCCATTACACCGACGACGACTTCGCCGACCTGGCCCGCAAAGCGGGTGTGGCGGCCGCACTGGTCGAGCAGATCGCCGCCGGCGACGACGCCGTCGATGCCACCGAGATGAACGACCACAACATGACCGCGCTGGTCGACGCGAACCCCGAAGCGCCCGGCACGCCGACGGTGTACGACCTGAGCGGCGGGAACGTCGTCGACATCTCCGACCCGGACTGGCTCAACGCCCTGATGCGCGCCTCATGAGCCGCTTCTCCGCCAGATTGAGTCCGAACAGCGCCGCGCCGGCCACCAGCCAGCTGACCACGGCCACCGACAACGCGGGGATGATCGCCAGCCGGGCAGTTCGGCCCTGGACCCGCACCAGGTCGGGGTTCGAGCGGTCGTACTCGACGTAGATGCGCATGCCGGTGTCGAGTTCCGACGGGTAGAGCACGCCCAGTTCGGGCCGGTAGGTCACCCGGTCGGGGGTGACGAACTCGATGGTGGACCGCCGCGGCCCGGCGCTGAGCACCTCGGCCGCGGCCACCCCCGTGTCGGATTCGATGGCCAGATCGTTGCGCCACGCCCCGGCGACCAGCAGCACCGCCGAGGCCGTCATCACCGTGACGAGCACCAGCACGACGATGCGCGCACCGCGGATCACCTTGCCCGCCAACGTCTTCGGGGCCGCCCCCGTCGGCCCGTGGATCAGGCTCTGCCACCACCTGTTCAGGGTTTCCAGACGCTCGGGCGACACCGGGCCGATCGGCACTACAGCGCCGCCTTGATGGACGCGTGCAGCCGGCGCAACGTGGACCGGTCGGCCTTTACCTCGACCACCCGCATTCCGGAGAACGGCTCGTCGAGCACCGCCGCGAGATGCTCGGCCTCGGCCTGGCGGTGTTCGACGTGGTAGGCCCGGCACAGCCCGCCGACGTCGATGTCGTGCGGGGTGCCGAAGATCCGCGAGGACACCTCGGCGAACCGCGGGTCGCCCTGCTCGAGCAGTTCGAAGATGCCGCCGCCGTTGTCGTTGGACACCACGATCGTCAGCTGCTGCGGCGTCGGCTCGGTCGGACCGATCAGCAGCCCGGACGCGTCGTGCACGAACGTCAGGTCACCGATCAGGGCGACGGTCCGCCCGCCGGCGCGGTCGTGCGCCAGCGCCGCGCCGATCGCCGTCGACACGGTGCCGTCGATGCCGGCCACCCCCCGGTTGGACCGCACCGTGACCCCCGGGGTCGCGAACCCGGCCAGGGCCACGTCGCGCACCGGGTTCGACGCGCCGAGCACCAGTTGGTCGCCGGAGCGCACGGCGCCGGCGACCGCGGCCGCCACGTGCAGGCCGGTGGTCAGGGGATGGGCCGCCAACTGGCCATGCACGGCGTCCAGCGCGTGCCGGTTGACCTCGGCGCAGCGCCGCAGCCACGCCGGATCCGGTGCGCCCCGGGTCACCGCCCGCGTCCCGGCGGCCAGCGAATTGCCCGACACGTCGGGCCAGCGGGGCCCGGTGGTCAGGGCCAGCACCGGGACCGACGGGTCGGCCAGCAGCGCCGACACCGGCCGATGCAGCGTCGGGCGGCCCAGCATGATCACCTGCTGCGGGTGCAGCAGCGGCAACGCGAGGGGATGCAGCGGATTGCCCGGCACCGGGGCGGTCGGCTCAGCCACCGTCGGCAGGGCCGCCAGGTTGGGGTGGACACCGGCGCCGTGCCCGGCGATCACCACGGTGTCCGGTCCGAGGTCGACGTCCAGCGGTTGGTCGAAGGTCACCGGCGGGGTGTAGGTCCACGGGCCGCCGTCCGGCCGCCCGTCGGGCACCGGACTGTTCTCGCGATCGGGGACCAGCGGTTCGCGCAGCGGGATGTCGAACTGCACCGGCCCGGCGTTCGCGGTCCGAGAACCGGTGGCGGCCACCAGAACCCGGCAGGTAGCCGAACGCCACTGGGCGTTGAGCGCGGCCATCCGTTCGGGGCTTTCCTCGGCCAGCCCGAGGCTGATGGTGGCGCGCACCTGGGTGCCGAAGTAGCCGAGTTGCTCCATCGTCTGGTTGGCGCCGGTGCCGAGCAGTTCGTAGGGCCGGTTCGCGCTCAGCACGATCAGCGGCACCCGGGCGTAGTTGGCCTCCACCACCGCCGGCCCGAGGTTGGCCACGGCGGTGCCCGACGTCATCGCGATGCAGACCGGCGCGGCGGGACCGTCGCCCCCGACGGCGAGCCCGATCGCGAGATAACCCGCGGTGCGCTCGTCGATGCGCACGTGGAGCCGGATCCGGCCCGCCCGGTCGGCGTCGGCCAGCGCGAACGCCAGCGGTGCGTTACGCGAGCCGGGACACAGCACCACGTCGCGGACGCCGCCGCGGATCAGTTCGTCGACGACGATGCGCGCCTGCGCCGTCGATGGATTCACCCGTCCAGCCTGTCACACCCGGGTGCTGGCGAAGAATTCCAGGATCGCGGTGTTGACGGCGTCGGGCTTCTCGATGAAGCCGAGGTGGCCGGTGTCGGGGATCTCGAGGTAGGCGGCGTTCGGGATGGCGGCGGCCACCTCGGCGCCCAGGTAGGCCGGCACCACCACGTCGTCGGCGAAACCGATCACCAGCGTCGGGGTGGTGATACCGAGGTAGGACGCCAGCCGGTTCTGCGTGGGCGCGACATTGACCTGGGCGTGCAGCCCCGGGGTGGCCTTGATCGGCCACATGGTGAACATGTCGATCCAGTCGGCGACGAACTTGTCGTCGTTCAGCGAACGTGGCGAAAAGCCTTCCAGTAGACGGACTTTCGCGTCGAACTCGGCGGGCGGCTGCACACCCGAGGCCATCATCTTGTTCTCGGCGTCCATGAAGAAGGTCCGCGTCTTGTCGTGGCGGCCGCGGGTGGCCATCAGGACGGCCTGGCTCACGAGTTCCGGGCGGGTCAGCATCAGCTCCTGGGCGATGTACGCCCCCATCGACACCGCGACCAGGCGGACCGGGCCGCCGACGAGTTGCTCGATGATCGTCGCGGTGTCGCCGACCATGGTCGCCAGCGTGAATCCCTGGGCGTTCTCGGTCTTGCCGATGCCACGGTTGTCGAAGGTGATGCACCGGTAGCCGGCCCGCTGGAAGGCCGGGATCTGGAAGAGGTGCCAGGTGCGTCCGGCGCCCCCGCGCCCCGCGATGAACAGCACGGGATCGCCGGCGCCCCGGTCGTCGAATTCCAGGTTGATCACCCGCGCGACGGTACCGGACGTGGTTGGTCAGCGGCGGGCGAGGCGGCGCCGGGCGGTGTCGATGGCGCTGGTCCACAGCAGCGCCGTGGCGGCCTTGAGCTGGGTCGGGCTGGCCATCTCCTTACCCATCAGCGCCGTCGCCGAGGCCTTGGTGGCGGCCGATGCCTTGGACATGTGCCCGGAGTCGAACGGCGGTTGCGGGTCGTACTCCATGGAGAGCTGGATCACCTTGGCCTTCTCGGGCCCGGCGATCTGACCCGCCAGCCACAGCCCCAGGTCGATCCCGGCCGAGACGCCGGCGGCAGTGACCACCTTGCCCTCCCGCACGATCCGCTCGTCGCTCACGGGTGTCACGCCCATTGTCCTGAGCACGGGCAGGGCCGCCCAGTGCGAGGTGGCGCGCTTCCCGGTGAGCAGACCCGCCGCGCCCAGGATCATCGAACCCGAGCACACCGATGTGGTCCACGAGGTGTGTTCGTCGGCCCGGCGCAGCCAGTCGAGCAGCACCTCGTCGCGGGCGTGCTCCATGGTGGAGAAGCCGCCGGGCACCAGAATCAAATCGGGCGACGGTGTTTCGTCGAAGGTGTGGGTGGCTCCGATCAGCAGGATGCCGGAATCCGCTGCAATGGGCCCGGTTTCGTGCCACACCAGCCGGATCTCGGCGTCGGGCAGCCAGCGCAGCGACTCATAGGGGCCGATGAAGTCAAGGGCGGTGAATCCGGGGTAGAGCACGATGGCGATCTGCATGACGGTTCCTTTCTGGGGCGGGATCAGAGGGCGGCGTGGGCGAAGGTTCGCCGGTACTGGTCCGGAGAGACTCCGATGCGCCGAACGAAGTTGCGCCGCATGGTTTCCGCGCTGCCGAAGCCGCAGCGCGTCGCGATGGCGCTCACGGTGTCGGCCGATTCCTCGAGCTGACGGCGGGCCGCGTCGATGCGGATACGTTCCACATAGGCGGCGGGCGGCTCGCCGATCTGTTCGGTGAACACCCGGGTGAAATGCCGGGGGCTCATCGCGGCGCGGTCGGCCAGTTCCGCAACGGTGTGACCGGCACCGGGCTCGGCCTCGATCGCTTCCTGCACGTCCCGAATCGGCCGCCGCCGCGCCCGCGGCATCCACACCGGGGCGGCGAACTGCGTCTGGCCGCCCGGGCGGCGCAGGTACAACACGAGCCAGCGCGCCACCGTCTGCGCCAGTTCGGTGCCGTGGTCCTCCTCGACCAGCGCGAGCGCCAGGTCGATGCCCGCGGTGACGCCGGCCGCGGTCCACACCTTGTCCGAACTCCGCACGAAGATCGGCTCCGGGTCGACCTCGACGGCCGGGAACCGGGTGGCCAGCATGTCGGCGTACGCCCAGTGGGTTGTGGCCCGGCACCCGTCGAGCAGACCGGTCCGCGCGGCCAGCACCGCGCCGGTGCAGACGCTCACCACGCGCCGCGCCCGCACCGAGGCGCTGCGGATCCACGCGGTCAGCCGGTCATCGGCGGCGGCCGTGTCGACGCCGAAGCCGCCCGGCAACACCAGGGTGTCGATCGGCAGTCGCGGGTCGGGCAGCGGCCGGGTGACGAACTCCAGGCCCGTCCCGGCCCGTACGGGCTCCCCGTCGGCCGAGACGAGGCCGAGGTCGTAGCCCCCGTCGGGTTCGTCGGCGGCCAGCAGCTGCGACGCGCCCGCGAAGACGTCGAACGGGCCCACGATGTCGAGGGACTGCACGCCCGGATAGGCGAGGACCACGACCGACCGTCTCATGTGCTCAATCGTGGACCGCGAGGGCCATGGCGTCTACGACATTGATCCCACAAATCAGGACATCGGTGATTCGCG
>CAZTAA010000052.1:26679-29621 GCA_964611465.1 uncultured Mycobacterium sp. | reverse complement strand
TCCGGGCATTCCGCCAGCGCGGCGGCGTTTGCCATCGGCGTCGGCCTGGAGAGCCCTCCGCTCGGCCTGGTCCTGGCCCTGCTGGCCGGGTTGGTCGGTCTTTCCCGGGTCGCGACGGGCGCGCACTACCCGGGTGATGTGCTGGCCGGTTTCGGCATCGGCGCCGGGATCGCGGTCCTTGGCGGCCGCCTGGTGCCGCCGGTGGTCGAGACGAAACTTCCTGCGACAGAACCGCTTCGAATCGACACTCCAAAGAGGCCGACGGGCAAGGGCCTGACGATGGTGGTCAACCCGGCCTCTGGCGGTGGCACCGGCGCGCGGGTCGTGGCGGAGGTACGCGCCGAGCTACCCGACGCCGAGATCATCGAACTCGGCCCCGACGACGAGCCGGCCGCGGTGTTGCGGTCAGCCGCCGAGCACGCCGAAATACTGGGCATCGCCGGCGGGGACGGCACGGTGTCGACGGCCGCGGCCATCGCCGTCGAGACCAACCTGCCGCTGGCCGTGTTCCCGGCCGGCACGTTCAATCATTTCGCCAAGGACATCGGCTGCGACACCGTCGCGAAAACCGTTGCGGCCATTCGCGATGGCAACGTGTCGTGCGTCGATCTCGTTTGCATCAACGAAGACAAGATGGTGGTCAACACCGCCAGCATCGGCGCCTACCCGCTGTTCGTCGAGACGCGAGAGAAGCTCGAACACAAGGCCGGCAAAACGCTGGCCGGCATTTACGCGATGTTGCACACACTGCGCCACGATCAGCCGGTTCGCATCCGCTATGACAACAAGACAGTGCAGACGTCGCTGTTCTTCCTGGGCAATTCGCTCTATCTGCCAACCGGTTTCGCCCCGTCCCGACGCACCCGCATGGATGACGGCCTGATGGACATCCGCATCCTGGAGACGGGGCGACGGTTGGCCCGGACGCGGATACTGGGCGCGCTTGCGCTGGGTCGTCTCGAACGAAGTCCGCTATACCACGAGATCCAGGCTCCGCAGTTCAGCTTCACCGCGGTCGACGGACCGACGCCGGTCGCTCACGACGGCGAGGTCACCGAGGAGCACGAGACCGTGAGTTTCACTGTGCTGTACCGGATACTTCCCGTTTTCCGGCCATAGGTCGGACCACCGCCAGACACAGCACGAAGTAGGCGTAGCCGAGGGCCCAGCCGGCCAGCACATCGGATGGGTGATGGACGTTCAGCGCCACCCGGCCCGCACCGACCGCGACGATGACGAACCCGCCGAGTACGGCCAGCGGCGTCCTCCACCGCGGCGCCACCGCCGGCCAGGCCACCGTCAGCAGCGCCAAGACCGCAACCATGACGCCCAACGCGTGGCCGGACGGGAAAGAAGTCCCACCGGCTTCGACCATCCGGGCGTCGGGACGCGGCCGGTCGGCCAGTCTCTTGGCCACTTCGGTCAGCGGGCCGCTGAGTTCGACGGTGAGTAGCACGAACAGCGCCGCGCCCCAGCGGTGGCGAATCAGCAGCACGACGATGACGCCGCCACCGACGATCCGGAACACCATGGGACCCAACAGCGTGCAGAACCAGTCCCAGATGGCCGACCACGACGGATATCTGACCGCCGCCGATTGAGCTGCGTCCAGCAGCGAGTGATCAATGTCGTTCAGCCACAACCAGTCCTGGGTCCAGCCGATCCACAGGACGGCATAGATGAGCACTGCAGCGGTAGCCGTCACCGCCATCCAACGCTTCACCATTCACACGTACCACATGCGCCTAGAACGGTGGCGGTCCGGCGTCTTCTCGGAGTTGTTGGTAGTACTTGCGGTTGAGACTGCGTTCGTAGTTGATGCGGGCCTGGCGATCGGCGGTGCGAGTGCGTGACCTGGTGGGCATCATCACGGTGCGTCCCGCGGCCGCAGGAGGTGGCCCCTTCGGCAGCTCCAGTTTTGCGGTCGGGACCGCGAACTGCGGGAAGAACAGCGCCCCACCGGGTTTTGTCGTGTAGCGATGCCCGGTGGGTGATTTCCAGATCACGGTTCCATCGGGTTGCTGCTTTTCTGACCAACCACCCGGGCCGGTGTAGAACGTCTTCACCAAGTGGTGATGACGGCACAGAAGTTTGAGGTTCGACGGATGGGTGGGGCCGTGCGGCCACGCCACGGTGTGGTCGATATCGCAGGCGACCGCGGGGGCGTCGCACCCGGGGAACCGGCACGTCAGATCGCGCAGTTTCACATAGGTTGCCAGGGCGGACGACGGGCGGTAGCCCTGTTCGCAGTCGGCCAGTTCGCTGGGCAGACGGACCTGCTGCAATTTGGCGGTACGGACGTACATCCGCACCAGATCGGCCGGCAATGCCCCGTAGCCGGGCACGTAGCCGGGGATAGCAGCCCCGTTGTTGACGGTGGCCGCATCGGCAACGATGTTGATGACGATGGGACTGGCGATCGCCGCGGCAGCGGGGCACTCGGCATCGCCGCAGCAGCAGGGCATCCGGTCCGCACCGGCGGCAAGCGCCTCCACGGCGTCGGCGCGGCGCTGCGCCTTGGTGCGCGGATCGGCCGGGCATACCGTGGCGGCCAACGCATCCAGGCGGGCATCCAGGGCGGCAGCCGCCGGGGAACGGACCGATCCCCAGATTTCGGCCATTCCGTCACGGTCGGGCCCGAACCCGACATGGCGGTCCTGATCCCTGCTCCGCTCCTCCCGTTTGGCCAGCTTGTCGATGTGGACCACCCAGTAGTCGATCTTCTCGATCACCTTGTTGCGCGACAACCGGTTCCACCGGCTCACCGACCGGGCGAGAATCCCATCGATACGAGCTTTGTCCGCCGAGCTCAGCCCCGAGATGCGCGACTCGATCAGCGACACCACCCAGTAGTCGACCAACCCCGCGGCGAACACCTCAGCCAGCTTGGGCAACTCCTCCCACACACAGACAGCCAACTGGATCTGGCTGGAGGCCCGCCG
>CAZTAA010000052.1:0-26579 GCA_964611465.1 uncultured Mycobacterium sp. | reverse complement strand
ATCCGCCGGAACGGGAAGAACGTCCGGCCGTCGGAACGGGGCGGATACGCCGCCGCCAGGAGCGGGAGGATCTGGCGCCGATACTCCCCGAATGCCTCCGGGCTCAGTCGTGCCCGGACTTCGGTCAGCGCGGTGCCCGATATCCACTCGAGCACCGCGTTCTCGCCGGTGAGCTCGTGGACATAGGTGGTCTCCCAGGCGTCGACGACGCAGCCGGCGTCGGTCAGGATCTCCGCATACCGCAGCGGTGTCTTCACAATGCGGCCGTCACGAAAACGCATGTCCCCCAACGGCTCCGAGAACTCGGCGCGACCCGCCACCTCCCGAACAGCAAGGTGCGACGGCGCATCGAAGTTGCCCGGCACCTGCATGCCGATCCACGCCCCGGCACCCAACTGAGCCGCCCACCGCCGCAGCAGATCGACGTGGTCGGGCACCCACTGCAGCACGGCATTGGCCAGCACGACGTCGGTGTCGGGCTGCGGCTCCCAGGTGGTGACGTCACCGAGGGTGGCGTCAATGCCTCGCTTGCGCGCCGCGGCGACCATCTCCGGTGAGCTGTCCAGCGCCTCGATGGTCGCGTCGGGCCAGCGTTGCCGCAGCGTCACCGTCAGATTGCCCGGACCGCAGCCCAGGTCGACCACCCGGCGCGGCGCATCGGCGCCGACCCGGCTCAGCAGGTCGACGAACGCCCGGCCCCGCTGATCCGCGAAAGACAGGTACTGCCCGGGGTTCCACGCCACACGTGCCATCATCGTGGACGATGCAAGATTCGATCCAGCCGGTCCGCCAGATCTGGGAGTCACTCGGGCTGCCCGGCGTGATCGACGTGCACACCCACTTCATGCCGAAGTCGGTGATGGACAAGGTCTGGAAGTACTTCGACGCGAAGGGCCCGATGACCCGGCGGGCGTGGCCTATCACGTACCGTACCGACGAAGCCCAGCGGGTTAATACGTTGCGTCGCTTCGGTGTTCGCTGGTTCACCTCGCTCGTGTATGCCCACAAACCCCAGATGGCCGAATGGCTCAACCAGTGGGCGGCGCAGTTCGCGCTGACCACACCGGACTGCCTGCACACGGCGACGTTCTACCCCGAACCCGGTGCCGCCGACTACGTCGCCCGTGCCGTCGAGGCGGGCGCGAAGGTCTTCAAGGCGCACATCCAGGTCGGTGACTACGACCCCAACGATCCGTTGCTCGACGGCGTCTGGGGCATCCTGCAGGACGCCGCGGTGCCCGTGGTGATCCACTGCGGGTCCGGACCGGTGCCCGGCAACCACACCGGGCCGGATCCCATCCGGTCGCTGCTGCGCCGGTATCCCCGGCTGGCGCTGGTGATCGCCCACATGGGAATGCCGGAATACGCAGACTTTCTCGACATCTGCGCCGCGCACGAGAACGTCCACCTGGACACCACAATGGCGTTCACCCCGTTCGTCGACGACATGATGCCCGCACCGGCCGAGGTGCTGCGCCGGCTGCCCGACGTGGCGGACCGCATCCTGTTCGGCAGCGATTTCCCCAACATCCCGTACGACTACGCGACCGCCATGACCGCGATCACCACCCTCGACGGCGTCGACGACGCCTGGTTGCGCGGCGTGTTCTACGGCAACGCGGCACGGTTGTTCGCCCTGAACGGTTAGCATCGGCCACGATGGTCACCGTCGACCCCGAGCCCCCCATCCCGGTACCCGACGTCCCGGGCGCCGACGCCGGGCGCCGCGGTCTACCGGCCCGCTCGGACCTCACCGCGCTGCAACGCGCCGTCGTCGACTCGTCGGCGCTCTTCGACATCGGCCTGCGCACCGCGGTTGCGTCCATGGTGGGCGCGGCGATGCTGCCACCGGTGTTGACCGGACTGGTGCGACGCTCGGACCTCGACCGCGAGCGGGAGAACCTCGCGTTCTACGCCGACCTGGCCACCCAGCACGACGCGGCCGTGTCGTTCCCGGCACCCCGGTTCGCCCCGAAAGTCGCCACCCGCCGGGCGAATGCGGTCGCGAACTACATTGCGCACGGCAACGTCGAGCACATCAACTTCGACAGCAGCTTCGAACCGGTGAACCCGGCCATGCGCCACCTGTGGAGCCGGCTGGATCGCAACAACGTCGTGCACGCCCAACATTGGCGTCACGACGACGGCCCACATCCGACGCTGTGCGTGATCCACGGATTCATGGGCTCGCCCTACCTGTTCAACGGCCTGTTCTTCTCGCTGCCGTGGTTCTACAAGTCCGGTTTCGACGTTCTGTTGTACACCTTGCCTTTTCACGGCAGGCGAGCGCAGAAGGGTTCGCCCTTCAGTGGTTACGGCATCTTCCAGCACGGAATGGCGGGCTTCGCCGAGAGCATGGCGCAGGCGATACACGATTTCCGCTCCGTGATCGACTACCTCGAATCGACCGGCGTCGACCGGATCGCGCTGACCGGAATGTCCTTGGGCGGCTACACCTCGTCGCTGATCGCCACCGTCGAGGACCGCCTGCAGGCCGTCATTCCCAATGTGCCCGTGGTCAATCCGGAAGAGATGTTCGACGACTGGTTCCCGGCCAACAAGCTGGTGGAGCTGGGCCGCAGGTTCGGCGGCATGACCGAGGATTCGTCGTTCGCGGCGTCGGCGTATCACTCACCGCTGAACTATGCGCCGGTGGTGCCCAAGGAACGCCGACTGATCATCACGGGACTCGGTGACCGGCTGGCACCGCCCGAACAGGCCGAAGCGCTGTGGGAGCACTGGGATCACTGTGCGCTGCACTGGTTTCCGGGCAACCACATCCTGCACGTCAGTCAGCCGGACTACCTGCGCCGGATGAACCGGTTCCTGCGGCCGTTCATGTTCTGAGCGATCAGACCAGGGCCCGGCCCGTCCTGATCCGCCAATCCAGGTCGCGCAGCAGAACGTTGAACGGGAAACGTCGCACCGGTTCGGGCAACAGGTTGTTGACCGTGCGGAAGACGGCCATCAGCCGGTCGAACCGGGCCTGGCGCTGCGGATCCCACGGCAGTCCCATCTCGTCGCGAAAGCGTTGCGGCAGAAAGCCGGTGGTGATCAGCAGCCAGAACTCCTCGTGGGCACGCTGCAGCGGGCCAGGCAGCCGGAACTTGGCCACCCGGTTGACCGCGATCGGATACAGGAACTTCCGCACCTGGTCGTCGATGTGGATCCGGTCCAGCGATTCCTGCCAGTACTTTTCGAATGCGACACGGTCGGCCGGCCACATCTCCTCGGGCACCTGCAACGTGGTGGCCTTCGCCTTGCCCTCGCACTGGTAGTGCCGGTCGGCGGTCTCGTCGTCCATCTCGCCGATGAAGGTGCGGTAGATGTCGACGCCACCCTTGTACAGGCAGGCTCCCACCCACAGCTGGAGATCCTTGTTGAACGCGTTGTACTTCACCGGGCTCTCGTCGGTGGAGTACACCTGCGCGTGGGCGCCGTTGACGGCCTTCCGGAACGCGGCCTTCTGCTCGTCGGTGCCCCGGGTCGCCACCGCCAGGTAGGTGAGGGTGGTGCGGGCCCGCTTGATCGGATGCCGGTCGATGCGGCCGCTCTCGACGCGGCTCTCCCTGACCCCGTGGCCGACGCCGGGCAGCCCGAGCTGCATGATCACGTTGGCCGGGGCGGCCAGCAGCACGACGCCCATCAGCTCGTCGCCCTGGTGTTTACGCCGGACACGGCGCGTGGGTGCGGGGCGGACGTCGCTGATCGTCATGGTCACCTTCGATATCTGACAACAATTGTTCTCAGATTCTGGCCGGGCGGCGGGTCGAGTGTCAAGATGGCTGTCATGCCACACCGGCCCTACGGCGGCGTCCAGGCGAGCGACCGACTGGCACAGCGCCGGCAGCGGTTCGTCGACGCCGGCCTCGACCTGTTGGGGCAGACCGACCCCGACGACCTGACCGTGCGCGCCATCTGCGCGCAAGCCGGTCTGACGGCGCGGTACTTCTACGAGAACTTCGCCGACAAGGACGCCTTCGTGGAGGCCGTCTTCGACGGCGTGACCGCGAACCTCGCCACTACCACCCAGGCCGTGGTGGCGGCCGCCCCGCCGGCCGAGCAGACCCGGGCCGGCATCTCCAACATCATCAGGCTGATCGCCGACGACCATCGCATCGGCCGCCTGCTGTTCGGCACGCAGATCTCCAACGCCGCCGTGCTACGCAAACGCACCCAACAGGGCGAACTGTTCATGGCGTTGTCCGGTGAGCACATCCAGAACGCGTTCCGGGTGGGTGGCGACAGTCGCGTCAAGGCCACGTCCGCGTTCGTGGTGGGCGGCGTGCGTCAGGCCATCACCGCATGGCTCAGCGGCGAAGTCGTGATGTCGGTCGACGACCTCGTCGAGTTGCTGGTGAACATCCTCAGTGGTCTGGAAGACCCCGCTTTGTGGCGGTGACCAGCGTGTTGGTGCGTACCATCCCGAACGCCTCGGACTCCGGACCGGGCACCGGACGTCCGACTTCCCGGAGGTAGTCGCCCAGCGGTGTCGGCGTGGCGTCCCAGCCCCGGTCACCGAACCAGCGGGCGGCCGGGGCGACCTGCTCGTTGTAGATCAGTTGGAAGAACAGGTTGCCGCTGTCTCCGGCGGCGCGCTCGGCGGCCTTGGCGGCCTCCCAGACGGGTTCGGGCATCGGTTCGCCCTCTTCGAGTCCGACGAAGCTGCCGGGCGCCGACAGCGTGTCGATGCCCTCGAACAGCGCGGCCTGCCCCGTGGCCGGCAGGTAGATCAGCAGGCCCTCGGCGAGGAAAGCAGCCGGGCGTCCCGGATCGAACCCGTTGTCGCGCAACGCCTTCTGCCAGTCATCGCGCAGGTCGCAGGCGATCGGAACTCGTTCGACGCGGGGCCGGTCGCCCCGTTGCTCCAGCACGTCGTGTTTGAACTCGAGCACCCGCGGGAGGTCGAGTTCGTAGACGACGGTGCCCTCGGGCCAGTCCAGTCGGTAGGCGCGCGAATCGAGTCCGGCCGCCAGGATGACCATCTGACGGACCCCGGCCCGCGCGGCAGCCATCAAGAACTCGTCGAAGTACTTGGTGCGCGCCCCCTGGTAGTTGATGAAGTGGATACCGAATTCGGTCATCAGGTTGTTGTCGGGGTCCTTGCCGTCCAGGACGTCGGCCCACCGGCCACCGGCCGCGTAGCAGAACGACTCCGCGTATTCGTCGACCGCGACGGGGTCGGGCTTGCGGGCCTCCAGTGCCCGCGCGTCGGCGACGAACAGTGCCGTCGACCCGACGCTGGTGGTGATGTCCCAGGTGTCCCACTCAGAGCGCATGACCGCCAGGCTACGCGCGCACTTTCCGGTCAGCCGCGGTGCGGGGCACCGTCGTGTTGTCGGCTTCGCCGAATTCCTTTGTCCAGCATGCGAACTCCAGCGTCACACCATCCGGGTCGGTGAAGTAGAACGACCGGACGTAGACCCCGGGGTGCACGTCGCGCGACGCCTGCATCGGGCTGTCGTCGTGATTGAGCACCGGTCCCACCCGCACGCCCTTGTCCTTGAGCTTCTGCCGGTACTCGTCGAACTTCTCCTCCGGCACATGGAAGGCCAAATGGTTCATCGTCGAGACCGCGCTGATGAACTCGCCGATCCCGGGCAGCGCCTCCGGCGAGGACAGTCCCGGCACGCGGTCGGGCGCCTCGGCGAACCAGAAGAACGCCACGCACGAGCCGCCGCCGGCGTCGAAGAAGAAGTGCTGCCCCATCCCGCCGGGCAGGTCCAGCGACTTGATCAGCGGCATGCCCAATACGCCGGAGTAGAAGTCGACGGTGCGTTGCATGTCCGCACACACCAGCGCGACGTGGTTGATGCCGCCCAGTTCGAATTCGGTATTGGTGTTCTGCGGCTTGATCATGAGGTGAAATCTAATCCATGAGCCCAGAGGTGATACGCGAGTTCATCGGTTGCGACTCCCCCACCGCCGGTCGCGCCGGCGCGGGCGGCCACCCGTGCCAGGGCCTCTACCACCACGTCGCCGGGACCCGGCCGACCATCGCGATGATCGCCACGCACTATCAGATCGACTTCTCCGAGCACTATCTCGCCGAGTACATGGCGGCCCGCGGCATCGGCTTCCTGGGCTGGAACACCCGCTTCCGGGGTTTCGAGAGCAGCTTCGTGCTCGACCACGCCCTATTGGACATCGGCATGGGTGTGCGCTGGCTGCGGGAAGTCAAGGGGGTGGAAACCGTTGTGCTGCTGGGCAACTCCGGTGGCGGCTCGCTGATGGCGGCCTACCAGGCGCAGGCCGGCGACGCCGAGCTGCCCGCCGCCGACGGCTACGTCGCCAGCGCCGCGCACCCCGGTCGGCCGGAGGTGCTGACCGCCTGGATGGACGGCGCGGTCGTCGACGAGAACGACCCGGTGGCCAGCGACCCCGCACTGGACCTGTTCGACGCCGACAACGGCCCGCCGTTCAGCGCGGATTTCGTCGCCCGCTACCGCGCCGCGCAGGAGGCCCGCAACCACGCGATCACCGACTGGGTGGAAGACGAACTCGCCAGGGTGCGCAAAGCCGGCTTCTCCGACCGGCCGTTCACCGTGATGCGGACCTGGGCCGACCCGCGGATGGTCGACCCCACCATCGAACCCACCAAGCGCGAGGCCAACATGTGCTACGCCGGAGTCCCGGTGCAGGCCAACCGCTCTGCGCGCGGCATCGCCGCGGCCTGCACGCTGCGCAACTGGCTGGGCATGTGGAGCCTGCGCACCGCCAACACCCGCGCCGAGCCGCATCTGGCGCGCATCGACTGCCCGGCCCTGGTCATCAACGCCGACGCCGACACCGGGGTGTTCCCGTCGGACGCGCGACGCATCCACGACGCGCTCGCGAGCGCCGACAAGACGTTGCGCTCGATCGACGCCGATCACTACTTCACGACGCCGGGCGCCCGCGACGAACAGGCCGATACGATCGCAGAATGGATAGCGACGTGGTCGCCGACACCGTGGCCCTGAGAGTTCTTGCCCACTTCCAGCCCGGCGAACGGGCCCGCGAACAGATCGCCGAAACCGCCGATTGGCTCGACGTGCGTTTCGTCCCCGAGGACGACGACGACGCGTTCTACCGTGAACTTCCCGACGCTGAGGTCATCTGGCACGTGCTGCGCCCGTTGACCGGAGACGACCTGCGCAAGGCCGCCAAACTGAAGCTGGTGCACAAACTCGGCGCCGGGGTGAACACCATCGACGTCGACGTCGCCACCGAACGCGGCGTCGCCGTGGCCAACATGCCCGGAGCCAACGCCCCGTCGGTGGCGGAAGCGGCCGTCATGCTGATGCTGGCCACCCTGCGGCGGTTGCCGGCGCTGGACAAGGCCACCCGGGCGGGGCGGGGCTGGCCCACCGATCCCGAGCTCGGCGACAAGGTCCGTGATCTGGGCAGCTGCACCGTGGGGCTGATCGGGTTCGGCAATGTCGCCAAACGCGTCGAGCAGGCTCTGCGTGCGCTGGGCACCACCGTGCTGCACACCAGCACCAGGCGCGACGAGCACAACACCAGCTGGGCGAGCTTCAACGAGATCCTGGAGAAGAGCGACATCGTCTCGCTGCACCTGCCGCTCACCCCGGAGACCAGGGGCATGATCGGCGAGGCCGCGCTGGCCAAGATGAAGCCCGGCGCGATCCTGGTCAACACGGCGCGCGGCGAGATCGTCGACGAGGCCGCCCTGGTGGCCGCGCTGCAGAGCGGCCGGTTGGCCGCGGCCGGGCTCGACGTGTTCGCCACCGAACCGGTGCCCGCCGACAACCCGCTGCTGGCGCTGGACAACGTCATCCTCAGCCCGCACGTCAGCTGGTACACCGCCGACACCATGGCGCGTTATCTGACCGCGGCCATCCGCAACTGCCGGCGCCTGGCCGACGGCGAGAAGCCGTACTCGGTCGTCAACGAGTCATGAGCGCGGCTCACGGCAGCGCCTCGGCCCAGGCCAGGTGTCCCTCGAGACCGTGCACCGCGGCCATATCCCGGTAACGATCCCGATGCCGCCGATAGCCGGCGTCGTCGCCGTGCGCCCTGGCCAGCAGTGCGCGCCAGCGCAGTAGCCAGACATCCCGGACGACCAGTTCGTCACCCGACCGCACGTCGGCCACTCTGCTGACCGCGGCGGCGGCTTCGGACAGATCGTCGTCGGATCCGCGATCGATCAGGGTCTCCACCAGAACGCCCGTCGCGGCGACGCCGTGCAACAGCCGGGGTCCGTCGCGGAACAGATGATCGACGACGGCGCGCATCGAAGCGATGGCGCCGTCCCGATCTCCGCGACGAGCCTGCTCGCGCGCCGCATACGCCTCGATGAGCGGCCGGTCGCACAGGTTGTGCCGGCGCAGCAGCGCCGCATCGCTCACCTCGGTGAGCAACGCGTATCCGCGATCGCGTTCGGCGTCCGACGCACAGTGCACCAGCGCGAGTCCCAGCGATCCCCGGGCGTAGTTCAACACGACGGCGTCGCCGGATCGTTCGGCGATCAGCAGGCCGTCCTCGATCTCGCGTAGCGCGGACGCGTCGGGCCGCAACACCCCGTTCGGGATGCCGGAGGGATAGACGTAGGTGACGACCGTGACGTACGACAGCGGTTCGACGCTGCGGGCCATCGCCAGGCCGTGTCGTTGGTCGTCGCGCCACCCGGGACGCCCCAGCCAGTAGCGGGCCCACGCGCGGGTGGTGAGGGCGAGCGCCAGCGGCGAGCCGAACAGGAAGTCACCCATGGTCGGGGATCCGGCGGCCAGGTCGATGACGCGTTGCGACCAGTCGAGCACGTCGCGCCATTCGGCGCACTCGAGCTTGGCGTAGAGCACCGGCACCGACAGTCCCACCATCAGGGTCGGATCGCCGATCGACTCGACCAGGGCCCAGACTTCCGATGCCAGCCGCGATGCCTCGGGCAACCGGTCCTGCCACGCGTCATCCATCAGCAGCCCCGCCATCGCGATGGCCAGCGAAGCGTCGTCCCCGACGGCGGTGCACAACTCGCGCAGTTCGTCGAAACGGTCGCCGGCGACGTCGACGTCGACGCGATGGGCGGTGGCGCACAACATGGTTCGAGGTGGGATGCACATGGCCGCACAACCGGGGTCGTCGGCCAGTAAGGCGTCGGCGATCTTGGCCGCGCGCTCCCAACTCAGCCGGGCCGCCCCGATATCCCGGTTGACGGCCCAGCCGGCGGCGCGCATGTGCCAGCCGTAAGCGGGGTGCAGATCGCCGGCGGTCTCGAGATGTTCGGCGATCAGTGCCGCGTTCTCGTCCGCCGACCCGGGGTCCGCCGCCTCGATCGCGGCCGCGACCCGCCGATGCAGCACGGTCCGATCCGATTTCAGCTGAGCCTCGTAGGCCACCGTGCGGATCAACGGGTGATGGAACACGTAATCGGGACCGATCGGATCGATGAGCCCGGTCGCCACGAGTTCGTCGACACTCGGTTCCACCCCGGAGGCGGTCAGCAGGTCGAGTCCGAACCGGGCTCCGACGACGGCGGCCGCGTTCAACGTGCGCTTGGCCGCCGGGTCCAGCCTGTCGATGCGGGCGGCGATCGTCGCCTGAACCGTTGCGGGAACAGTGATCTCGGCAGCGTCGACGGTCGCGCAGTAGCCGCCGGGTTCTCCGCGCAGTACACCGCGCTCCGCCAGATGCCGCACGATCTCCTCGGCGAAGAACGGGTTGCCGGCCGCCCGGGCGGCGATCGTCCGGTTCAGCTCCCGAAGCGACGGATCGTCGCCGAGCAGTTCCGTAACCAGTGCGGCCGTCTCGGTATCGCTGAGCGGATCGAGGACGATCGTCTCCGAGCCGGGCATCCGCGCGAGGGCACCGGTGTACTCGGGCCGATAGGTGACCAGGACCAGCGACGGTGTCTGCGGGACAACGGTGAAGAAATCGGCCAGCATCGATTCGCTGACCATGTCGATCCAATGGGCGTCCTCGATGACGTAGACCGCCGGTGTCTGCCGGGCGGCCGACCCGACATTCACCAGAGCGCTCAACCGGCGGCGCCGCGCATCCGGGTCGATGCGAGCGACGACGGCGTCCGGATCGCCGATGCCCAGCAGGTCGTCGAGGAGCAGCAGGTCTTCCGGGTCCGCGTCGCCGATCCGGTCCCGCAGGCGATCCCGCGCGGCGGACGCGTCGAGCCCCTCCACCCCGGTGACCGTGCGAAGCAGCCGCACCACGGCATAGAAGGGAACCTGGCTGGCGTGTGACTCGCAGCAGGCGGTGAAGACGTCCACACCGCGGTGACGTGCCAGCCGTGCCACCTCGTGCGCGAGCCGGCTCTTGCCGATACCGGGTTGTCCCACCACGCCGACCACCGCGCCCCGACCGTCGACCGCATCGTCCAACAGTCCCCCGAGGATCGACGTCTCCCATTGTCTGCCAACGAGATCCGACTCGGCGCGCGCGGCCGCGAAAAGTCGCTCCTGGATGCCCAACAGCCGGTAGGCGCTCACCGGCTCCGCGAACCCTTTGATACGAACCGACTCGGCATCGCCCAGCGTCGCCGAGCCGTCGACCAGTCGCGCGGTGGACGCGCTGAGCATCACCCCGCCCGGCGGCGCGGCCGACTCCATCCGCTGGGCCATTCCGACCTGCTCGCCGATCGCGGTGTATCCGTGGGCGCCGGCGCCGATGCCACCGGCGATCACCTCGCCGGAATTCAATCCCACCCGTAGCCGCAGATCGATACCGTCGGCGCGGTGCGCTTCGGCGGCAAGCGGCCGGATCTCCTCCTGGATCGCCGACGCCGCCCGGCAGGCCCGAATCGCATGGTCCTCCAACGCGACCGGCGCACCGAAGACCGCCATGATCCCGTCGCCGGTGAAACTGCCGACCGTGCCGCCGAGGCGCTCTATGACCGCGCGGCACATGTCGCTCAGGTCGCCCATGATCTCGCGGAGCCGCTCGGGTCCCACCAGCGCCGCGATGTCCATCGAATGCACCACATCGACGAACAGGACGGTCACTTGTTTGTACTCGGCCGGGCGGCGGGTCCGGTCGAGTCGCTCGCCGCAGTCGGAGCAGAACGTGGCAGCAGGGCTCGACGGCGCTCCGCAGGAACCACAGAACCCCGCCGTCGCGGTCCGGCGACCGCCGCTATCCCCCCCGGGATGCATGCCCCCATCGTCTCATCACCGGCCGCTAGCGTCGATGGACCATACGTAATCTCCACGCCGGGCGGGGCGAGTAGGCTTCGGCCCTACCCACCGGTTAATAGAGGGAAGGGCAACGATGCCGATCGCGATCAATCCCGAGCATGTCGACCTGGCCGACTCGGTGCGGTCCCTGGTGGAGCGGGTCGCTCCGTCGGAAGTCCTGCACGAGGCGCTGGAGACGCCGGTCCAGAATCCCCCGCCGTACTGGAAGGCCGCGGCCGATCAGGGCCTGCAGGGTGTGCACCTTTCGGAGGCGGTCGGCGGGCAGGGATTCGGCATCCTCGAGCTCGCGATCGTGCTGGCCGAATTCGGCTACGGCGCGGTGCCCGGCCCGTTCGTGCCGTCGGCCATCGCCAGCGCCCTGATCTCCGCGCACGACCCGGAGTCGGCCCTGCTGCCGAAACTGGCCTCCGGCGCGGCCATCGCGGCCTACGCGATCGACTCCGGGCTGACCGCCACCCGCCAGGGCGACGCACTGGTGATCCGCGGTGAGGTGCGCGCCGTGCCGGCCGCCGCGCAGGCATCGGTGCTCGTGCTGCCGGTGGCCATCGAGTCCGGTGAGCTGTGGGTCGTCTTCGACGCGGGCGACCTGGAGATCGAACCGGTCCAGAGTGTGGACCCGCTGCGGCCGGTCGCCAATGTGCGGGCCAACGCCGTGGAGATCGACGACGCCCGGGTGCTGTCCAACCTCAGCCGGGCCGACGCCCGCGCGCTGATGTGCACCCTGTTGTCGGCCGAGGCCGTCGGCGTCGCACGGTGGGCCACCGACACCGCATCGGAGTACGCCAAGATCCGTGAGCAGTTCGGCCGTCCGATCGGGCAGTTCCAGGCCGTCAAACACAAGTGCGCCCAGATGATCGCCGTCACCGAACGCGCCACCGGCGCGGTGTGGGATGCCGCCCGCGCGATCGACGAGGCTCGCGCCGGCAAGACCGACACACACGTCGAGTTCGCCGCCGCGGTGGCGGCCACACTGGCTCCCGAGGCCGCCCAGCAGTGCACCCAGGACTGCATCCAGGTGCACGGCGGCATCGGCTTCACCTGGGAGCACGACACCAACGTCTACTACCGTCGGGCCCTGGCCGTGGTGGCCTGCTTCGGCCGCGCCGCCGACTACCCGCAGCGCGTCGTCGACACCGCCACCAGCACCGGGCTGCGCGGCATCGACATCGACCTGGACCCCGACACCGAGAAGCTCCGCGCCGAGATCCGCGCGGAAGTCGCTGCGCTCAAGGCACTTCCGAGCGGCGCGGAACGAAACACCGCGATCGCCGAGGCCGGCTGGGTGCAGCCGCACCTGCCGAAGCCGTGGGGCCGGGCCGCCAAGCCGATCGAGCAGATCATCATCGCCCAGGAGTTCTCCACCGGTCGGGTCAAGCGACCGAACATGGGCATCGCGGCGTGGATCATCCCGTCGATCGTGGCCTTCGGCACCGAGGCGCAGCAGCAACGCTTCCTGCCGCCGACGTTCCGCGGCGAGATGATCTGGTGCCAGCTGTTTTCCGAGCCCGGCGCCGGTTCGGACCTGGCCGGTCTGAGCACCAAGGCCACCAAGGTCGACGGCGGCTGGCGGATCACCGGCCAGAAGATCTGGACCACCGCAGCACAGCACTCCCAGTGGGGGGCGCTGCTCGCGCGCACGGACCCCAACGCGCCCAAACACAATGGCATCACCTACTTCCTGCTCGACATGAAAAGCCCTGGCGTGGAAGTGAAGCCGCTGCGCGAGCTGACCGGCAACGCGATGTTCAACACCGTGTTCATCGACGACGTGTTCGTGCCTGACGACCTGGTGCTCGGCGAGGTGAACCGCGGCTGGGAGGTCAGCCGCAACACCCTTACCGCCGAACGGGTTTCGATCGGCAGCAGCGAGACACCGTTCCTGCCCAGCCTGGACCGGTTCGTCGAGTTCGTCAGGGACGGGCACTTCGACCAGATCAGCCAGAACAAGGCCGGGCACCTGATCGCCGAGGGACACGCGGCCAAACTGCTCAACATGCGCTCGACGCTGCTGACGCTGGCCGGTGGCGACCCGATGCCGGCCGCGGCCATCTCGAAGCTGCTGTCGATGAGGACCGGCCAGGGTTACGCGGAGTTCGCGGTCGCGTCCTTCGGCACCGACGCCATCGTCGGCGACCCGGACACGCCGTCCGGTTCGTGGGACGAGTACCTGTTGGCCAGTCGGGCGACCACCATCTACGGCGGCACCACCGAGGTTCAGCTCAACATCATCGCCGAGCGGCTGCTCGGGCTGCCGCGCGATCCGTAGCGATGGCCCTCAATCTGTTCAGCGGCCAGTGCGACAACGTGCGAGAGGACCTCGCAGTGGCCGCTGAACAGAACGGGTCGGATCAGTCCGGATACCGTTCGCGCAGTTCGCGTTTCAGGATCTTGCCGGTCGGATTGCGGGGCAGCTCGTCGAGGAAGACCACGTCGCGCGGCACCTTGTAGCGGGCCAGGTTCTCCTTGACGTAGGTCTTGATGGTGGCCTCGTCGAGTTCGGCGGCGTGTTCGGCTTTGACCACGAATGCCCGCAGTCGGTGACCCCACTCCTTGTCCTCGACACCCAGCGCGGTGGCCTCGACGACGTCGGGGTGCCCGCTGATCAGATCCTCGACCTCGGCCGGGAACACGTTCTCGCCACCGCACACGATCATCTCATCGTCCCGGCCGCTCACGTACAGCAGACCGTCGTTGTCGAAGTAGCCGACATCGCCGGAGGACATCAGTCCGTCGATGATCTGCTTGTGACCGCCCCCGGTGTAGCCCTCGAACGGGAAGGTGTTGCCGACGAAGATCCGGCCGACCTCACCCTTGGGCACCTCTTTGCCGTTCTCGTCGAACAGCTTGATCCGCACCCCCTTGACGACGGGACCCACGGTGGCCGGGTTCTTCTTCAGGTCCTGCGGCCGGGCGATGGTGGCGAACGCGATCTCGGTCGACCCGTAGAGGTTGTAGACCACCGGGCCGAGGTCCTTCAACGCGCGCGAAGCCAGTTCGGCGCCCAACTGCGAACCGGAGACGAACACGATGCGCAGGCTGGACAGGTCCGGCTTGGTGTCGGTCTTCTCCAGTTCGTCGAGGATGCGCGAAAGCATCACGGGGACAACGACGATCGCCGTCACCCGGTGTTTTTCGATGTCCGCCAGGACGGTCGCCGGTTTGAACCGGCGGCGCAGAACCAGGGTGGAGCCGAGCATCATCGCGATGGTGGCGTGCAGGAAGCCCAGCGCGTGGAACATCGGCGCCGGCAGTGACGTGACCTCCCCCGCCTTGAACGGCACGTGCGAGAGCACACCGCCGATGGGCGCCAGTGACGGCGGCGCCGCCCGGTTGGCGCCCTTCGGAGTTCCGGTGGTGCCGCTCGTGAGGATGATGATGCGGGCATGCTTGGCGGCCTTCGGTGCGCGGGCCGTGCTACTGCGCGCGATCACCTCGGCCAAGGTCTCGTCGGTGGACCCCGACGGTTCGCTCGCATCCGGGTTGACGCCCAGCGCGCGCAGCTTGCCCAGCGGTGTGTCCGCCGCCGACACCGCCTGGGCGTACTCGTCGTCGTAGATGATCAGTTTGGCGCCCTCGCGTTCGGACACCTCCCTGATCTGAGGTCCGGAGAACTCGCTGTTGAGCAAGATCAACTTGGCGCCGACCCGGGCCGACCCGTACAGCGCCACCAGGAACCAGCGGTGATTGCGGATCAGCAGTCCGACGCCGTCGCCGGCCTTGACCCCCTTGGCGATCAGGGCGTTGGCCACCGCGTGCGCGGCGTCGTCGAGTTCCTTGAAGGTCATCTGGCCGTCGTCGTCGATGACGGCGGCCCGGTGCGGTGTCCGGCGCGCGTTGAGCGCCGGGATCATGCCGATCTCGCCCCACCTGCGGATGTCGGCCAACATGCCGATGAAGTTCTGCGGCGGCTCGATCTTCAGCGCACCCGCCTCGAACATCTTTCGGGCGTAGTGCAGCTCGGCGGATCCGCGGTCGAAATACTGCTGCAGCTTGGCCGGCAGCTCCATCAGACTTGCCATGACTCAACCCTAGTGATCTGCGCCACAGCCCGGTCGGGAAATAGCATGAGACCCATGGCCGGTCCGCTGGTGTTGGAGGTGGGCGGTCGCGAGGTGCCGGTGACACACCCGGAGAAGGTCATCTTCGCGGCGGCCGGTATCACCAAACTCGACCTGATCAACTACTACCTGGCCGTCTCGGACGGCGCTCTGCGCGGGGTCGCCGACCGGCCGATGATCCTCAAGCGCTTCGTCAAGGGCATCGACTCCGAGGCGATCTTCCAGAAGCGCGCACCCGAGAAGCGACCCGACTGGATCGAGGTCGCCGAGCTGAAATACCGCTCGGGGACCTCGGCGAAGGAGGCCGTGCTGCACGACGCCGCCGGGATCGTCTGGGCGGTGAACCTCGGCTGCGTCGACCTGAACCCGCACCCGGTGCGCGCCGGCGACCTGGACCATCCCGATGAACTTCGGGTGGACCTCGACCCGATGCCGGGCGTGGACTGGCCGCAGATCGTCGACGTCGCATTGGTCGCGCGGGCGGTGCTCGAAGACCACGGGCTGACGCCGTGGCCCAAGACCTCGGGCTCGCGCGGCTTCCACATCTATGCGCGCATCGCGCCGCACTGGCCGTACCCGAAGGTGCGGCTGGCGGCCGAGGCCGTGGCCCGGGAGGTGGAACGCCGCGCGCCGGAGTTGGCCACCTCGCGGTGGTGGAAAGAAGAACGGGGCGCGGAAGTGTTCGTCGACTTCAACCAGAACGCCAAGGACCGCACCGTGGCGTCGGCGTACTCGGTGCGCGCCCTGCCCGACGCCCGGGTGTCGACCCCACTGCGCTGGGACGAGGTCGGCGCCTGCCGTCCCGAGCAGTTCACCGTCGCCACGGTGCCCGACCGCTTCGTCCGAATCGGTGATCCCTGGGAGAACATGGATGCCGCCGTGGGTGGGCTGGACAGCCTGTTGGAGTTGGCCGACGAACTAGGTCCGGCCGAGAAGGCACCCAGGGCCCGGCGGCCGCCGTTGATCGAAATCGCGCGCACCAAGACGCGCGACGAGGCGCTGGCCGCGCTGGACACGTGGAAGGCCGCACACCCGGAGATCGGCGCACTGTTGCAGCCCACCGATGTGCTGGTCGACGGCATGCGCGGGCCGAGTTCGATCTGGTACCGGATCCGGATCAACCTGCAGCACGTACCGGAGGGCCGGCGGCCGGCCCAGGCGGACCTGATCGCCGACTACTCGCCCTGGGAGGGCTACTCAGGTCGCCAGTGGCGCCGCGGCTGAGCGCACCGCATCGGTGACGGCGGCCAGCACGGCACTGTCGAGTTTCCAGCACTGCCAGTACAGCGGGACGTCGAGGTGCGCGTCGCAGATCGGAATGAACTCGCCGCCGAGTTCCGGGCCGACGAGCTGGGTGGGATACATGCCCCAGCCCAGGCCGGCGCGGACCGCGGCGCCGAATCCCGTCGCCGTCGGGACGTAATGCTCGGGCCGGCGGATGGAGCGACGAAAGACCTTGCGTACCAACATGTCCTGCAGACCATCGGCGTGGTTCCAGGCCAGCGACGGCGCGGTGGCGACGCCGTCCGCGGTGAACCCGTCGGGCAGGTGCCGCGCGACATAGGCGGGGGTGGCCACCGGCACATACCGCATGACACCCAGCGCCCGCACCCGGCAGCCCGGGACCGGAGTGCGTTCGGTGGTGACCGCGCCCATCACGACGCCCTCGCGCAACAATTGCGCCGAGTGGTCCTGGTCCTCGATGCGGATGTCGAACAGGACGCCGGGCAGCCGAGCGAACACCGTGGTGAACCAGGTGCTCATCGAGTCGGCGTTGACGGCCAGCGCAATCCGGGTCCGCTCCGCCGACCCGGTGCCGCCCATCTCGGCGAGCGCCTCGGACTCCAAGAGCGCGCTCTGCGCCGCCAGACGCAGCAGCGGAATCCCGGCAGCCGTTGGGGTGCAGGGCTTCTCGCGGATGACGAGCACCTGTCCGACCCGCTGTTCGAGGGCCTTGATGCGCTGACTGATCGCCGAGGGTGTGACGTGCAGGCGTTCGGCGGCCGCATCGAAGCTGCCCAGTTCGATCACGGCGGCGAGGGCGGCGAGCTGCTGGGCATCGAGGCGCACGTGTCGATGCTATGCGCGCCGGATAGCCGGCGGTCAGGCCGCGACGCCGGTGAGGTTCTCCCGGTTCGTCACCACCGGCGTCGGGAGCGTGCCGATCACCGTCCCGGTGGCCGGCCCCGCGGGTGTCGCGATGGTGATCGTCGACCCCGGCACCAGGTCGTCGCCGACGTCGGTGTTGCCGTTGAACCAGTCCCCGAACCACGCGACGCTGAGCTCCTCGACCGCCGGCGGGTTCTGCGCCTGCGGGAACCCTGCGATCAGATACGCCGCGAACTGGATCAGCGCGTTACCGCCCTGCATCGCGTCCATGTGGACACCGCCGGTCAGCACGACGCCGTTGAACCGGCCCGGCCGTGCCTGCGCCAGGGCCTCGTTGGTGTTGCCGAACATGTTGAACGCGTTGAGCGGCGCCCCGATTGCGCGAACCGGGACGTAATGGTCGGTCCGCTCCTGGTAGTCGGCGAGTTCGGTCATAGCCGTTGTCAACTGGCCGCCGATCGGCACACCGTCCAGCAGGATCACCCCGACCAGGTCGGCTGCCGCATCGTCGGCGGCCAGGTATCCCGCGACCCCGGACACCAGCGCCCCACCCAGCGAATGACCGGTCAGCCCGAATTTCTTCGGCAGCGCGGCGGTTTCCGGGTCGAGGTGGTAACGCTCGGCGTAGCCGGCGGCCAGCGCACTTGCCGTCAGCGCGGTGCGGTCGCCGGCGAACAGGGCGGCCATCGCCCGGTGCATGCCGTCGCCGCCGAGCCAGAGTCCGCCATCGGCAAAGTAATTCGAGTTCAACGTCGGCGTGACGACGACGCTGTGGGTGGCCTCGGCCAGCCGGGCCGCGGTGTAGCTGTACATCGGCCCGATCGCCAGGAACCCGTGTTGGAGCAGAATCATCCGCTCCGGCGGAGCGTCCCCCTCCGGGAAGTACCAATCCGCGGCAACCGTCATCGTGTCGGTGATCTGCAGGGACGACGACCGCACCGTCACGGTGCTGCCGGCCGGCAGTCGCGGCGGACCGGTGACGAGTTGTTCGAGGCCGGTCAACAAGCCGAACAGGACGGAGGTGACGAAACCGATGATGGTCGTCTGCGGCGGGGCGGCGGCGTCGGGTGTGGCCGCGGTGGCCGACACCAGCCGCAGCGCCGTCGCCGGGCTGGACTTGGCGGTGGATTCGGCGACGGCCACGTCCGCGGCGTCCGCGGCATCCGCGGCGAGCGCCGGCGTTGCGAGTAGCGCCCCGACGGCCGGAGCGGCTCGCTCGACGAGCGGTTCGGCTTCCTGCGAGTCGAACGTCTCATCCGGGCCGGACGGCGTCGATGGTTCGGGGTCCGGCTCGGTCGCGGGCCCGGTTTCGGACGGCGACTCGGCGGGCGCCTGCTCACGTTTAGCGGGCACCTTCGGGCCGGCGTCGGATCCGGTTGCCGCTTCCGATTCGGTGTCGGACGACGACTGGGTGGCCGCACTCGATTCGGTGTCGGACGACGACTGGGTGGCCGCACCCGGTTCGGGTTCGGCGTTCACGTCGGATTCGGTTTTGCCGTCCGCTTCGGAGCCCGGGCCCGCTGCAGCATCCGATTCGCCTTCGGCCTCCGACTCGCCCCCGGCCGCGGCCTGCGCGTTCGCGGTGTCCTTATCGGCGTCCGTCTTGGAGCCGGCCGCGCCGTCGGCGGCGGAACCCGATGGACTCGCGGAACCCGATGGGCTCGCGGACTCCGACGATCCGCCACCGGGGTCGCCCCCCGGATCACCGTCCGCATGGGCCACGCCGGCGCCGGTGAAAACCGCCGCGGCGACACCCATGGCAACCAGGCCCGATCCCAACCAACCCGACAGCGTCGCCACACCTGGGACCATAACCGACCGGTCCCGGCCGGCTGGGCGAAACGCGGGGAAGTTTCTTACCGAAGCATTAGCCGTCGTTTCCGGCCGCCTTAAATTGCGGCACTACCGTCAAGGACATCCGAGGTGAGAGCTTCGCCCCTCATCAGAGCCCCAAGAGAAGGTTGACCGCCATGCTGTTGGACGTTCGCTGGCTGCGGTTCCGCCTGTTCCACCGGCACAAAGCCGCCGTCAAGGGGCGTTGACCACCACGATCGGCCGCAACACGCGCTCGGTCATCGGCGCGGTCAGCCCGGAGTAGAACAGTCGGGCCTGCACGAACCACTTCATCGATGAATGCACCGCGTTCGCCGTGGGCGGCGCGTCCACCGGCAGCGGAACCTCGAACGGCAGGGTGAGCGGCGACCCGGCCCGCAACGGAAGATGCTTGCCGAGTCCGATGATCGGCCCGTCCAGCGCACCGCCCCGGCTCGGAGTTCGCGTCAGCGGGTGCGATTCACGGCTCTTGCGCCAGCACACCGCGACGTCGCCGTCGGGTAGGTCCCTGGCCGGTGTCAGCCGGACCTGTCCACAAATCGCACTGCCCGCCATGACCACCGGCGAAACCAGGTCGATGTCCATCCTGGTTTCGGCGTCCCCCATGATCACCTCGGTCGGTCCGGACTCCGCGACGACATCGCCCCGGCCGATCCGGACATCGAACTCGGCGTGCGTGTCGACATCCCGGCCGGCCCGCTCGACCACGACCCGACAGGACCACCGGACCAGTTCCGGCGAGGAGCCCGGCGCCCACGACGGCACCCGGAAACTCGAAGAGCCGCCACTGAATTCACCGTTCACGATCGGAAGTTCGACCTTGGTGACCCCGACCCAATCGTCGGTGTCGCGGTCCCCGCCGGCGTTGGTGCCGACGTCGCCGTACAACCACAGGTCCTCGGCCGCCTCCGCCATCGCCGAATCCGCCCGGCCCGCCCAGTGGTAACGGTAGAAGTTCGTGTACCCCCACTCCAACGTTGCGCTCGTCACCCGGTCGACGGGCCGGCCGGTGGACACCGTCGCACCCACCATCTGACGCGGGCCGACCACCGCCGGTGCGACTTCCACCGAGACGCCGGGCGAGCGGCCGAACAGACCCACTATTTCTGCTGACTGGCCGCGTAGTCCTCCGGCCGGTTCCGCTTCATCCACGCCCGCACCGGCCAGAAGAGCACCCACAGCACCGAGTACACCGCGCCGTAGACCAGCGCCGAGAGGGCCACACCGGCTACCCACGCGGGATAGATGAGGATCAGACAGAACTGGAGGAACTGCTTGATCCCGGGCGGGTAGCCCTCGGCCATCGACCACACGAAGCGGGGACTCATCGAAGCGACCATCCGCGCCCACGTCGACTTCTTCGCCTCCGCTTCGGCCTGCGGGGCACTGACGTCCCGCCCGCGCTCCTCGGAGGTCAGGCCCCGCGCCGGAGCCTCGGGTTCATCCGGAAATTGGCCCTGACCTGCGGTCATTCGCTTTACGCTCCTCATCGATGGGAAATGCCGGGCAGCACCCGTACCGAACAGCGTGCAAAACGTACCGACATGCGGTTGGATCCTCGTTGGATCACATCAGTCGGGGAGGTGGCAGCGAACGGTGGACTATTTGCTGCTCGGCTCGATGACGGTGACCAGCCGCGGCCGGGTGCTCAGCCTCGGGGGTTTGCGGCAGCGTGCGGTGCTGGCTGCGCTGTTGCTGTCGGCGGGCCGGGCGGTGGACATCGACACCCTGGTTGACGAGGTGTGGGATGGCTCGCCCCCGCCCAAACCGGTTGCATCCCTGCGGGCGTACGTCGCCAACCTGCGCCGGATCCTGGCCGACGACGGTCGGACGGATCGGGTGGTGACCGACGGTCACGGCTACCGTCTTCAGCTCGGCACCGACCGGATGGACACCCGGCTCTTCGAAACACAGGTCGGGCAGGGCAAGAGGCTGATGGACACGGGGGACTCGGCCGGTGCCGCGACGGTTCTCGCCGAGGCGCTGGGTTTGTGGCGAGGCTCGCCACTGTCCGACTTCCGGGATCTGCCCTTCGCCCACCACGAGATCCACCGGCTCGAAGCACTGCGCTCCGACGCCGTGGAGGCTCGCTACGAAGCCGACCTGCTCGAAGGACGCCACGCCGAGTTGATCGGTGGGCTGGAATCGGAGGTGGCGGCCAACCCGCTACGGGAAAGACTGTGGGCCCAGCTGATGCTCGCTCTGTACCGGGCAGGTCGGCGCGCCGACGCGCTGGCGGCATACCAGCGCCTCCAAGCGGTGTTCGACGACGAACTCGGGGTGCGCCCGGGACTCAACCTCGAGCGGCTCGCCGCCGAGATCCGCTGCGAGTCAGCCGATCTGGACTGGAGACCGCCGGGCACACGCGCATCGGCGTCGCACCCGCCATCCCGTTCGCTCTACGGCCGCAGACCCGAGCTGACCCGGCTGCACGACGCCCTCACCGCCGCTGTCGACGGCCACGGCGGTGTCGCCGTGGTGACCGGTGACAGCGGAGTCGGAAAGACCTCTCTGGCAACCGAAGTCGCCCGGCTCGCCGACGATCTGGGCATGGTCTCGCTGTGGGTGGGTCACGCCGGCGGGGTACGTCCACCACCGTCATGGGCGTGGTCACAGGTCCTGCGGGGGTTGAGCGAGCACACCGGCCACATGGCTCTGGCACCCCTGACACCCGGTGCACACCCTGTCAGTCAACCCGACAACTTCTCTTCCCCAACGGGTTTCGCGTACCTGGAGACGGTGGCCGGCGCCGTTGCCGAGATGTGCGGCCGCCAGCCGACGCTGATCGTGCTCGACGACCTGCACCGCGCTGACCGCACCACACACGAGGTGTTGGAGTTGCTGGCGTCGTCCGTCAACAGGATGCCGCTGTTGGTCCTGACGACCTGGCAGGACGCCGGCAGGAATCTCCCACTCAACGAACGCGAGTTCGACCGGCTGCTGAGCCGCTGCGAGGTGACGCTGATCCGACTGCGCGGCATCAATCGCGAGGCCACCGCACAACTGATCGCAAACGTTTCGGGAGTCACGCCCACACCGGAATTCGCCGATTCCGTCGAGACCCGCACGGGTGGAAACCCGTTCTACATCAAAGAATTGACCCGCCTGCTCCATGACAACGGCCAACTGGACGAGGCGACCCGAGCGATCGCGAGCCAGGACGTACCGGACGCGGTGTCCGGGGTCATCCGCTCCCGCATGGCGCGACTGCCGCGCGCCGCCCGGACGGCTCTCGTGGTGGGGGCCCTGCTCGGCACCGAGTTCAAGACGACGGTTGCCGCCGACGTGCTGAAGTTGCCGGTCGGCCAGGTGGCACAGAACCTCGAACCCGCGGTGCGCACCGGCCTGATCGCGAGCAGCGGGCCGGACCGGTTTCGGTTCAGCCACGGCTTGGTGCGTGACGCCGTCGCCGCACAGTTGACCGGGCTGACCAGATCCAGACTGCACGCCGATATCGCGCGTGCCTACTCCGCGCGTGACCACACCGCAGTGGAGGATTCATTCGCAGCGGCCGACCACGCCTGGCGGGCCGGCACCGAACTCGACACCGGAATCGCACTCACGCTGCTGGACCGCGCCCGCGCCGCGGCCTGGGAGCGGTCGGGTTACCAAGACGTCGCCGACCTCAGTATGCAAGCCCTGGATGCGTGTGCCCGACTGGGACCCGGTGTCCTGCGCACCGAGCGCGAAGCCAAGTTGTGGCTAGAGCTGGTCTCCGTGCAGGCGGTCACGAAGGGGCAGAACTCCCAGGAGGTGCGCGACGCGCTGCGCCGACTCGACGACATCGGCTCGCACACTGGACAACTCACGCTCGAAGCGGCCTTTCGCTGCCTGGAGGCCAGTGGATCGGGCCGCTATCGTGAGGCTGCGGTACTCGCCGAGGGGCTGATCGCCGTCCATCACGACACCGGTGACCCGGTCGCCGGATCGGCGGGCTACTACCTGCGCGGCCTCGTGGAGTTCTTCCGGAACGAACTTGAGGTGTCCAGCGCATCGATCGACACACTGGTACACGAACTACCGACCGTCGACTGGCAGCGGCATGGCCATCTGTCCGCATTCGATGTCCGCGGCTATGGCGTTGGAGTCTGGGCGTCGGCGGTGCGAGGCGATGCCGCGGCCGTGGACACCTGGGCGCAGCGCGGCATCGCGCTCGGCGAGTCCCGAAACGACTTGTTCGGCAAGGCGATTGTGCGGATCTCCGTTGTGCAGGCCCATGCGATCCTGGGCCGCATCGAGGGCACCGCCCAGCTGGCCCGGGCGGTGCACACGGAGTTGACCGAGCTCGGGATCAACCAGCT
Source organism: uncultured Mycobacterium sp. (assembly GCA_964611465.1). GTDB lineage: Bacteria > Actinomycetota > Actinomycetes > Mycobacteriales > Mycobacteriaceae > Mycobacterium. Next base: position 3,131 of record CAZTAA010000052.1, on the reverse strand, counting down.
GGCCGCCTCGGCACGGATCGTCGAGGGCTGGGCATCTGCGCTCCGCCTCGGCGGCGCGGACACCTCCGACGCGGTCCGCGCGGCGATCGATGCGCACACCCGGGACGGCAGCCGGATCTTTCTGCCGATGTACTACCAGTTGCTGGCCGACATCGACGCCGCGCGAGGGCGTACGGACGCGGCCCGGGACGCGCTGGACACCGCCGAGGCCGTCGCGGCGGCCACCGGCGAACGCGTCTGGGACGGACAGCTGGCGGCCCGCAGATCGAAGCTGCGGGCCGCCGGTGTCCGCGTCGATCAGGTCACGGCGTGATGGTGGTCTGCTGGTCGACGATGTCGGTGGCACTCATGAGGACGTCGGCCTCCGACTCGTCGGAGTAGGCGTTGAGCTGCAGGACATACAGTCCGTCCTGGCCGGGGATCACCACCGTTTTCTGCGCGATCATGCCCTGTTTGCCGTCCACGTCGTAGTGCCCGCCCAGCTGAACGGCGTCGTAACCGCCGAGCTGATCCTTGGACCCCTCGGCCGGCCCGTCGAAACCGGGGATGTTCTGCAGCTCACCGGGCGCCAGCGCCAGGATCTGCGCGGGATCGACATTGCCGGTGAGCTTCTCGAAGATCGCCAGGATCCGCGGCGGGTTGTCGGGCACCGCGGTCTTGGTGTACACGATCGCGCCGTAGGGCGCCTCCGGGAGATCGGACTTCACTTCCCAGCCATCGGGTACGGGCAGATCGACGGACGCCCCGGGATCACCGTGCTTGATGACGGTCTCCTGGATGTTGTTCTCCTTGATGTAGTCCTGGATCGTCCGGTGCGTGCCCGTCGGGGTGGGCGTCGTCGGCTCCGCCGTGGCCTTCTTCGTCGTGGTCGTGGTCGCGGAGGACGAAGTGGTCGTCGTGCTCGTTTCCTTCTTTTCTTCGGTCTTGGTGGCCGAGCTGCATCCGGCCAGGACGACACTCACCGCCACGGTGGCGATTCCGGCACGGGTCAGGCTGGTGATTCTGCTCACGGGTTACGGTCTCCTTCTCTTGGTGAACTGTGGATCTTGGACATCGGGTATCAGCGAAGCGGTCAATTGTCTTTCAGGCAAGCCCCGGCACCATCGATCACGCCGGTGCGGTAGTGCCGGATCCGTTCGAAGCCGGCACCCTGCCGTTGGGCGTCGCCGTCGCCGCGGAACACCAGCAGCGCGGTGATCGCCTCGTCGAGATCCCCCGGCGAGATCTGGTAACTACTTGTCTCCGAACGGTTTCCGAGCACGACGCTGGCGGTGTAGGCGCCCGCGAAGCAGTCGCCGCGCAACGACTGGGTGCGCTCGTCGGACTGGTCGTTGGCGCGGGTCATCGCCGCCAGCCCGTACTGCGTGGCCAACAGGGTGGCGACGGCGAAGTCGCCGCCTTGCCGGTACACCTCCGGCATGGTCTCGGTGTTGTCCCAACCGATGTAGTCATCGGGCACGCAGTAGAACAGCACGTATCCCTGCGCCGGTGAGCCGCCACATTCGGGCGGACTCGACGGGTCGAACGGCTCGAGCCCCTTGACCGGCACCCAGGGCTGCCCGTCGGTCAACTCCGGATACACGTGGGTCCAATAGTCCTCGAGGTCGTAGGGGACCCCGTTGATGATCGAGTCGTAGGGTGCGTCGCCGCCGCGGGCGGCGTCCTCCTCGTCGTTGAACGGCAGCTCGACCACCACGGGATCGTCGTCGCGGTAGTTCTTGCACTTCTCGGGGCCGTTGTCGTACCCGTCCTGGAAGGCACCCACCCGGTCGAATCCGCTGCCGTGTGCCGACGGGTCGATGTTGCTCGTGCCGGGCGTGTCGCGCAGTTGCAGGATGCCGGCGAGCGCGGCGTCGAGCTGGGCGGCGTCGGCGGTGAACACCTTTGTGTCCTGGGCGTGTTTGGCCCACCCGCCCGCAAAGCAGTCCGCCTGCAGTTCCTTGGTGACGGTTCGGGCGGTGAAGTCCGATCTACCCTGCACCGCGTGGCCCCATTCGTGGGCGAAGACGATCGGGATGACGAAATCGCCGAACTTGGACTGTAGTTCGGGCAGCAGGCCCTCGGCGTCCCACGCGACGACGTCCTTGGTCTCGCAGTAGAAAGCGTTGCCGGACACTTCGCTGATGTCCTGGGCACATGGTGGTGGGTCGTCCTTGGAGGGATTCACCGAATAGAACCCGCCCTCGACCGGTTTGTAATCCTTGCCGTAGAGCTTGGGGAATTCGCCGGCCCAGTAGCTCTGCAGGTCGGCAATCGCCTTGACGGCGATCTCGTTGACCGGGGTGGAGGCGTCGCCGTGGATGGCGACGGCATCCCCCTGCCCGCCGGCCGCAGCGGAGTGTTTGAGGGTGCCGGCTGCGGGCGAACCTCCGCAGCCTGCGGCCATCAGGACAGCCGCCATCGTGCACAACAGTCTGCTTCGCATGCGCCTGAAGCTAACGACGCAGATTGGAAGTTGGTTGGAAGGGCCTGAACGCCCGTGCGACCCGAGGCGTCGACGTATCGTCGGATTATCGACCGCTTCCGACCATCAGGAGCATGAAACCCATGGCCATTTCCGAAGTCGACACCGGCAGCCTGACCCGGGGTGAGCGGGACTTCGAACAGCAGGTAGCCGACGTACAGGCTTACATCGACAGTCCCCGCTTCGAGGGCATCACCCGGCTGTACTCGGCTCGCCAGGTGGTCGAGCAGCGCGGCACCATTCCTTCCGATCACATCGTGGCGCGCGGGGCCGCCACCGCCTTCTACGCGCGGCTACGCGAACTGTTCGCCCAGAAGAAGAGCATCACCACGTTCGGGCCGTACTCACCCGGCCAGGCGGTGGTGATGAAACGCATCGGCATCGAGGGCATCTACCTCGGCGGGTGGGCCACCTCGGCCAAGGGGTCCATCAGCGAGGATCCCGGGCCGGACCTGGCCAGCTACCCGCTGAGTCAGGTGCCCGAGGAGGCCGCCGGGCTGGTGCGGGCCCTGCTGACCGCCGACCGCAACCAGCAGTTCCTGCGGCTGCAGATGACCAGCGAACAGCTTGCGGCAGCGCCACCTCCCATCGACTATCGGCCGTTCATCATCGCCGACGCCGACACCGGCCACGGCGGCGATCCGCACGTGCGCAACCTGATCCGCCG
>CAZTAA010000051.1:25402-29974 GCA_964611465.1 uncultured Mycobacterium sp. | reverse complement strand
GGTTCGGGTCGTACTCGATGTGCGCGACCTTGGCGTTGACGCCGTCCTTGTCGTGCCGACGGAAGTCGATCACGCGGTAGGCGCGCTTGTGGCCGCCGCCCTTGTGCCGGGTGGTGATGCGGCCGTGCGCGTTACGGCCACCGGTGCCGTGCAACGGGCGAACCAGCGACTTCTCCGGATGATCGCGAGTGATCTCGGCGAAATCGGAGACGCTGGAACCGCGGCGACCCGGGGTCGTCGGCTTGTACTTGCGAATTCCCATGTCTGTTAAATCCTCTTCACCATCCGGCGGGTCAGGCCGGCGCTCCGAACAGGTCGATCGGCTTGCTGCCGGCGGCCAGGGTGACGATCGCGCGCTTGGTGCTCTTGCGCTGGCCGTAGCCCGCCCGGGTGCGCTTGCGCTTGCCCTGGCGGTTGGCGGTGTTCACCGAGTCGACCTTGACGTCGAAGATCTTCTCGATGGCGATCTTGATCTGCGTCTTGTTCGAATCCGGGTGCACCACGAACGTGTACACGTTGTCTTCGATGAGCCCGTACGACTTCTCCGAGATGACCGGAGCCAGGATGATGTCGCGGGGGTCGGTCACGGTTGCCATCAGGCCGACACTCCTTCTTTCTCGTCCTTATTGCTCGCACTCTCGATGTAGGCGTTCAGCGCCTCGACGCTGAACACCACGTCGTCGGCGTTGAGCACGTCGTAGGTGTTCAACTGGTCCGGCGAGATCACATGCACGCCAGGCAGATTGCGCGCGCTGCGGGCACCCACCTCGTCGGTGCGGCCGATCACCAGCAGCACCTTCTTGTTCTCACTCAGGCTGGCCAGGAACGCCTTGGCGCTCTTGGTGGACGGGGTCTGACCGCTCACCAGCTCGGTGACCGCATGGATGCGGTCGTTGCGGGCCCGGTCCGACAGCGCCCCGCGCAGGGCGGCGGCGATCATCTTCTTCGGGGTCCGCTGGCTGTAGTCGCGCGGCTTCGGGCCGTGCACGGTGCCACCGCCGGTGAACTGGGGAGCACGGGTCGAACCCTGGCGGGCGCGGCCGGTGCCCTTCTGCCGGTACGGCTTCTTGCCGCCGCCGGAAACCTCACCGCGGGTCTTGGTCGAGTGCGTGCCCTGCCGCTTGGCGGCCAGCTGCGCGGTGACGACCTGGTGCATCAGCGCGATGTTCGGCTCGACGTCGAACAGCGCGGCCGGCAGTTCAACCGTGCCGTCCTTCTTGCCGTCCGGCGTGCGGACGTCAATCTTCTTGGTCATTACTTCTCACCCTTTTTGATCGCGGTGCGAACCATGACGAGTCCGCCGTTGCGGCCGGGGATGGCGCCCTTGATCAGGATGACGCCGTTTTCGGCGTCGACCTTGTGCACCTTCAGGTTCTGCGTGGTGACCTTGTCGTTGCCCATCCGGCCCGACATGCGGGTGCCCTTGAAGACGCGGCCGGGGGTGGCGCAGCCGCCGATGGAGCCCGGGCGGCGGTGCACGGCCTGGGCGCCGTGGCTGGCGCCCTGACCGCGGAAGCCGTGCCGCTTCATGGTGCCGGCGAAGCCCTTGCCCTTGGAGGTGCCCGTGACGTCGACGTAGCTGCCGTCGGCGAAGATCTCGGCGGTCAGCTCCTGGCCTACCTCGTAGTCGGCGGCGGCGGACTCGTCGTCGAGCCGCAGCTCGGCCAGGTGCCGGCGCGGGTTGACCCCGGCGGCGGCGTACTGACCGGTGACGGGCTTGTTCACCTTGCGCGGGCTGATCTCGCCGTAGGCGAGCTGCACGGCGCTGTAGCCGTCGCGCTCCGGCGTGCGGATGCGCGTCACAACGTTGGGCCCGGCCTTGACGACCGTCACGGGAACGACCTTGTTGTTCTCGTCGAACACCTGAGTCATGCCCAGCTTGGTGCCCAGAATTCCCTTGCGTGCCATGAGTTCTGGATTCTCCTACTGGATGTTCACGTCGACGCTGGCCGGCAGATCGATGCGCATCAGGGCGTCAACGGTCTTCGGCGTCGGGTCGAGGATGTCGATGAGCCGTTTGTGCGTACGCATCTCGAAGTGCTCCCGCGAGTCCTTGTACTTGTGCGGAGAGCGGATGACGCAATACACGTTCTTCTCAGTCGGCAGCGGCACCGGGCCGACCACGCTGGCGCCGGTACGGGTGACCGTCTCCACGATCTTGCGCGCCGAGGCGTCAATGGCCTCATGGTCGTAGGCCTTGAGCCTGATGCGGATCTTTTGTCCCGCCACGCTTCTCCTACCTCACTGTTACGCCGAGCCCGTCTCCGGACCCGGTTCTTACCGGCGCATTCGCGCTCGTATGCCGCCGCTGTTTACCTGTCTCAAGGTCACCGGCCCCCGCGGTCGGGTGTGTCGTGACGAGACACGCCCTGGCGCAGTCCTCGGCGCGGCCCCGACGAATCGGGTCGCAGTCGAAGATGGGACCGGATGCGCCCGGTTGGGCGCGGTGGTATGCCCGACCAGGCGAACCCGGCTCAAGGCAACCCGAACAGTATGCCCTAGATCCGGCCCCGCTCCAAATCCCGGCGACTCACCGCCGATACGTGCGTTCGGGCGGAAAACACCGAGTAGAGCGCGCCATTTCGCCGGTCCCGCCGTCACCCGGAATGCCGCCGGTCGCCGGCCGCCATCCTCGACTTCTGCATGGCGGTCGCCCCGCTTGCAGATCTACGACCATGGCGCAGAAATCGGCGCTGGTCGTCGCGATCAGAGGGAGGCCCAGAAGCCGCACTGGTGATCCCGGGTGAACGACGCCGACACCCGGGCGCCGTCGGCGTCGAACGACATCCGCGGACCGCCGGCCGCCGCGACCGTCGGCCATACCGGGTCGCCCGGCACGCCGGGCACACCGGTGCCGACGAAGGAGGTCCAGTAGTCGATCATCTGGTCGCTCAGCCGCTGCTGTGCCGGACTCAGCGGCTCGGCGCCCGCGATGTCGAACAGGTAGCGCAGATCCAGCCCGTGGCTGGCGCCCACCGGGAAGGGAACGCGCCGCAGCGGCGGCGGCCGGGGCGCCTCCCGGTCGGCGAACTCGTAGGCGTACACCGGCGCGACCGCGGCCTGGCCCGTCGCGATCCGGTCGGCGACGCAGGAGAAATTGGCGTCGGTGACGGCCGCGGAGTACGCCGACGAAGCGTCTCCCCCGAACCGGTCGAGCGGGTAGTGCGCGGCGACGACACCGGCGTGCGGCCCGAATCGCTCGGCCAGCAGGCCCGGATAGTCGGCCGGGCCCGGCAGCTGCCCGAGCCGCAGGTACCGCAGTGCCATGAAGAAGGTGAACTCGTCGCGGGTGGTTCCGACGAGCAGGGGCACCGGCCGGCCCCGGCCCGCCGCGATCGCGCCGACGGGTTCGACCGGCAGCACCGGGGTACCGACCACCGGACCGGTCAGGGTGTTGCCCCCGATGCGGACGAACCACGGTGGTTCGGCCAGTTCCGCCCCGGGCAGTGACCGCAGGCAGGCCGCGGCGCCGGCCGGGTCGGCGCAGCCCCGGCCCGCGGCCCAGGCGAGGCTCTCGCGCTCGGCGGCCGGCACCGTCGCCTGGGCGGTGCACGGACCGCTGGCGATGATGGCGGCGCGGTACAGGCCGGCCGATTCCGGGGCGACGAGGTGGTCGCAGACCGATATCCCGCCGGCGGACTGTCCGGCGATCGTGACCTTGGCCGGATCTCCGCCGAAGGCGGCGATGTTGTCGCGCACCCAGCGCAGCGCGGCCTGCTGATCGGCCAGCCCGTAATTGCCGGGCTGCCCGAGTGCGGGGTGCGCGAGGAACCCGGGCGCGCCGAGCCGGTAGTTGACGGTGACGACGACGATGTCGCCGCGGGTCACGAGCCGGCGGGCGTCGTAGATGTCGGCGCTGCCGTTGGCGAACGCGCCGCCGTGGATCCACACCAGGACCGGGCGAGCGGCGGCACCCGCCGGTGAGAACACGTTGAGCGAGAGGCAGTCCTCGCCGACCGGGCGCCCGTAGTCCGGGTCACGGACGGTGTCCTGGACGCAGCGCGTCCCGGGCGCGGTCGCGTCGCGCACGTCGGGCCACGGCGACACCGGTTGCGGCGGCTGCCACCGCAGCGGACCCACCGGTGGCGCGGCATACGGAATACCTTGGAACAGAACATGATCCGGCGACACCGCGCCGCGGACGACGCCGCTGCGGGTGTGCACGACGCCGGCGCCCAGTCCCGGGTCGGCGAGTTGCCCGGCCGGGGGCCGGCCTCCGTGCGCACACCCGGCGAGCAGCAGGACGGCGATCAGCGCGACGTAGGCGGTCCGGGAAAGGACTGGCCGGATCGGTCCGGTGGCCACATCCGCAGAGATTACGGCACGGGAATGCCCGATTTCCGTGCCGAAGGTCACTTGGCGTAAGTAGGGTTATGGACCACACTGAAACCTGACACCCGTCAAATGAGCCTCGGACAACATCGGTGAGGAGCCCCCATGACCGCCCCCACGGACCGCAAGACCAGCGAAGCCGCCAAGGTACTCGCCGACCCCACCGCCTATGCCGACGACGAACGGCTGCACGCCGGGCTGACCTGGCTGCGGGCCAACGAACCGGTCGCCTGGGTGGAC
>CAZTAA010000051.1:12006-25302 GCA_964611465.1 uncultured Mycobacterium sp. | reverse complement strand
GTCACCAAGCACGCCGACATCATGGACATCGAGCGCGACAACGAGTTGTGGATCAGCGCGCCGCGCCCGTTGCTGATGCCGGTCGACCTCGACGAGGCGCTGATGGCCGACCGCAAGGCCGGCACCGGGCTGGAGACCTTGATCCACATGGACGACCCGCACCACCGCGACGTCCGCAAGATCGGCGCCGACTGGTTCCGCCCCAAGGCGATGCGGGATCTGCAGGTGCGCGTCGACGAACTCGCCAAGCGCTACGTCGACCGGATGCGCGACATCGGTCCGGAATGCGACTTCGTCGAGGAGATCGCGATCAACTTCCCGCTGTACGTGATCCTTTCGCTGCTGGGCCTGCCGGAGTCGGACTTCCCCCGCATGCTCAAGCTGACCCAGGAGATGTTCGGCGGCCAGGACGAGGAACACCAGCGCGGCGGCACACCCGAGGACATGCAGGCCGTGCTGATCGACTTCTTCATGTACTTCGCGGCGCTGACGGCTTCGCGGCGCGAGCACCCGACCGACGACCTGGCCTCGGCGATCGCCAACGGCAAGATCAACGGCGAACCGATGTCGGACATGGACACCGCGTCGTTCTACGTGATCGTCGCCAGCGCCGGCCACGACACCACCAAGGACGCCATCTCCGGGGGTATGCGCGCGCTGATCGAGAACCCCGACCAGCTGGCCCGGTTGCGCGACAACATGGACCTGATGCCGCTGGCCGTCGAGGAGATGATCCGCTGGGCCACCCCGGTCAAGGAGTTCATGCGCACCGCGACGGCCGACACCGAGGTGCGCGGGGTGAAGATCGCCAAGGGCGAAAGCGTTTATCTCGCTTACGTTTCCGGCAACCGGGACGAGGACGTGTTCGACGACCCGTTCCGGTTCGACGTCGGGCGCGACCCGAACAAGCACGTGGCGTTCGGCTACGGCGTGCACTTCTGCCTGGGCGCCGCGCTGGCCCGGATGGAGATGAACAGCTTCTTCACCGAACTGGTGCCGCGGCTGAAGTCCGTCGAGCTGGCCGGCCCACCGCAGCTGTCGGCGACGACGTTCGTCGGCGGGCTCAAGCACCTGCCGATCCGCTACGAGATCAGCTGAGCCTCAACGCTTTCCGTACACGTGCAGGAAGCCCTCGACGGCGGCCCGCACGCTTTCGCGGTAGTCGATGTCGGGCAGGGTGCTCAGCCGTGCGGCGACCAGCGGCCCGAGCAGCAGCGTCATCGCGGTCGCCCGGTCGAACTCGCCGAGTTCGGCGGCCGCCTGCGGGCTGTCGAAGATGGCGTCGAACGGCGCCGCGTACTGCTGGGCGATCCGCTCGCGCAGGGTGCGCACCTCGTTGGAGTCCGCGCGGTCGGGCAGCTGGTCGAGGTCGCGGCCCAGCGCCAGCCAGTTCATCGCGCTCAGTAATGCCGGCGCCTCGGCGATGTGTTCGGCCCAGGCCTCCAGCAGCGCCGTCAGCCGGTCATGCAACGAGCCCTTCTCCGGCGGCATCGGCGCGGGCGGGATGAGGCTCTGGAAGGCCGCCGCCAGCAGGTCGTTGCCGCTGGGGAAATGCCGGTAGAGGGTGGCCCGCGCGACGTTGGCCCCGCGCAGCACCGCGTCGACGGTCACCGCGCTCGGGCCGCCGGAGCGCAGCAGTGCGGTCGCCGATTCCAGCAGCCGCGCCCGCGAACGCGCCGGCCGCGGGTCTGTTCGTTCGCCGGTCATCGTCCGCGAGTCCCCGTTCTGCAAATCCGTGCGGGCCACCCAACAAGACTGTTAGTCTCGAAAGTAGCCCACCGCGAGGAGACGCACGGATGCCCGAAGCGCCCGCCCCGCCCGTTCACCCTACCGATGCACCGTCAACCGAACCGGCGCGACGCGGGCGGAACTGGCCGCGGAAATGGACACTGACGGTCGCCTGCCTCGGAGTCTCGCTGGTCATCGCGTCGATGGTGGCCCTCAACACCGCCCTGCCGGACATCGCGATGGAGACGTCGGCCAGTCAGACCCAGCTCACCTGGATCGTCGACGCGTACACCCTGGCCCTGGCCTGCCTGCTGTTGCCGGCGGGCGCCATCGGTGACCGCTACGGGCGCCGCGGCGCTCTGGTGTTCGGCCTGGTGGTCTTCGCCGCGGCGTCGGCGATTCCCCTGGTGTGGACGCAGCCCGTGATCCTGGTGGTCGCGCGGGCCGCCGCCGGCGTGGGCGCCGCGTTCATCATGCCGGCCACCCTGTCATTGCTGACCTCCGCCTATCCCGCCGAGCAGCGGGCCAAGCCGGTCGGCATCTGGGCGGGCGTCGCCGGCAGCGGCGCGATCATCGGCATGCTGGGCACCGGCGCGCTGCTGCACTTCTGGTCCTGGCCCTCGATCTTCTGGGCCTTCCTGGTCGCCTCCGTCGGCCTCATCCCGTTGTCACTGACCATCGCAACCTCGAAAGAGTCCGAACCCACACCCATCGACTGGCTCGGCGCGGCCGTCATCGGAAGTGCCGTCGCCGCTTTGGTTTTCGGCATGCTCGAAGCGCCGGCCCGCGGCTGGACCCATCCGCTGGTACTGGCTTGCCTGACCGCCGGCGCGGTGCTGTCGCTGCTTTTCGTCATCGTCGAACTGCGCCGGCGGCATCCGCTGCTGGACGTCCGGCTGTTCGGCGACCCGACCTTCGCGACGGGCGCAGCCGCCATCACCGTCTTCTTCCTGGCCATGTTCGGCTTCTTCTTCCTCTCCATGCAGTACATCCAGCTGGTGATGGGGTACGACGCGATCCGCACCGCGCTCGCGCTGTCGCCGCTGACCGGCCCGATGCTGGTGCTCTCCGTGCTGTCGTTCTGGTATGTGCCGCGGCTGGGGCTGCGCCTGGTGGTCCTGGTCGGCCTGCTGCTGGTGGCGGCCGGGTTCCTGGCCATGCGCACACTCGAGATCGGTTCTCCGTACTGGCATCTCGCCTGGCCGCTGTTGATCCTGAGCTCGGGGATCGGACTGTGCACGGCCCCCACCACGTCGGCGATCATGACGTCGGTGCCCGACGACAAGCAGGGGGTCGCCTCGGCGGTCAACGACACCACCCGGGAGATCGGCGCGGCACTGGGCATCGCTTTGACCGGGTCGATGCTGGCGGCGCGGTACACCTCGGCGCTGGCGCCGCAGCTGACGGCGTTCCCCGAGCCGGTCCGGGCGGCGGCCACCCGATCCCTCGGCGAAGCGCTCGGCCTGGCGCCGCGGCTCGGCCCGCAGGCGGCGCACCTCGTCGAGATCAGCAAGGGCGCCTTCCTGACCGCCATGGAGAGCTCGGTGCTGGTGCTCGGGATCGTCGTCGCGGGATGCGCGGTTCTCATCAGCCTGTGGGCGCCGGGGCGGGACGGGCAGCAGCTGGCGGTGGTGCGCCGCGCCCGGGACCGCGCCGGCCGACTCGCCGCGTTCCTGGTGCGCGAAGGCTGATCAGTCAGCCGAGACTCAACCGGCGACGACGAACTCCGCGGCGCGGTGCGCGAGCGCGACCGTGGTGGCGTGCGGGCCGCGGCTCGGGATCGACGGCATGATCGAACCGTCGATGACCCACAGGCCGTCGACGCCGCGAACCCGGCACCGGGTGTCCAGCACCGCGGCCTCGTCACGGTCGGCGCCCATCGGCGCGGTACCGCACAGGTGCTGCGAGGTCGACCACTGCGGATCGCCGACATGGGTTGCCGCCGAAGCCAATTCGCGGGCGGTGTCGGCGCCCAGCTGCAGGGTGGCCAGGTCCTCGGGCTCGGAGTCGTAGTGGTGGGCGATCGCCGGCGGCACCGCGGCATCCGCGGACACCAGCCGGACCTCGCCGCGGGCCCGGGGCTTCATCAGGGCCACCCCGATGTGCGGCCAGTCCGGCTGGCCAGCGCCGCCGTCCCCCGCCATCGCGATGAAACCGCCTGTGTAGGGCCGGATCTCGACGCCGATCGACAGACTCAGCAGGACCTCCAGGACCGGCCGGGACGGGGCCGTCGGCCAGTCCGTCGGCAGCACCCACTCCGGATGGTCGGCGGTGCGCAGCCCGACCGGCGCGGGTGCGACGACGGGCACGCCGGCCCGGCGCAGCATCTGCTCGTCGCCGATGCCGGAGAGCATCAGCAGGTGCGCGCTGCCGATCGCGCCGGCGCACAGCACGATCCGGTCGGCGGTGAGCACCTGCGGGCCGGCCGGCCCGAACACCCGGACGCCGGTGGCCCGCAGACCGTCGAACACCACCTGGACCGCCCGGGTGCCGGGCAGCACGGCGAGATTGCGGCGCGCTGTCGCGGGAACCAGGAAGGCCGCACCCGAACCGGCGCGGACGCCGTCGACGATGTTGCTGGGCACCAATCCGATGCCGGTCGGCAGGGCCGCTGACGAGCCGTCGTTGAGGTCGTCGAGCCAGGGATAGCCGGCCCGGGCCGCCGACTCGACGAGATGCGCGGTGGTGCCGAGGATTTCATTCGCCCGGCGCACCCGGATGGGACCCCGGCCGCCGTGCGCGGGGGCGTCGGGGAAATCCAAATCCGTCTCGACGGCCCGGAAATGCGGCAGCAGGTCGGACCACGCCCAGCCGTCCAGGCCCCACTCGTCGAGATCGGACGGCAGCGCGCGGCAGAAGTAGCCGCCGTTGACCGCGCCCGAACCGCCGACGGTCGCGCCGCGCACCAGGCTCATCGTCCGGGCCGGCCGGTCGGTCAGCACCGTCTCGAAGCGGGTCACCACCGGACTACCTGCGCCGATCGGCAGCTGCAGGCCGTTGCCGGTCAGTGCGGCCACCCCGGACGTGTCGGGGCCCGGGCCGGCCTCCACGACGGTCACCCGGCATTGCGGGTCGGCCGAAAGACCTTCGGCGACAACCGATCCTGAGCTTCCCGAGCCGACGACGAGTACGTCGGTGTGACTGATCGGGTGCACCGTGCCGGTCAGAGCCGGATCTGCGGTTTGAGCGGACCGATCGTGCGCTGCCGCACCACACCGGTCCACAGGCCGGCGCCGTAGGCCAGGTCGTCGAGACGCTTGAGGAGCAGGTACGGCACCAGCCCGAGCGGTTTGCCGTCGTCGACCACGGTGTTGCGCCGGGCCAGCCAGTCGGCCACACCGTCGAGCAGGGCCGCGACCAGGATCGCCCGCCGGCACCGCCGCGAGAAGACCGCGGCCAGCATCGCCACCGGCCAGTAGTGCCGGCAGGCGGCCGCGGCCAGCTGCATGGCGGCCGCCCACAGTCCCTGACCGGTCACCCGCGCGACATCGGCGGGCTGGGTCTCCGGCGCCCGCAGCGCGTTGGAGATCCGCCGGCCGGACACCGCCATTCCGACCGCCGAGGCGACCAGGCCCGGCCAGTTGCCGGACAGCAGCATCACCCAGACCAGGAACATCGTCCCGGAGATCACCAGCGGCGCCGTCTTGTCCGGATGGCGCGACGACAGCGGCGCCGCGGAGGTTCCGTAAAATGCCTTGCGCGCCAACCAGTCTCGGATCTTGGTGCGGTGCTCGTGGCCGACCAGCGCGATGGGCTCGTAGCGGAGCCGGGCACCCGACTCGATCAGCCGCCAGCACAGGTCGACGTCCTCGCCGGAGTTCATCGCCTCGTCGAAGCCGCCGATCCGGGCGACGGTGGCCCGCCGGCAGATGAGCGCGGCGCTGGGCACGTAGGACACCGTGCTGTAGGGCAGCACCGGCGCCTCGCGGTGTCCGAGGTCCAGCGACGAGCGGATCATCTCGTAGCGCGCCACCGGGTTGTCGGTCGGATCGAGGCCGACGATCCGCGGCGCCACGAGCGCGACCGCCGGATCAGAGAAATGGCCGAGCAGCGCTTCGAGCCAGCCGCGCCGCGGCACCACGTCGGAATCGAGGAACGCGACGAAGTCGGTGCCGGCGGCGGCCAGCCCGGTGTTGCGGGCGGCCGCGGGCCCACGGCTGACGGGATGCCGGATCACCAGCACCTCACACGGGGCGCCGGCGAAGTCGCCCTCATTCAGCGGGCTTTCCGAGCCGTCGTCGACCACGATGACCCGCAGGCCGCGCAGCGCCGACGTCAGACGCTGGACCCCGGACCGGTTGTCGCGCACCGGAATAACGACCGTCACATCGCGGTGCGACGGTCCGCCGGATGGCCGGGGGTGGGCGACGGTGGCGTCCAGCAGGGTGCGGGCCAGTTGCGCGCTCTGCGCGTCGTGCACTTCGACGCGGCCGTTCCCGAGCATGGTCCGGGCGGCCGGCGCCAGGCGCAGCAACCGGGTGGGCGACCCGCCGAGCAGTGCGGCGCCGTGCCCGAGCACCCGCACCCGGCGGTCGACCTGCACGGCGAATCCGTCCGGCAGGCGGGGCTGGGTCATCGCAGCATCCCGTTGTCGTCCGGCGCCCAGCGCGTGATCCGGTCCAGCGCGCCGGCGACCATCTCGGCGAACAGCTGTGCTCCGGCCTCTGCGTTCGCCGTGGTCGGATCCCCCAGCACTCCCACCTCACTCACTGCAGCGACTCCCCCGCGAAGCATGCCCGGCATCAGGTCTACCAGCGCCGCGGTGTTTCCCGGGCGGCTTTCGCCGATCAGCACGTCATCCGGCGAAAGATGCAGCAATACAGATGTTTCGGTATGCCCGGCGTGCGCGTCGCCGCCCCGGACCAGACACGGGCACCAGGCGGCGTCCCGGCCCTCGTGGCGCAACCGGCCCACCGCCGAGCCGAGCGCCCCGACATTGCCGCCGTGACCGTTGACGAACACCAACCGGGACGCCCAGTTCATCGCCGACCTGCCGAACTCCAGGAGCACCCCGGCCAGTGCCTCGGTGCCGATCGAGATGGTGCCGGGAAAGCCCTCGTGCTCGCCGCTGGCGCCGTAGGACAGGGCCGGGCCGACGAACACCGGCCCGGCCGCGGTGGAGCGGGGTCCATCGGCGAGCCCGGTCGCGACGGCCTCCGAGACGGCGACGGCGATGCGGGTGTCGGTGTCCAACGGCAGGTGGGGTCCGTGCTGCTCGGTGGAACCCACGGGGATCACCACCACCGGACGCGTGTTGTGGAGTTGCCTCGACGTCGAGTTCCCAAGAATCTTGGGGAAAGCCACCCGCCGATGGTAGGACGAATTCACCTGGCGTGCACCGGTTGTTCCCACGCCGGTCGTAATTCCGGCGGCCGATGGCAACGGGACACCGGCCCGGCGGTCACGTCCGTCCCGTCAGTCCCGTTGGCACCAACGTGCCGTCACACGCCGAGGGTGCGGGTGAAGCCGTCCGGGATCAGGATGTCGTCGCGCGTGAGGTCGTGGATCGACTCCTTGGCCAGACCCATCAGCGCCGAGTCGATGCCGCCGCGCAGGATGTCGAGGACGTTCTCGACGCCGGCCTGACCGTTGGCGGCCAGCCCCCACAGGTAGGCCCGGCCGATCATGACCGCGCGGGCGCCCAGCGCCACCGCCTTGACGACGTCGCTGCCCCGGCGGATGCCGCCGTCGAGCAGCACCTCGACCTGGTCGCCCACGGCGTCGGCGATCGCCGGCAGGCAGCGGATCGCGGCGGGCGTGCCGTCCAGGTTGTTGCCACCGTGGTTGGACACCGTGATCGCCGAAACACCGGCGTCCACAGCACGTTTGGCGTCGTCGACCCGGACCATGCCCTTGAGCAGGAACTCCCCGCCCCACAACTCCCGCAGCCACGCGACGTCCTCCCAGGTGGGCGGCGGGGTGCCCATCCACTGGCCGTAGGCCTCGAAGAAGGTGGGTCCCGGCTCGCCGCGGCGGCCCTGGTTCGGCACCCGCAGGTCCGGCGGGCGCAGGTGCTTGCCGAAACTCCACAACCAGCGGGGTTTGGTGACGACTTCGGGCGACATCTTGAGCGTCGTCATGAAGTCCATCTTCTCGGGAATCTTCGGGCTGCCCCAGTCCCGGCCGTGGCTGAAGCTCCAGTCAGTGGTCAGGATGAGGCCCTTGGCCCCGGCGGCCCGGGCCCGCTCCACGCGCGCGGCGATCTCGTCGCGGCTGCCCAGCCAGTAGATCTGGAAGAAGATCTTGTCGTTGACCGCGGTCACTTCCTCCATCGGCTTGCTGGCGAACGACGACAGGCCCATCGCGGTGCCGCGCGCGGCCGCGGCGCGCGCGACCGCCACCTCGCCGTCGGGGTCGACGGCCTGCACGCCCGTCGGCGAGATGATGACGGGCATCGAAATATCTTGTCCCATAACGGTTGTCGCCATGTCGCGCTTCTCGGAGGCGCCGATGACGTGCGGCGCGAAGCCGAGCTCGCCGAATGCCTCGACGTTATCCGAGACGGTCAGGCCCTTCTCGCTGGCGGAGATCAGCGAGGAGTAGGCGGATTTCGGCAGCCGCTTCTTCGCGCGCTGCTGTGCGATCGCGACGGTTTCGAACCAGGTATCACGTGCCATGAATCAGACGGGACTTTCGTTGCAGAATTTCTTCGGGGGGACGGTCAGCGGGATCAGCACCGGTTCGGTGCGTTTGCCGGTGCGGGAGTGGTCGACGGCCGGCCTGGGGACCTCGCGGCTGCCGGCCAGCGCCCGTTCGGAGTGGCCCTGCACGCATTCGGGATCGGGTCCGTCCAGCGGCAGACCGGTGAAGAACTTCGCGGCCATGCAGCCGCCGCGGCAGGCGTCGTAGTGCCCGCAGCTGCCGCACGCACCGGCGGACTGCGGCTCGCGCAGTTCGCGGAACAGGTCGGCGTTCTGCCAGACGTTCCGGAAACCGTTGTCGGACAGGATGTTTCCGGCCAGGAACTTGTCGTGGATCGCGAACGGGCAGGCGTAGACGTCACCGACCGGGTCGATCAGGCACACCACCCGGCCCGCGCCGCACAGGTTCAGCCCGGCCAGCGCGCCCGGCTCGCCGAGGCCCGAGAGGTGGAAGAACGAGTCGCCGGTGAGCACCCGCTCGCCGTGGGCCACCAGCCAGTCGTAGAGCTGGACCTGCTGCGCCGCCGTCGGGTGCAGCTCGTCCCACACGTCGGCGCCGCGTCCCGACGGGCGCAGCCGGGTGATCCGCAGCGTGGCGCCGTACCGGTCGGCCAGCGCCTTGAAGTCGTCGAGCTGGTCGACGTTGTGGCGGGTGACCACCACCGAGATCTTGGCGTCGACGAATCCGGCGTCGCGCAGGTTCTGCAGCGCACGCGTGGCCATGTCGAACGAGCCCGTGCCGCGGACCGCGTCGTTGATCTCCGCGGTGGCCCCGTCCAACGAGATCTGGACGTCCACGTAGTCACTCGCCGCCAGCCGGGCCGCCACCTCCGGGGTGATGCGCACACCGTTGGTCGAGAACTTCACCCCCACATGGTGTTCGGTGGCGTAGTCGACCAGCTCCCAGAAGTCCGGGCGCACCGTCGGCTCGCCGCCGCCGATGTTCACGTAGAACACCTGCATCCGCTCGAGCTCGTCGATGATCGCCTTGCACTGCTCGGTGCTCAACTCGCGCGGATCCCGTTTGCCCGACGACGACAGGCAGTGCACGCAGGCCAGGTTGCAGGCGTAGGTCAGTTCCCAGGTCAGACAGATCGGCGCGTCCAGGCCGCGCTCGAACTGGTCGACCAAGCGCGGCACCGGCGTCGGCGCATTCAGTGTCGAGGTCACGATTGCTCCTGGGGCACAAGCATTTTGGAACCGGCCAGGGTGGCCAGTGCGGTCAGATAGGGACCCTGCGCGTCGTCGTCGACACCGGCCGCCCGGCAGGCCGACCGCACGTCGCCGTGCTGGCCGAGCGACTCGACGAGCGCCAGGATGGTCCGGTTCTTCAGGAAGGACAGCTTGCGCGTCCCGAAGTGGTAGAGCAGCGCGCCGAACGGTTCGGGCCGCACCGCCACCTGGGGATGCAGGCGCCAGCCGTGGTCGGCGTCGAACCGGGTCTCCCCGTCGGCACCGACCGGGGCGGGCGTGGCCGTCATGGTCAGTAGACCCCGCACATGCCGTCGATGGACACCTCTTCGACGAGGGACTCCTCGACGAGCGCCGCGTCGGCGGTGAGCTGCTGGTTCTGATCCATGATGGTTACCTTTCGTCGTGTGAGCCTGGACACAGCGGGTCCGTGCGGGACAGAATATGGCATCCGGTGCCGAAACGCTACTGCCCGATCGGAGAGGAGGTGGCGATGACTGCCCCCCGGGTCGGCCGTCGCCGTTCCACCACGCGCGGCGACATCGCCGACGTCGCGATCGACCTGTTCAGCGCGCACGGCTTCGACGCGGTCAGCGTTGACGATGTCGCGGAGGCCGCCGGCATCGCACGGCGCACCCTGTTCCGGTACTACGCGTCGAAGAACGCGATCCTCTGGGGCGATTTCGACACCCACCTGGAGCACCTCAGCGACCTGCTCGACGACGTCGGCGACGACGTGCCGTTGCCCCAGGCACTTCGTTCGGCCCTGTTGGCGTTCAACACCTTCGGCGCCGCCGAAGCCGCGCAGCACCGCAACCGGATGCGGGTGATCCTGGAAACGGCTGAGCTGCAGGCATATTCGATGACGATGTACGCCGGCTGGCGCGCGGTGATCGCGAAGTACGTCGCCGCCCGCTGCGGTCTCAAGACATCGGACCTCGGCCCGCAGACCACCGCGTGGGCGATGCTCGGGGTCGCGCTGTCGGCCTACGAGCACTGGCTGGCCGACGAGTCGGTGACGCTGCACGATGCGCTGTCCGCCGCGTTCGACGTGGTGGCGCCGGGATTGGGGGTGATGACCAGTGAGTGACGAGTTGAGCCTGGCCGAGGTGGTCCGCCGGCAGGGCCGGATCTGCGCCCGGCTGGGGTCGCCGATGTACGGCGACCTGCTTGGCCGCATCGCCGACGACATCGATGCCGGCGGCCTGTTCGCCGACCTGTTGGCCGGGCACGAAGAGGACCCGATGGCCGACGCCACGCCGCTGCGGCTGCTGGGCGGGCTGCACCGCCTGGTGCTGACGGGCGCCGCGCCCCGGCTGGCCGCGTTCTATCCGAGCGCGGGCGGGGCCTGGGAGCCCGCCGAGGCGCCGGCGGTGTGGTCGGAGATCCTGACCGCGGCGCGGAACAACGCCGACCAGCTGCGCGCCACCCTGGACATGCCGCCGCAGACCAACGAGGTCGGCCGGGCCGCGGCGCTCGTCGGCGCGCTGCTGCACCTGGTCGACCGGTTCCCTTTTCCGGTAAGGCTTTTCGAGATCGGCACCAGCGGCGGGCTGAACCTGCGGGCCGACCACTTCCGGTTCCGCTACGACGGCGACGAGTGGGGGCCGGGGTGGTCGCCGGTCGTCATCGAGAACGCCTGGCAGGGCCGGCGGCCACCCGATGCGCCGTTGCGGATCGTGGAACGCCACGGGTTCGACATCACCCCGGTCGACCCCGCCAGTACCGACGGCGAACTGACGCTGCTGAGTTACGTGTGGCCGGACATGACCGAACGGCTGGCCCGGCTGCGGGCGGCGATCGGCGTCGCGCGGCAGGTGCCCGCGGGCCTGGATCGCATGCCGGCGGCGCGCGCGGTGGCCGGACTGCGGCTGGTGCGCGGCACGATGACGGTGCTGTGGCACTCGATCACCTGGCAATATCTCGACGCCGCCGAGCGGGACGGGGTGGCGGCGCGGGCGGCCGAACTGGCGGCGCTTGCCGACGAGGCGACGCCGTTCGTCTGGCTCAGCCTGGAGCCGATGCGGCGCGGCCCCGACGGCCGCAACGAGTTCGTCGTGCGGGCCCGCTGCTGGCCCGAGGGCACCGACGAGATCCTGGGCGTCTGCTCACCCCACGGCCCTCCGGTCGTCTGGGAGTAGCCATCGTCTGATCTGTTCAGCGGCTGGTGCGAAGTCCACTCGCACAACGTGTCAGCCGGCGCTGAACAGATGGGGGCTTGGGGCTAGCCGGAGGGGTCTTGGGGCTAGCCCAGGACGGCGGAAATCGGTGCGCCGGAGGCGATCTTGGCGCGGGCCTTCATCACCTTGCCCGGCATGCCGCCGCCGACGACGGCGACCACCACACCGTCGCGCTCGTAGTACGCCAGGAACTTTCGCCCGTCGTCCTCCACGAGGTGCACGACGTCGTCGGCTTCGGGCTCACCCAGGCACTGGATCTTGACGTCGTACTGATCGCTCCAGAAGTACGGCACCACAACGGCTTCCGGCACGTCCTCACCGAGCATCGACGGAACCAGCACCCGGGCCTGCTCGGCCACGTTGCTCCAGTGTTCGACCCGCGCCTGGTGCCCGGTGGCATCCCGCCAGGACGCGACGTCGCCCAGCGCCCAGACGTGCTCGGCGCTGGTGCGCCCGACGTTGTCGCAGATGACACCGTTGTCCACGGCGATGCCCGAGCCGGCCAGGAAGTCGACGGCCGGCCGTGAGCCGATCCCGACGATGACGAGGTCGGCGTCGATCTCGCTTCCGTCGGCCAGCACCACCTGTTGCACGCGGTCCGCACCGCGCACCTCGTCGACCCCGACCCCGGTGCGTACGTCGACGCCCTCACCGCGGTGCAGCCGGGTCACCAGCGCACCGATCTGCTCACCGAGCACCGACGCCAGCGGCTGCGGTTGCGGCTCGACCAGCACCACGTCGACGCCCAGGTTGCGCAGGCTGGCGGCCACCTCGCAGCCGATGAACCCGGCGCCGATCACCACGGCCTTGTGCGCCGACGCGGCCTCGGCGCGCAGGGCCTGGCTCTCGTCGTAGTTGCGCAGCACGTGGATGCCGGCCAGGTCCGGGAAGGACGGGATGCGCTTGGGCACCACGCCGGTGGCGATGACCAGTTCGTCGTAGTCGACGGTGCTGCCGTCGGCCAGGGCCACCGTTCGCGCACCGGTGTCCACCGCGGTGACGGCCGCGCCGAGCTTCAGGGTGATGTCGTTCTCGTCGTAGAACTCCTGCGGCTTCAGCGTGACGTCGCCGAAGCCGAGGTCGTCCTTGTGCAGCACGTCCTTCGACAGCGGCGGGCGGTCGTAGGGCAGATGCGCCTCGTCACTGACGATGACGATCTCCCCGGTGTGCTCGGCGCGACGCAGCTGCTCCGCCATCCGGGAGGCGGCCAGCCCGCCGCCGACGATGACAACCTTCGCCCGATGTGTGTCAGCCACGGGTTTTTCTTACACGATCGGCGAAAACGATGGTCTACCACCCCGCCGAACGGTTGGCCGTCCCACCGGATCGGAGCAGATCTCTCAGAGCTGCTCAACGGGCGGCGGATCCGTGAAATGCTGCACGCTGGAGTTTCACCCGTGACACTTGTCGACCCCGACGATGGAGACGGTCATGAACGTCGTAACCGAACCCGGCGGAGCAGATGTCGCCGGGCCTCGCGCTCGCGCAACGACACCGCTCGCCGAACCCGGCGGAGCAGATGTCGCCGGGCCTCGCGCTCGCGCAACGACACCGCT
>CAZTAA010000051.1:0-11906 GCA_964611465.1 uncultured Mycobacterium sp. | reverse complement strand
CGCCGAACCCGGCGATCAGACCGCCGCGGCGATCGCGATCGAGGACCACTACACCGCACGCAACTACGCGCCGCTGCCCGTGGTCGCGGCGAGCGCCGAAGGCGTCTGGGTGACCGACGTCGAGGGTCGACGGTACCTGGACTGCCTGGCCGCCTACTCCGCGGTCAACTTCGGTCACCGCAACCCCAAGATCACCGCGGTCGCACACGCCCAGCTCGACGCCATGACCCTGGCCAGCCGCGCATTCCACAATGACAAGCTCGGCCCGTTCTGCGCGGCCCTGGCCGCGCTGTGCCGCAAGGACATGGTGCTGCCGATGAACAGCGGCGCCGAGGCCGTCGAGAGCGGCATCAAGGTGGCCCGCAAGTGGGGCACCGACGTCAAGGGCGTGCCCGCCGGCGACGCGAACATCGTGGTGGCGCAGAACAACTTCCACGGCCGGACGATCAGCATCATCAGCTTCTCCTCCGATCCGTCCGCGCGCGGCGGCTTCGGTCCGTTCACCCCCGGCTTCACCGCGGTGCCCTTCGGTGACGCCGACGCGGTGGCCGCGGCCGTCGACGACAACACCGTCGCGGTGCTGCTGGAGCCCATTCAGGGTGAGGCCGGCATCATCGTCCCACCGGACGGCTTCCTGCCCCGGGTGCGCGAGATATGCACCGAGCGCAACGTCCTGATGATCGCCGACGAG
Organism: uncultured Mycobacterium sp.; assembly: GCA_964611465.1. Taxonomy (GTDB): domain Bacteria; phylum Actinomycetota; class Actinomycetes; order Mycobacteriales; family Mycobacteriaceae; genus Mycobacterium. The sequence continues at coordinate 11,215 of CAZTAA010000051.1, read as the reverse complement.
ATCCAGGCCGGGCTGGCCCGCACCGGCTACACCTTCGCGTGCGACCACTGGGGCGTGGTCCCAGACATGTACCTGCTGGGCAAAGCGCTTGGCGGTGCGGTGGTTCCGCTGTCGGCGGTGGTGGCCGACGCCGAGGTGCTCGGTGTGCTCAATCCCGGCGAGCACGGCTCGACGTTCGGCGGCAACCCGCTGGCCGCCGCGATCGGCACCACGGTGGTCGAGATGCTGGCAACCGGCGAATTCCAGTCCCGCTCCGCCCAGTTGGGCGAACACCTGCACGCCCGGCTGCGCGCCCTGATCGGCCACGGCGTCCACGCCGTACGCGGCTTCGGACTGTGGGCCGGTGTCGACATCGACCCGGCGCTGGGCACCGGAAAGCAGCTGTGCCTGGCGCTGGCCGCCCGCGGCCTGATCGTCAAGGACACCCACGGGTCGACGTTGCGGTTCGCGCCGCCGTTGGTGATCACCTCCGACGAGATCGACTGGGCGGTGGACCAGCTCGAGAGCGCGCTGGCCGACGCGCGACAACTTCACGCGCAATAGGTCGAACGAGGAGGCACCATGAGCGCACCGGGTCTGAACCTGACCGAACAGATGCTGCGCCGTCGGCCGACGGTGGGTGCGCCGGTCGCTCACGGCGCCTCCGATCACCTGAAGCGGAGCATCGGCACCTTCCAGCTGACGATGTTCGGCGTCGGCGCCACGGTGGGGACCGGGATCTTCTTCGTGCTGTCGGTGGCGGTGCCCAAAGCCGGTCCCTCGGTGGTCGTCTCGTTCCTGATCGCCGGTTTCGCCGCGGGCCTCGCCGCGATCTGTTACGCCGAACTGGCCTCGGCCGTACCGGTTTCCGGCTCGACATACTCGTACGCCTACACCACGTTGGGCGAGTTCGTGGCGATGGGTGTGGCCGCCTGCCTGCTACTGGAGTACGGCGTCTCGATCGCCGCGGTGGCGGTCGGCTGGAGCGGCTATCTGAACAAGCTGCTGCACAACCTGTTCGGATTCCAGATACCGCAAACGCTTTCGCTCGCACCGTGGCCACACACCGCGGGCGACCCGTGGACCATCGTGAACCTACCTGCCATCGTGCTGATCGTGCTGTGCGCGCTGCTGCTCATCCGCGGCGCCAGCGAGTCCGCCACCGTCAACACCGTCATGGTGGTGATCAAGCTGGGCGTGCTCGCGCTGTTCGTCGCGATCGCCTTCACCGCGTTCTCCGCCGATCGGTTCGCCGACTTCATGCCGTACGGGGTCTCCGGGGTCGGCGCGGCCGCGGGCACGATCTTCTTCTCCTACATCGGCCTGGACGCGGTGTCCACCGCCGGCGACGAGGTGAAGAACCCACAGAAGACCATGCCGCGCGCCATCATCGCGGCGCTGATCATCGTCACCACGTTCTACGTCCTGGTGACGGTGGCGGCCCTCGGCACCCAGCCGTGGCAGGAGTTCGCCAACCAGGAAGAGGCCGGCCTGGCCACCATCCTCGACAACGTCACCGGATCGCACTGGGCCAGCACCGTTCTGGCGGCCGGCGCGGTGATCTCGATCTTCTCGGTGACCCTGGTGGTGATGTACGGCCAGACCCGCATCCTGTTCGCGATGGGCCGCGACGGGCTGTTGCCGCCGCGGTTCGCCAAGGTCAACCCCAAGACGATGACGCCGGTGTACAACACCGTGGTGGTCGCGGTCATCGTGTCGATCCTGGCCGGCTTCGTGCCGCTGGACTACCTGGCCGACATGGTCTCCATCGGCACCCTGACCGCGTTCATCGTGGTCTCGATCGGCGTCATCATCCTGCGCAGACGTGAGCCGGACCTGGAGCGCGGCTTCAAGGTGCCGGGCTATCCGGTCACCCCGGTGCTCTCGGTGCTGGCCTGTAGCTACATCCTGTTCAGCCTGCACTGGACCACGTGGATTGCGTTCAGCCTCTGGGTCGGCGTGGCCTTGATCTTCTACCTGGTGTGGGGCCGTCACCACAGCGCCCTCAACGACGGCGGTGACGGCGTGATCGAGTCCGTCGCCCCGGGTGTCGGGTCGTGACCGTCGTCGTCGGCTACCTGGCCGGCAAGTGCGGGCACGCCCCGCTGAACCTCGGCGTCGAGCTCGCGCATCTGCTGCGCACCGATCTCGCGGTGGTGGCCGTCGTCCCGCGGCCCTGGATGACACCATCGCCGGCCAAGGTGGACGCCGAGTTCGCCTCGTACGCAAACAAATTGGCGGCCGATTCGCACGAGGACGCAAAGGCTTATCTGACGCCCGTCGCCGGCGACCTGGACATCGGCTACCACCAGGTGGCCAACCGCACCGCCGGTGACGGACTGGTCGCGGCCGTCGAGAAGCTGGACGCCGACATGCTGGTGGTGGGGTCCGCGTCCGGCGGCGGCCTCGGCCAGATCGTCCTCGGCTCCACGACGGACTGGCTGCTGCACGCCTCGCCGGTGCCGGTGGCGCTGAGCCCACGCGGCTACCGCCGTTCGAAATCCGGTGTGCTGTCGCGGGTTACCTGCGCATACTCCGGAACCACGGCGTCGCTGCGGGTTGTCAAGCAGGCCGTCGAGTTCACCTCGAAACTCGACGTCCCACTGCGGCTGATCGCCTTCGCCATCCGCGGCCGCACGATGTACCCGCCGTCGGCCGGGCTGGACACCGAGGACATCCTCCTGCAGTCCTGGGCGGCTCAACTCCAGGAGCGTCTGGCGAAGCTGACGAAGGACGGCGTGATCGGTGAGAGCGTCGTGACCCAGGTGGTCACCGGCAACGGCTGGGATCAGGCGATGGACGCCACCGACTGGGAGGAGGGCGACATCCTCGCGCTCGGTTCGACGTCACGGCGCAGCGTCAAGGGAGTGTTCCTCGGCTCGCACGGCGCCAAGATCATCCGCTACAGCCCGGTGCCGGTGCTCGTCCTGCCGAAGTGACCCGTTAGTCGATCTCGGTATCAGTACTTCATGGTGCCGCGGTCGACGGCGATCTGGGATCCGGAGATTGTCGCCGACGCGTCGCCGGCCAGCCACGCCACCACGTCGGCGACCTCCTCGGGCCGCATGAACTCCTGCAGGCCCTGCTTGGAGTCGTGGTGCTTCGGTTTGTACGGCATGGGCGCGAAGCTGTGCAGGAACTGCGGGTACTTCCCGAAGATCGCCATCATGGCGTCGGGCTCGACCATCGGGGTGTCGATCGAGTACGGATGGATGGAGTTGACGCGAATCCCGAACTCGCCCAACTCGATTGCCAGCGCGTTGGTCAGTGCCGTCAGGCCCGCCTTCGAGGCCGAGTAGTGCCCGTTGCCGGGGGTTGCCTTCAGGCCGGCCGACGAGCTGACGATGACGATCGACCCGCCGTTGCCGGCCTCGATCATTGCCGGCGCGACGGCCCGCACGGTGCGCCAGGTGCCCGACAGGTTCACGTCGATGACGGTGTCGAACTGCTCCTCGCTCATCTCGAAAAGCCGGCCCCAGCTGAGGATTCCGGCGTTCGCGACCAGGATGTCCATCCGGCCGAACTGTTCTGTCGCGTCGGCGACGAGCCGCTGCTGGGCCGGAAGGTCGCGGATGTCGATTTCGCGGGCCAGGATCTTGCGCCCGGTTGCCTCGACCTGCCGCGCCGTCTCGGCCAGATCCTCGGGAGTCGGCATCGGGTAGGTGACGAACTCGGAGATCGGTTTGCACACGTCAAGGGCGACGATGTCGGCGCCCTCCTGCGCCAGCCGCACGGCGTGGGCCCGGCCCTGTCCGCGCGCGGCGCCGGTGATGAACGCGACCCGGCCTTCGAGCGGTCCCGGCACAGTGACCTCCCTGTTCTCCGTCAGCACGGCATGGCAGGCTCAGCCTAGCAGCCGAATTAGAACCTGTTCTAGAAAAGTGCCGCCGGTCAGCGGCGACCGATCAGCATCCCGACCAGCCAGCCGGCCAGGAACAGCGCCGTCATCAACAACCACAGCGGTGAGGTCACCGTCAACCAGAACACGTGGAAGGGAACGCGTTCCCGGTTCTGCGCGATGAACGCCACCGCCACCACCGCGAGGACCAGCGCGAGCCAGTTGCGTAACGCGAAACCGGTTATCCGACTGCGCCTTTCGGACTTCCCCGGCGAACTCTGCGTAGACATTCTGCTATCTCTTTCTCTCAAGGGCCGACATGACAATCCTCCCTAGATCTGGATCGCGCCGGTGGTCAAACCGTAGATGCCGGCGACGGCACCCAGCACGATGGCAGCGAACACCACGGCTTCCGCGGGCGTGAAGATCCGCAGTTGACGTTCCCGCCGGGCGATGAAGTAGAGGATCGCTCCGACCGCGTAGAGAATGCAGGACAGCAGCAGGTGATCCCAGCCGGCGGCCCACACCAGGAACATTGTGTAGACGGTGGCGACGGCGGCGATGACCGTGTCCGGGACCAGCGACCGGCCGTCCTCGTACGTCTCGCGAGTCAGGGTTAGCTTGAGCGCGTACGCGGCGGCCAACAGGTATGGGATGAGCGACAGCGCCGCCGTCAGGTCCAGCATGAAGTCCAGCGCGTTGGAGGCGAACAGGAGCAGCACCAGCAACAGCTGCACCAGGCCGCCGGCCATGATCAGCGCCGGAACCGGCGCCCCGTGCGCGTTCTCCCGCGTCAGGAACCGCGGCATGTCCGAGCTCTTGGCCGGGATGTACAGCATCTCGGCGGCCATCAGGGTCCAGGCCAGGTAGGCGCCCAACACCGACAGGATGACGCCGGCCTTGATGAACACCGAACCCCACGGTCCCACAATCGATTCCAGCACCGATGCCACCGACGGCTGGCTGACGCCGGCCAGTTCGGACTGCGGCAGGACACCGTAGGAGGTCAGCGTGACGAGCATCAGGACCGCCAGCACCGACAGGAAGCCGATGACGGTGGCGCGCCCGACGTCCTCGCGTTTGCGTGCGAACCGCGAATACACGCTGGCGCCCTCGATGCCCAGGAAGACGAACACCGTGATCAGCATGGTCCCCTTGGCCTGCTCGAAAAGCGATGTCCACGAATAGTTTCCGTCACCACCCCAGAAGTTGTCGGCGAAGACGCCGGCCTTGAACGCGATGATCGCGATGACGATGAAGACCAGGATCGGGATGATCTTCGCGTATGTCACGATCCGGTTGATCACCGCGGCCTCTTTGACTCCGCGCAGGATCAGGTAGAAGAACAACCAGACGCCGGCCGAGGAGAGGATGACCGCCAGCACGGTGTTGCCCGCGCCCAGGGCGGGAAACAGCGCGCCGAGTGTCGTCATGATCAGCACCCAGTACGAGCAGTTGCCGGCGCACGCCGACGCCCAGAACCCGAAGGCCGAGTTGAAGCCCATGTAGTCGCCGAACCCGGCCTTGGCGTAGGCGAACAGACCGGCGTCCAGATCGGGCTTGCGGGTGGCCAGTCGCTGGAACACGAAGGCCAGCATCAACATACCGGCGCCGGCGATGGCCCAGGCTATCAGCGCCCCGGCCACCCCGGTTTCGGTGCCGAACCGGCGCGGCAGCAGGAAGACACCAGACCCGATCATGGAACCGATGACCATCGCGGTCAGCGTCGGCAGGCTGACCTTCTGGTCCCGGGTCTCGGTCTCGGCGTGGGTCATGACATCCCTTCTGCGTTCGAATCAGGTTGGGTGCGCAGGATTTTGAAACCGGTGAAGCCGTAGAGCACGCTGAGCAGCGGACTGATCCAGTTGAAGAACGCGAACACCAGATACGACAGTGTCGGGACGCCCAGCACCGCACCCATGAACGCCCCGCACGAATTCCACGGCACCAGAGGCGAAGTCACCGTGGCACTGTCTGCGGCCAGCCGGGACAGGTTCTGTGGCGCCAGTCCGCGCCGGTCGAACTCGGCGCGGAACATCCGGCTCGGCAGCACGAGTGCGATGTACTGGTCACCGGCCACCACGTTCAGTCCGAAGCCGAACCCGAAGACCGTCAGGTAGAGCCGGCCGCGGGTCTTGGCCTTCTCGATCATCGGCAGGATCAGCCGGTCGATCAGGCCGAGCTCCTCCAGCAGTGCCCCGAAAGTGACCGCGCCGATGATCAGCCAGATGGTCAGCAGCATGCTGTCCATGCCGCCCCGCGACAGCAGCCGGTCGATGTCGGCGATGCCGGAGTTCATCGAGAACCCGTTCGCCATCGTCTTCCAGATCGCCTGGATCGATCCCACGACGACGTTGGCGCTGCCGCCGATCTCGTGGACGAACTGGGTGACGACGTCGCGCTGCAGGATCGTGGCCTGGATGCCCGCGAACAGCGCCGACGCCAGCAGCGCCAACGAGGCCGGCGCCTTGCGAATCGACAGGAACCCCAGCAGCAGCAGCGGCAGGAGGTTCAGCGGCGTGATCCAGAAGATGTCGCCCAGTTTCGCCAGCTCGATGTCCTCGCCGACGGTGTTGTGGGCGGGCGGCCCGGCGACCCCGAGGATGCTGAAGACGACGGCCGCGATGACGAACGCGGGCACGGACGTCCATACCTGGTTGCGGATGTGGGTGTAGAGTTCGACGCCGACCATCTGGGACGTGAGGATCGTGGTCTCCGACAGCGGCGACAGCTTGTCCCCGAGGTAGGCACCCGAGATCACCGCGCCCGCCGTGATCGCGCTGGACACCCCGAGCACGGTCGAGATGCCGACCAGGCCGACACCGACGGTCGCCGCGGTGGTCCACGAGCTGCCGATCGACATCGCCACCACGCTGCAGATCACCGCCGTCGCGACGTAGAAGAATCCGGGCGACAACACCTGAATCCCGTAGTAGACGAGCGTCGGGATGGTGCCGGACAGGTTCCAGGTTCCGATCAGCGCACCGACGGCGAGCAAGATGAACACCGCGGTGGTGATCGAGGACAGCGCGTGCTGGCCGGCTTCCTGCACGGCGGACCACTGGTGCCCGTTCTTCAGCCCGATCAGGCCGGCGATCGCGCAGCTCAGAACCAGCGCGACCTGGATCGGGCCGTCGAGGGCGCCGAGCCCGAACAGTGCCAGCGAACCCCCGATCAGCACCGCCAGTGCCGCGAGCGGGATCAGCGCGTCGGCGAGGGAAGGCCGCCGGACGGGCGTCGTGGGTTCCACATCCGTCAGTGTGGCCGCAGCGGCGCCCTCGGCATAGTTACTTTGGGCAGTTACCCCGGTACCAATGCCGCTACAGTTCGGCGATGATCTGCTGACGCTTGGCGGTGTACTCCGCGTCGCTGATCGCGCCGTTGGAGCGCAGTGCCTCCAGCTCGGACAGCCGCTGGGCGAAAGATGCTTCCGGGGACGCCGCCCCGGCTGGTGCCGCCCCGGTGGATGGTGCCGGCGCGGCCGCCGGCGCCGGCGCGCCGGCCGGCCGGGTGGCGTTGCGCACGATGGCCATGACCTGCTTGCGCACCACCGGGTTGGACCGCATGTCGATGGTCCCCTGCATCGGAATGTTGTTGGCCTTGAGGACCTGCATGATCTGCATCAGCGGTACGGCTTGCCCGGACAGGTCATAGGTGCGGCCGTCCTCGTCGAGCGTGAACTGGGCCGGCACCACACCGTTGACGAGAGCGCTTCGCTCCCAGTCGATTTGGTACTTGTTGGTGGCCGGGTCGACGAGGACGACGAGTTTGCGTCCGGTGATCATCGGCATCCGGGTCACCGACGCGATCACCGAGTCCTGGGCATCGAACGGTGTCAGTCCCGGGCCTTCGATGTGCAGCGTGATCTTCACCAGCTGCTGGTTGTTGATGTAGGTCCCGGTTTCGGCGATCGCGGTGATCTGTGCGAGCACCAGCACGCCCTGCTCTTCGAGGAACTGCTTCTGGACTGCCGACGTGGCGTTGTAGTTGGCCAGCACCAGGGCGATCAGCACGTCGGCCGCCGTGATGATCAGCCCCACCCAGAACATCCATTTCAGGATCGGCATAGTGCCTAGCGCGAAGTACACCGCCAGGAAGATGGGGCCGACCAGGCCGCCGCAGAGCAATACCACGCCCTGGGCCTTGAGGTAGCGGAACAGCACCGTGTCAGCGTAAAGGTTCGGCGGTCAGAGCACGATCGCACCGGAGAACACGCCGTAGAGACCGGCGAGGCCGCCCAGCGTGACGAGGACGTAGATCGCCACCTCATACGGGGCGAACACCCGGTTTCCGCTCTCGCGGCGGGCTCTCCAGTACAGCAGGACCGCCGGCAGGTAGAGGATGAAGGACAGCAGCAGCGATTCCCAGCCGGCCGCCCAGATCAGGAAAAGTGTGTAGAACGTGGCCGCGCCGGCGATCAGCATGTCCGACCGCAGCGATCGCCCGTCCTCATAGGTCTCGCGGGTGACGGCCAACTTCAGCGCGTAGCCCGCGGCGAACAGGTACGGCACCAGTGTCAGCGATGCCGTCATGTCCAGGATGAAGTCGAGCGCGTTGGCCGAGAACAGCAGCAGGATCAGGAGCAGCTGCACCAGGCCGGTGCTCAGCACCAATGCGTTGACGGGAGCGCCGTTGGCGTTCTGCCGGGTGAGGAAGCGCGGCAGGTCCTGGGCTTTCGCCGGCATGTAAAGGATTTCGGCGGCGATCAGCGTCCACGCCAGATAGGCGCCCATGACCGAGACGATCACGCCGACCCGGATCAGGATCGATCCCCACGGCCCGACGATCGACTCCAGCACGGTTGCCATCGACGGCGGTGTCGCCGCGGCGAGGTCGGCCTGTGGCATCACACCGTAGGACGACAGCGTGATGAGCACGAACACCGACAGCACGGCGAGAAAACCGAGCACGGTCGCCCTGCCGACGTCCTCCCGTTTGCGGGCCAGCCGGGAGTAGACGCTGGCCCCCTCGATACCCAGGAAGACGAACACCGTGATCAACATGGTGCCCTTGGCCTGCTCGAAAAGCGATGTCCAGGAATAGGTTCCGTTGCCACCCCAGAAGTTGGCGGTGAACACGTCGGCCTTGAACGCGACCAACGCGATCACGATGAACACCGCGATCGGGATGACCTTGGCGACCGTCACGACCCGGTTGATCACGGCGGCCTCCTTGACGCCGCGCAGCACCAGGTAGCAGAACAGCCAGATGCCGACCGACGAGACCGCCACCGCCGCCACGGTGGAACCCTGACCCAGGACCGGGAACAGCGACGGGAACAACGACGACATCGTGCCCATGGTCAGCACCCAGTAGGACGCACTGCCCGCGCAGGCCGCCGCCCAGTAGCCGAACGCCGAGAGGAAACCGACGTAGTTGCCGAAGCCGGCCTCGGCATAGGCGTAGATGCCCGCGTCCAACTCCGGTTTGCGGATCGCCAGTTTCTGGAACACCAGCGCCAGCATGAACATCCCGGTGCCGGCGATGGTCCAGGCGACGAGCGCGCCGGCCACGCCGCTCTCGGTGGCGAACCGGCGCGGCAGCAGGAACACGCCGGCCCCGATCACCGAACCGATCACCATGGCGGTCAGCGTCCCCACGCTCACCTTGCCGGCGGCGGCCACTTCGGTCTCCGCTGATGCCATGGGCACCCCCTTCGTCCCGCGGGACGTTACCGCGACGACGACCTCGCCAGCGGATCGACCCAGCGCACACCCGCGAATCGCCGGAAATCGACGTCGGTGGAACAGAGTTCGGCGCCGTGTTCGATGGCCAGTGCGGCCAGATGGGCATCACTCGTCAAGTTGCCCGCTGGCCCTGTGTCGGTGAGCAGTTCGCGGAGCAGCCGCGGATGCCGGTCGGTCGGGTGCACGATCGTGACAGACGGTTGCCCAAGCCATCCCTCGACCACGTCGAATGCCTCGTCGACCGTCAGAGGCCGCTCGAATACCGCTGCCCGCGTGGACAATCGGACGAAACCGACCAGGACGTTCCAGGCGAAGGCGACTGTTCCGGGACCCGACAGCGTTTCGTCCAGCCAGCGACGCGCCTCCCGGTGCCGCGACGACGATTCGTCCATCGCGTAGATCAGGATGTTGAGGTCGAGCAGTTTCATTTACGGAGCGCGAGTTTGCGCAGGATCTCTGCATCCTCGTCGGCAGCGGCGAGCGTCAGCGCCTTGTCGATGTCGATTCCGGTTCGCAATCCCATGTCGCGACTGGGCGTCCGGTACGTCCGCTCGGCGGGTTCGCCGCCGAGTCCGCGACGCACCGCATCGTTGAGAACAGCTTTGAAGGACGTGCCCCGCTCCCGTGCCGCGCGCTGCAAGGCGGCGACCACATCGGGATCCAGGGTCACCGTCGTGCGCATGTAGGCATCATAGCAGCAGTAGATCTGCTGTCATGATGCGCTGCACGGCCCCGCACCAAACCAAAAGTGGCGCCCACCCGAAGGTGAGCGCCACTTTCGCAGCTGAGGAACTAGATCACTTGTGGATCTTGGTAACCCGGCCGGCGCCGACGGTACGGCCGCCCTCGCGGATCGCGAAGCGCAGGCCCTCGTCCATGGCGACGGGCTGGATCAGCTTGACGGAGATGTCGGTGTTGTCACCGGGCATCACCATCTCGGTGCCCTCGGGCAGGGTCACCACGCCGGTCACGTCCGTGGTCCGGAAGTAGAACTGCGGACGGTAGTTGTTGAAGAACGGCGTGTGGCGGCCACCCTCGTCCTTGGACAGGATGTAGACGCTGCCGTCGAACTCGGTGTGCGGGGTGGTGGTGCCGGGCTTGACCACAACCTGGCCGCGCTCGACGTCCTCGCGCTTGATGCCGCGCAGCAGCAGACCGACGTTGTCGCCGGCCTGGCCCTGGTCGAGCAGCTTGCGGAACATCTCGACACCGGTGACCGTGGTCTTGGTGGTCTCCGGGCGGATGCCGACGATCTCGACTTCCTCGTTCACGTTGACGATGCCGCGCTCCACCCGACCGGTTACCACGGTGCCGCGGCCGGTGATGGTGAAGACGTCCTCGACGGGCATCAGGAACGGCTTGTCGGTCTCGCGGACCGGGTCCGGGATCGACTCGTCGACGGCGTCCATGAGCTCCTCGACGGACTTGACCCACTTCTCGTCGCCCTCGAGCGCCTTGAGCGCCGAGACCTTGATGACCGGGGCTTCCTCGTCGAAGTCCTGGGCGGCCAGCAGCTCGCGGACCTCCATCTCGACGAGCTCGATGAGCTCCTCGTCGTCGACCATGTCGGCCTTGTTCAGCGCCACCAGGATGTAGGGCACGCCGACCTGGCGGGCCAGCAGCACGTGCTCGCGGGTCTGCGGCATCGGGCCGTCAGTGGCGGCGACCACCAGGATCGCGCCGTCCATCTGGGCGGCACCGGTGATCATGT
>CAZTAA010000050.1:28036-30494 GCA_964611465.1 uncultured Mycobacterium sp. | reverse complement strand
AACTCCTCGCAGATCTCCGACGGTTCGGCCGCGCTGCTGTTCATGTCCGCGGAGAAGGCAAAGGAGTTGGGGCTCAAGCCAATTGCCAAGGTGCACACCGCGGTGCTGGCCGGCGCCGACCCGGTGATCATGCTGACCGCACCGATCCCGGCGACCCAGAAGGCACTGAAGCGCTCCGGCCTGAGCCTGGACCAGATCGGCGTATTCGAGGTCAACGAGGCGTTCGCGCCGGTGCCACTGGCGTGGCTCAAGGACATCGGCGCCGACGAGAAGAAGCTCAACCCCAACGGTGGCGCGATCGCGCTGGGCCACCCGCTGGGCGGTTCGGGTGCCCGCATCATGACCACCATGCTGTATCACATGCGGGACAAGGGAATTCAGTACGGTCTCCAGACGATGTGCGAGGGCGGCGGTCAGGCCAACGCGACCATCCTCGAGCTGTTGTGACCGATGTCGCCGCAGGCCCCGCCGCTCTCACCGAGCGGCGGGGCAACGTCCTGATCATCACGCTGAACCGGCCCGAGGCCCGCAACGCCGTCAACGCCGCCGTCTCGACCGCGGTCGGCGACGCGCTGCAGCAGGCGCAGGAGGACCCCGAGGTGCGCGCCGTCGTGATCACCGGCGCGGGCGAAACCTTCTGCGCCGGAGCCGATCTCAAGGCGATCTCGCGCCGGGAGAGTATCTTCCACCCCGACCGCGGGGACTGGGGGTTCGCCGGCTACGTGCAGCACTACATCGACAAGCCCACCATCGCCGCGGTCAACGGGACCGCGCTGGGCGGCGGCACCGAACTGGCCCTGGCCAGCGACCTGGTGGTCGCCGAGGAGAGCTCGAGCTTCGGCCTGCCGGAGGTCAAACGCGGGCTGATCGCCGCGGCCGGTGGCGTCTTCCGCATCGTCGAGCAGTTGCCGCGAAAGGTCGCCATGCGGCTGCTGTTCACCGGCGAACCCATCACGGCGGCCGAGGCGCTCAACTGGGGCCTGATCAACGAGGTGGTGCCCGACGGCACCGCCGTCGACGGCGCGCTGGCGCTGGCCGAACGCATCACCGGCAATGCGCCCCTTGCGGTTTGGGCCTCCAAGCGGGTCGCGTACGGCGTTGATGACGGCGTGATCGTCGGCGACCAGGCCGGCTGGTCACGCACGATGCGCGAGATCGGCGCGGTACTGAAATCCGAGGACGCCAAAGAGGGTCCGCGGGCATTCGCCGAGAAGCGTCCCCCGGTATGGAAAGCAAAGTAGGAGAAGGCAGAACATGAAGCGCACCATCTACGACGAAGAGCACGAAGCATTCCGTGACACCGTTCGCGGTTACATCGAGACCGAACTGGTTCCCAACGCCGAGAAGTGGGAGGCCGAGCGCCTGGTCGACAGGTCCGCGTATGTGGCGGCGGGCAAGCACGGCCTGATCGGGTTCAACATGCCCGAGGAGTACGGCGGCGGCGGCACCGACGACTTCCGGTTCAACGCCATCATCGACGAAGAGATCGCCAAGGCCGGCGTCGCCGCGCCCGCCCTGAGCCTGCACAACGACGTCGTGGGGCCGTACTTCAAGGACTTGTCCAACGACGAGCAGAAGAAGCGCTGGCTGCCCGGCATCACCAGCGGGGAGCTCATCATCGCCATCGCGATGACCGAGCCCGGCGCGGGCAGCGACCTCGCGGGTATCCGCACCTCGGCGGTGCGTGACGGCGACGACTGGATTGTCAACGGCTCCAAGACATTCATCTCGTCGGGCATCAATGCCGACCTGGTGGTCGTGGTGGCACGGACCGATCCGGAGGCCGGTCACAAGGGCTTCACCCTGCTGGTCGTCGAACGCGGCATGCCGGGATTCACCCGCGGCCGCAAGCTGGACAAGGTCGGCCTGCACGCCCAGGACACGTCCGAACTGCACTTCGAGAACGTCCGGGTGCCCAACGCCAACCTGCTCGGCAAGGAAGGGCGAGGCTTCTATCACCTGATGCAGAACCTGCCGTCGGAGCGGCTGTCGATCGCCATCACCGCGATCGCCGGCGCGCGCGAAACCTGGCGGCAGACACTGCAATACGCCAAGGACCGCAAGGCCTTCGGCCAGCCGATCGGCAGCTTCCAGCACAACCGGTTCCTGCTCGCCGAGATGGACACCGAGCTCGAGGTCACCGAGCAGTACATCGACCGATGCCTGCAAGGGGTGGTCGACGGTGAGCTGACCGCCGTCGAGGCGGCCAAGGCCAAATGGTGGGCCACCGAAACCGCCAAAAAGGTTGTGGACCAATGTGTCCAGTTGCACGGCGGGTACGGCTACATGCTCGAATACCGGGTCGCGCGCGATTATTGCGACGGTCGCATCCAGACGATTTTCGGTGGCACCACCGAGATCATGAAGGAGATCATCGGCCGCGATCTGGGGATCTGACCCGGCTCTCTCCCGATCTGTTGAGCGGTGGCTGCGACGTTGTGCGAGTGGCGTTCGCAGC
>CAZTAA010000050.1:0-27936 GCA_964611465.1 uncultured Mycobacterium sp. | reverse complement strand
GCGGCAGGTGCTGCCGGTGCCGCCGTCGTCGTCGGAGTGGCCGGAGTGGCCTCGGCGGACGGTGCCTCGGTCGCGGAGGTGGACGGCGTCGCGGTCGCGGAGGTGGACGCGGACGTCGGCGTCTCGCCGTTGGGGGACAGCGCATTGTCCGGGCTGAGCACCGTGTCGATCATGTAGATCTTCGCGTTCTTGGCCGAGATGCCACCGCAGACCACCTTGGCGACCTGGTCGAACTTCAGGTCACCGCCCTTGCCGTCGATGGTGATCTGCTTGCCCTGCTGGGTGGTCAGGTTGCCGTGGATGTCGTCGGGACCCAGCAGACCCAGCGCCATGTGGTAGTACAGCACGCTGGTCAGCTTGACCGGATCGGCCTTGAGCGCCGCGAGTTCGGCCGGGTCGATCTTGGCGAACGCGTCGTTGGTGGGGGCGAACACGTTGTACGGGCCGTTGTCCAGCACGCTGACCAGGTTGACGGCCGGGTTCCACTGGCCCGAGATGGCCGCGTTGAAATCGCTGAGATCGGGGTTGGCGGCAAGAGCCTGCGAGGCGGTCTGCTCGCTCACGGTGGTGGGCGAACCGCCACTGGCGGCCAGCGTCTTCTTGTAGGCGTCACACCCGGGCCCCTGCACGTCCGGAATCCGCGCCACCGGGGTCGAAACGGCGGTCGTCGGGGCGGGCGGCGCGGGTGCGGGCTCCGGGTCGGCGAGCGCGGTCACCGCGGTCGGGATGGATGTGGCGATCGCGGCGAAGGCGACGGCGGCGCCGAGGGTCTTCAGGCGGGTGTTCATGGGTCCCTTTCGAGGCTTTCGGGGCATCTTCCGTCGTGGCGAGGCCCCTGGTGCAGCATGCACGGTCTCGTCTACGTCCCGTTACGTCGCCATTCCGGCGTCGATCGTTACGGACAGGATCGCCGCACGCCGACCGAAATCGTACGCAACGGCCGTCGGCACGCCCAAAACGTGCTGGTGATGGAGCCGCCCCGGACTCGCACCGCAAGGAGTCCGGCGCGGCTGCCCCATTTACCATGACGACCATGCCGGAGCCGCTGATCGTCGCCATCAAGGGTGAGAGTCCCGACGTGCACCCCGAGGCGTGGGTCGCGCCCAACGCCGCGCTGATCGGCCGCGTCAGCCTCGCCGAGCGGGCCAGCGTCTGGTACTCGGCCACGCTGCGCGCCGAGTTCGAGCCCATCGAGATCGGCGCCGGCTCCAACATCCAGGACGGCGTCACCGTGCACGTCGACCCCGGCTTCCCGGCACGCATCGGGGCCGGGGTGACCGTCGGGCACAATGCGGTGCTGCACGGCTGCACCATCGAGGACACCGTGCTGATCGGCATGAGCGCCACGGTGCTGAACGGCGCGGTGATCGGCGCCGGGTCGCTGATCGCCGCCGGGGCCGTGGTGGCCCAGGGCGCGGTGATCCCGCCGCGGTCGCTGGTGGCCGGCGTGCCCGGCAAGGTGCGCCGCCACCTCACCGACCATGAACTCGAGCACAACCGGCACAACGCGCTGGCCTATGAGCACCTGATCGAGCTGCACCGCACGTGACGATGCGCCGCCGGTGAACGCATTTCGAAGCCGGCTGGGCTGGCTGCTCACCAATATCGCTGAGCCACAAGGGGAATCGCCGCGAGCGGCCCGCCGCCGCCAGTTCGTGGTGGTGGCGGGCCTCAACGCCGGGGCGATACTGCTCGCCGTCTCGCTGACCCGCCGGCCCGGCGACGCCAGCTTCTACTGGCTCACCTTCGCGCTGGCCGCCGTCTGGGCCGGTGCCGCGGTCGCATCCGGCCCGCTGCACCTCGGCCGTGACCGCTCCGGCCGGCCGCCGGTGCTGACCGGCCTGGGCGCCGGACTGCTCACCGGTGCGGTGTTCGTCGTCGGCGGGCTCGTCGTCCGCCGGATCGACGTGCTCGCCGAACCGGTGGCCCGCGTCCTGGCCTTCGCCCATCAGGGTGCGCTGCCGCTGGTCGTCGTCATCACCCTGGTCAACGGCGTTGCCGAGGAATTGTTCTTCCGCGGCGCGCTCTACACCGCGCTCGGCCGCAGCTACCCGGTGGCGATCTCGACGGTGCTCTACGTCATCGCGACGTTGGCGTCGGGCAACCCGATGCTGGGTTTCGCGGCCGTCGTCCTGGGCACCGTGTGCGCGCTCGAACGGCGGGCCACCGGCGGCGTGCTGGCACCGGTGCTCACCCACCTGGTGTGGGGTCTGATCATGGTGCTGGCGTTGCCACCGCTGTTCGGCCGGTAGCCGAATCACCTTAGCGGGTGGGCGATTTCGTCGCGCGGCATCCGGGCGCCGACCAGTGCGACCAGGGCCAGCACGACCGGCCCGAGGCCGGCGACGGCGAAGATGGTCTGCATCGGGACCACCTTCGACAGCGGGCCGGCGATCGCCATCGACACCGGCATCAATGCCAGTGACACGAAGAAGTCCAGGCTCGAGACCCGGCCCAGCATCGCGGCCGGGACCCGGCGCTGCAGCAGCGTGCCCCAGATGACCATGCCGGCGCCGTCGGTCACCCCGACGACGAACAGGGCGGCGGCCATGACGGGGAACGAGTGCGTCCCGCCGACCACCACCAGCGGTACGGCGCCGAAGCCCCACATCAGCATCATGACGGTCAGATAGCGCCGCGGCAGCCGGCCCGACGACACGGCCAGCGCCCCCAGCGCGCCGCCGAGGCCGTAGGCGGTCAGCAGGAAGCCGTACATCCGGGCGCCGTCGGCGAAGCGCTCGGCGGCGACGAACGGCAGCAGCACCTCGATCGGCCCGATGATCAGCAGCACCGCGCCGGTGGCGAACAGCACCGTCGCGAGCAGCCAGGGGGTGCCGACCACGAAGCGCAATCCGGCCCGCAGGTCGTCGAGCAGGTGCGGCTTGTCGACCGGATCGGGTTGCGCCGCGCCCGCGGGCCGGGTCGCCACCAGCAGCACCAGCGCGACGGCGAACAGTGCCGCCACGGCGCCGCTGCCCAGGGTCGGAAAGGTCGCGCCGACGAGCACGCCCGCCACCGCCGGCCCGGCGGCACGCTGCAGCACCGGGCGCAACACCCCTTCCACGCCGTTGGCGGCCAGCAGTTGCTCGGCGGGCAGAATGCGCGGCAGGTAGGCGCTGTATGCCGGGAAGAAGAAGGCCGCCCCGATGCCCAGCAGCGCGGCCGCCACCGCCATGTGCCAGATCCGCAGCAGGCCGGTCGCGCCGAGCATTGCCACCGCGGCGACCACGACGGTGTTGACCGCTTCGACACCGATGATGATGGTGCGCTGCGGAATTCGGTCCGCCGTGATGCCGCCGACGAGCACGAAGGCGACCAGTCCGGCACTCAGGCAGGTGGCCACCAGCGACAGCGCGGCCGGATCGCGGGAGAGGTCGATGACCTGAAGCGCCATCACCACCGTCCACATGCCCTCGGCGAAGATCACGATCGACAGCGCCGCGATCAGCAGCCGGTATTCGCGGAACCGGAACGGGGTGAGCACGCGCCAGCCGCCGGGCGCAGCGCGCCGCGCCGGCTGCCGATCGGTCTGGGTGCTCACCTCAACGATGGTGACCGACGCCGGCCGTTGCCGTCCAACGATTTTCGGCGATTTCGGTGCACTGACCGTCGCTCAGCGACGGGAAATGCACCCGAATCGCAGGAGGGTCAGCTGTCGGTGAAGGTGGGGTCGCGCTTCTCCTGGAACGCCCGGATGCCCTCGCGCAGGTCGGCCGAGTTGAGCAGGATGTGCTGCCCGGCGGTCTCGCGGGCCAGGGCCGCGTCGAAGTCGGGCAGGGTCGCGCCGTTGATGGCCTGCTTGGTCTTGGCGTACGCCACGGCCGGCCCGGCGAGCAGCCGGGCGATCACCTTGGTGGCCTCGGCCTCGAGATCCTCGGCGGGGTGCACCGCACTGATCAGTCCCGCGGCGTAGGCCTCGGCCGCGGACAGCCGTTCGGCCAGCAGCGCCATCTTCATCGCCCGCGCGCGGCCGATGGAGGCGGCCACCAGAGCCGAGGCGCCGCCGTCGGGCATCAGGCCGATCTTGGTGAAGGCGAGAAGGAAAAACGCCTTCTCCGAAGCGATTACGAGATCGCAGGCCAACGCGAGGGACACCCCGACACCGGCGGTGGGACCCTGCACCACCGCGACGACCGGCCGCGGCAGGTTGACGATCGCCTTGCTGGCGCGGTTCGCCTGTAGCAGCGTCTCGACGGGCTCGTGTCCGTCACCGGTCTCGGCGGCGCCGATGCCGGCCCCGGAGCTGAAGCCGCGGCCGGTGCCGCCGAGGCGCACCACCCGGACCCGGGGGTCGGTGGCGGCGCACTCGAACGCGTCGGCCAGTCCGTCGAGCACCCTCGGCGTCAGCGAGTTCAGGCTCTCCGGTCGGTCGATGGTGACCGACAGAACGCCGTCGGAAAGGTCCACGAGGAGGCCGTCCACCGGCGCGAGCGCGTCCAGCCCCGATTCAGCGATCGTCATGCACCACACCATAGATAAGGCCCTCCGACGTTTGGCAACCCACCCGTTGGTTGGTTCGAGGGGGTTGAGAAGATGCACCCAATCGGCAGACCAACGGAGGGTGCAGACCATGGCGGGACCACTACAGGGATTGCGTGTCATCGAGCTGGCCGGCATCGGGCCCGGCCCGCACGCGGCGATGATCCTGGGCGACCTCGGAGCCGACGTCGTGCGCATCGAACGACCGAGCACGGCCGCCAAACCGTCGCGGGACAACCTGCTGCGCAGCCGGCGGTCGGTGACCGCCGACCTCAAGTCGCCGGAGGGCCGCGACCTGGTGCTGAAACTCGCCGCCAAGGCCGACGTGCTGATCGAGGGGTTCCGGCCCGGTGTCACCGAGCGGCTCGGCCTGGGCCCCGAGGACTGCGCCAAGGTCAACGAGCGGCTGGTCTACGGGCGGATGACGGGCTGGGGCCAGACCGGTCCGCGCGCCCTGCAGGCCGGGCACGACATCAACTACATCTCGCTGAACGGGCTGCTGCACGCGGTCGGCCGCAAGGGCGAGAAGCCGGTGCCGCCGCTGAACATCGCCGGCGACTTCGGCGGCGGGTCGATGTTCCTGCTGGTCGGCATCCTGGCGGCACTCTACGAGCGCCAGACCTCTGGCAAGGGGCAGGTGGTCGACGCGGCGATGGTCGACGGGTCGTCGGTGCTCGTCCAGATGATGTGGGCGTTCCGGGCCACCGGGTTGTGGTCCGACGAGCGCGGCGTCAACATGCTCGACACCGGCGCGCCGTACTACGACACCTACGAGTGCTCGGACGGGCGCTACATCTCGGTCGGCGCCATCGAGCCGCAGTTCTACGCCGAACTCATCGAGAAGCTCGGCCTGGGCGGCGCCGACCTGCCAGACCAGAACGACATGGCCCGCTGGCCCGAACTGCGCGCGGCGCTCACCGAGACCATCGCCAAGCACGACCGCGACCACTGGGCGACGGTGTTCGCCGGCTCGGATGCCTGTGTCGCCCCGGTGCTGGCGTTCAACGAGGTGCTCGACGAGCCGCACAACACCGAGCGCGACATCTTCTACGACGACGGCACGGGGCTGCAGCCGCGGCCGGCGCCGCGGTTCTCCCGCAGCCAGCCCGGCACCCCGACCGCGCCGCGGACACCGGGTGAGGACACCGAGGCCGTCCTGAAGGACTGGACCTGAGCCTGTTACGCTCCCAACCAATCAGTTGGTAGATCAATCCGGAAGGACTCGCACGTGGAGATCAAGGACGCGGTAGCCGTCGTCACGGGAGGCGCGTCGGGCTTGGGCTTGGCGACCACCAAGCGACTGCTGGATCGGGGCGCCTCGGTGGTGGTCATCGATCTCAAGGGCGCGGACGCCGTCAAGGACCTCGGCAGCCGGGCCCGGTTCGTCGAGGCGAACGTCGTCGACCCCGAGCAGGTCTCGGCCGCCCTGGATGCGGCCGAGGAGATGGGCCCGCTGCGCATCGACGTCAACTGCGCGGGCATCGGCAACGCCATCAAGACGCTGTCCAAGGACGGCCCGTTCCCGCTCGACGGCTTCCGAAAGGTGGTGGAGGTCAACCTGATCGGCACGTTCAACGTGATCCGGCTGGCCGCCGAGCGGATCGCCAAGACGGAGCCGATTGCCGGCGAGCGCGGCGTCATCATCAACACCGCCTCGGTCGCCGCCTTCGAGGGGCAGATCGGCCAGGCCGCCTATTCGGCGTCCAAGGGCGGTGTGGTCGGCATGACGTTGCCGATCGCGCGCGATCTGTCCCGCGACCTGATCCGGGTGTGCACCATCGCCCCCGGCTTGTTCAAGACTCCGCTGCTGGGCTCGCTGCCCGAGGAGGCGCAGGCCTCGCTCGGCAAGCAGGTGCCGCATCCGGCCCGTCTCGGCGACCCGGACGAGTACGGCGCGCTGGCGGTGCATATCGTGGAGAACCCCATGCTCAACGGCGAAACGATCCGTCTGGACGGCGCGATCCGGATGGCCCCCCGGTAGGAGAAAACGAATGGCAATCAAGACCAAGTTCACCGAGGCGTTCGGTGTCGAGCAACCGATCGCCCAGGGTGGCATGCAATGGGTCGGTCGTGCCGAACTCGTTGCGGCCGTGGCGAATTCGGGTGCGCTCGGCTTCATCACGGCGCTGACCCAGCCGACCCCGGCCGACCTGGCCAACGAGATCGCCAAGACCCGGGACCTGACCGACAAGCCGTTCGGCGTCAACCTGACGATCCTGCCGGCCATCAACCCGCCGCCGTACGACGAATACCGCCAGGTGATCGTCGACGCCGGCATCAAGATCGTCGAGACCGCCGGCTCCAACCCGGCCCCGCACCTGCCGATGTTCCACGACAACGGCATCAAGGTGCTGCACAAGTGCACGTCGGTGCGCCACGCGGTCAAGGCCCAGAGCCTCGGGGTGGACGGCATCAGCATCGACGGCTTCGAATGCGCCGGGCATCCCGGTGAGGACGACGTGCCGGGGCTGGTGCTGATTCCGGCGGCCGCCGACAAGATCGAGATCCCGATGATCGCCTCCGGCGGGTTCGCCGACGCCCGCGGCCTGGTGGCCGCGCTGGCGCTGGGCGCCGACGGCATCAACATGGGATCGCGGTTCATGTGCACCGTCGAGTCGTGCATCCACCAGAACGTCAAGGAGGCGATCGTCGCCGGCGACGAGCGGGGCACCGAGCTGATCTTCCGCTCGCTGCACAACACCGCCCGCGTTGCGAGCAACGAGGTTTCGCGCGAGGTCGTGCAGATCCTCAAGGACGGCGGTCAGTTCGAGGACGTCAAGGACCTGGTTGCCGGCGTCCGCGGCCGCAGGGTGTTCGACGAGGGCGACGTCGACGCGGGCATCTGGACCGTCGGCACCGCGATGGGTCTGATCAACGACATCCCGACGGTCGGCGAACTGGTGTCGCGGATCGTCTCGGAGGCCGAGGAACTGATCACCGGCCGCCTGGCGGGCATGGTGGGAGCCGTCAGCATGGCCTGACCGGCCGACCACGTGCGTTGAGTGAGGAACCACGCAGACCGTTACTCGAACAACGTCTGCGGGGTTCCTCACTCGAAGAAGGTTCTCGACGCACTGGACGCATAGAAAATGCCCGCCGGCACCGGCGGGCATTTTTCTTATTGCGGCGACCACGTCACCGTGGTCTTACCTCACAACGTCATGCGCAGAAGACGCGCCGCTGGGGCGCGAACCGATCAGCTGGCGATCGGGCGGATGTTGTCGTCGAGTTGCTCGGAGGTGTCGCCCTCGACGAGGAAGTCGCCGTGGTACAGGGCGTCGAAGTCAATCTTGATGACATCAGCGTTGGTGTCGTCGATCCACATGGCTTTGAGCGTAAGCGCGTCGATTAAGAGATCGTTGAGCCAAGGTTCGCAAATTGGTGGCAATTCTTACTCCGCGGTAGGGACCTTGGTCACATCGAGGTGCCCGCAGCCGCTCCGCCCGATGTCAGAGCGGTGTACTCGCCAGTAGCTGGCAGCCCGGAGCCGGACCCGAAGGCACCGCTACAGCTAACTTGTCTAGCCGTGAAACGAACGGCATTTGTCCAGTTGAGCACTGCCCATGTGGCAGCCGCCGCGGCGATGGCAACGATCGAAGGTGTGACGGATGCCACGTGCGGCCACGTTGCCCGGAACGCGGCCGGCCGGGTTGAGCAACGGCCCGCGCCGGGCGTCGGGACGGTAGCCCGGGCCCGGGACCGAGGTGGACCGGGGCTCGACGTTGAACGACGGCCAGCCTCAATTCGTGACAAATACGGGCGGGCCGGCACCTCGACGGGATAGGTTATCGCTGTTAATGCATAGGCGAGGTCTGAGCGTCCAGACCAGGGGAGGGCAGCCGGTGTTGCACAGAATCGCGCTGATGGCCATCGCCGCGCCCAGGCGGATCATCGCCGTGGCGCTGTTGACGATGGTCGGCGCGGCGATCTTCGGTATCCCCGTCGCCCAGAAACTGTCGGCCGGCGGCTTCCAGGATCCGACGTCCGAGTCGGCACAGGCCAGCCGGATGCTCGCCGACAAGTTCCATCAGGGCGATATGCAGCTCGTGTTCACCGTCACCGCCCCGCAGGGCGCTCAGTCCGCCGAGGCGCGCGCGGTCGGCCAGGCCATCGCGGACCTGGCCGCGGATTCCGGCCATGTCGCGAACGTCGCGTCGGCGTGGACCGCCCCGCCCACCGCCGCAACCGGACTGATCAGCAAGGACGGTGCCACCGGGCTGATCGTCCTCGGCGTCACCGGCGGCGAGAACAACGCGCAGCGGTACGCCCAGAAAATCGCCGACGCGGTCGAGGATTCGGTGCTTCCGGCCCATCCCGGCGTCACGGTGCGCGCCGGCGGCACCGCGATGGTGTACTCGCAGATCAACCATCAGAACGAGCACGACCTGCTGTTCATGGAGGCCCTGGCGATCCCGCTGAGCTTCGTCGTGTTGGTGTGGGTGTTCGGCGGCCTGCTGGCCGCGGCCCTTCCGCTGGCCGTCGGCGGGCTGGCCATCGTGGGCGCCATGTCGGTGCTGCGCCTCATCACGTTCACCACCGACGTGTCGGTGTTCGCGCTCAACCTCAGCACCGCGATGGGCCTGGCGCTGGCCATCGACTACACCCTGCTGATCATCAGCCGGTACCGCGACGAACTCGCCGACGGCGTGGACCGCGATCAGGCGGTCATCCGGACCATGACCACCGCCGGCCGCACGGTGCTGTTCTCGGCCGTGACGGTCGCGTTGTCGATGGTGGCGATGGTGCTGTTCCCGATGTACTTCCTGCGGTCGTTCGCCTATGCCGGAGTCGCAACGGTCGCCTTCGCGGCGCTGGCCGCGATCGTCGTGACGCCGGCCGCGATCGTGCTGCTCGGTCCCCGCCTCGACGCGTTCGACGTGCGGCGGCTGATCCGCCGGGCGCTCGGGCGTCCCGATCCCGCGCCCAAGCCGGTGTCGGAGTTGTTCTGGTACCGCTCGACGAAATTCGTCATGTCACGGGCCGTGCCCATCGGCGTTATCGGGATCGCGCTGTTGCTGTTCCTGGGGCTGCCGTTCCTCGGG
This sequence comes from uncultured Mycobacterium sp., assembly GCA_964611465.1. Classification (GTDB taxonomy): domain Bacteria; phylum Actinomycetota; class Actinomycetes; order Mycobacteriales; family Mycobacteriaceae; genus Mycobacterium. The sequence continues at coordinate 18,415 of CAZTAA010000050.1, read as the reverse complement.
GTCAAATGGGGCTATCCGGATGAGCGGGTGCTTCCGGTCACGGCCTCCGCCCACCAGGTCGGCGACGAACTGCGGTCGAATTTCGCCGACAACTCCGAGACCGCCGTGACCGTGGTGGTTCCCGATGCCGACGGGCTCGGGCCCGCGGAGTTGGAGCGATACGCCGCCGAACTGTCCCGGGTTCCCGACGTGCCCGCGGTGACGGCGCCGACGGGCACGTTCGTGGCGGGCCGCAAGGTGGGCCCGCCGTCGTCCTCGGCCGGGATCGCCGATGGCAGTGCCTTTCTGACGGTGGGCAGCAACGCGCCCCTGTACTCGCCGGCATCCGAGACCCAGCTGGACAGGTTGCGCGCCGTCGCCGGCCCGGCCGAGCGTGACGTCATGTTCACCGGCGTGGCCCAGATCAACCGGGACAGCGTGGACGCCGTCACCTCGCGGCTGCCGTTGGTTCTCGCCGTGATCGCGGCGATCACCTTCGTGCTGCTGTTCCTGCTCACCGGCAGTGTGGTGCTGCCGTTGAAAGCGATTGTGCTCAACGTGCTTTCGTTGACCGCCGCGTTCGGAGCGCTGGTGTGGATCTTCCAGGACGGCCACCTCGGGGCGTTCGGCACCACGTCGACCGGCACCTTGGTGGCGAACATGCCGGTGCTGCTGTTCTGCATCGCGTTCGGTTTGTCGATGGACTACGAGGTATTCCTCATCTCGCGAATCCGCGAATTCTGGCTGCACAGCGACCAGACCACGGCCGACAACGACGAGAGTGTGGCGCTCGGTCTCGCGCGTACCGGCCGGGTGGTCACCGCCGCCGCGCTGGTGATGTCGATCTCGTTCGCCGCGCTGATCGCGGCCAAGGTGTCGTTCATGCGAATGTTCGGAGTGGGCCTGACGCTGGCGGTCCTCGTCGACGCGACGCTGGTGCGGATGATGATGGTGCCGGCTTTCATGCATGTCCTGGGCCGGTGGAACTGGTGGGCGCCGGCGCCGCTGGCTCGCCTGCACCGGCGGATCGGTATCAGCGAGTCGGGTGAGACGACGGGTGAACCCCCGGCCGGCGGCCGGTCCGCGGTCAGCACGGTATCGGATCCAGGATAGCCGAGATGGCCTCGCCCGTTCCCCGTCCCGTCCTTCGCCGCCAACGGTCCCCGCGCGGGTCCGGCGACCGACTGCGCGACGAAATCCTCGACGCCGCAACCGAATTGCTGTTGGACACCGGTGGTTCGAAAGCCGTCTCGATCCGTTCGGTGGCGGAGCGGGTGGGCGTCACCCCACCGTCGATCTACCTGCACTTCGCCGACAAGGACGCGCTGCTGAATGCGGTGACCGCACGCTACTACGAGCAACTCGACGAACACCTGCAGCGGGCCCGAGTGGGCCAGCCGACCACGTTGGACGTGTTCCTCGCGCAGGGGCTTGCGTATGTCCGGTTCGCCACGCAGACCCCGGAGATGTACCGCATCGCGGCCATGGCCGAGGGCAACGCGGCCAGCGACGTCGATGCCGTGCTGGCGTCCTCGGCCTTCGTTCACCTGCTGGGAACGGTGCGTGAATTGATGAACCAGGGCATCTTCGCCGAAGGTGATCCCACGGTGATCGCGCTGGATCTGTGGACCGCCGCCCACGGGGTTGCCGCCCTCCTGATTGCCAAGCCGTACCTGCCGTTCGGCGATCGCGACGCATTCGCCGAACGGGTGCTGAAGGCGGCCTGTACCGGGCAGATCGTGGCCGGGCTCGTCGGCGGGGACGCCACCCCCGACGAGACGGTGAACTGGCTTCTACACGACAGGAGAATGTCGCCATGAGCGCCGATCAGGTTTCCCACCCGTTCTTCGCGCGGCTGTGGACGGTCATGTCCGCACACGAGACCGAGGCGTTGACCGAGCTGCGGCGGGAGAACCTCGACGCGCTGTCCGGCCGGGTGCTCGAGGTCGGCGCCGGGACCGGCACCAACTTCGCCCACTATCCGACGACCGTCGAGCAGGTGGTCGCCGTCGAACCCGAGGCGCTGTTGGCCGAACACGCCCGCCGGGCGGCCGCGGCCGCACCCGTTCCGGTGAGCGTGACCGGGCAGACCGTCGAATCCCTCACCGACACAGCGCCATTCGACGCGGTCGTGTGCTCGCTGGTGCTGTGCACCGTCGACAACGCCGAAGACGTTGCAGCACAGCTTTTCTCGCTGCTCAAGCCGCACGGCCAACTGCGCTACATGGAACACGTCGCCAGCGCCGGCTGGCGGGGCGCCGTTCAGCGGGCGGCCGACGCGACGGTCTGGCCGCGGCTGTTCGGCGGCTGTCACACCCACCGGCACACCGAGGAGACCCTGACCCGGGCCGGTTTCGAACTGCAGGGAACCCGCCATCAGTGGACACTGCCGCGCTGGCTGCCGTTGCCGGTGGCGGAGTTCGCACTCGGCCGCGCGCTCAAACCGGCCTGAGATCAGTCCAACAGGTCCGGCAGCCGGTGCAGCAGAACGGGCAGCGCCGTGCTGGCGCTCTCGCGCATGGTGACGGTCGCCGAGGGGGACAGCGGGGTCGGTTCGGGGTTGACCTCGACCACCACGGTGCCCTGCGCCAGCGCCAACTCCGGCAGACCGGCCGCCGGATAGACGATCGCTGAGGTGCCGACGACCACCAGCAGGTCGGCCTGCCGCACCGCGTCGACGGCGGAGTTCCACGGGCCGTCGGGCAGCGCCTCGCCGAACCACACGATGTCCGGCCGGATCAGGCCGCCGCACACGCAGTGCGGCGGGTCGACCTCCAGGGCCGGTTCGGGCATGTCCGGCAGCGGGCCGGTGTACGGCAGCCCGCACCGGTCGCAGCGGAAGGCGAACAGGCTGCCGTGCAGATGGTGCACGGCGGTACTGCCCGCCCGTTCGTGCAGGTTGTCGACGTTCTGGGTGATCACCGAAACCTCGGCGACCTGACCGAGTCGCTCCCACGCCGCCAGGGCGTGGTGACCGTCGTTCGGCTGAACCCGCTGCACCAGGTGATGTCGCCACAGGTACCAGGCCCACACCCGTTCGGGGTGGCGCTGCCAGCCGTCGGTGCTCGACAGCTCGTAGGGGTCGAACCGGGCCCACAAACCGGTCTTGTCGTCGCGAAAGGTGGGGACGCCGCTTTCCGCGGAGATCCCCGCGCCGCTGAGCACTGCGATCCGCACCTCACCAAAATAGCGGGCGTGCTGAATAATCGATCCCATGGACGTGGGGGGCGACGTGGGGGAATGGGTCGTACTGGAGCCGGGTGCGACCAAGCCGTTGTTCGATCAGCTCCGCGGCCAGCTCATCGACGGGATCAGAGCCGGCCGGCTGCAGCCCGGCACCCGGCTGCCCACGGTGCGGGAGCTGGCGGCCCGGCTGGGTCTGGCGGTCAACACCGTCGCGCGCACCTATCGTGAGCTCGAGGCCGCCGGAATCCTCGAAACCCGGGGCCGCTTCGGAACTTTCGTCGCGCGCGCCGATCCCGCCGACGCGGCGATGGCAGTGGCGGCGAGTGCCTACGTGGCCACCGCGCGCTCATTGGGATTGGACCGGGCCGCCGCCGTGCGCTACGTCGAGGACGCATTCGCCTGACCCGGTTCAGCCCCGCCAGCGCACCACCTCCAGCGCGACGGCCACCGGAACCGTCGACTCCGCCAAGGGGCGGGGCAGCAACTCGTCGGCGCGCGCCAGCCGGCGCAGCAGCGTGTTGCGGTGCGTGTAGAGCCGGCCGGCCGCACGCGAGGCGTTGCACTGCTCGGCCACGAAAACCCGCACCGTTTCCCGCAATTCGCGGTCGGCCGTCTCGAGGTCGCCCAGCGTGTACCGGACGAACGCGGCAGCCCGGTCGGTGTCGGCGGTCAGCAGCGCGATGAGTTGGATGTCGGCGAACCGGGCGATGCGCTGCGGCGACCGCAACCGGGCCATCATCTGCTGGGTGGTCAGCGCGTCGAGATGGCTGCGGCGAAATCCGTCGACGCCGTCGGCGGTCGAACCGATCGCGATGTGGACGTCGGACGGCATTCCGGCCGAGTCCTGCAGGCGCGCAACGTCCACCCCGGCCGGCCCCGGTATCCACACCCAGCGGGTGGCGGCACTGGCCAGCACGCTGAGCGGGCGCGCGTCGGCCGCGCGGCCGACCTGGGCGACCACGGTGTCCAGGTGGGCCAGGTCGCCGGACGGGTTGTCGCTCCACACCACGACCGCCGTGTGCGGGCCGGTCAGCGCGTAGCCCAGGCGGCCCTCGGCCCGGCGCAGCGGGATCGGGGCGCCCTCGAGCAGCAGCGTCACCGTCTCCCGCCGTTCGGCATGGCTTCCGCGGGTGAGTTCGTCGCGCTCGGCCTCGATCTGCGCGGCGATGAAACCCAGTGTGGTGTCCACGAATTCGCTGATCGACCGGGAGCACACGTCGAGCAGCTCGTGCAACTCGGCGGGATCGGAGGTCAGTTCGAAGGCGATCTCCATCAGCCGGCGCCACGCCGCGCCCTCGCCCACCCGGTAGGCGTCCAGCGTGTAGGCGGTCAGCCCGCGGCGGACCAGTTCCCGGGCGATGGCCATCGGTTCGGGCCCGGTGTTGGGCGGTACCGGGGCGCCGGGTTCGCGCAGATTCGCCGTGCCCCAGAAGAAGAAGTTCGCGTGGTTGCTCGCCGTGATCGCGGCCGCCAGTTCGGGGTCCCCGGCGATGGCCGGGCTGGCGGCGAGCACCGTGGCGTCGAGTTCGGCCAGCCATTCGGGCCGCGGGTTGACGACGCGCTGGGCGCACTGCCGGATCAGCTCCCGCACCCGGGGCGACGGGCGTTTCCAGGTCGACCGGGTCACCGGCCCAGCCTAGGACCGTGGTGCATGTTGCACTATCCGATCGGGATTCTGAGTGATATTGCCCTAGTCGCAGCATTGTCCCGGGAGGCAGGATCTGTACAAATCCGCCCGTCACACCCCAGGGAGCCGCATATGGAGCGCACCGCCACCCACGTCGAGAAGGTCGACGTCCTGATCGTCGGCGCCGGAATCTCCGGCATCGGCGCCGCCTACTACCTGCAACAAGAACACCCGGAACGGTCTTACACGATCCTGGAGGCCCGCGACGCCCTCGGCGGCACCTGGGACCTGTTCCGCTATCCGGGCATCCGGTCGGACTCCGATCTGCACACCTTCGGCTACGCGTTCAAACCGTGGCGGGACGAGGACGCCATCGCCTCGGGGGACAAGATCATGGCGTACCTGCACCAGACCGTCGCGGAGAACCGCATCGACGCCAAGATCCGGTACCGGCACAAGGTGCTGGGCGCGGCCTGGTCGAGCGCCGAGGCCCGCTGGACGGTCGACGTGGAGAACCTCGAAACCGAGGAGCTGATCCAGTTCAGCGCCAACTGGATCTTCATGGCCGGCGGCTACTACCGCTACGACGAGGGCTACACCCCCGAGTTCCCCGGCCGCGAGCGCTTCACCGGACAGATCGTCCACCCGCAGCACTGGCCGGAGGATCTGGACTACGCCGGCAAGAAGGTCGTCGTCATCGGCAGCGGCGCCACGGCGGTCACCCTGATTCCCGCGATGGCCGACACCGCCGCACACGTGACCATGCTGCAGCGCTCGCCGAGCTATCTGCTGCCGCTGCCCGGCAAGGACACCTTCGCCAACACCGCCCAGAAGCTGCTCGGCGCCGAGCGCGGGTACAAGCTGGCGCGGGGCAAGAACATCCTGCGCCAGCGCGCCGTGTACGAGTTCTGCCAGCGGTTCCCCAGAGCGGCGCGCAAGGCGATCCGTTACCTCAACGCCAGCCGGTTGCCCGACGGCTATCCGGTCGACGAACACTTCAACCCGACGTACGGCCCGTGGGACCAGCGGCTGTGCGTGGTGCCCGACGGCGACATGTTCGACGTCATCAGCCGCGGCAAGGCGTCGGTGGTGACCGACCGGATCGCCACGTTCACCGAAACCGGGATCGAGCTGGAGTCCGGCCGGCATCTCGACGCCGACATCATCGTCACCGCAACGGGTTTGAACATCCAGTTGTTCGGCGGGGTGTCGCTAAGCGTCGACGGCGAGCCGGTCGACCTGTCGAAGTCGTTCGCCTACAAGGGCATGATGCTCTCCGGCGTACCGAACCTCGCGTTCGTCTTCGGCTACACCAACTCGTCGTGGACGCTGAAGGTCGGCCTGATCTGCGAGCACTTCTGCCGGCTGCTGACCCACATGGACGCCAACGGATACGACACCGTCGTCCCGTTCGTCAGCAACCCGAACATGCCGGCCCGGCCGATGGTCGACTTCTCCGCCGGGTATGTCCAGCGCGCCGCGAAGCTGATGCCGCGCCAGTCCGACGGCCTGACGTGGGGGATGTCGATGAACTACTTCACCGACGTCAAGGCGCTGCGGGAGAGCCCGGTCACCAACGCGAACCTGCGGTTCGGCACCGCGCCACGGTCCGCGGGTGCGGGCGACCGGGTGGCGCTCGAGGCGTAAGGCAGACCCCGGTGTGGTTGCGGCTCAGCCGAATTCGAGCAGCAGCTGCACCGGGGCGAGGTCCTCGAGGCGGCGTGAGCGTTGGACCGCCCGGTTCAGGGTGCCGAGGACGACGCCGCGCGGCGTCGCCATCGGCACATGGTGCACCGCCGTCACGCCGGGAATCGTGTTCACCAGATTGTCGGCCTCGGCGCGGCTCAGACTGAACGGCATCGGCGGGACGCGGTAGCGCCGCGACGTTCGATGGCCACGGCCGGTCAGCTTGGAGGCCCAGGCCGGCGGCAGGTCGAACATCATCTGGCCGCCGGGAAAACGTTTGGCGCACTGAGCGATCAGGCCCAGCGACTCCTCGGGCTGCAGATACATCAGCAGGCCCTCGGCGGTGATGAAGACACCCCTGAACGGGTCCGTCGCGTCGACGTGATCCATCCAGCTGTAGTCCAGCGCCGACTGGCCGAGCATGCGGATGCGATCGGAGGCGGGCAGGAGTTCGGCACGCAGCTCGATCATCGGCGGCAGATCGACGCTGAGCCAACGGAATCGGTGATCGGGCACGCGTTCGGACAGCCGCCAGAACGTCGTCTGCAGACCCTCGGCGAGCGCGACGACGGTGGCCTCCGGGTGGGTGGACAGGTAGGCGACGGTGCGGTCGTCGAAACCGCGGGCGCGCAACGCCATGTCCTGCCGCTGGGTGTAGCCGAACTTGGCGAAGTCGAAGTCGATCGAATCCACCAGCGACACCGCCACCGGATCGTCGAGAACCCGGTCGGGCCGGCGCGCCTCGGTGGCACGGACCTTCAACGTCATCAGCGCGGTCTCCGGGACCCCCGACAGATCGACTGTGTGCTTCGCCGTCGGCGGCCCGAACTCCAGCAGGGTCATGCTCGGCCGGTTATTGCGCAGCGGCGCAACCTGATCGAACGGCGTGGCGGCCAGCACCCGGAACACACCGCGGCCGGCGACGTGCGGCACGTCGTGGGCGGCGCGCACCCCGGGAATGCGGCCGGCCAGTGCGACGGCGTCGTCGGCGGTGATGCCGAACGGCATCGGGGGCGCCTGATAGCGGTCGCTGAGCTTGAGACCCCGTAGGGTCCGGCGACTCAACCAGGGCGGGATGGAATCGAACATCAACTGTCCGCCGGGGAACCGGGCGGCGCAGTCGGCTATCAGCGCCCGCACGTCGGCCGGGTCCAGGTACATGAACAGGCCCTCGGCGGTGATGAAGACACCGTTGGAGCCGTCCACCCGATCCATCCAGCTGCGGTCCAGGACGGACTGCGCGATGTCGACGATCCGGTGGTCGCGGGGCAGCAGCTGCTCCCGCAACTCCATCACCGCGGGCAGGTCGACCGAGTACCAGGTCGCCTCGCCGAGCACCCCGGCGGCATCGAGGCGCCAGAAGCTGGTCTGCAAACCCTCGGCCAGCGCGACCACCGCCGCCTTGGGGTGCGCCCGCAGGTAGTCGGTGGCCACCGCGTCGAACGCCCGGGCGCGCAGCGCGTGCGACTGGTTGGGCTTGCCGAATTTCTGGTAGTCGTAGCCGACGGCGTCGAAAAGGCGGACCGCCCAGGGGTCGTCGATCACGCCGCCGGGCCGCCTGGCCTCCGAGGCGCGGTTGTGCAAGGTCCACAGGGTCGTCGCGGACACACCCGCCAGCGCGTTGCCGTCAATCACCGTCACCGGTCCCAGGGTAGCGACGGTGCTGGCGTGAGTAGTCTCGTGAGATGACCCGGCAGGTTTTCGACGACAAGTTGTTGGCCGTCATCAAGGACAACTCGGTGGGGGTGCTGGCGACCATCAAGCGCGACGGCCGCCCGCAGCTGTCCAACGTGTCGTACTTCTTCGATCCGCGGAAGATGGTGATCCAGGTGTCGATCACCGAACCGCGCGCCAAGACCCGCAATCTGCGCCGGGACGCCCGGGCCTCGATTCTCGTCAGCTCCGACGACGGCTGGTCCTACGCCGTCGCCGAGGGCACCGCGATCCTGACGCCACCGGCCGCCGATCCGAACGACGACACCGTCGAGGCGCTGATCGCCTTGTACCGCAACATCGCCGGCGAGCATCCGGACTGGGACGACTACCGGCAAGCCATGGTCACCGACCGCCGGGTCGTGCTGACCCTGCCGATCGCGCATCTCTACGGGATGCCCCCCGGCAAGCGCTGAGTCCGCCGACACGCCGTCGAGCGCCGCCTTCGGCGCACCGTCGGGACCTGTGTGGTGGCGATAGGCTGCCGGCATGGCCAAGCACGAAAAGCCCGACGCTGACGGCGAGGACGACACCAAGAAGAAGTTCCGCGAGGCGCTCGAACGCAAGAACGCCAAGGCCGCCGGGGGCACCTCGCACGCCGACGGCGGCGCCAAGCAGTCCAAGGCGCACGGCCCGGTCGAGGGCCGGCGGGAGTTCCGCCGCAAGAGCGGCTGAGTCGGCCCACGGCAGATGGACTTCGACCTGACGCTGCCGTCGGGCCGGGTGCGGGCGCGTCGCTGGGGCCCGCCGGATGCACCTCTGCTGCTGTGCGTGCACGGGTTGTCGGCCAATGTGACGGTGTTCGATTTCCTCGCCGGGCGGTTGGCCGGTGATCGTCAGCTGGTGGCGTTCGACCTACGCGGCTGCGGCCGCAGCGACGTCACCCCGCCCGGTAGCTACGGCATGGCCGGGCACGCCGAGGACGTCCTGGCGGTCGCCGACGCGCTGGGCGCAACCGAATTCGACGCTGCCGGTTGGTCGATGGGCGCGCTGATCCTGATGGACGTCGCGCGGCGGGACCCGTTCCGGCTGCGCAGCGTCAGCCTCATCGACCATGCCGGGGCCGCGCAGTCCCGGGCGCTCGCGGCGGTCCGGGAGTGGCTGGGCCGGCTCGACATCGTCGCCGACACTGTGGAGCAGTATGTCGGGCAGTTGCGCCACACCGGGCTGCCGGACGCCTTCTACCGCTACGAACTCGATCGCGGCGCCGACGGCCGATACCGGCCGCTGACGTCCCACTTGGCCGCACTCGAGGACATGGACCAGCCCTGGCCGCGGGACTGGAGCGACTACTGGCGGGCGCTGACCATGCCGGCGGTGCTGGTGCGGGCGACCCGCCCGATCAACGACGGACTGATCGTGCCCGACCGGACGGTCGCCGCACTCCGGGACGTCAACCCGTCGGTGCGGGTGATCGACGCGCCGGACAGCGATCACTTCACCGTCATGGCCGACCCGGTGACTGTCGCGGCGGTCAGCGCGGTGCTCGCTGACCGACCTGAGCGCGAACCGTGACGCTTTGCGGATCGCGGTGATCCCGGCTACTGAGAAGAGTTCGACCTCGCGCGGCGCTCCTCGAGCAGCACCGCCCCGAAGCACACGGCGGCCAGCACCGCGACGATGATCGCGAACGTGATACCGGAGGTTCGCAGGCCCCAGTGCTGGGCCGCCAGGCCCTCGCCGATCACCGGCAGGGAGATCGCGACGTAGGCGACGACGAAGTAGGTCGAACTGACTTCGGCGCGGCGGTCGGGCGGCGTGCGTTCCGCGACGGCGGCCAGGCCGCGACCGAAACTCATGCCCTGTCCGGCGCCGGCCACCACGGTCGCCACGATCAACCCCGGTAACGACGAAACATGCAGGGAGACAGCAAGAATCACCATGCCGACCACCAGCAGGGCGCAGCCCACGGCGACGGCCCGGGCCGGCTCGGCCCGGCGGACCACGACCTGGGTGACGGCGGAGGCGCCGAAGACGGCGGCGACGATCGCGCCGGCCACGGCGTGGTTGCCGATCCCGATGACCCGTGCGATGAACGACGGTGCGACCGCGGTGAACAGGCCCATCACCGCGAACCCGGCGAACGCGGCGGTGGCGGCGACGACGAACACCGAGCGGGTCTGCGGCGGCACGGACAGCCGCTGAAATCCGATGCGGCCCTGGGATTCTCCGGTCTCACCGGCCAGCCAGATGGCGAGCAGCGCCAGCAGCACCAGCACGATGTGCACCGCGAACGCCAGGTGCAGCGGCCTGGGCGCGTACTGCACCAGCAGTCCGGCCAGCAGCGGACCCAGTCCCAGCCCGCCGATGTTGGCGACCGTCGCCAAAGCGGGGGCCCGGTCGCGCCACCGCTCGGGGGCCGACTCGATGATCGCGGCGGTCGCGGTGCCGGTGAAGATGCCCGCCGACAAGCCGGACAGCAGCCGGCCGATCAACAGATCGGGCACCGAGCGCGCGACGAGGAACACCACGGCGCTGGCGATCGCGCACGCCGCGCCGGCCAGCAGCATCGGCCGGCGTCCCACGGCGTCGCTCCAGCGGCCGAACACCAACAGCGCGAACAGCACGCCGACCGCGTAGGTGGCGAAGATGACCGTCGTCGTCAGCACCGTGAAGTGCATCCGCTCGGCGTACAGCGCGTACATCGGCGTGGGCAGGGTGGTGCCGAGCATGATCGCGGCGAAGGCGTACGCGAGCAGGGCCGGGCGGTAGCGGGTCACGGTGCCGTCAACGTCGGGTGCGCCTCAGTGCATCCCGCGAGGCTAATGCGCGACCGCCTTCTCGGCGCCGACGCCGGTCAGCGAGCGCACCTCCATCTCGGCGTTGCGGGCCGGGTCGCCGCGGTCCGGCGACGTCAGCGTGCCGACGATGCCCAGCAGGAAGGCCAGCGGGATCGACACGATGCCCGGGTTGGCCAGCGGGAAGTACGCGAAGTCCATGCTCGGGATCATCGCCGTCTTGGCGCCCGACACCGCGGGGGAGAGCACGATCAGCACGATCGTGGAGATCAGGCCGCCGTACATGCTCCACAGGGCGCCGCGGGTGTTGAACCGCCGCCAGTACAGCGAGTAGATGATCGTCGGCAGGTTGGCCGCCGCGGCGACCGCGAACGCGAGTGCCACCAGGAACGCGATGTTCTGCCCGTTGGCCAGGATGCCCAGGCCGATCCCGAGCAGGCCCAGCACCACGGCGGTGATCCGGGAGACCTTGACCTGCTCGGCCTCGCTGACCGCGCGCTTGCCGTGGTGCACCACCGAGGCGTAGATGTCGTGCGCGAACGAGGCCGACGCGGTGATGGTCAGGCCCGCGACCACCGCCAGGATCGTCGCGAACGCCACCGCCGAGATGATGCCCAACAGCACCACGCCGCCCAGTTCGAACGCCAGCAGCGGCGCCGCCGCGTTCTGCCCGCCGGCGGCGGCCAGGATGCGGTCCGGGCCGACGATGGCGGCCGCGCCGTAGCCGAGCACCAGGGTGAACAGGTAGAAGGCGCCGATCAGGCCGATCGCCCACACCACCGAGCGCCGCGCCTCTTTGGCGGTGGGCACGGTGTAGAAGCGCATCAGCACGTGCGGCAGGCCCGCGGTGCCGAGCACCAGCGCCAGCGCCAGCGAGATGAAGTTGATCTTCGACGTCAGTGAACCGCCGTACTGCGCGCCCGGCGCCAGGACGTCACGTTTGGCGACGGCCTCGTTGGCCGACCCGGAGATGGCCGACTGCGCCGAGCCCAGGATCTCGGAGAAGTTCAGCCCGAATTTGCCCAGCACCATGACCGTCATCAGCGCGGCGCCGGTGATCAACAGCACGGCCTTGATGATCTGTACCCAGGTGGTGCCCTTCATGCCGCCGACGAGCACGTAGACGATCATCAGGACGCCGACGACGGCGATCACCAGCGACTGCCCGGTGCGGCTCTTGATGTCGAGCAGCAGCGCCACCAGGCCACCCGCCCCGGCCATCTGGGCCAGCAGGTAGAACAGCGACACCGTCAGGGTGGAGGTGGCCGCGGCCAGCCGGACCGGCTTCTGGTGCAGCCGGAAGCTCAGCACGTCGGCCATGGTGAATTTGCCTGTGTTACGGAGCAATTCGGCCACCAGCAGCAGCGCGACCAGCCAGGCCACCAGGAAGCCGATCGAGTAGAGGAAGCCGTCGTAGCCGTAGACCGCGATGGCCCCGGCGATGCCGAGGAAGCTGGCCGCCGACAGGTAGTCGCCGGCGATCGCGATGCCGTTCTGCGGGCCGGAGAACGCGTGGCCGGCGGTGAAGAACTCGTCCGCGGTCGCGTTGCGCTTGCTGGCGCGGATCACCACGAACAGCGTGACGAGCACGAACACGCCGAAGATGGCGATGTTGGCGACCGGGTTGCCGATCTTCTCGGCGGCCGAGTAGGTGATCACTGGACGGTCCCTTCGAGCTTCTCGCGGATGGCGGCCGCGCGCGGGTCGAGCTCGCGGTTGGCGAACCGGACGTACAGGCCCGTGATGACGAACGTCGAGACGAACTGGCCGAGCCCGATCAGCAGGCCGACGTTGACGTTGCCGAACACCTTGGTGGCCATGAAGTCGTGGGCGAAGGCGCCCAACAACACATAGATCCCGTACCAGATGAGGAAGAAGGCCGTCATCGGAAAGACGAAGCGGCGCAGCCGGGTTCGGAGTTCCTGAAATTCCGGGCTGGCCTGGGTGGCGAGAAACTGCGCACCGGTGGGTGCCGGCGGGGTGTCGGTTTTGGGCACCGCGAATGCTCCTGACCTTGGTTGTGGTTCTGGACGTGGCACCACTCTATTGAGACTCAGGTCACAGCCGAAGGCTTTCCCGGGTCCGGGCGGCGAGACCGGGCAGCCGTGCGCCGAACGGTCGGTGCGGCCCGCTGAACGGCGATGCGCGATGCGACGCGGCGATGCGCCGTCACTGTTCGGCCGGCACCCGCTCCACTCCCATGCCCAACCGTTCGGGAACGTGCATCCGCGCGAAGATCCGTGGAATGTCGCCGGTTCCCGACGGCGCGGTGAATCGGCTGACCACCGCCATCACCAGGAAGGTGAGGGGGACGGTGACGGCCGCGGGGTAGCCGACGAGAGTGGCGGGCCAGCCGCCGAGCACGTCGTCGTCGATCACGCCGGTGACCGCCAACGCCGCCGCGGTGCCGGACAGTGCCGCGCCCACGATGAGTCCGCAGATCGCACCGGCTGCGGTCAGCCGCCGCCACCAGATGCCCAGGACCAAAAGCGGGCACAGCGTGGAGGCGGCGACCGCGAAGACCAACCCGACGTTGCGGGACAGTTCCAGCGACGAGGCGGCCAGCGCCAGCGGTATCGGGATCAGTCCGCCGACGAGCGCGGCGAACCGGAAGTCGCGGACCCGGCCGCGCAGCACGTCGGTGGCCAGCGCGCCGGCGACGCTCACCAGAAGGCCCGAGGACGTCGCCAGGAATGCGGCGATCGCCCCGGCGGCCACCAGTCCGGCCAAAGCGGCGCCGGCCGGGCCGCCGATCGCGGCTCCGGGCAGCAGCAGCACCGCGGCGTCGGCCGCCCCGGTGATGAGCAGTTGCGGCACGTACAGCCGCGCGAAGATGCCCAGCAGGGTGGGGAAGATGTAGAACACGGACAGCAGCGCGACGACGGCCAGCGCGGTGCGTCGTGCGGCGCGCCCGTCGGGATTGGTGTAGAACCGCACCAGCACGTGGGGCAGTCCCATGGTGCCCAGGAAGGTTGCGACGATCAGCGAAAGCACTTGGAACAGAGGGTGTTTGCCGCCGAGTCCAGCTCCGGAGGTCAGCCAGTCGTCGCCGGCGGCGGGAGCGCCCGCGACCACCGGGGTGCTGCTGCCCGCGGCCAGTGTCATGGTGCTGCCGCGGTGCAACTGGTAGTTCCCGGCGGCCGGCAGCGGGGCGCCGTCTACGGCGATGCCGTCGGCCCGGGCCACTTGCACCAGCACGTCGGTTTCGATCGCGACCGTGGTGTCGTGGCCGATCGTCGGCGGCCGGGGGCCGCCCAGGGACGGTCGGTCGCCGGCGAACAGCACCGTCAGGGCCAGCGCCGGAACCGCGATCGCGGTCAGCTTCAGCCAGTACTGGAAGGCCTGGACGAACGTGATCGAGCGCATGCCGCCGCCGACCACGTTGGCGATCACCACGGCGCCGACCACCAGCGGTCCCACCCAGACCGGCACTCCCAGAAGGATTTTCAGGGTGAGGCCGGCGCCCTGGTACTGCGGCACCAGGTAGAGCACGCAGATCACCACGACGACGAGCATCGCGACGGTCCGGGCCCGGGCCGACTCCAGCCGGAACTCGGCGAAGTCGGGAACGGTGTATGCCCCGGACCGCCGCAGCGGCGCCGAGACGAACAGCAGCAGGCCCAGGTAGCCGGCCGTGAATCCGACCGGGTACCACAGCGCGTCCGCACCGTACTTGGCCACCAGGCCGGCGACACCGAGAAAGGAAGCGGCGGAAAGGTATTCACCCGAAATCGCCGCCGCGTTCCACCGCGGCCCGACGGTGCGCGAGGCCACCAGGAAGTCGGAGGTGGTGCGGGACAGCCGGCCGCCGTAGGCGCCGACGAGGACGGTGGCCAGTGCGGCGGCGACGATGGCCGCCGCGGTCGCCCAGGACGTCGCGGTGCCGCTCACCCGTCGGCCTCCTCGTCGACGATGCCGATGAAGTCGCGTTCGGCCTGCTCGGCCAGTCGGATGTAGATCCGCCCGACGGCATAGAACAGCGGATACAGCAGCACGCCGAGCACCAGCCAGTTGGCCCTGATGCCGAACACCGTGAGCGCCTCGATCGCCGGGAACGTGTTGCCCAGCAACGGAATTGCCACCACGATGACACCGACTACGGCGGCCAGCCGCAGCGCGAGCCCGAGCTGGGCCCGAACCAGGCCGCGCACCAGCGCGTCGCCGACGGCCGTCTGCTCCTGGACTTCGATTCGGGTCCGCACCATCCGGGCGCCGCGCCGGTGCGCGAGGATCACTCTTTCGCGCTTGGCCGGGCCGTGCGGACTAGTGGTCATCGGAGACCGGCCGGTAGCTGCGGATCGGATCGCGTACCAGGCGGTCCCGCAGTTCCCGGGTCTGCCGGCGGCTCACCGGCAGCTCGACCGCCGGTGAGGAGCCGTTCTGCCGGATCCGCACCACGATGCCGCCGTCGGTGTTCCGCAGGCCGGTGACCATGCCCAGGGCGACCAGATAGGAGCGGTGGATGCGCTGGAAACCCCTGTTGCGCCAGCGTGTTTCGAGGGTGGACACCGGGATGCGCACCAGGTGTGAGCCCGATGTCGAATGCAGGCGGGCGTAGTCGCCGTCGGCTTCGACCCAGCCGATGGTGTCGCGGCGCACCAGTTGGGTAACCCCCGCCAGTTCGACGGGGATCACCTCGTCGGTGTCGTCGGGCACCGGCTCGGCCGGCCCAGCGGTCGACACCCGGCGGACGGCTTCGTCGAGGCGGTCCCGGCGCAGCGGCTTGAGCAGGTAGTCGGTGGCTCCGACGTCGAATGCGGCCACGGCCTTGTCCTCGTGGGCGGTCACGAAGACCACGGCCGGCGGCCGTGTGAAGTTGCCGAGCACGGCGGCCAGTTCGAGGCCGGACAGCCCGGGCATGTTGATGTCGAGGAAGATGGCGTCGATCCGGCGTTCGGACAGCTCCCGCAGCGCGGCACTCGCATCGCCCACGCCGTAGACGTTCCCGATGCCCGGATGGGCGTTCAGCAGGTACATCAGCTCGTCGAGCGCGGGGGCCTCGTCGTCGACGGCCAGCACGTCCAGCAGCCGGGTCACGCGCGCACACCCGGACGGAACTTGGGCACTCGCATCACCACTTTCGTGCCTGCGCCCGGAGCGGTTTCGACAACCAGACCGTAGTCGTTGCCGAACGCCGCCCGCAGCCGATGATCGACATTGGTCAGCCCGACATGTGCGTTCTGGTCGCCGGAATCGGTGTCCAGGGCGTCGGCGTGCGCCGAGCGCAGCGCCTCGGGATCCATTCCGACGCCGTCGTCCTCGACGCTGATCACGCAGTCGGCGCCTTCGTCCCGGGCGATCAGCGTGACGCTGCCGCTGCGCCGTCCGGCCAGCCCGTGCCGAACGGCGTTCTCCACCAACGGTTGTAGGGCCAGGAACGGCACCACCACGTTGAGCACCTCCGGCGCGACCTGCACCTTGACGTCCAGCGCCGGACCGAACCGGGCGCGCTCCAGGGTGACGTAGCGGTCGATGTTCTTGAGCTCGTCGGCCAGCACCGTGTACTGGCCGGCGGCCCGGAACGAGTACCGGGTGAAGTCGGCGAAGTCGAGGATGAGTTCGCGAGCGCGGTCCGGGTCGGTGCGGACGAACGAGGCGATCGTGTTCAGCGCGTTGTAGACGAAGTGCGGGCTGATCTGCGCCCGCAGCGCGAGCACCTCGGCGCGGTCCAGCCGGGCCCGGGAGGCGCCGAGTTCGGCCAACTCCAACTGACCGGTGGCATACCGCGCGACTTCGCCGACGGCGCCGAGCAGTCCCGGCCCCGGCCGGGTGGTGCTGACGACGACCAGGACGCCGAGCATCTCACCGTCGTCCGGCAGCAGCGGCTGGGCCACCAGTGCGGGCGCGGTTCCGGTCAACACCCGGCGGCCACGGGTGGCCGCGTCCTGCGCCGCGCGGTGTGCGTCGGCCAGTGTCGTGTCCGTCCAGATCGAACCGTCGTGGGCCAGCAGGGTGGCGTCGGCGTCGTAGAGCGCCACACCGGCCGCGCCGGTCAGCTCGCGCAGGTGCGGCACCGCGGCGCGGGCGGATTCGGCGTCCAGGCCCTTGCGCAGCGCCCGCGCGGCGGTGGCCGCCGTGTGCAGCGTGGCGTGCACCGCACGCTCCGCGGGTGTGGCCACGACGCGCCGGGTCCGGACGACGACGATCGCGGCGACCAGCGCCGCGACGAGCAGTGCCGCCACCACCACCACGGCGAACTCCGCGGACATGCACGTGACGTTAGTACCGCCGAACGGTTCGGTCGGGCGCAAGAGTGCGAGTCGCGGCCGCCAAGACGTGGATCTCGGCGCGAATACACTGACCGCATGCCGAAATTGCAGCTCGTCCAGGATCCCGCGGCCGATGCCCTTCTGGAGTCCAGCCCGTTGGCGCTGCTCCTCGGGATGCTGCTGGATCAGCAGATTCCGATGGAGACCGCCTTCGCCGGGCCCAAGAAGCTCGCCGACCGGCTCGGCGGCCTGGACGCCGAGGCGATCGCCGACTACGACCCGGAGAGGTTCGCCGCGTTGTGCGCGGAAACGCCTGCGGTGCACCGCTTTCCGGGGTCGATGGCCAAACGCATCCAAGACCTCGCCCGGGTGGTGGTCGACGATTACAACGGCGACGCCGCCGCGATCTGGCAGCAGGGCAGTCCGGACGGCCGCGAGATCCTGGTGCGGCTCAAGCGGTTACCCGGATTCGGCGAGCAGAAAGCCAAGATATTCCTGGCGCTGCTGGGCAAGCAGTACGGCCTGACCGCGGCGGGCTGGCGGGAGGCCGCCGGCGACTACGGCAAGACGGGCACGTTCATGTCGGTCGCCGACGTGCGGGACAAGGCGTCACTGGACAAGGTGCGCAGCTACAAGAAGCAGATGAAGGCGGCGGCCAAAGCCGCGAAGAAGGCCTAGCCGCGGCGAGATTGCACTTACGCAGGAGAACGTCGAGTGGGTCCCTGCGTCAGTGCAATCTCACGACCGGGTGTTACGGCACCACCGTCGAGCCGATCGTGGGCATGAACTGGCACTGCCGGTCGACGGTGGTGACCTGGCCGAAGATCGTCGACATCACGCTGCCGGAGCCGGTGTCGACGATCGCGGTGAGCGTGGTCGGGCCGGCGGCGTTGATGTCCGCCTGCGGCTTGAGTGTGGTGGTGCCCGACTTGCCCGTCGTCAGGTTCACCCAGGTGACGTTGAGCGGCAGGCGCTGTTCGGCCGCGGGCGCCGAGGTGCCGACGGCGGTGAACACGTAGGCCGTCTGACCCGCTGCCGGGCCGGGCGCGGGGATCTTGGCGGGCCCGGCCACGGAGATGGCCGTGGCGATCGAGGCCCCGCCGTCGGACAGGCAGCCGTTGCCGATCGACGGGTACATGAAGTCCTGCGTGATCGGGGCGTCGGCAGCCGGTGCGGGCGCCGGGATCGCGGCGGGCTGCGGCGCGGCGGCCGGGGCCGGGACGGCTTCGGGAGCGAGTGCCGGTGCGGGCGCCGCCAGTGGTTCGACCGGCGCGGCC
>CAZTAA010000049.1:0-30610 GCA_964611465.1 uncultured Mycobacterium sp. | reverse complement strand
CCGAGCAGCTGCACGGAAAAGAGATGTCCTACAACAACTTCACCGACGCCGACGCCGCCTGGCGGGCCGCGTTCGATCACGAGCAGATCTGCGTGGCCATCATCAAGCACGCCAACCCGTGCGGCATCGCGATCTCGTCGGCGTCGGTTGCCGACGCCCATCGCAAGGCCCACGAGTGCGATCCGCTCAGCGCCTTCGGCGGCGTCATCGCCACCAACACCACGGTCAGCGCCGAGATGGCCGAGACCGTCGCCGACATCTTCACCGAGGTGATCATCGCGCCGGCCTATCAGGACGGCGCCGTCGACATCCTGGCCCGCAAGAAGAACATTCGCGTCCTGGTGGCCTCCGAGCCGCAAGCCGGCGGCGCCGAGTTCCGGCAGATCAGCGGCGGCCTGCTGGTGCAGACCCGCGACGCCCTCGACGCCGCCGGCGACGACCCGAACAACTGGACCCTGGCCACCGGGGAACCGGCGGACCCGGCCACGCTGGCCGACCTGGTGTTCGCCTGGCGGACGTGTCGGGCGGTCAAGTCCAACGCGATCGTGGTGGCGCGCGACGGTGCGACGGTGGGCGTCGGCATGGGCCAGGTCAACCGCGTCGACGCCGCCCGACTGGCGGTCGAGCGGGCCGGGGCCGAGCGCGCACGCGGCGCGGTCGCCGCCTCCGACGCGTTCTTCCCGTTCCCCGACGGTTTGGAGACACTGACCGCCGCCGGCGTGAAAGCCGTTGTGCACCCCGGTGGTTCGGTGCGCGACGACCAGGTCACCGAAGCGGCGGCCAAGGCCGGCATCACCTTGTACCTGACCGGCGCACGGCACTTCGCCCACTGACATCGTGCGAATCGACGAGCGGATGTACCAGCTGCTGCAGCGGCCGATGCGGTTTCTGTCGTTGCGCACCATCGTCGTGGTCTCCGAACTGGCGGTGATGGCCGTGGCGGTGCTGATCGGCACCTGGGTGTGGGTCGGCATCACCAACGAGCAGTACACCCAACTGGACCGGCGGCTGGATTCGGTCAGCAGCCTGGGTGACCTGTCCACGCTGCTGAGCACCGCGCAGCCCAACGCCACCCCCGACGCGCCCTCGCCGGACGGCAGCCTGGTGCGGACCGCGCGCATCGCCGGGTTGACGTTGTCGGTGCCGTCGGATGTCGTTCTGCCGCAACTGGACAACGGCTACGCCAACGTCACGATCAACGGCGTGGAGTACCGTGTGCGGACATTCTCCGCCGGCCGGGCGTCGATCGCGCTGGGGGCGCCGGTCGCCGAGGCCGAGAACCGGATTCGGGCGCAGCACACCCGCGTGCTGTTGATCTGCGGCAGCTTCATCGCCGGCACCCTGCTGGTCGGCTGGCTGATCTCACTGGTGATGGTCAACCCGTTCCGGCTGCTCGCGCAGCAGGCCCGCGCCATCAACGCGCAGTCCAAACCCGACGAGGTCCAGGTGCGTGGTGTCCGGGAGGCGGTCGAGATCGGCGACGCGGTCGAAGGCATGCTCGGGCGCATCGGCGACGAGCAGCTGCGCACCCGCGCCGCGCTGGAGTCCGCCCGGGACTTCGCCGCGGTGGCGTCGCACGAACTGCGCACACCACTGACCGCGATGCGCACCAACCTCGAGGTGCTGTCCACGCTGGACATGAGTGCCGACCAGCGCCGCGAGGTGATCGACGACGTGATGCGCACGCAGAGCCGCATCGAGGCGACGCTGACCGCGCTGGAGCGGCTGGCGCAGGGCGAGCTGACGACCGTCGAGGACTTCGTCCCCGTCGACATCACCGAGCTGTTGGACCGGGCCGCGCACGACGCCGTGCGCAGCTATCCCGATCTGGACGTGTCGCTGAAGTCGTCGACCACCGTGCTGATGCTCGGCATGCCCGCGGGGCTGCGCCTGGTGATCGACAACGCCATCGCCAACGCCGTCAAACACGGCGGCGCGACGCGCATCCTGCTGTCGGCGGAGAGTTCGGCCGCGGGGGTGGAGATCACGGTGGACGACAACGGGTCCGGCGTGCCCGAGGAGGAGCGCCAGGCCGTGTTCGAGCGGTTCGCCCGCGGTTCGACGGCCACCCGGTCGGGATCGGGCCTGGGCCTGGCGCTGGTCGCCCAGCAGGCCGAGTTGCACGGCGGCACCGCCGCTTTGGAGGCCAGCCCGCTGGGCGGCACCCGGCTGGCGCTGCGGCTGCCCGGGACGCACTAGCCCTAACCCCCCGATCTGCTCAGCCGTGGCTGCGGCATCTTCTCGCACGTTGTCGCACTGGCCGCTGAGCAGATCGGCGAGATTCCCGGCTTCGCCGAACGCGCAAATCCCAGGGGACCGCTGCCCGATCCCGGCGCCCGTCGTAGCGTGGAGTGGTGACATCACCTAACGACCTGCCCCGCACCGTCGGCGAACTGCGCGCCTCCGGCCACATCGAACGCGGAGTCAGAGAGGAAATCCGGGAGAACCTGCTGGCGGCCCTCGCCGAGGGCCGGGAGGTGTGGCCCGGCATCCTGGGGTTCGACGACACCGTGTTGCCGCAGGTCGAGCGGGCCCTGATCGCCGGGCACGACTTCGTCCTGCTGGGCGAGCGGGGCCAGGGCAAGACGCGGCTGCTGCGCTCACTGGTCGGGCTGCTGGACGAGTGGACGCCGGTCATCGCCGGCGCCGAACTCGGCGAACATCCGTACAGCCCGATCACGCCGGAGTCGATCCGGCGCGTCGCCGAATCGGGAGACGACCTGCCCATCGCGTGGCGGCACCGCAGTGAGCGCTATGCCGAGAAGCTGGCCACCCCGGACACCAGCGTGGCCGACCTCGTCGGCGACATCGATCCGATCAAGGTGGCCGAGGGCCGCAGCCTCGGTGACCCCGAGACAATCGCCTACGGCCTCATCCCGCGGTCACACCGCGGCATCGTCGCCGTCAACGAACTGCCCGACCTGGCCGAGCGCATCCAGGTGTCGATGCTCAACGTGATGGAGGAACGCGACATCCAGGTCCGCGGCTACACCCTGCGGTTGCCGCTCGACGTACTCGTGGTCGCCAGCGCCAATCCGGAGGACTACACCAACCGCGGGCGCATCATCACGCCGCTCAAGGACCGCTTCGGCGCCGAGATCCGGACCCACTATCCGCTCGAACTCGACGCCGAGGTCGGCGTCATCCGGCAGGAGGCACACCTGTCCGCGGAGGTGCCCGACCATCTGCTGCAGATCATCGGCCGGTTCGCCCGGCTGCTGCGCGAATCCAACTCGGTGGACCAGCGCTCGGGTGTGTCGGCCCGGTTCGCCATCGCCGCCGCCGAGACCGTCGCCGCGTCCGCGCGGCATCGCGGGGCCGTGCTGGGCGAGCCCGACCCGGTGGCCCGCGTCGTCGACCTGGGCACCATCGTCGACGTGCTGCGCGGCAAGCTCGAATTCGAATCCGGCGAGGAGGGCCGCGAGCAGGCGGTGCTCGAGCATCTGCTGCGCCGGGCCACGGCCGACACCGCGTCGCGCGCCCTGGGCGGTGTCGATGTCGGCCCGCTGGTCGCCGCGATCGAGAAGGGCTCACCCGTGACCACCGGCGAGCGGGTGCCGGCCAAGGACGTGCTGGCGGCGCTGCCCGGGCTGCCGGTGATCGACGCGATCACCAAGCGGCTGGGCGCCCACAGTGACGGTCAGCGGGCCGCGGCCGTCGAGCTGGCGCTCGAGGGGCTGTATCTGGCCAAGCGCATCGACAAGTCGTCCGACGACGGCGAGACAGTGTATGGCTAAACGCCTCTCGCGGTATTCGCGATACACCGGCGGACCGGACCCACTGGCCCCGCCGGTCGACCTGCGCGACGCGCTCGAGCAGATCGGCCAGGACGTCATGGAGGGCACCTCGCCGCGGCGCGCCCTGCGCGAACTGATGCGCCGCGGCATGCAGAACCTGCCCGGCGCCGACAAACTCGCCGCCGAAGCCAACCGGCGCCGTCGGGAACTGTTGCAGCGCAACAACCTTGACGGCACTCTGCAGGAGATCAAGAAGCTGCTCGACGAGGCCGTGCTGGCCGAGCGCAAAGAGCTGGCCCGCGCCCTCGACGACGACGCCCGGTTCGGCGAGATGCAGCTGGAGGCGTTGTCGCCGTCACCGGCCAAGGCCGTCCAGGAACTCGCCGAATACGACTGGCGGTCCGCGGAGGCCCGCCAGAAGTATGAGCAGATCAAGGATCTGCTGGGTCGCGAGATGCTCGATCAGCGTTTCGCCGGGATGAAGCAGGCGCTGGAGAACGCGACCGACGAGGACCGTCAGCGCGTCAACGACATGCTCGACGATCTCAACGACCTGCTGGAAAAGCACGAAAAAGGGCAGGACTCGCCGCAGGACTTTCAAGACTTCATGGCAAAGCACGGCGAGTTCTTCCCGGAGAACCCGCAGAACATCGACGAGTTGCTGGACTCGCTGGCCAACCGCGCGGCGGCGGCCCAACGGTTCCGCAACAGCCTCTCGGAAGAACAGCGTTCCGAGTTGGACGCGCTGGCGCAGCAGGCTTTTGGGTCGCCGTCGCTGATGAATGCGCTGAACCGGCTGGATGCGAACCTGCAGGCGGCCCGACCCGGGGAGGACTGGACCGGGTCGGAGCGGTTCCGTGGCGACGATCCGCTGGGCATGGGTGAAGGCGCGCAGGCACTGGCCGATATCAGCGAGCTCGACCAGCTCGCCGAGCAACTGTCGCAGAGCTATTCGGGCGCCACAATGGACGACGTTGATCTCGACATGCTGGCCCGCCAGCTCGGCGACGACGCCGCCGTGAATGCGCGGGCGCTGGCCGACCTGGAACGCGAGCTGATGAAGCAGGGCTTTCTGGACCGCTCGTCCGACGGGCAGTGGCGACTGTCGCCAAAGGCGATGCGCCAGCTTGGTCAGGCCGCCCTTCGGGATGTGGCACAACAGCTTTCGGGCCGGCACGGTGAACGCGACACCCGGCGCGCCGGCGCTGCCGGAGAGCTCACCGGAGCCACCCGGCCGTGGGCGTTCGGTGACACCGAGCCGTGGAACGTCACCCGCACCTTGACCAACGCCTTGTTGCGAGAGGCGGGGACCGGTGAGGACGCCCGGCCGATCCGCATCACCGTCGACGACGTCGAGATCTCCGAAACCGAGACCCGGACGCAGGCCGCGGTCGCGCTGCTGGTCGACACGTCGTTCTCGATGGTGATGGAGAACCGGTGGCTGCCCATGAAGCGGACGGCGCTGGCGCTCAGCCATCTGGTGAGCACCCGGTTCCGCTCGGATGCGTTGCAGATCATCGCCTTCGGCCGGCATGCGCGGATCCTCACGGCCGCGGAGCTGACCGGCCTGGAAGGGGTGTACGAGCAGGGCACGAACCTGCACCACGCGCTGGCGCTGGCCGCCCGGCATCTACGCCGCCACCCCAATGCGCAGCCGGTGGTGCTGATCGTCACCGACGGCGAGCCGACGGCGCATCTGGAGGACTTCGGCGACGGGGCCGAGGTGTTCTTCGGCTACCCGCCGCATCCGCGGACGATCGCGTTGACCGTCAAGGCTTTCGACGAGATCGCGCGCCTCGGCGCGCAGGTCACCATCTTCCGCCTGGGCAGCGATCCCGGGCTGGCCCGGTTCATCGACCAGGTGGCCCGCCGGGTCGAGGGCCGGGTCGTCGAACCGGACCTGGACGGCCTGGGCGCCGCGGTGGTCGGCGACTACCTGCGTTCGCGCCGCCGACGCTGACGCGAACGCAGGTTTGGTGCCGGGGTCAGAAGACCGGGACGAAGACCGATCCCAGCCAGACGCCCCACTGGCTCATATCCGGGTTCCACACCACGTCGGCGTCGGGCGCCCAGGACGGCGCGACCGGCTTGCCGGCGGCTCCGGGCACGGTTTCGTCGGGATTGCCGGTCTCGTTGAATGCGCCGGGTTGTTCCACATCGGCCGGCGCGGCCGGAGTCGGAGCTTGCTCGATCAGACCGGGCGCGGTGTCGGTGGCGGGCTGATCGGGCTGAGGCATCCCGATGGGTGCGACCGGATCCTGCACGCACTCCTGCACGTCAGGCGGGCACGGCTCGGCGCCGGCCACGGCCGGCAGCAGCGCGACGGCTGGTCCGATGAGTGCGGCCGAAACCGCGGCACCTGCCACGACTCGGCTCCAGCGCTGAGTAACGCTCATGTTGGTCGCCTTTCTTACGCCGTGTTTCGGCGCGACATCAGGTGATTCGTTTCGGCTGTGACAAAAGTTACTACGGAGGCGCTACCGCGCCCGGCGTCAGGCCGACAGCGGGTTGAGATTCCGGGGTTTGCGGCGAATGCCGACGTTCCCCCAGAACGAGAATCCCTTGATCAGCACGTGGGGTGCGCCCGGCTGGCCTTCGGCGGGCACGTCGTGGTCGAACCCGCCCATCACGCCGACGCCCTCGACCGTGAGGTTCACCTCGGGCGGCAACAGGATCACCTGTCCGCCCATGATCGAGTAGGCGTGGATCGACACGTCGGGCGACGTGAAATCCGCATAACGCAGATCCACCACACCGCTGCCGAACAGCGTCAGCGACGTCAATTTGCGGGGTACGTTCCACCGTCCGCGCCGCTGGAAACCGCTCATGATCGCCAGCAGCACCGTCGACGGCAACGGTTTGCACGCGCCGCGGCGGGTGTTGGCGATGCCGGGCAGGTCGGCGGAAAGCTCAGCGAGCTGATCGTAGGTCTTGGCGGCGTAGGCGCGGGTCAGCCGATGCTCGTACTCGACGGGATCGAGCCGCCCCTGGGCGACCGCGTCCGTCAGGAGATGCGCCGCCTGGATCCGATCGGTGTTGGCGGCTTGCATCGATGAGTCCGGCTGACCTGGTTCGACCATCGACGACGAGCCTACGACGATCACTGTCAGCCGCAAAGCGCGGTTTGCCAATCGTTATGGTGACGCCCACGCCGGGGGCCGCTTCTGCAGGAATGCGAGCATCCCTTCGCGCGCCTCGTCGGAGACGAACAGCTGGGCGGACTCGCGGGTCAGACGGTCGGCGTCGCGGTCGAATCCAGCCAGTATCGTCGCGGTCGTCAGCGCCTTGGACGCGGCCAGGCCCTGCGGTGAAGCTTTGCCGAGCGCGTCGGTCAGGGCGCCCAGCGTCGTCGCCAGACCGTCGGACTCCGGCACCGCGACGGTCACCAGCCCGGCGTCGACGGCCTCGGCGGCTCCGAACGTCTCGCCGGTCAGGAAGTAGCGGCCGGCGGCCCGTCCCGTCAGCTTGGGCAGCAGGGTCAACGAGATGATCGACGGCGCCACCCCAATCCGGGCCTCGGTCAGGGCGAAGGTGCTCCGGGGGCCCGCCACGACGATGTCACAGGCGCCGACCAGGCCCATGCCCCCGGCGCGGACGTGCCCGTCGATCAGCCCGACGACGGGCAGCGGGCACTCGAGGAGGGCCCGCAGCAGCATGGTCACCTCGCGGGCCCGCTCGCCCGCTGTGCCTGCCACGTCTGTCGGCTCCCTGCCGGCGGCCTCGCTCAGGTCGGCGCCCGCGCAGAAGGTGCCGCCCGTGTGACCGAGCACGACGAGACGCACCCGCGGATCGGCGACCGCGTCGCGCAGCCCTTGGTGCAACTGGGTCACCAGGGCCGTTGACAGGGCGTTGCGGTTGTGCGGCGAGTTTAGGGTCAGGTGGGCGGCTCGGCCGTCGACCCGGTAGTCGATCACGGCGGTCATGTCAGTAGGACCGGGGCAGACCCAGCGAGGTCTGGGCGACGAAGTTGAGGATCATCTCGCGGCTGACGGGAGCGATCCGGGTCAACCGCGATGCGGTCAGCATCGAGGCGACCCCGTACTCCTTGGTCAGCCCGTTGCCGCCGAGCGACTGCACGGCCTGGTCGACCGCGCGCACTGAGGCTTCCCCCGCGGCGTACTTCGCCATGTTGGCGGCCTCGGCGGCGCCGAAGTCGTCGCCGCTGTCGTAGAGCGTGGCCGCCTTCTGCATCATCAACTTGGCCAACTCGATCTCGATGTGGTTGGCCGCCAAGGGATGTGACAGACCCTGGTGCGCGCCGATGGGTGTCTTCCAGACCTGCCGGGTCTTGACGTAGTCGGTGGCCTTTCCGAGCGCGAACCGGCCCATGCCCACGGCGCTGGCGGCGCCCATGATCCGCTCCGGGTTCAGGCCGGCGAACAACTGCGCGATGGCGGCGTCCTCGGAGCCGACCAGTGCGTCGGCGGGCAGTCGGACGTCGTCGAGGAAGACCTGGAACTGTGACTCGGGGCTGACGATCTCCATCGGGATCCTGGTCCACGACAGGCCCGGGGTGTCGGTGGGCATGACGAACAGCGCCGGCTTGAGGTTGCCGGTCTTGGCCTCTTCGGTGCGGCCCACCACCAGGACCGCTTGCGCCTGGTCGATGCCTGAGATGAACACCTTCTGGCCGTTGAGGATCCAGTCCGCCCCGTCGCGACGGGCCGTGGTGGTGATCCGGTGCGAGTTGGATCCCGCATCAGGCTCGGTGATCGCGAACGCCATGGTGATCGATCCGTCGGCGATGCCGGGGATCCACCGCTTCTTCTGCTCCTCGGTGCCGAACTTCGCGATGATCGTGCCGTTGATCGCGGGGGAGACCACCATCATGAGCAACGCCGACCCGGCCGCCGCCATCTCCTCCATCACCATCGACAGCTCGTACATGCCGGCCCCGCCGCCGCCGTACTCCTCCGGGAGGTTGACGCCGATGAAGCCGAGTTTGCCTGCCTCGGTCCACAATTCGGTGGTGTGCTCGCCGGCGCGGGCCTTCTCCAGGTAGTAGTCCTCGCCGTAATTGCGGGCCATCGCCGCCACGGCGCTGCGCAGCGTCCGGCGTTCGTCGGTCTCGATGAATCCGGTGTCGGTCATTGATCCCTTCCTTGTTCACTCTGTACACGTGCCAGTACGGCACCGACGTCGACCTGCTGGCCGACGGTGACGTGGAGTTCTTCCAGCACACCGTCATCGGGTGCGGTGAGGGTGTGCTCCATCTTCATCGCCTCGAGCCAGATGAGAGGCTGCCCGGCGGCCACGACGGCCCCGCGCTCGGCGCCGAGCCGGATCACCAGGCCCGGCATCGGGGCGACCAGTGAACCGCTCGCCACCGCTGAAGCGGGCTCGGCGAGTCTGGGTACGACGCTGAATCGCACACTGCCACCGATGGAGTCGACGCAGACGGTGTCGCCGTAGCGGCTCACGTCGTAGCGGGTCTCGGCGCCGGTCGGGTCGGCCAGCACCACCCGGTCCGGTGCGGCCGCCACCAGCCGAACCCCGTCGTCCACGGGAAAGACCACACCGGAACGGGTGAAGCGGTAGGCGACCAGGTGCTCGGATCCGTCGGATGCCAGATAGCGCTTCTCCTGGTCGGTCGACGGCACGTTGCGCCAGCCGTTCGGCAGTCC
Organism: uncultured Mycobacterium sp.; assembly: GCA_964611465.1. GTDB lineage: Bacteria > Actinomycetota > Actinomycetes > Mycobacteriales > Mycobacteriaceae > Mycobacterium. The sequence goes on along the minus strand of CAZTAA010000049.1, from coordinate 21,249 downwards.
GGCGAGAACCGTTGCGGTGGAACGATTCAGCGCGCTGTCGGCAAGGGCGGCGGCAATCGCGGCCAGCCGGACCGCCGCCGGCCCGGCCAGCGGGGCGGCCAGCACGTCGAGCCCGTGCGTGTCGAAGAACGCGGTGTCGGTGTCGCCGCGCAGGAACGCCGGGTGGCGCAGGACGTTGACGAGCAGGTCGCGGTTCGTCGGGATGCCGTGCAGCCGGGTCCGGGCTAGCGCGTCGGCCAGCAATGCGGCGGACTGGCCGCGGGTGGCCGCATGGGAGATGACCTTGGCCAGCATGGGGTCGTAGTGGATGGACACCTGCGACCCGTCGGCGATACCGCTGTCGAGCCGGACGCCGGGGCAGCTTGACCGTTCGAATGCGGTGTGCGCGGTCGGCACCTCGAAGCGGTGGACCGCGCCGGCCTGCGGCTGCCAGCCCTTGGCCGGGTCTTCGGCGTAGAGCCGGGCTTCGATCGAATAACCCTGGGCGGTGGGACATTCGGGCGGTAGCGGCAGGCCGTCCGCGACGTTCAGTTGCAGCTCGACCAGGTCCAGTCCGGTGGTGGCCTCGGTGACCGGGTGCTCGACCTGCAGCCGGGTGTTCATCTCCAGGAAGTAGAACTCGCCCTCGCCGGACGCCAGGAACTCGACCGTTCCCGCGCCGACGTATCCGATGGCGGCGGTCGCCAGCCGGGCGGCCTCGAAGAGTTTGTCGCGCATCCCCGGAACGCGCTCCACCAAGGGCGAGGGCGCTTCCTCGATGATCTTCTGATGCCGTCGCTGAATGGAGCACTCGCGCTCGCCGACCGCCCACACCGTGCCGTGGGTGTCGGCCATCACCTGCACCTCGACGTGGTGTCCGGTGGGTAGGTAGCGCTCGCAGAACACGGTCGGATCGCCGAACGCCGACTTGGCTTCGCGCTGTGCGGCTTCCACCTCACCGGACAGGGCGTCGAGGTCGGTGACCACCCGCATCCCGCGGCCACCACCACCCGCGGACGCCTTGACCAGAACCGGCAGCTGCGCCTCGGTCACCGCCCAGGGCGGGAGCTCGTCGAGGACCGGCACGCCCGCGGCGGCCATCATCTTCTTCGATTCGATCTTGGATCCCATCGCCCGGACGGCTTCGGGCGGCGGGCCGATCCAGGTCAGGCCCGCGGCCGTCACCGCCGTCGCGAATTCGGCGTTCTCCGAAAGGAATCCGTATCCGGGGTGGACGGCGTCGGCGCCGGCCGTGCGCGCCGCGGCCAGGATGGCGTCGACATCCAGGTAGCCCCGGACGCCGGGCAGGTGGACCCGGACGTCGGCCTCGGCGACATGGGGTGCGTCGGCGTCGGGGTCGGTGTAGACGGCGACGGTGGACACTCCCAAGCGGCGGCAGGTGGCGAATACGCGGCGGGCGATCTCGCCACGGTTGGCGACCAGAAGTCTGCTGATCATCGCTACATCCTGAAGACGCCGAAGTTCGACGTCCCCTCGACCGGGCCACTTGCGATGGCGGACAGGCACATTCCCAACACGGAGCGGGTGTCGCGCGGGTCGATGACCCCGTCGTCGTACAGCCGGCCGGACAGGAACATCGGCAGCGACTCGGCTTCGATCTGCGCCTCGACGGCCGCACGGAGGGCGGCGTCGGCGTCCTCGTCCACCTGCTGGCCGCGCGCCTCGGCGGCCGCCCGGCTCACGATCGACAGCACGCCGGCCAACTGGGTGCCGCCCATGACCGCCGACTTGGCCGACGGCCACGCGAACAGGAAGCGCGGGTCGTAGGCCCGCCCGCACATGCCGTAGTGGCCCGCCCCGTAGGAGGCACCGATCAGCAGCGAGATGTGCGGCACCGTCGAGTTGGAGACGGCGTTGATCATCATCGAGCCGTGCTTGATCATGCCGCCTTCCTCGTAGGCCTTGCCGACCATGTATCCGGTGGTGTTGTGCAGGAACAGCAATGGCGTGTCGGAACGGTTCGCCAGCTGGATGAACTGGGTGGCCTTCTGCGACTCCTCGCTGAACAGCACGCCGCGGGCGTTGGCCAGGATTCCCAGCGGGTAGCCGTGCAACGTTGCCCATCCGGTGACCAGTGAGCCGCCGTAGAGTGGCTTGAACTCGTCGAAGTCCGAGCCGTCGACGATCCGGGCGATCACCTCGCGCGGGTCGAACGGGATTCGCAGGTCGGCGGGCACGATGCCGAGGAGTTCCTCGGCGTCGAAGAGCGGGTCGACGTACGGCGCCGGCGCGGGGCCCTGCTTGCGCCAGTTCAGCCGGGCGGCGATCCGCCGGCAGATGCGCAGCGCGTCGAGTTCGTCGGCGGCCAGGTAGTCACCCAGACCCGAAGTGCGCGAGTGCATTTCGGCCCCGCCCAGGGACTCGTCATCGGATTCCTCGCCGGTGGCCATCTTCACCAGCGGCGGGCCGGCCAGGAACACCTTGGAGCGGTCCTTGATCATTACCACGTGATCGGACATGCCCGGGATGTAGGCGCCGCCGGCGGTGGAGTTGCCGAACACCACGGCGACGGTCGGGATACCGGCGGCCGACAGCCGGGTCAGATCCCGGAACATCCGGCCGCCGGGAATGAAGATCTCCTTCTGCGTCGGCAGGTCCGCACCGCCGGACTCCACCAGTGAGACCACCGGTAGCCGGTTCTCCAGGGCGATCTGGTTGGCGCGCAGGACCTTCCGGAGTGTCCACGGGTTGCTGGTGCCGCCCTTGACGGTGGGGTCGTTTGCCACCAGCAGGCATTCGACGCCCTCGACCACGCCGATGCCGGTGACGACGCTGGCGCCGACCTGGAACTCGCTGCCGTAGCCGGCCAGCGGGCACAGTTCGAGGAAGGGCGAGTCCGGGTCGACGAGGGCCTCGATGCGTTCGCGGGCGGTGAGCTTGCCGCGCGCCCGGTGCCGCTCGACATACTTCGCGCCGCCGCCGGCGATGGCCTTGGCGAGTTCGAGATCCATGTCGGTGAGCTTGGCCGTGGTCGCCGCCGCGGCGTCCCGGTAGCCGTCGGAGCGGGGGTCCAGGGTGGAGGCGAGCGCGGTCATCGGGCCGGGCCGCTCACCGAACGTGAAACTGTTGCGAATTCTCGCGGGATTCCTCGCAGAGGTTTCACACTCGCGACCGGCACTGGCTGATTCACGAGGTATATCCAAGCGTCTTGGCGGCCAGCGCGGTCAGGATTTCGGTTGTTCCGCCGCCGATGCCGAGGATCCGCATGTCACGGTACTGCCGTTCGACCTCCGACTCGGTCATGTAGCCCATGCCGCCGAACAATTGCACGGCCTGGTTGGCCACCCATTCGCCGGCCTCCACCGCGGTGTTCTTGGCGAAGCACACCTCAGCGATCAGGTTGGTCTCGCCCTCCAGTTGGCGTTCGACGACGCGGCGCGCATAGACGCGGGCGACGTCGACGCGGCGGGCCATCTCGGCCAGAGTGTTCTGCACCGACTGCCGCGAGATCAGCGGCCGACCGAAGGTCTCGCGGTCCCGGCACCACTGCGCGGTCAGGTCGAGGCAGCGCTGCGCGCCCGAATACGCCTGGGCGGCAAGGGCAATGCGTTCCGAGACGAATGCCGCGGCGATCTGCTGAAAGCCCGACTTCTCCGCGCCGACCAGATTGGCGGCCGGCACCCGGACGTCGGTGTAGGACAGTTCGGCGGTGTCCGACGAGCGCCAGCCCATCTTGTCGAGCCGGCGGGTGACCTCGAAGCCGGGCATGCCCTTCTCGACGACGAGCAATGACACTCCGGCCGCGCCGGGCCCGCCGGTGCGTACCGCGGTGACGACGTAGTCGGCCCGCACGCCGGAGGTGATGTACGTCTTGGCCCCGTTGACGATGTAGTCGTCACCGTCCCGGTCGGCGCGGGTGGTCAGGTGTCCGACGTCGGAGCCGCCGCCGGGTTCGGTGATGGCCAGCGCGCCGATCTTCTCGCCGCGCAGGGTCGGGCGCACGAACCGCTCGATCTGCGCCTCGTCGCCCGCCGCGATCATGTGCGGAACCGCGATTCCGCAGGTGAACAGTGACGCGAAAACCCCGCCCGGGCAACCCGATTCGTGCAGCGCCTCGCAGATGACCACGGCGTCGGCGCCGTCGCCGTCACTGCCGCCGACCCGCTCCGGGAATGGCGCGCCGAGCAGATCCGCGTCGGCTGCCTTGCGGTGCAGGTCGCGGGGGAGCTCACCGGCGCGCTCCCAGTCGTCGACGTGCGGCAGGATTTCGCGTTCGGTGAAGGCGCGCACCGCCTTTCGCAGGGCGTCGCGCTCGGGTGTGTTCCAGATACTCATCGGCGCGGCTCCTCCTCATCGCTCGTGCCTCGCTCTGCATCGTCGCCACGCGTGCTCACAGCAGCGTCGCCGGGATGTCGATGTGCCGGCTGCGCAGCCATTCGCCGAGGCCCTTCGCCTGCGGATCGAACCGGGCATGGGAGGCGACGCCCTGGCCGAGGATGTCCTCGATGACGAAGTTCACCGCCCGCAGGTTGGGCAGCAGATGCCGGGTGACCGGCAGCCCGGCGGTTTCGGGCAGCAACTCCGCGAGTTTCTCGACGGTCAGGGCGTGGGCCAGCCAGCGCCACTGGTCGTCGGTGCGCACCCACACTCCGACGTTCGCCGACCCGCCCTTGTCGCCACTGCGTGCTCCCGCGATCAGACCGAGCGGTGCACGCCGGGTTGCGCTGGGCGGCAACGGTTCTGGAAGGTCGGGTGGCTCCGCGCCGACCAGCTCGCGGGTGTCCGTCGGTGCCGGGATGTCGACCCTGGTGCCGTCGGGGCGGACCGCGGTGTGTGGCACGGCGGCGGTCGGCACATACCCCGCGGTGAAAACCCCGTAGACCTGGCCGTCGCCTGGCGGGGCCGTGGCGTGGAAGCCCGGGTAGCTGGCCAGGGCGAGTTCGATTGCCGGTCCGGAGAAGGCGCGCCCGACCTTGGCCGGGTCGGGGTCGCGGACGGAGCAGTGCAGCAGCGCGCTGGCGGTTTCCTCGGTGCCGGCGTCGGGATGGTCGGTGCGGGCCAACGTCCACTGGATCTCCGCGGGCGTGACGGTGAGGGCCTCGGTGAGTTGGCGGCGAACCAGTTCGGCCTTGGCCTCGATGTCCAACCCGGTCAGCACGAAGGTGAACTCGTTGCGGAACCCGCCGATGCTGTTCAGGGAGACCTTCGCGGTCGGAGGCGGCGGCTCGCCGCGCACACCGGAGATCCGGACCCGGTCGGGACCGTCCGGGGTGAGCCGGGCGGTGTCCATCCGCGCGGTGACGTCCGGATTGGCGTATCGGGCCCCGCCGATCTCGTAGAGCAGTTGGGCCGTCACCGTGCCGACGCTGACCTGACCGCCGGTCCCGCTGTGCTTGGTGATCACCGACGTTCCGTCGTCGTGGATCTCGGCCAGCGGGAAGCCCGGATGGCCCAGGTCGGGCATTTCGGTGAAGAAGGCGTAGTTGCCACCGGTCGCCTGGACGCCGCATTCGATGACGTGCCCGGCCACCACCGCACCGGCCAGCCGGTCGTAATCCGTTGGCGCCCAACCGAAGTGCGCGGCGGCGGGGCCGACGATCACCGAAGCGTCGGTCACCCGGCCGGTCACGACGACGTCGGCACCGGCGTTCAGGCAGTCCACGATGCCCCAGGCGCCCAGATAAGCGTTGGCGGTAAGCGGCTCGCCCAGCCCGAGTTCGCCGGCCCGCGCCAGCAGGTCGTCGCCCTCGACGTGGGCGACGGCGACGTCGAGTCCAAGCCGGCCGGCCAACTGGCGCACCGCGTCGGCCAGCCCGGCGGGATTCAGCCCGCCCGCGTTGGCGACGATCCGCACGCGTTTGTCGACCGCCAGACCCAGGCAGTCTTCGAGCTGGCGCAGGAACGTCTTGGCATAGCCGCCGTCGGGATTCTTCATCCGGTCGCGGCCCAGGATGAGCATCGTCAGCTCGGCCAGATAGTCGCCGGTCAGGTAGTCCAGCTCACCACCGGTGAGCATCTCGCGCATCGCCGCGAGCCGGTCGCCGTAGAACCCCGAGCAGTTCCCGATGCGCACGGCAGCCGTCACGCCCACTCCTCGCCGTCAACGATGACCAACCAACCGGTAGGTTATCGAGAACCGGCGGTACCGCGTCAAGAGGGCTACAACCCCAGTTCGGCTCGCATGTCGTCGATCGCCTTGCAGTAGGCGGCCCAGTCCTCCTTGGCCTGGGCGGCCTGCGTCTCGTTGTAGAGCTTGTCCCGCGCGGCCGTCAGTTGGTCGACGGTGAGCTTCCCGGCCTTCTGGGCGTCGCCCATCTTCAGCTGGAAGTCGGCCAGTGCGGTCATGGCGTCCAGGCCGCTGGCTGTGCAGCCGCCGGCCGTCACGCTGGTGGTCTCGCCGGCGCCGGTGGGTGCCGCGGCGGTCGATTCGGTCTTGCTCTCGGTTCCTCCGCCGCATCCGGCGAGGACGAGCGCCAGCACACCCGCCAGCAGTGCCTGTCTCATGTGTGTCTCCCTGCCCCGAAGCTGCGATGAACCTGTCATGTTGCTGTGGATCTCACGGTAGCCCCGGTGGCCGTGCGGCCGGGGGCGATCGGCCGACCAGATCCGCATCTGTTCAGCGGTGACTGCGAGGTCTACTCGCACGTTGTGTCGGTGAGCGCTCAACAGATCGGGCCGGCGCCCGCGTTTTGTACCCGACCCAGGTCACCGGCTATCCTCAGGGACAACTGTCGCCGTCGGCGCCCAGACGTGGCGCTCGAACCTGGCCGATCGAGCACCCGAACGAGGAGATGTACGTCATGGCTGTGCCCAAGCGCAGGATGTCACGCGCCAACACCCGTAGCCGGCGCGCCCAGTGGAAGGCCGAGGCCACCGGTCTGGTCAACGTGACTGTCGCCGGGCAGCAGCACAAGGTGCCGCGGCGGTTGCAGAAGGCCGCCCGTCTCGGCCTGATCGACCTCGACAAGCGCTGACGCCGCTGGTCCGGGCGGCGCGCCTCTCAGCCTGATCTCAGGCGTTGGGATAACACTGGTAGCTGTGCGAATACTGGTCGTTGACGACGATCGTGCGGTGCGTGAGTCCCTCCGGCGTTCCCTTTCCTTCAACGGCTACTCGGTATCGCTCGCCGAGGACGGCGTCGAGGCGCTCAACTCGATTGCCTGCGACCGGCCCGACGCCGTGGTTCTCGACGTCATGATGCCCAAGCTCGACGGGCTCGAGGTGTGCCGCCAGCTGCGCTCGACCGGCGACGATCTGCCGATCCTGGTGCTCACGGCCCGGGATTCGGTGTCCGAACGGGTGGCCGGCCTGGATGCCGGCGCCGACGACTACCTGCCCAAGCCGTTCGCCCTCGAGGAGCTGCTGGCCCGCATGCGCGCGCTGCTGCGCCGCACCGGTCCCGACGACAGCGCCGAGTCGGCCGCCATGACGTTCGGCGACCTCACCCTGGATCCCGTCACCCGCGAGGTCATGCGCGGCACCCGGCCGATCAGCCTCACCCGTACCGAATTCGCCCTGCTGGAGATGCTGATCGCCAACCCGCGCCGGGTGCTCACCCGCAGCCGCATCCTCGAAGAGGTGTGGGGCTATGACTTCCCGACGTCGGGCAACGCCCTGGAGGTCTACATCGGCTACCTGCGTCGCAAGACCGAGGCCGAAGGAGAGCCGCGGCTGATCCACACCGTGCGCGGGGTGGGTTACGTGCTGCGTGAGACGCCGCCCTGATGGCTCAGATGTCCCCGCTGCCAGCGGTGCCGCCGGCGCAGCCCACCGGCCGTCACCGCAGTCGCCTGCAGGCCACATCGTCGGTGTCGCTGCGCTGGCGGGTGATGCTCCTGGCGATGTCGATGGTCGCGATGGTCGTCATCCTGGTGGCCACCGTGGTCTACGCGGTCGTCTACGCCGCGCTGCACGAGGACATCGACAACCAGTTGCAGAGCCGGGCCCAGCTGCTGATCGCCAGCGGCTCGCTGTCGGCCGATCCCGGTAAGGCCATCGAGGGCACCGCCTACTCCGACGTGAACGCGATGCTGATCGTCCCGGGCCGGTCGATCTACACGGCCAACCAGCAGGGCCAGACGTTGCCGATCGGGGAGCAGGAGAAGTCGGTCATCCGCGGTGATCTGTTCATGTCCCGCCGCACCGCGATGAACCAGCGGGTGCTGGCGGTTCACCTGCCCAATGACAGCACGCTGCTGATCTCGAAGAGCCTGGCGCCGACCCAGGCGGTCATCACCAAACTGCGCTGGGTCCTGATGGTCGTCGGCGGGATCGGGCTGGCGGTGGCCGCGGTGGCCGGCGGCATGGTCACCCGCACCGGTCTGCGCCCGGTGGCCCGGCTGACCGAGGCGGCCGAACGCGTCGCGCGCACCGACGACCTGCGGCCCATCCCGGTGGTGGGCAGCGACGAACTGGCCCGGCTGACCGAGGCTTTCAACATGATGCTGCGCGCGCTCGCCGAGTCGCGGGAACGCCAGGCCCGGCTGGTCACCGACGCCGGCCACGAACTGCGGACGCCGCTGACGTCGCTGCGGACCAACGTCGAACTGCTGATGGCCTCGATGGCGCCGGGCGCCCCACCCATCCCCGAGGCCGAGATGGCCGATCTGCGCGCCGACGTGATCGGCCAGATCGAGGAATTGTCAACGCTCGTAGGCGATCTCGTCGATCTGTCCCGGGACGACGCCGGCGGAGTGGTGCACGAACAGGTCGACATCGCCGAGGTCGTCGACCGCTGCCTGGAGCGGGTGCGCCGCCGCCGCAACGACATCGAGTTCGACGTTCGGATCACGCCGTGGCAGGTGTACGGCGATTCGGCGGGTCTGTCGCGCGCGGTGCTGAACCTGCTCGACAACGCCGCCAAATGGAGCCCGCCGGGCGGCCGCGTGACGTTGCGGCTGAACCAGGTGGACCCGGCGCACGCGGAGATGGTGGTGTCCGACATGGGACCGGGCATCCCGCCCGAGGAGCGCCGCCTGGTGTTCGAGCGGTTCTACCGCTCCGATGCGGCGCGGGCGATGCCGGGTTCGGGGCTCGGACTGGCGATCGTCAAACAGGTGGTGCTCAAGCACGGCGGCGCGCTGCGGGTGGAGGACACCGTGCCCGGCGGCCGGCCGCCCGGCACGTCGATCTACGTCTGGCTGCCCGGCCAGCCGGTGGTGTACCCGCAGCTGCGCGGCGCGGCCGACACGATGGAAAGATCGGCACCGAGACCGAGTGTCATCTCAGTGGATTCTCAGTCGACAAGGGCAAGGTAGAGGCAACGAACGTCGGGACCCCCGGCCGCCTCCGACGCACAAAGGACGTGACGTAGCTCGATGACCAACGATCCGTGGTATTCGCAGTCGCCGCAGCCCCCGGGTCCCCCGGGCCACCGGGTCGACCCGAACCAGCCGGCGCCGTACCGGCCGGGACCGCAGCAGCCCTATGACTGGCGCTACCCGACGGGGCAGGGCGTCCAGCCAACCGCGCATCAGCCCGGCTACGACCCCTACCGGTCGATGCCCGTACCGCCGCCAAGTTGGCCGCCGGCTCACCAGAAGCGTTCGCGCACAAAGGCTTTGGCGGCCGGCGCGTTGGCCATCGCGGTGGTTTCCGCCGGCGTCGGCGGCGGGGTCGCGCGACTGACGACCCCCGACGGTTCCGGCGTTCACCGCAGCGGCACGGTGCTCGGGTCGGCGTCGAGCGTGCCCGCGGCCAACGTCCCGGCGGGCTCCGTCGAGCAGGTGGCGGCCAAGGTGGTGCCCAGCGTCGTGAAGCTCGAGACCGATCTGGGCAAGGCCAACGAGGAGGGTTCGGGCGTCATCCTGTCGGCCGACGGGCTGATCCTGACCAACAACCACGTGATCGCGGCCGCCAACGGCGGCGCGCCCGGAGCCGGGCCGGACTCGCCGGCCAATCCCGGCGGCCCCAAGCCCGACGGCAAGCCCACCACGACGGTCACCTTCGCCGACGGCCACACCACCACGTTCACGGTGGTCGGGGCCGACCCGGCCAGCGACATCGCGGTGGTGAAGGCGCAGAACGTGTCCGACCTGACGCCGATCACGCTGGGCTCGTCGGCCAGCCTGCGGGTGGGGCAGGACGTGGTGGCCATCGGTTCCCCGCTGGGTCTCGAGGGCACGGTGACGACCGGCATCGTCAGCGCCCTGAACCGGCCGGTGTCTACGGCCGGCGATGCCGGCAACCAGAACACCGTGCTCGACGCGATCCAGACCGACGCGGCGATCAACCCGGGCAACTCGGGCGGGGCGCTGGTCAACATGAACGGTGAGTTGATCGGCGTGAACTCGGCGATCGCCACCCTGGGCGGCGAGTCCCAGGACGCCCAGAGCGGTTCGATCGGTCTCGGCTTCGCCATCCCGGTCGACCAGGCAAAGCGCATCGCCGACGAACTGATCAGCACGGGCACCGCGTCGCACGCCTCGCTGGGCGTGCAGGTCAGCAACGACTCCACCACCAACGGCGCGAAGATCGTCGACGTCACGGCCGGCGGTCCGGCCGCCGGCGCCGGCCTGCCGTCCGGAGTGGTGATCACGAAGGTCGACGATCGGGTGATCAGCAGCTCCGATGCGCTGGTGGCCGCGGTTCGCTCGCGGGCACCGGGTGACAAGGTGACGTTGACCTACCTGGATGCCGCCGGCAAACCGCAGACCCTCGAGGTGACGCTGGGTAAGGCGGCGCAGTGACCCCGGACCGGTCGGCGTCGCCCGTGTCGGTCCCGGCATATACCGTTGACCGCATGGAACAGCCTGTCGAGCTGGTGGGTAGGGCGCTGGTGGTCGTAGTGGACGACCGCACGGCGCACGGCGAAGAGGACCACAGTGGCCCGCTGGTCACCGAACTGCTCACCGAGGCAGGCTTTGTGGTCGACGGTGTGGTGGTGGTCTCCGCCGACGAGGTCGAGATCCGCAATGCGCTGAACACGGCGGTGATCGGCGGCGTCGACCTGGTGGTGTCGGTCGGCGGCACCGGAGTGACCCCGCGTGACGTCACGCCGGAGGCAACCCGCGACATCCTGGACCGCGAGTTGCTGGGCATTTCCGAGGCGTTGCGCGCGTCGGGCCTGTCCGCGGGCATCATCGACGCGGGCCTGTCCCGTGGGCTCGCCGGCATCTCGGGGAGCACCCTGGTGGTCAACGTCGCCGGCTCGCGATATGCGGTCCGCGACGGCATGGCAACCCTGAACCCGCTGGCCGCGCAGATCATCGGTCAGCTGTCCAGCCTGGAGATCTGATTGCGGCCGGCGCCCGGCCGGCAGCACCCCGAATCGCCTCGGCCCCGCTTGTGTTAACGCGGTGTGAACTGCGGAAACGATGAAAATGTGATCTTTGTCACACTAGAAGGTGGAAGTGAACCGTCCCACGCGAGACAACGCTAGTTCAGTTAACAAAGTGTTTGGTGTGGATGTACCCCAGGCGTCCTCCGACGAACGGGATGTGGACGCGTCTCGGGAGGAGTCGGAGCGCGACCAGTGGTTGCGTGACAACGTCCCGCCACACCACGGTTGATGGCAACTAGCTGGGAATTGCCTTGAAATGTGCTGGAGTTCGGGCGTTGCTGGGTCGCTCGTCGGCTGGCTGAGCGGACGCCGGGCCGACGTCCGCGGGCCGCGCCGGCCATCCTTCGCGCCGCACGGCCAGCGGAGCCTGCCAGCAAACTTCTTGGCGGTTGCGATCCGATGAAACCGGGGGTGCGTACGCGTTGCTGCGCCGTTGTGGCACCGTTATGTTCCTCGTGTCATCGACGATGAGCCAAAAGTAAGAGCAACATGTGAGGCTTCTCATTTGGCCGTTCTTATGTTGTGCGTGGTGTCAGCATCGGCCCCATACACGACAACGGAGGAATCCGGTGAACCTCGGTTCACCGCCGACACAGCTAGGGAGAACATGAAGGTATTGAGTCGGGTGCTGGTCGCGCTCATCGCTGCTGTGGCGGCCTTGTTCGTCGGTTCGGGCACCTCACATGCTGGCTTGGATAACGAGCTGAGCCTGGTGGACGGTCAGGGGCGGACCCTGACCATTCAGCAATGGGACACCTTCCTCAACGGAGTGTTCCCGCTGGACCGCAACCGTCTGACCCGTGAGTGGTTCCACTCGGGCAAAGCGGTGTACTCCGTGTCCGGTGCCGACGCCGACAAGTTCGAGGGCACCTTGGAGCTGGGCTATCAGATCGGCTTCCCGTGGTCGCTGGGCGTGGGCATCAACTTCTCCTACACCACCCCGAACGTGGCCCTGGACGCGCAGGACGTCGTCGTCACCGGCGGCGGTGGCATCGGCATCGACCTGTTCCCGCCGATCTCCACCCCGCCGCTGCTTCCCGGTGCGTCGATCTCGGCCAACCTGGGCAACGGTCCGGGCATCCAGGAGGTCGCGACCTTCTCGGTGGACGTCTCCGGCGCGAACGGCGCGGTGGCGGTGTCCAACGCGCACGGCACGGTGACCGGTGCGGCCGGCGGTGTGCTGCTGCGGCCCTACGCCCGGTTGATCGCCTCGACCGGTGACAGCGTCACCACCTACGGCGAGCCCTGGAACATGAACTGATCTTCTCCGCTCTGTTCTAGTCGAGTCGGCCCCCGGCAATGTCGGGGGCCGACTTGTCTGTTTCGGGCCCTGTCAGTCGGCGCCCACAGACGAGTCTTCTGCGCCAACTTGGTGCCGCGCTGGTCGGCCGCTGTCGGTTTCCTGGGAATTGCGCTGCTCGCGTTGCTGGCCGACGCGGTGCTCAATAACGTTTCGGCATACCTCAACGATGAGGAGAACATTGGAGTCCGATGAACATCTCCTCATCCGGACGGACTCAGAAGAGAGAAGAACATGAAGATCGTCAGTCGGATGCTGGTGGCGCTCATCGCCGCCATGGCGGCGCTGTTCGTCGGTTCGGGAACGTCTCATGCCGGTTTGGACAACGAGCTGAGCCTGGTCGACGGAAAGGGCCGCACTCTGAACATCCAGCAGTGGGACACCTTCCTCAACGGGGTGTTCCCGCTGGACCGCAACCGTCTGACCCGAGAGTGGTTCCACTCGGGCAAGGCGGTCTACTCGGTCACCGGCGACGGTGCCAAGGACTTCGCCGGCACGCTGGAGCTGGGCTATCAGATCGGATTCCCGTGGTCGCTGGGTGTGGGCATCAACTTCTCCTACACCACGCCGAACGTCGCGCTTGACGCGCAGGACGTCGTCACGACCACCGGCATCGACTTCTTCCCGCCCATCTCCACTCCGCCGCTGCTTCCCGGTGCGTCGATCTCGGCGAACCTGGGCAACGGTCCGGGCATCCAGGAGGTCGCGACGTTCTCGGTCGACGTCAAGGGACCGAACGGGGCGGTGGCGGTGTCCAACGCGCACGGCACGGTGACGGGAGCGGCCGGTGGTGTGCTGTTGCGGCCCTATGCCCGGCTCATCTCGAGTGATGGCGACAGCGTCACCACCTACGGCGAGCCCTGGAACATGAACTGACGTCCGCTCCGACAGCAAACTGCCCCCGACGCGTCGGGGGCAGTTTGCTGGGAGGGTGAGCGTGGTCGCGGGCAGTTGGCAGCGGCGCGGACGGTCGGCGGGCCCCGGCAGGGCCTCTTGCCAGCAACGTCGCGGAAATCGATCTCGCTCGACGCCGGAAAATCTTGGCATCGGGTCTGCACATCTGTCACTTCGCTGATAGGCTGTCACAAGCGAAACAACCAACGGCTACGTGCGTAGCCCCGCCAACCGAGAGATGGGTAGATCCGGGTGACTTCGAAACTGGTATCCGCAGGAATCGGCGTTCTCGCCGGCGCGGCGGCCGTCTTGACCATCGGGTCGGGGTTTGCCGCCGCCGACAGCCTCAAGCCGCAACCGTCGCAACCGGGCGAGGGGCCGGCGGTGGAGGGCGGCGTGCGTGCTCCCGGCGTCCAAGGCGAACTCCGCTCGGCCGGCATGGGTGAGGCCCAGGCGCAGGGCGAGGTGCGCGGCTCCAATATCGCCAAGCCCGCGGTCGAGGCGTGGTCGTTCTCCGGCGCCGGCGGCGACCTGAGCGCCTGCGTCGTCGACGGTCCGTACTGCGCCTGGTGGATGAACATTCCGTTCGACGCCAACAACCCCTAGTCATCACCGCGACGAGTTCGGCCCCCGGCAGCGCCGGGGGCCGAACTCGTTGGGGCGCAGGATTATTCGGGCTCGGCGGCCTTCGTCTCCCACTGGGGGCCGTTGTAGGTGCTGCTGCCGTGCCGGCCCGACGGGGCCACGGCGTCGAGGCCGGCGTTCTGCCGCATGAGGTCCCGGATCTCGGTGAGCAGCGTCAGCTCGGTCTCTTCCTCTTCCACCTTGGTGTCGAGTTCTTTGAGTTTCTTGTACGGCACGATGATGACGAAGTAGATGACCGCGGCGACGATCAGGAAGTTGATGAAGGCGCTGAGCACCGCGTTGAGGTCGATGAAGATGTTGTCGCCGAGCGGGATTCGAAGGATGCCGTAGTCCCGGTCGGGGCTTGCGCCGATCCGGTTGATCAGCGGCTGGACCACGTTGTCGGTGAACGCGGTGACCACCGCGGTGAACGCCGCACCGATGATGACCGCGGTGGCCAGGTCGATCACGTTGCCACGTGCGATGAACTCTCTGAACCCCTTCAGCATGGGGATGTGCCTTTCTGTGCGGAAGCCTGGACGTGCTGATCCCGACGTTAGTCGTCCACTTCGGCGGTGTCCGCTTCTGTGCCTTTCCTTGACGGGACCGTGAACGCGTCGAGACCGGCTCAGTGCAGGGTCAGCGTCACCGTCTGCGCCAGGGTCGCGCCGGCGACCGCGTTGGCGGCGGCTACGGGCAGCGCGACGAGCACCACCCGGTCGTCGGCCACCGTCGGGGTCTTGGGCCGGGCCGAGACCGATGCGACGACCGCGTCGGTCGCCACGACGTGCGCCTCCCCGTCGGCGCCCGATGCGGGCGCCGCCACGACGTCGACGATGTCGCCGGGCCGGAGCAGATCGGGGAGCGCCCGGTCGGTGACGTGCAACGGCACCAGCCGGGCATCGGGTCCCGCCGCGGCCTGCGCCAGCCGGGCGCCGAGCAGCCGGACATCGGTGAGGATCTCACCGCGCCGGACCGGTCCGGCCGGCATCGCTCCGACCACCGCCGCGGTGTCCGCCACCGGAGCGTCGGGAAGTGTTGCCGCTAAACGGTTTTCGATGCGAACGTCGTCGGCCGTGATGGCCACGCCGGGTTCCAGATCGCGGAGCGCGACGGCCGCCGGGGCGTGCTCGCCGCCGGGCTGTGCGCGGATCGCGGTGACCGCCGCCAGGAGCACCAGAACCCCGGCGGCGATCCGGCGGGCCTTGGCGGTGTGCACCCAGTCCGGCTGCAGCGCCTGGCGGATCCGGTTCGGCAGCGTCGGGTTCAGCGATTCGGTGCGACGGGAGCCCATGGCGTCACGGTAGGTACGCGACTGGGGGCGGGGTGTGCGATGTCAGCGCCGCGCTGTGGACAACGCGGAACTGTGGATGGGAGATGGGGGAACTGGCGTCAGCTGGCGGCCGCGGCGGTTGCCGTGGACTTCGACGTCGACGTACTCGATGAGCTGGACGAACCCGACGAGGAGTCCGAGGAGGTGCTGCTCGACTTCTCGGTGCCTGACGAACCGCTGCTCGATTCGGAGCCGCTGGGGACGCTCGCAGATTTCTTGCCGGTATCGCGGCTGTCGGTCCGGTAGAAGCCGCTGCCCTTGAACACCACGCCAACCGAGTTGAACAGTTTGCGCAGCCGGCCCGAGCACTTGGAGCACGTGGTCAGCGCGTCGTCGGTGAACGCCTGCACGGCGTCGAACCGGTCGTCGCATTCGGTACACACGTAGCTGTAGGTCGGCACGAAAACCTCCGGGAAAAGGTCAAGACTTGTTAGCACTCTACCGTGCCAAGTGCTAGAACCGCTATGTGGGCCGCGTCATTCCCGAGCGACCGCCGCCACGCCGGCGCGGTCGCGCAGCCAAACTGGCGCTGACCGTCGTGGCCTTGGTCGTCATGGTCGTCGCCGTCGTCGCGCTGACACAGTGGCTGCGCGCCCGGCACCCGTCGTCGGGGCCGTCACCGACCTGGACGCCCGCCACCGGCACGCCCGCGACGGCCACATCCGCCACACCGACCGCGCCTGCCGGGGCCTATGCGGCGGCCCGGGCGGAACTGGCGGCCCTACCGGTGAAGGGCTGGGACCGCACCCAGGACTTCAAGCGCTACCGGTTCGGCGAGGCCTGGAGCGACGACGTCAACGTCGAATTCGGGCACAACGGGTGCAACACCCGCGACGACATCCTGCGCCGCGATCTCGCCGATCTCGTGGTGCGCCGCGGCACCTGCTACGCCGAGCGCGGAACCCTGCACGACCCGTACGCCGGCGAGGTCATCACCTTCGTCCGCGGACCGGACACCTCCGACGCGGTGCAGATCGACCACGTGGTCTCCCTGGCCGACGCCTGGTACAAGGGCGCCCGCGAATGGGATGACCAACGTCGTCTCGACTTCGCCAACGATCCGCGCAACCTGCTCGCCGTCAGCCCGAAAGCCAACTTCGACAAGGCATTTCGCGACGCCGCCTCCTGGTTGCCGCCCAACGTCGCCTTCCGCTGCGAATTCGTCGCCCGACAGGTCGAGGTCAAGTCGGCATACGGCCTGTGGGTGTCGGCCAAGGAGAAGCGGGCGATGTCCGACGTGCTGGACCGGTGCTGACGCGCTATCCCAGCCTCACCACACCGCGTCCGGGGGTCAGCGCGTGCGTCATCGGCACGTCGTGCTCTTCGCCGGGCAGCGCGTCGAGAAGTTCGTCGTCGCGGACGACGGCCATCAACTGTGCGTCCGGGCCGCGCATCGGTAGCGAGCGATCGTAGAAGCCGGCCCCGCGGCCCAGCCGGACACCGCGCCGGTCGACGGCCAGCGCGGGCACCAGCACCAGGCCGGCCTGCGCGAGCGCGTCCGGCGGCAGGCGGGTGCCGTTCGGTTCGAGAAGTCCGTACCGGGCCGGCACCAACTCGCCGGGGCGGTACTCGGCCCAGTGCAGCGGCAGCGGCGTGCCCGCGGCGTCGGTGAGCGCGATCGGCAGCAGCACGCGGGCGCCCGCGTCACGCAGCGCATCGAGCATCGACAGCGCACCGGGCGCTCCGGGTTCCGCGCCCACCGGCACGAAGGCGCACACCGTGGCGGGGACGGTCAGCGTGCGCAGGATGTGCACCAGCGCGGTGGCCTCCACCTCGTGATCCGCGGCCGGTTGTGCTCGCCGCGCGGCCAGCAGGTCCCGCCTCAGCTGGTCTTTTGCTGTGGTCATCGTGGGACAACGATGACACCGACCCCGCGCGCAGACAATCCGGTTATGGTGTCAGGCGATGAAGAAAGCCGAGGTGCCCATCCCGCGGACGGCCATCGTGCCCGCCGCCGGTTTGGGCACGCGTTTTCTCCCGGCCACCAAGACCGTTCCCAAGGAACTGCTGCCCGTCGTGGACACCCCGGGGATCGAACTCGTCGCCACCGAGGCGGCCGAGGCGGGCGCCGAGCGCCTGGTGATCGTCACCTCCCAGGGCAAGGACGGCGTCGTCGCCCACTTCGTCGCCGACCTGGTGCTCGAGGGCACCCTGGAGGCTCGCGGCAAGACCCAGATGCTGGAGAAGGTGCGCCGCGCGCCGGCCCTGATCAAGGTCGAGTCGGTGGTTCAGGACAAGCCGCTGGGCCTGGGGCATGCGGTGCTGTGTGTCGAGCCCGTGCTGGCCCCGGACGAAGACGCGGTCGCCGTCCTTCTTCCCGACGACCTGGTGCTGCCCACCGGTGTGCTCGAGACGATGTCCAAGGTGCGGGCCAAGCGCGGCGGCTCGGTGCTGTGCGCCATCGAGGTGCCCGAGGACGAGATCAGCGCCTACGGCGTGTTCGACGTCGAGGAGGTCCCCGACGCGGCCAACCCGAACGTGCTCAGGGTCAAGGGCATGGTGGAGAAGCCGAAGCCCGAGGACGCGCCGTCGCCGTACGCCGCCGCCGGCCGCTACGTGCTGGACCGGGCCATCTTCGACGCGCTCAGGCGGATCGACCGCGGTGTCGGCGGCGAGATCCAGCTGACCGACGCGATCGCGCTGCTGATCGAGGAGGGCCACCCCGTGCACGTGGTGGTGCACCGCGGTTCCCGACACGACCTGGGAAATCCCGGCGGCTACCTCAAGGCTGCGGTTGACTTTGCGTTGGATCGTGATGACTACGGCCCGGACCTGCGCCGTTGGCTTGTCTCACGACTGGGCCTGACCGAACGGTAGCGTCGGCCCCGGTGCTTCCGGCGTCCGCCGGGCGCAGAAAGGTTCCCAGTGCGTTCGGTGGAAGAGCAGCAGGCTCGCGTGCAGGCGGCGGCTGTGGCGCCCAGACCGGTGCGGGTGGCGATCGCCGAGGCACAAGGCCTGATGTGCGCCGAAGAAGTGGTGACCGAGCGGCCACTGCCCGGCTTCGACCAGGCCGCCATCGACGGGTACGCCGTCCGCAGCGTCGACGTGCTGGGCCTCGGTGGCGGCGGCGATGACGACGCGGTCGAGGGTCGCGTCAGTCTCCCGGTGATCGCGTCGATCGAGGCGGGTGCCCGCACGCCGACGCGGTTGCAGCCCAAGCAGGCCGTCCGCGTGCAGACCGGCGCGCCCATGCCGACCCTGGCCGACGCGGTGCTGCCGGTGCGTTGGACCGACGGCGGGCAGGCGCGGGTGAGGGTACTGCGCGGCGTCCGCTCGGGCGCCTACGTCCGCCGCGCGGGCGACGACGTCCAGCCCGGCGACGTGGCCGTGCGGGCGGGCACGATCATCGGGCCCGCGCAGGTGGGACTGCTCGCCGCGGTCGGCCGCGAGCGGGTGCTGGTTCATCCGCGGCCGCGGCTGTCGGTGATCAGCGTGGGGGGTGAACTCGTCGACATCTCCCGCACCCCCGGCAACGGTCAGGTGTACGACGTCAACTCCTATGCGCTGGCGGCGGCCGGCCGGGATGCCGGCGCCGAGGTTAACCGCGTCGGGATCGTCGACAGCGATCCGAAGGTCCTGCGCGAGGCCGTCGAGGGTCAGCTCAGCCGGGCGGAGATCGTCGTCGTGGCGGGCGCCGTCGGCGGCGCCGCCGCGGAGGCCGTGCGGTCGGTGCTGTCGGGGCTCGGCGAGATGGAAGTCGCTCGCATCGCGATGCACCCCGGATCGGTGCAGGGATTCGGGCAGCTGGGCGCCGAAGGTGTTCCGGTCTTCCTGCTGCCCGCCAATCCGGTCAGTGCGCTCGTGGTGTTCGAGGTGATGGTCCGGCCGCTGATCCGGCTGTCGCTCGGCAAGCGTCAGCCGATGCGACGGATCGTGCGGGCCCGCACCCTGGCTCCGATCGCGTCGGTGCCCGGCCGCAAGGGCTTCCTGCGCGGTCAGCTGATGCGCGATCAGGACACCGGCGAGTACCTGGTTCAGGCCCTCGGCGGTGCGCCGGGCGCGTCGTCACATCTGCTGGCGACGTTGGCCGAGGCGAACTGCCTGGTCGTGGTACCCAGCGAGGCAGAGCAGGTCCGTACCGGGGAGACCGTCGACGTTGCGTTTCTTGCCCAGCGCGGCTGAGTCCGCGTGAGTTTCCTGCGGCCCGGCGGCGCACACCCCGGCTGGCCGGAACCGGTGGGCCCGATCAAGGTGGCGGCCGGAGTGGTGCGGCTACGACCGGTCCGGATGCGCGACGCCGCGCAATGGAGCCGGCTGCGCGTCGCCGACCGCGAGTTCCTCGAACCGTGGGAGCCCACCGCCGAGCTGGAATGGAATGCGCGACATGGCATTTCGGCCTGGCCGTCGGTGTGCTCGGCGGTGCGGGCCGAGGCGCGCCGCGGCCGGATGCTGCCCTACGTCATCGAGGTCGACGGACGGTTCGGCGGGCAGTTGACGGTGGGCAACGTGACACACGGCGCGTTGCGTTCGGCGTGGATCGGCTATTGGGTGCACAGCGAACTCACCGGTGGGGGAGTCGCCACCGGGGCGCTGGCACTCGGCCTCGACCACTGTTTCGGCGTGCTGCGGTTGCACCGGATGGAAGCGACGGTCCGCCCGGAGAACACGGCCAGTCGCAAGGTTCTGGCCAAGGTCGGCTTCCGGGAGGAAGGGCTGTTGAAGCGCTACCTGGATGTCGACGGGGCCTGGCGGGACCACCTGCTGGTGGGTCTGACCGTCGAGGAGGTGCGGGGGTCGGTGGTCGCCCGACTGGTGCACTCCGGTCGGGCGCGCTGGGTGTAGGGTGGCCGGCCGTTTTCCGGGCCGAGTGTCGAGATACGGCACGCAAAACGGCCCGCGTCGTGACATAAGTCGACGCTCGCGCATACTTGCTTGTTACCAATGTGACACTAGTGGCTCGTGGTGCTTGTCTGAATCGAATTACAGGTGTGTAATTGTCCTCGGCGCGTCGTCCTGATTGCGCAGCTCACGACACCTAGCCTGGAGGGGAAAGGAGCAGGCCCCCATGCCAAGCATCCCCCAATCGTTGCTCTGGATCTCGCTTGTGGTGCTCTGGCTGTTCGTGCTGGTGCCCATGCTCATCAACAGGCGCGACACCGTGCGGCGAACCAGCGACGTCGCCCTGGCCACCCGAGTGCTCAACACCACCCGGGCGGCCCGTCTGATCAGGCGCGCGGGTCCGGCCTTCGGGCATCGCAGTGATCCCGACTGGCGCCCCGATGCCGACGACGAGTACGAGGACTTCGACGAGGACGACACCGGTCCCGTGGTGGTGACCGGCAAGCCGCCCCGGGCACGGTCGGTCGCGGTGGTGACCTCGCTGGCCGAAGAGGACGAGCCCGACTATCTCGACGTCGACATCGTCGAGGAGAATTCCGGAGCGCTGCCCGTGGGAGTGCAGCCCGACGAGAAGGTCGAGAAGACCGAGAACGCCGAACCGGAGCCGGATGAGCTGCCGCTCGAATTCGCCGGCGCCGAAACCGAATCCGAGTCCGAGGCCCCGGCGGCCGAGGAGCCCGTCGTCGAGCAGCCCGCGGCCGAGGACGGCACCGCCGACGAGTACGAGTACGTCGAGGACAGCTCGGGACTCGAACCCGAGGCCGACGCGCCCGTCGGCCGGCCGGTACACGAGGTGCGGTACGCGACGAAGACGGCCGCGGCCGTCAGCGCCCGCAAGTACAAGTTCCGCAGCCGCGCGCTGCTGACGATGGCGACTCTGCTGGTGCTCTCCGCCGTGCTGGCGTTCGCGTGGAACCCGGCGGCCTGGTACGTGTGTGCCACCCTGGCGGTGGCCACTCTCGGCTATCTGGCGTATCTGCGCCGGCAGACCCGCATCGAGGAGCAGTTGCGGCGGCGACGCATGCAACGGATGTCGCG
>CAZTAA010000048.1:0-31349 GCA_964611465.1 uncultured Mycobacterium sp. | reverse complement strand
GCCCGCGCGCGAAACCGGGCCACCACGGCGCCGGCCCGCCGGCCGACTCCACCGCCGAAAGCCCCGCCGAAACCCGCCCCAGCGGCCCGCCGCCGTCGCCGCCGACCGCCGATCGGGCGCATGCTGCTGGCGGTCTTGCTGCTCGCCGTGCTCGCGGTCGTCGGGGTGGGGGTGTGGGGCGAACGAGCGCTCCACCGCATCCCCGCGCTGACCGACTACGCCGGCCGGCCCGCGGCGGGCAGTGGCACCAACTGGCTGCTGGTCGGATCGGACAGTCGCGAGGGGCTGACCGAGGACCAGCAGGCCGATCTGGCCACCGGCGGCGACCTCGGCAGCGGCCGCACCGACACGATCCTGTTGGTCCACATTCCGGCGCTGGGATCGGACACGTCCGCGACGATGGTGTCGATCCCGCGGGATTCCTATGTCGCCATCCCCGGCTACGGCTCGGACAAGATCAACGCGGCGTTCGCCGAAGGCGGTGCCGTACTGCTCGCTCAGACCGTCGAACAGGCCACCGGGTTGCGAGTGGACCACTACGCCGAGATCGGCTTCGGCGGGTTCGCCGGTGTCGTCGACGCCCTCGGCGGGGTGACGATGTGTCCGGCCGAGCCGGTCACCGACCCGCTGGCAGGAATCGACCTGCCGGCCGGCTGTCAGCGCCTGGACGGCCGCAACGCCCTGGGCTACGTCCGCAGCCGCGCCACTCCGCGCGCCGACCTCGACCGGATGGCCCACCAGCGCGAGTTCGTCTCGGCCATGGTGACCCAGGCGGCCAGCCCGGCGGTGTGGGCCAACCCGTGGCGGTGGTACGCGGTGCCCCACGCCGCCATCGCCGCGGTGACGCTCGACACCGGCGACCATGTGTGGGACGTCGCGCGGCTCGGCTGGGCCCTCGGCGGCGCGACGACGGTGACGGTTCCGATCGGGGAGTTCGGCTACAACGACTCCGGTGACGTCGTGGTGTGGAATGAAACCGTCGCGGGTGAGCTGTTCACCGCCCTGGCCAACGACCAGCCGGTGCCGCAGTCGGTGCTCGACGCGCAGCCGTGACAATGTCGCATGAATCAGTAACGGCGAAACGATTCGGAATGCCTGTTCGCAAAAGCCGGACGCCGGCCGAATCGGTAAGGAAAACCTTTCCCGAGGTAAGGCTCTCCTTGCTCAGAAATAGGCCTTTACCTGCTGTATCATCGTCGCCGTGAGTGATGCTGGTAATGCCGAAACGAAATTCTGCGCCCTGATGCAGGACCAGATTCACAACGAATTCACCGCCGCCCAGCAATACGTTGCGATTGCCGTGTATTTCGACGGCGAAGACCTTCCGCAGTTGGCCGCGCACTTCTACCGGCAGGCGGTCGAGGAGCGTAACCACGCCATGATGCTGGTGCGCTATCTGCTTGACCGCGACGTCACCGTGGAGATTCCCGGCACCGACGCCGTGCGCAACGACTTCGGTTCGGTGCGCGAGGCCGTCGCGCTGGCGCTCGAACTCGAACGCGGCGTGACCGAACAGATCACCGCGCTGGCCGCCACCGCCCGCGACGAGCGGGACTACCTCGGCGAGCAGTTCATGCAGTGGTTCCTCAAGGAGCAGGTCGAAGAGATGGCCTCGATGAGCACTCTGCTGCGGACCGTCGACCGGGCGGGCAGCAACCTCTTCCACATCGAGGACTTCGTCGCGCGCGAACTGGCCCCGCAGGGCGGTGCCGACCCGGGCGCTCCCCCCGCCGCCGGCGGTGCGCTGACCGCTTGATCGCGGTTCGGTCAGCCGGCGCCGGCTTGTCCCGCTTCCAACTGCCCCCTCGTTCTGCCGGGGTGGTTGGTGGCGATCCAGGCCACCCCGAGGTCGTGGCAGTAGTCGACGTCGTCGGCGGCGTCGACGGTCCAGCAGTACAGCGATCGACCCTGGGCGGCGGCCCGGTCCACCAGGTCCGGGTGCTCGCGCAGGGTCTGGATCGACGGTCCGACGGCCGTCGCCCCCACCGTGGTGGCGGCGCCGCCGCCGAGCACCCGCGAGGTATCGCCGAGCAGCACGGTCGGCAGGAGCGGCGCCGCGCGGCGGACCCGCCACACCGCGGCCGCGGAGAACGACATCACCACCGCGCGTGACAGCGCCGCCGAGGCGGGAGCCGCGATTCCGTAGCGGTGCAGCAGCGCCAGCACCTTGCTCTCCACCAGGGCCCCGTAGCGGACCGGGTGCTTGGTCTCGATGAACAGTTTGACCGGCCGGTGCCAATCGAGGGCCAGGCGCACCAGTTCGTCGAGGGTGAGCAGACCGGTTCGGCCCGCGTGGTCGGCTGCGTGCGGTGCGCCGTAGTCGAACCTTCGCAGTTGTGCCAGGGTCATCTCGCTGACCAGGCCGGAGCCCGTCGAGGTGCGGTCGATCCGGCGATCGTGCACACAGACCAGATGTCCGTCGCGGGTGAGCCGGACATCGCACTCCAGCCCGTCGGCACCCTGCTGCAGGGCTAGGTCGTAGGCGGCCAGGGTGTGTTCGGGGCGCTCGCCCGATGCCCCCCGATGCGCGACCACGAACGGGTGTCCGCCGTCCACCTCCGCCCCGGAAGCCATGTGGTTATGCTGCCGGTTCCTTGTCCCTGGTTTCAACCGCGACATCCGGGTCGGCGGCCGGTTCCGGGTTCACGACGATCCAGCGGTGCGCCGGGCGGTCCACCGGCTTGCTCACGAAGCCCAGGTAGACCCGGGTCAGCGCGACCACGACGGCCAGCGCCAGCAGATAGGCCAGCGTCGTCCGCACGGTGTTGTCGGCGATGCCCTGCGCGTCGGTGGCGAAGCTGGTGGCGATCGCGAACGCCGACAGCAGCGTGCTGAGCACCCAGAGCACCCACCAGAGCGTGATGTCCCGGCGCAACCGGCTGTAGATGCCCTCCATCGTGGCGGTCTCGATGACGAACACCGGGGCCCAGGCCAGGTTGAACACCGGCACCAGGCAGCCGGCCCACAGCAGCCAGGCCGGTCGCGGATCGTCGAGCCGGCGGTGCGCGTAGGCCGCCGCCCGGCGCGCGATCAACCACCGGGTCAGCACGACGGCACACCAGATGACGGCGACGAGCGCCGCGAAACTGGCCAGGATCCCCAGCCACACGCCGATTCCGGCGATCACCGGGTGCAACAGCGTCGTCCGGTTTATCAGCAGCAGCAGGTACCGCAGCGCATGTGCCGCCGCCGCGGTCGCGAGCACGATGGCGGTGATCCGGAGCGCCGCGGCGACGAGCGCGGGCGAGGGCCCGGTCGGCACGGTATGCGCGGGCGGCAGTGGGACGGGGTAGTCCTGCAGTCCCCAGCCCGGATTGGCGGCGTAGCGGGGCGTCGGCGACAGGGCGGCACGGCGGCGGCGCCCGGCGGGTGCGGGGCCCGGCCGCACGGCGATCCACCGGAAGCCCGGCGGTGCGCCCCCGGGCCGCGGCGTGGGTGGTTGCGGAGCCGGGCCCGGCGCCGGTGCCAGCAGTGCTCCCTGGCAACGCGGACACCAGGCACGCTGGCGGTCACGCACATTCCAGCGCGTACCGCATCCCGAGCAGACCTGGATCACCGGACCAGCCTAATCAGAAGACCCGCGTGGCGTCCGCGACGGTGCATCACCGGACCGATCCCGCAACAGCAGCAATCCGGGCGCTATCCACAGTTTCCACAGCCTTATCCACAGTGCGGGCCGCCGCGATCGGTACCTCTATCGGCTTCATCGCCGGACCCCGCGCATCCGGTTGTGGATAACACGCGGAGCGGCCGACCGCACGATCAACAACCGCGAACGGTCCCGAGCGAAATACCTTGTCGCGCTAACTTTTCTCGGGCTTTCGGGAAGGCGGCCCGATCAACGCCGTTCGATTTTCGAAGCGGGACGGAAGCGGTTATGATCGCCGTCACAAGGCGGATTGTGACCCATCTCACGGCCGAATCTTCGGTTGCCCGGTGGGTCCTGGGGCGGACAGGAGCGGTCGATGTCAGCGATGCATCCCGTGGGTCGAGGGCATGCGCCGCAGTGGTACACGTCGTCACCAACCTGCAACAAGGCGTATGCGATCGCGCTGGTACGCGCCGGCATCATCGCGGCCCTGCTGATCGGCGTGCTCGCGCTGATCGTCCTGACCTGATCAGCGGGCGCGCGTTCGGGACCGCACGGTCCACACCACGCGATAGGAGCCCGCGGCCGGCACCCAGCCGAACTGCCGGGAATCGACCACGCCCGGCGCGCCGACGTTGTCCGACTTCGCCTCGAAGGCCATCGCGCGCCCGGTGCCCCGCACGCCGCCCACGCGTTTGATCAGCCACCGCGTCGGCAGCGTCGGATCGGGAAAAACCCGGAGCTGGCCCTGCCGGGGCCGTCCGCCGCGCATCGCCAGCAGTCCGTCACCGGGGGCGAGGGTGGGCCGCATCGAGTCTTCGACGACGGCGAACCGGCGCAGCGGCCACCGCCCCAACCGGTGGTTTCGGCACACCGGCTAAGGGTAAGTTATCGCCATGCTGCTTCGACTGTTCGCCAATGCCACGCCCGCCCACGCCCACTGCGATCTGTACTGCGGGGTCTACGACCCGGCGCAGGCCAAGATCGAGGCGCTGTCCTGCCTGAAGACGGTGCAGAAGTACAACGACTCCGACGACGAGCACTTCCGGACCCGCGCCGTCCTGATCAAGGAGCAGCGCGCCGAGGAGGTCAAACACCACCTGATGGTGCTCTGGGCCGATTTCTTCACCAAGGAGCACTTCGAGCAGTTCCCCAATCTGCACCAGTTGTTCTGGGACGGCGTCCACGGTGCCGGCGATGTGAAGAAGTCCACCAAGGTCGAGGACTGCGAGAAGCTGCTCGCGACCATCGACGAGATCGCCGACATCTTCTGGCAGACCGAGAAGGCCAAGGGGATGGGCGTCTACCCGCCCAAGTAACCACTTCACCGCTTTTGTCCGCGGTTGCAGTCGTGTCCTGTTGCGGGGCAGCCCGGTGTTGGCTCATCCTGGTCGGATTGACCCGTCGTTGTGTCGCCGCGTTGGACGAACCGACAATTCGCGGGAGGGCAGATGGATTCCGGCTCCAGGCAGTCGATCGGGCTTGCCCCGTTCCACTCCCGAGGATCGCTCAAGGGTTTCGTGGTGTCCGGCCGCTGGCCGGATTCGACCAAGGAGTGGGCTCAGCTGCTGATGGCGGCCGTTCGGGTGGCCTCGCTGCCGGGCCTGCTGTCCACCACGACGATCTTCGGCGTGCGCGAGGAGTTGCCCGAGGCGCCCGAGCCCGACACCGTCGGGTTGGTGCTCGCGGAAGGCACCGTGGTCGGCGCGTCGGCTGTCGCGCCGGGTCGTTTCGCCGATCACCAACCGCCCGCGCTGATCATGCTGCACCCGCCTTCGGAGACCATGCCGTCGCTGCCCGAATGCGCCGGTGCGGCATCGGGCTGCGTGTTGTTGCCCGGCCTGCCGCATCTCGGGCTCGAACATCGTGCCGCGTGGGTGGAGGCCGAATCCGACGGAACCATCACGTCGATGGTGAGCCGGGTGGGCGTCGACCCCATCAGCCATCCCGACACCGCGATCCTCGCGATGCTGCTGGCGGCCTGACCGCCGGTTGAGGTCATTACCGCAGGTAATGATCATATCTGCGGCCGGGTGCGGGGCATCGCCGCCGGGCGCCGTCGGCAGCAAAGTGGCAGCCGCTGCATCTTCGCCGAGCCTGACCGTTGCCGAGCCGCGCCATGACGGAGGGCGCACGGTCGCACGTCATTCGACGGTGGTCGGCGACGGCGGATTCCGGCGCGGCCATAAGCGTGCATATGCAAAGGCTTTTCCCCCCTGACAAGGGGCGATTGCCGCCGGGGCAGACCCGGCATCGGCGGCGCGTCCGGCGACTGACAGTCGCTGTAAAATTTTATAAGGTTTGCACTTGGTTGTTTGCTGTTCACTCGCTACCATGATCAGCAAACAACTAGCGATATCGATTACTTGCTGCTGGACGTGGAGGGTTCGAGAAAGTATGAGTACGACGTTTGCCGCGCGGTTGAATCGCCTGTTCGACACCGTGTACCCGCCGGGTCGCGGTCCGCACACGTCGGCCGAGGTCATCGCCGCGCTCAAGGCAGAGGGCGTGACGATGTCGGCTCCGTATCTGTCGCAGCTCCGGTCCGGAAATCGGACGAACCCGTCGTCGACCACCATGGCGGCGCTGGCGAATTTCTTCCGGATCAAGCCGGCCTACTTCACCGACGACGACTACTACGAGAAGCTCGACAAGGAGCTGACGTGGTTGGCGAACATGCGCGACGAGGGCGTCCGCCGGATCGCCGCCCGCACGGTCGGCCTGTCTCCCGAGGCGCAGCAGAATCTGGTCCAGAAGGCCGAGGAACTGCGTCGTCAGGAACACCTCGAGGGCTGAGCGCACCCGCTCGGTTTCCCGGTCACCTCACCGGGCCAGCGCGTCGTACTGTCGCGCGATCTCGATGATCCACTCCCGGTCGGAGTAGTTCTCCGGCTGTCGTAGCCAGGTCAGTCCCGGAAAGTTCGCATTGCCGGCGGCGCGGTCGTGGCCGCGGCCCGAATAGATCCAACTCGCGATGGTTCGAGCCTGCTCGTCGGGCGGCACCTGCGGACCGTGCTCTTCGTCGGGAATGTCGACGGGTGCGTCGAGTAAGGCGGTTCTGCCCCGGTCGGCCTTCGAGGCGCTGTGGGCGGCGGACGCCTCCAGGAAGAGCGCATCGGAGATCATCGAGAGCTTCTCCGCGAGCTGGAAGGCCAGTGGCCCGCGTGGGCGCACCCCGATGCCGATGTCGGGCTGGCGGCTGAGAAGTTCCGTCAGGATCGGCTCGATCAGCCGGTTCTCCTGCCGGGCGCCGAACCAGTCCTCGACGGTCGGCAACAGCGCCCCGGCCGCCACGATCGCCATCGCGCAGGCGAGCATCGTCGCGGCCGTGCCCACTCCGAGGAGCCGCGCGCTGCCGATCGCACGAATCGCAAAGAACGCGCTGGCCAGCACGATCAGCACGATGCCGACCGTGAAGACGAACAATGCCCGGCCGCGCCGGCTGCGGTTCGAATGCCGCAACCCGGCCCACGCCGCCAGGCTCAGCGCCAGCGACACATACAGCAGTGGGATCAGCCACGAAAACGAGATGGTCGCCGTGCCGAGATTTCGCTCCAGGTACTCCTGCGGCGACATCTCCGGCTGCCGGCCCCCCGACAGGAAGGCCGCCACCGTCACCGCTATCACCACCGCGGCAAAGGCGTACTGCAACAACGCAATTCGACGGACCGTCACGGGGCTGCGCTCAGAGCCGACGCTGGTGATCATCACGCAACTGCCCGCGGCGCTGGCGATCAGCGCGCACTGGCTCAGCGCGACCGAGGCGTTGGGCCAGTGCAGCAGCGTGTCCAGCAACAGCGTCAACGGCTGCCAGTTGAGCGCGGCAACCATCGCCAGACTGCCCAGCGCGATGATCATCGCGGTGCTGACCAGGGATTGCTTGTTGACCAGTGCCCAGCCGATGCGTACGCCGGTGGCCAGCCCCAGCAGGCCGGCGATGACCCAGATGATCAACCAAACGCCTCGCCGAGTCGAACCTGGAACAGCGACGAACGGTCGGACGGGATGCGCCCGAGGCGGTAGATCAGCAGCGCGGCGAAATCCTCCGCCTCCTGCTCGGCTTCCTGACCGCTCGGACCCATGCAGCCGGTCCGCTGGTTCAGCATGTACCGGATCAGGTCGCCGCTGGCCAGCTCCGCGGTGTCGAGCGCCGCCTCGACGATCGGGATGCCCCCGTGGTCGAGGACGAGGTGGCCCAGCTCATGGGCCAGCGTCCGCTCCCAGGTCGGAAGGCCCTGCTGAATGACGAAGACGTCGTCGTCGGCGTACTGGCGCCACTGGCCGCACACGCCCGCCGGCAACTCGGCCATCCGGATGGTGATCGGCCGGCCGCGATGCTCACCGACGGCGGTCACCAGCCGCGTGACGGTGACCTCGCCCTGACGGGGAGCCAGGTCGATGACGTCGTTGACCGCCTTGGTCACCCGGCGACTGGCGGCCATCTCGTCTCTCCCGTGCTGATCGTCACTTTAAGAACCGTGCCGTACCGGCGGCCCTGACCGCAAGGCCGATCTTGGCCTGCCGGAATCCGATCAGCCCGCCGAGCGCCGTCAGGGCGGCCAGACCACTGACACCCAGCACCGCCAGGCCCGCCACCTCGCCGATCGACGCCGACCGCAGGTACGTCGCGTAGCCGGCGCGGAAGCCGTCCGGGACGACGCCGGGCGCGGCGGGAGACGTCGCGGGAACCTCGGGCCGCTTCGGCGGGTGCTGCGTCTCGGTGGAGTTCGGCATCGCCGGCACGGCTATCGCCGGGGCGCCCGACGGCGGCGGCGCCGCTTCGCCGGGCGCCGGGATGACGGCGGCGGGCGGCACGACCGGCAGGGGATTGGCGCCGGCGGGCGGTGGGACCGGGACCGCGGCGGGTGGTTCGGCGCCGGCTTGGCCGCCGGCTGGGCCGCCGGCTCGCTCCGGCAGTTCCTCGTCCGGCGGAAGCCGGGCCGGGGGACTCGGCCAGGACGGCGAACTGGGCAGTTGGACCGACGGCAGGGCGGGGCCGCCGCCCTGGCTTCCGCCCACACCCGGGGCTGAGTTGGGGCCCGGGGGTGGCGGGGTGAACAAATGGAACAGCCAGGACCAGAAGTCGTCGGCCGGCCCGCCGCAGTCGTCCTCGTCGTCGTCGCCGTCGTGCTGACCGTGGTGCGCCCAACCGGCCGGCACGGACGGATCCAGCGCTGCCGGATCGGCCGCCTTGCCGTCGTGCGCCGAAATGGACGGGTCGGGGTTCGCGGGATCCGCCGGACCGTCCGATTCATCGGCACCGGGTCCGTCGTCGGCGCCGTCCGGTGGCTCCGGGTTCGAACCGCGTCTCGGAGCGGCCGGCGGGGCGTCGTCCTCGCCCGGGGTGTCCGCGGCGGAACCCGCCGCCGGATCCTTGGCGGGCCGGGCGTCCGGGACATCGCGGTCCGGATTCGGCGGCGCAGGGTCGCGAACCTCCGAACCGGCGTCGGCACTGTGTCCGGGCGCGCCGTCGGAGCCCGGCTCCGCCAGGGCGATGCCGGCGCCGAGACTTGCGCCGCCGGCAAGCACGACACCGCACGCGACCATGCCACTGATCACGGTGGTCCGCACAAGCGAGCCGGTCACTGATGTCCTGTTCCATCGTGGCGCATCCCGCGCCGTCAGCTGTCGCCGCGCCCATCCCGTTTCCGGTGCGACGGACCTGATCATTGTCGCATAAGCCGAGGTCGCAAACTCCGCTCTCCGGCCTAACGATAGGGTTGGCCCGGGTTCGCCGAACGGACCACGCAAACCTCGACGACATCATCGGGAGGCGGCCGGGATGGGCCTGTTCACCAAGCGCAAGAGCCGTGCCACGCGCCGCGCTGAGGCCAAGGCGCTCAAGGCCAAGGCCAAGCTCGAAGCCAAGCTCGAGGCCAAGAACCAGACCCGTCGGATCAAGGCCGAGGAACGCGCCGAGAACAAGGCGCTGCGGGCTCGGGTCAAGGCCCAACGGGACGCCGACCGGACCGCGGTGAAGGTTGCCGAGGCGCAACTGAAGGCCGCCCGCGAGGGCAGACTGCTGTCGCCGACCCGGGTCCGGCGCTTGCTGACGGTCGGGCGCATGCTGGCGCCCATCCTGGTGCCGCTCGCCTACCGTGCCGCCATGGCGGCACGCGGCGTCCTCGACCAGCGCAAGGCCGACAAGCTCGGCGTCCCGTTGAGTCAGGTGGGCCAGTTCTCCGGGCCCGGCGGGCAGTTGTCGGCACGGATCGCCGGGGCCGAACAGTCCGTGCGCGAGGTCGCCGAGAAGAATCCGGCCGACGCCGAGACCCGGCAGTTCGTCGCCGCCATGAACGCCCGCCTCGTCGACCTGTCGGCCGCGGTGACCGCGGCCGAACACATGCCGGCGAGCCAGCGTCGGGCCGCTCATACCGCGATCAGCGACCAGCTCGACGGCATCGACGCCGATCTGATGGCGCGCCTCGGCGTTTTCTGAGCGGTCGTCCGGATGGTCGGGTTGCGGGGCGGCGCCGTCGGAGCGCTGACGGCGGTGCTCGCCGGCGCGGCGCACGGCACGGCTTCCGGCGCCGGGCCCGGTGGGAGCGGCATCGGACTCCTGCTGGTGCTGGCCGTCGGCCTCGGCGCGGTGGTCGACGCCTCACCCCGGGCCGTCGGGCCGGTCCGGCTGGTCGGCCTGCTGGCCGCCGGGCAGTTGGCCGGACACCTGGTGCTGGCCGCCGGCGCGCACCACGGGCATCCGGCCGATCCGGGATCACTGCCGGGCACGCTGATGTTGGGTGCGCATATCGCCGCGGTGCTGGCCGGCGGCATCCTGTTGGCCGTCGCCGATCGATTCGCCCGCGCGCTGTCCCGCGCCGTCCGGGCCTGCACCCGCATTGTCCTCCGGGCCAAGGACTTTCCCGCTCGCACCGTGTTGCCGGTGGCCGACCATCCGCTGCATCGCAGGGTGCTCATCGCGGCGTCCATCTCGCACCGAGGTCCACCGCCGCTGCCGGCGCGTTGACATTCACCCCAAAACCTTTGCGAGACAAGAAAGTTCATTTGCCATGTCTGTCTTTTCTGAGTTCTACCCGCGCGCCCTCGTCCGGGGCGCCGGCTGTGTCGGCGCCGGCGCCGCGGTGCTCGGCCTGGGGGTCCTGGTGGCTGCCGGTCCGGCGTCCGCCCATGTCCGGGTGACCGCCGACGACGCCGTCCGCGGCGAGTCGGCCGTGCTGACCTTCCGGGTGCCCAACGAGTCCGAAACTGGTTCGCCGACAACGGGTCTGACTGTGGCGCTGCCCGATCTGACGTCGGTGTCGACCGCGGTCATGCCGGGGTGGACGGCGACCCTGGACCGCGACACCGCCGCCGGTACCGTACGTTCGGTCACCTGGAAGGCCGAACCCGGCACGGGCGTCGGCACCGATCAGTTCGGGTTGTTCGTGCTGCGGGCCAAGTTGCCCGACAGCGCCGCGGTCAGCTTCCCGGCCACCCAGACGTACGCCGACGGCACCGTCGTGCGTTGGGATCAGCCGGAGGCGGTCGGCGGCGAGGAACCGGAGTACCCGGCGCCCACACTGGGACTCGACTCCGGTTCGGCGCAGGCCGCCGTCGCGCCCTCGGGCCGGGAACCGGACATTGTCGCGCGTGTGCTGGCCGGCGGCGCCCTGCTGGTTTCCGCGCTCGGCGTGGCCGCCGCCCTGCTGCGGAGGCGGGCATGAACCGGTTCATCAGGCCGGTCCTGGGTCTGCTCGTCGCCATCCTGCTGAGTCTGGCGGGTGCGGCGGTCGCGTCGGCGCACGCCGCCCTGATCGCCACCGATCCACCCGAGAACGCCGCGCTGGCGACCGGTCCCGACCACGTCAGTGCGACGTTCAACGAGGAGATGCAGCCCGAGTTCGCCGCGATGACGGTGGTGGGTCCGGACGGCAACATCTGGTCGACGGGCAGTCCGGAGGTGCACGGCGCGGTCGTCAGCACCGCCGTGCGGCCGTTGGGACCGGTGGGCACCTACACCGTCAACTACCGGGCCACCTCGGCCGACGGTCATGTGGTGGCGGGCGCGTGGTCGTTCCGGCTCACCCAGAGCGGCGCGGGTGAACCGGGCCCCGCGGCGGCGGCTCCGGCTCCCGCGTCCGGTCTGCCGGCCTGGCCGTTCCTGGCCGGCGCCGTCGTGCTGATCGCACTGGCAGCCTGGTGGGCGGTGCGTCGGCGGACGTGAGTCGTCCCGGAAGCCGGTGGTATGCCGGCAGTGCGGCGGTGGTGGCGGTGGCCGTCCTGCTGGCCTGGGCGATGGCCCGGCCGGTGCTGCCGGTCGCCCTCACCACCGTGCGCGCCGCCGCCGACATCGCGGCGGTGGTCGCGCTGGGCCTGTCGATCGTGCCGCTACTCGAGGAAGGGCGCCGCCGGGGCGAGCTGTTCGAGCGTGCCCGCCGCCCGCTGATCGTCGTCGGCGCGGTGTGGTTGACCGCGGAGTTGTCCCAACTTGCGGTGCTCGCCGCCGGCGCGGCCGGAACGGGGGCCGGCTCGCTGACCCTGGCCACCACGGTGCGGTTCGCGGTGCAGACGCCGCCGGGCCGAGCGGCGCTGTGCGGTATCGCGGCGGCGGGCGCGCTGGCGGTCGCGGCCGCCGTCCGGGCGGGTCCGGTCCGGGATCGGTGCGCGATGACCGCGGCGGCCGCGGGGGTCGCGGCCCGGACGGTCACCGGACACGTCTCCGGCGGCGTTGTCGCCGGTGTCGCCGTCGTCGGTCACGCCCTGGCCGCCGCGGTCTGGTGCGGAACCCTGGCGGCACTGGTGCTGACGGTAAGTTCCCGGGGGCAGTGGGCGCGCCTGCTGCCGGTGTTCTCGCGCTGGGCCCTGTGGTGCGTGGTGGCCGTGCTCGTGGCCGGAAGCGTCGCCGCCGTCGCGTCGATCGAATCGCCGGCGCAGTTGTACACCACGGGTCACGGCCGGATTCTGCTGGCAAAAGTGGCGGTCACCGGCGCGTTGCTGGGTGTCGCGTGGCGCAACCGCACCCGCTGGCTGGAGGCCGCGCAGCGTCATCGGGTCGGCGCCGGGGAATCGGTGCGCCGGGCGGTCGTCGAGCTGTCTTTGATGGCGATGGTGTTGACGCTCGCCGCCGCCCTGTCGGTGACGGGCTAGCATCGGCGGAAGCGCACCGCGACCCTCAGCGACGAAGGAGCAGTCAGATGGCCGACGAGCAGGACCTTCCGGACGAGCGTCCGGAGGCCACGCCGCCACCGCAGCCGGCCAAGAAGACCCCCGCGAAGAAGGCTGCCGCGAAGAAGGCCCCGGCCAAGAAGGCGCCCGCCAAACAGCCTGCGGCGAAGAAGGCCCCCGCCAAGAA
Source organism: uncultured Mycobacterium sp. (assembly GCA_964611465.1). Taxonomy (GTDB): domain Bacteria; phylum Actinomycetota; class Actinomycetes; order Mycobacteriales; family Mycobacteriaceae; genus Mycobacterium. Next base: position 18,468 of record CAZTAA010000048.1, on the reverse strand, counting down.
GGCCCCGGCCAAGAAGGCGCCGCCACCGGTGGCCGTCGCCGGGCCGGTGGACAGCGGCGCGAAAGAGGCTGCCGCGCAGGCGAAGTCGACGGTCGATCAGGCCGATGCCGGATTGTTTGCGCCCACCCTGGCGCCGGCACAGGAACGCGGACGCTCACCGCTGCCGATCGCCGTGGCCGTCGCCGTCGCCCTGCTGGCCATCCTGCTGGTGCGCCGGTTGCGCCAGGAAGACTGATCAGCATCCCGCCGTGACCGTTACTCCACGCCCCACCGCCGACCTCGTCGACGACATCGGCCCGGATGTCCGCAGCTGCGATCTGCAGTTGCGGCAGTTCGGTGGCCGCTCGGCGTTCGCCGGCCGAATCAGCACGGTCCGCTGCTTCCAGGACAACGCACTGTTGAAGGCGGTGCTGTCCGAGCCCGGCGGCGGCGGCATCCTGGTCATCGACGGTGCCGGGTCGTTGCACGCCGCGCTGGTCGGCGACGTGATCGCCGAACTCGGCCGCGGCAACGGCTGGTCGGGGCTGATCATCAACGGCGCGGTGCGCGATGCCTCGACGCTGCGCACGCTCGACATCGGGATCAAGGCGCTGGGCACCAACCCGCGCAAGAGCACCAAGTCCGGCGACGGTGAACGCGATGTCCCGGTGACGTTCGGCGGGGTCACCTTCGTCCCCGGCGAGATCGCCCACAGCGACGACGACGGCATCGTCGTGCTGGACGGGGTGCCGGACTAAGCCACGCGGTGACGCCGGTTTACGCCGGCACGCGCGCGCGGTGGCGACCGAACCGGAGTTCCGGATCGGCGATCGGGGTGCGCCGCAGGACGTTGATATCCCGGAAGTAGTTGTGCTTGATCTGCCACGGGCCCTTCGAGCCACGCTTGGGCAGGATGTCGATCGCGCGGGTGAAGTAGCCGGAGCTCATGTCGGTGAACGGAAGCCGCTCGACGTCGGCGCCGGGCGACACGGGTTCCACGGTGTTGTAGCCGTTCTCGTCCATGTAGTTCAGCAGCCGGCACACGTACTGCGACACCAGGTCCGCCTTCAACGTCCAGGACGCGTTGACGTAGCCGAAGGTGAACGCGGCATTCGGCAGACCCTCGAGCATCAGCGCCCGGTAGGCCAGCCGCTGACCCGGATCCACGGTCTCGCCGTTGCGGCTGATGGTCGCTCCGCCGAACAGTTGCAGCTTCAAACCCGTTGCGGTGACGATGATGTCGGCGTCCAGGTGGGCACCGGAGGCCAGCTGGATCCCGGTCTTGGTGACATGGTCGATGCGGTCGGTGACGACGTCGGCCTTGCCGGACCGGATGCTGCGGAACAGGTCGCCGTCCGGCGCCAGGCACACCCGCTGGTCCCAGGGGGCGTAGTCCGGCCCGAAGCTGCGCTCGACGTCGTAGCCCTCCGGCAGTTGGCGCTTGGCCATCGTCAGCAGCGCCTTGCGGAAGTTCTTGGGGAACCGCCGGGCCAGCCGGTACTGCGCGGCGCTGACACCGATTGCGTACCAACGGTTTACCAGGTTGGCGGGCCCGGGGGGCAGCCACTTGTTCGACTTCGGCGCGACCGGGCTGATCCCCGGCAGCACGCCGATGTAGGTCGCGGTGCGTTGCAGCATCGTCACATGACCGACGCCGGTGTCCACCAGCGCCGGAAGCAGCGTCACGGCGGTGGCGCCGCTGCCGATGACGACGACCTTCTTGCCCGCGTAGTCGAGGTCCTCGGGCCACTGCTGTGGGTGTACCACCGTGCCACCGAAGTTCTCGATGCCCGGGAAGTCCGGTGTGTAGCCCTCGTCGTAGTCGTAGTAGCCGGAGCAGGCCATCATGAAGCCGCACTGGATGGTGCTTCGCTCACCGGCGTGTTCGATGGTGACGGTCCACCGGTTGTCCTCGTCGGACCAGTCGGCGCCGACCACGCGCTGGCCGTAGCGGATGTGCTTGTCGATGCCGTTCTCGACGGCGGCCTCTCTGATGTAGTTCTTGATCGCCGGTCCGTCGGCGATCCACTGGGTCGAGCGCCAGGGCTTGAACCGGAAGCCCAGGGTGAACATGTCGGAGTCCGACCGGATGCCGGGGTACTTGAACAGGTCCCAGGTGCCGCCGAGGTCGTCGCGGCGCTCCAGGATCACATACTTCTTGGTGGGGCATTCCTTCTGCAGATGCCACGCGGCGCTGATACCGGAGATCCCGGCGCCCACGATCACGACGTCGACGAATTCAGTCATGGGCCAGAAGCTATCAACGGCGTGTCGAGTTAGTCAACAGATCGTCGAATATTTCGACGGGCTGTAAAGTCGGTGATCGTGACCACGGCCAGTCAGCGCATCAGCACCCGCGGGGCCCGCGGCCGGCGTTCCACGCGGCCGTCGGGCGACGAGCGGGAACAGGCCATTCTCGCCACCGCCGAGAAACTGTTGGAGAACCGGGGGCTGGCCGACATCTCCGTCGACGATCTGGCTCGCGGTGCGGGCTTGTCGCGGCCGGCGTTCTACTTCTACTTCCCCTCCAAGGATGCGGTGCTGCTGCGACTGTTCGAGCGCGTCGTCGAGGAGGCCGACGCCACGGTGCCGAGCCAGGACCATCTGCCCGGCGAGACGGGTGCGGCCTGGTGGCGCGCCGGCATCCGGGCGTTCATGGTCTCCTTCCGGACGCACCGGGCCGTGACGCTCGCGGCCATGGCGTCCCGCCCGACCAGCCCCGAGCTTCGCGAGCTGTGGTCGACGTTCATGAGCAAGTGGGTCGCGCGGGTGGCAGAGATCATCGAGATGGAACGCGCCCGCGGCGCGGCCCCGGTGACGATCGGCGCGGCGGACCTGTCGGCGTCGCTGAACCTGATGAACGAACGCGTGATGGTCGCGTCCCTGTCCGCGGAGCAGCCCGGCATGCCGGAGGAGGACTCGCTCGACGCGCTCGTGCACATCTGGGTGACGTCGATCTACGGTCAGCTGCCCTGATCGCGCCGCCGGGTTGTCGGTGCCGCCGGTTAGCGTCGGGCCGAACCCTGTAAGACGGTCCGGAGGCGGTATGGACGTGAGCGCCGCGGCGTCGATCCTGCACGCCGACCTCGACGCCTTCTACGCGTCCGTCGAACAACGGGACGATCCGACACTGCGCGGCCGGCCCGTCATCGTCGGCGCCGGGGTGGTGCTCGCCGCGAGTTACGAAGCCAAGGCGTACGGCGTGCGTACCGCGATGGGTGGCCGGCAGGCGGCGCAATTGTGCCCGAAGGCGGTCGTGGTTCCGCCGCGGATGACGGCCTACACACGTGCCAGTGCCGCCGTCTTCGCGGTGTTCCGGGACATCACGCCGCTGGTCGAGCCGCTGTCGGTGGACGAGGCCTTCCTCGACGTCGGCGGCCTGCGCCGGACCGCGGGCGAACCGGTCGCCATCGCGGCCCGGCTCCGGGCGCGGGTGCGCGACGAGGTCGGCCTGCCGATCACCGTGGGCATCGCCCGCACCAAGTTCCTGGCCAAGGTCGCCAGCCAGGAGGCCAAGCCGGACGGGCTGCTGCTCGTCCCGCCGGAAGGCGAATTGCGGTTCCTGCATCCGCTGCCGGTGCGGCGGCTCTGGGGCGTGGGCGCCCGCACCGAGGAGAAGCTGCGCGCCCACGGCATCGACACCGTGGCCCAGGTGGCCGAGCTCGGCGAGGCGGCACTCGCGTCGATGGTCGGCCGCGCGATGGGCCGCCAGCTGTACTGCCTGTCACACAACATCGACCGGCGTCGGGTGGTCCCCGGCGTCCGGCGCCGATCGGTCGGCGCTCAGCGCGCCCTGGGGCGCCGCGGAAACGGCATGTCCCCCAGCGAGATCGACGCGGTCGTCGTCAACCTGGTGGACCGGATCACCCGCCGGATGCGGGCCGCCGGGCGCACCGGCCGCACCGTGACGCTGCGACTGCGGTTCGACGACTTCGGCCGCGCCACCCGCAGCCACACACTGCCGGGCGCGACGGGATCCACCGAACCGATCCTGGCGGCCGCCCGCGAACTCGTCGGCGCGGCCGCGCCGGTGATCGTCGAGCGCGGTCTGACGCTCATCGGATTCGCGGTGTCCAACATCGACCGGGACGGCGCCCAGCAGTTGGAGTTGCCGTTCGACGGGCGTCCGGACCTGTTCGCCGTGGACCGGGCCGTCGACCGGGTGCGGGAACGCTTCGGCAATGCGGCGCTGACCCGCGGTGTGCTCGTCGGCCGCGACCCGGGAATGGAGGTGCCGATATTGCCGGACTGACCGGAACTCAGGCGGCCCAGTCGAGCAACCGCTCCAGCGGCCAGGTGTTGATGATCCGCTCGGCGGGCACCTCGTGGTCGAGCGCCCGCTGCGCGCCGTACCCGAGGAAGTCGAGCTGTCCCGGCGCATGCGCGTCGGTGTCGATCGCGAAATGGCAACCGATCTCCAGGGCCAGTTTGATCAGCCGCGACGGCGGGTCGCGGCGCTCGGGCCGCGAGTTGATCTCCACCGCGGTGCCGTGGTCGCGGCAGGCGGTGAACACCTTCTCGGCATCGAACGCCGATTCCGGCCGCAATCCCCGGTTGCCGTCCACCAGCCGGCCGGTGCAATGCCCGAGGACGGCCACCCGGGCATGCGACACGGCGGTCACCATCCGCCGGGTCATGGCCGCCGCGTCCATCGACAGCTTGGAATGCACGCTGGCGACGACGACGTCCAAGCGGTCCAGCAGCGCGGGCTCCTGGTCCAGGGTGCCGTCGTCGAGGATGTCGACCTCGATCCCGGTCAGTACCCGCATCGGCGCGAAACGCTCCCGCAATTCATCGATCAGGTCCAGTTGCCGGCGTAGCCGATCCGACGACAGGCCGTTGGCGATCTTCAGTCGTGGGGAGTGGTCGGTCAGTGCGCAGTACTCGTGGCCGAGGGCCTGGGCGGTGGCCATCATCTCCTCGACCGGTGCCGAACCGTCGGACCAGTCGGAGTGCAGGTGCAGATCGCCGCGGAGCGCCGACCGTATCGCTCCGCCGCCGAGATCCTTTGCCGCGGTGCGTAGTTCGACCAACACGTCGGGCTCCCGGCCGGCCCAGGCCTGCGCGATGACCTTGGCCGTCTTCGGCCCGATCCGCGGGAGTTCCTGCCAGGTGCCCGCCTGACCATGCTGTTCGCGCTGCGCGTCGGTCAGCGATTCGATGACGTCGGCGGCATTACGGTAGGCCATCACCCGCCGGGAGTCCTCGCGGGCCCGGTCCTTGTAGTAGGCGATCTCGCGAAGCGCCCGCACGGGGTCCAACGGTTCCATGAGTCCAGTCTGCCCTCCGGGACTCGCGACTACCCTCGGCAATGTGCGCTTCGCCTTCAAGACCTCCCCGCAGAACACCACCTGGGCCGACATGCTCGCCGTCTGGCGGGCGGCCGACGAGATCGACGTCTACGAGTCGGGCTGGACCTTCGACCACTTCTATCCGATCTTCTCCGACTCCACCGGCCCGTGCCTGGAAGGCTGGATCACGCTGACGGCGCTGGCGCAGGCCACCGAGCGGTTGCGGGTCGGTGTGCTGGTGACCGGGATCCACTATCGCCATCCGGCGGTGCTGGCCAACATGGCCGCCGCGCTGGACATCGTTTCCGGCGGTCGGCTCGAACTCGGCATCGGCGCCGGCTGGAACGAAGAGGAATCGGGCGCCTACGGGATCGAACTGGGCAGCCTCAGGGAGCGCTTCGACCGGTTCGAGGAGGCCTGTCAGGTGCTGATCGGGCTGTTGGACCAGGACACCAGGGAGTTCACCTTCGACGGCTCCTACTATCAGCTCAAGAACGCCCGCAACGAACCCCGGGGGCCGCAACGGCCGCACCCGCCGATCTGCATCGGTGGCAGTGGCGAGAAACGCACGCTGAAGATCACCGCGCGCTATGCCGATCACTGGAATTTCATGGGCGGTTCGCCCGAGGACTTCGCCCGCAAGCGCGACGTGCTTGCCGCTCACTGCGCGGACATCGGGCGCGACCCGGCGGAGATCATGCTGTCATCGCATGTGCGACTGGGACCCGACCGGGACTATCAGAAGGTGCTCGACGAGGCGGCCGCGCTTGGCGACGAGGGGCTGGACCTGGCGATCGTCTATCTGCCGCCGCCCTATGATCCGGCGGTGCTCGAGCCGCTGGCCGAGGCCATCCGCGACAGCGGGCTCTGACCCCGGCAGTTACCGACTCAGGTCACGGTTGGATCACGGCCGGCCACATCGTTCGCCGGCCGTCGGTCGGGTAGCTAGAAACCGAGGCGGACGAGGTCGGCCTGGGTTACCAACCGCTCGTGTTTGGCGGGAAACTCACGGCTCTTCATGGGATGCCAAAACAATGACCAGGCAATTCGTCCCATCCGCCCCCGCGGTATCGGGTTGATGTGCACTGCGATCACTCCTGCGGTCTTTAGTTGCTGGACCGGGGCCATACCTTACCGCAGCGCCCCTCGCAAGTTATTAGATATGGAGAGATCGGCAAACGCCTTAAGGCGCGCCGATAAAACATATGATGTTTTTAGAGTGACTGAAGTGATTTGTGAGGTCGGCCGACAACGCCCTAAGGCGAGGCGGACTGGTGCCGTGACCAGTTCCATCTGAGCTCGAGCGGCCCGCGGACGCGGCCCTGCGCCGGATTGCGGTCGGAGCGGCGGCCGAGGTGTCCGGCTAACCCGCGCGCATTCGCGCAGGTGAGCAACGTCACACCTAGCGCTGGGGGGCTGCCGTCGGCTCGATCGGCGCCGGCAGTGCCGTCGACCCCATCAGGAAGCGATCGACACCGGCGGCGGCGGCGCGGCCCTCCGCGATCGCCCATACGATCAGCGACTGCCCGCGGCCCATGTCGCCGGCCACGAAGACGCCCGGCACGGAGGTCTGGAAGTCGGCGTCGCGGTACACGTTGCCGCGGTCGGTGAACTCCACACCGAGATCGGTGAGGAGTCCCTCGCGCTCGGGTCCGACGAAGCCCATCGCCAGGAACACGATGTCGGCGTCCAGCTCGAAATCCGATCCCTCGACCTTCTCGAACCTGCCGTCCTTCATGACGACCTCGTGCACCTTCAGCGCCCGGACGTGGCCATTGTCGTCGCCGAGGAACTCCTCGGTGTTGACCGAGTAGACCCGCTCACCGCCCTCTTCGTGTGCCGAGGACACCCGGAACATCAGCGGGTAGGTCGGCCAGGGTGTGGCAGGGCTGCGGTCGGCCGGGGGCCGCGGCATGATCTCGAACTGGTGCACGCTGACCGCGCCCTGGCGGTGCGAGGTGCCCAGGCAGTCGGCCCCGGTGTCGCCGCCGCCGATGATGACCACCTTCTTGCCCTTGGCGGTGATCGGCGGCTGGCCGTCGGCGTCGGTGACGGGATCGCCGAGCTGCACCCGGTTGGCCCACGGCAGGAACTCCATGGCCTGATGGATGCCGTCGAGCTCGCGGCCGGGGATCGGCAGGTCGCGCCAGGCCGTCGCGCCCCCGGCCAGCACCACGGCGTCGAAGTCGTCGTGCAGCTGTTCGACGGTAACGTCGACGCCGACGTTCACGCCGGTGCGGAAGCGGGTGCCCTCGGCCTCCATCTGCGCGAGCCGGCGGTCGATGAACCGCTTCTCCATCTTGAACTCGGGAATGCCGTAGCGCAGCAGCCCGCCGATCCGGTCGTCGCGTTCGAACACCGTCACGCGGTGACCCGCGCGGGTGAGCTGCTGGGCCGCGGCCAGTCCCGCGGGACCCGAGCCCACCACCGCGACGGCCCGTCCGGTGTGCACGTCCGGCGGCAGCGGGCGCACCCAGCCTTCGTCGAACGCGTTCTCGATGATCTCCACCTCGACCTGCTTAATGGTGACCGCATCCTGGTTGATGCCCAGGACGCAGGACGCCTCGCACGGGGCGGGGCACAGCCGGCCGGTGAACTCCGGGAAGTTGTTGGTGGCGTGCAACCGCTCGATGGCGTCCTGCCAGCGACCGCGGAACACCAGGTCGTTCCACTCCGGAATCAGATTGCCCAGCGGGCATCCGTTGTGGCAGAAGGGGATACCGCAGTCCATACACCGCGACGCCTGGACTTCGAGGGTCTCGTGCGAGAAGTCCTCGTAGACCTCTTTCCAGTCCTTCAGGCGCAGCGGTACCGGCCGCCGCGCCGGTAGCTCGCGGTGGGTGTGCTTGAGGAAGCCGCTCGGATCACCCACGGGCGGCCGCCATGATCGCGTCGTTGGTGTCCTGTTCGGAGGCGCCGGACCGTTGGGCCTCGGCGATCGCGGTCAGCACCCGTTTGTAGTCGCGCGGCATGACCTTGGCGAAGTGTTTCGACTCGGCGGTCCAGTCGGCCAGGATCCGCTGTCCCACAGCGGAATCGGTGGCGTCGACGTGTGCGGTGATCATGGCGTGCAGCCAGTCGAGGTCGTCGTCTTCGCAGGCCTCAAGGTCGACCATCTCTCCGTTCAGGTTGTCCGGCAGGGCGCCGGCCGGGTCGTAGACGTAGGCGACGCCGCCGGACATGCCCGCGGCGAAGTTGCGCCCCGTGCGGCCCAGGATGACGACCCTGCCGCCCGTCATGTACTCGCAGCCGTGGTCTCCGACGCCTTCGACGACGGCCTCGGCGCCCGAGTTGCGCACCGCGAACCGCTCGCCGACCACCCCGCGCAGGAAGGCCTGCCCGCTGGTGGCGCCGAACAGGATGACGTTGCCGCCGATGATGTTGTCCTCGGCGACATAGCCTTCGGGCGTCCGGTCCGAGGGTCGCACCACGATGCGTCCGCCCGACAGGCCCTTGCCCACGTAGTCGTTGGCATCGCCGTAGACCCGCAACGTGATACCCCGGGGCACGAACGCGCCGAAGCTGTTGCCGGCCGACCCGTCGAAGGTGATGTCGATGGTGCCGTCCGAAAGACCCTGACCGCCATAGGCTTTCGTGACCTCATGGCCGAGCATCGTGCCGACGGTGCGGTTGACGTTGGCGATGGTCGTGGAGAACCGGACGGGTGAGGCGTCGTCGAGGGCCTCGCGGCACTGGACGATGAGCTGCTGGTCGAGCGCCTTGTCCAGACCGTGGTCCTGCCGCGAGCTGCAGTACAGGTCCTGGTTCATGAAGGCCGACTCCGGCGCGTGCAGCACGGGCGAGAGGTCCAGCTTGTGGGCCTTCCAGTGCTCGTCGGCGGCCGTGGTGTCCAGCGCGTCGACCTGTCCCACCATCTCGTTGACGGTCCGGAAGCCCAACTGCGCCATGAGCTCCCGGACCTCTTCGGCGACGAACAGGAAGAAGTTCTCGACGAACTCCGGCTTGCCGGAGAACCGTTCGCGCAACACCGGGTTCTGGGTGGCGACCCCGACCGGGCAGGTGTCGAGGTGGCAGACCCGCATCATGATGCAGCCGGACACCACCAGCGGGGCGGTCGCGAAGCCGAACTCCTCACCGCCCAGCAGCGCCGCGATCACCACGTCGCGGCCGGTCTTGAGCTGACCGTCGACCTGGACGACGATACGGTCGCGAAGTCCGTTGAGCAGCAACGTCTGCTGCGTCTCGGCTAGGCCCAGCTCCCACGGTGCGCCCGCGTGCTTGAGCGACGTCAGGGGGGAGGCGCCGGTGCCGCCGTCGTGCCCGGAGATGAGGACCACGTCGGCGTGTGCCTTCGAGACCCCGGCCGCGACGGTTCCGACGCCGTTCTCCGCAACCAGCTTCACGTGTATCCGGGCGGCCGGGTTGGCGTTCTTGAGATCGTGGATCAGCTGGGCGAGATCCTCGATCGAGTAGATGTCATGGTGCGGCGGCGGTGAGATCAGGCCGACGCCGGGCGTCGAGTGCCGGACTTCGGCCACCCACGGGTACACCTTGGGCCCCGGAAGCTGGCCGCCCTCACCGGGTTTGGCGCCCTGGGCCATCTTGATCTGGATGTCGGTGCAGTTGGTCAGGTAGTGGCTGGTGACCCCGAAGCGACCCGAGGCGACCTGCTTGATCGCGCTGCGGCGCCAGTCGCCGTTGGCGTCCGGGGTGAACCGGGCGACCGACTCGCCGCCCTCACCGCAGTTCGACCGGCCGCCGAGGCGGTTCATCGCGATGGCCAGCGTCTCGTGCGCCTCGGCGGAGATCGAGCCGTAGCTCATGGCGCCGGTGGAGAACCGCTTGACGATCTCGCTGGCCGGCTCAACGTCCTCCAGCGGAATAGGTTCGCGCACACCTTCTTTGAACTTCAACAGGCCGCGCAGGGTGGCCAGGCGCTCGCTCTGGTCGTCGACCAGGCGGGTGTACTCCTTGAACACGTCGTACTGGCCGGTGCGGGTGGAGTGCTGCAGCTTGAACACGGTGTCGGGGTTGAACAGGTGGTATTCGCCCTCGCGGCGCCACTGGTACTCCCCGCCGACCTCGAGTTCGCGGTGCGCCCGCTCGTCGGGGCGGTCCAGGTAGGCCAGCTGGTGGCGGGTGGCGACGTCGGCGGCGATGTCGTCGAGGTCGATGCCGCCGACCGGGCAGGTCAGCCCGGTGAAGTACTCGTCGAGCACGGCCTGCGAGATGCCGATGGCCTGGAACAGCTGCGCGCCGGTGTAGGAGGCCACCGTTGAGATGCCCATCTTCGACATCACCTTCAGCACACCCTTACCGGCGGCCTTGATGTAGTTCGACAGCGCCTTCTCGCGGTCCATACCGCCCAGCGCGCCGCGGTTGAGCATGTCCTCGATCGACTCGAAGGCGATGTAGGGGTTGATGGCGGCGGCGCCGAAGCCGATCAGCATCGCCATGTGGTGAACCTCGCGGGCGTCGCCGGCCTCGACGATCAACCCGACCTGGGTGCGGGTGCGCTGCCGCACCAGGTGGTGGTGGATCGCCGCAACGGCCAGCAGCGACGGGATCGGCGCCAGGTTCTCGTTGGACTCGCGGTCGGAGATCACCAGGACCCGGGCGCCGTCCTCGATCGCCTTCGACGCCGCGTCCCGGATGTCGTCGAGTGCGCGGCGCAACCCCTCGCCGCCCTTGGCGACCGGATACAGACAGCGGATGACCGCCGAGCGCATGCCGTGCTTGTGGCCGCGGACCTCGTCGTCGGGGTTGAGGTTGACCAGCTTGGCCAGCTCGTGGTTACGCAGGATCGGCTGCGGGAGCACGATCTGGTGGCACGACTCCGGCACCGGGTTGAGCACGTCACCCTCGGGTCCGATGGTGGCCTGCAGGCTGGTGACCACCTCTTCGCGGATGGCGTCCAGCGGCGGGTTGGTCACCTGGGCGAACAGCTGCTGGAAGTAGTCGAACAGCATCCGCGGCCGGGCCGAGAGCACGGCGACCGGGGTGTCGGTACCCATCGAGCCGATCGGCTCGGCCCCGGTGCGCGCCATCGGCGCGACCAGCAGGTTGAGCTCCTCGTAGGTGTAGCCGAAGGCCTGCTGACGCAGCACCACCCGGTGGTGCGGCATCCGGATGTACGGGCCCTGCGGCAGCTCGTCGAGGTGGAACTGCTGGGAGTCCAGCCACTCCCGGTAGGGGTGCTCGGCGGCCAGTTCGGACTTGATCTCCTCGTCCGAGACGATGCGGCCCTGGGCGGTGTCGACCAGGAACATCCGGCCCGGCTGCAGGCGCATCCGCTTGACCACCTTGGCCGGGTCGAGATCGAGGACACCGACCTCGGAGGCCATCACCACCAGGCCGTCCTCGGTGACCCAGATCCGGGACGGGCGCAGGCCGTTGCGGTCGAGCACCGCGCCGACGACGGTGCCGTCGGAGAAGCACACCGAGGCCGGTCCGTCCCACGGCTCCATCAGCGATGCGTGGTAGGCGTAGAAGGCCCGGCGGGCGGGGTCCATCGACTCCTGCCGCTCCCACGCCTCGGGGATCATCATCAGCACCGCATGGGCCAGGCTGCGGCCGCCGAGGTGCAGCAGTTCGAGCACTTCGTCGAAGCGGGCGGTGTCCGAGGCGCCGGGGGTGCAGATCGGGAAGATCTTCTCCAGGTCGTCCTGCGAGCCGAACACGTCGCTCTTGATCAGCGCCTCGCGGGCGCGCATCCAGTTCTCGTTGCCGGTGACGGTGTTGATCTCGCCGTTGTGCGCGATGCGCCGGAACGGATGGGCCAGCGGCCACGACGGGAAGGTGTTGGTGGAGAACCGGGAGTGCACGATGCCCAGCGCGCTCTCCATCCGCTCGTCCTGCAGGTCGAGGTAGAACGCCCGCAGCTGCGGGGTGGTCAGCATGCCCTTGTAGACGAAGGTCTGCCCGGAAAGGCTTGGGAAATAGACGGTTTCGCGTCCCGGGCCGTCCTGGCCCGGGCCCTTGGTGCCCAGCTCGTGCTCGGAGCGCTTGCGGATCACATAGGCGCGGCGCTCCAGTTCCATCCCGGAGGCGCCGCCGATGAACAGCTGCCGGAAGGTCGGCATGGCGTCGCGCGCCAGCGCGCCCAGCGAGGACTCGTCGGTGGGCACGTCGCGCCAGCCCAGCAGGTCGAGGCCCTCGGCCTCGACGATCTTCTCCACCGCGGCGCACGCGGCGGCGGCGTCCTTGGCCGACTGCGGCAGGAAGGCGATGCCGGTGGCGTAGTCGCCGGGTTCGGGGAGCTCGAACTCACACACGGCCCGCAGGAACTTGTCCGGCACCTGAAGCAGAATGCCCGCGCCGTCGCCGGTGTTCGGTTCGGCGCCCTGGGCGCCGCGATGCTCGAGGTTCAGCAGGGCCGTGATGGCCTTGTCGACGATGTCGCGGCTGCGCCGGCCGTGCATGTCGACGACCATGGCCACGCCGCATGAGTCGTGCTCGTATGCGGGGTTGTACATCCCGTTGGGCGCTGTTCCCACCGGCAATCCCACCTGACCTTCCAAAAGCTTCGGCGTGAAGCCTGATCGCCGCTCGGGGCGGCGGGCTGGCCACCCCGTTCCGGTCTGTTCGTGCGTCGTGTCCTGGGGCCTTCGTGCAGCGATGAACGGTGGCCCTTTTTCGTACGTAATTCCCGGGTCACGACAAGTGCCCAAACGATATGTCAAACACCGCCTGACATGCCAACTTAGGCGACCCTAAGCCTTAGCTGGTCGGAAACGGGCGAGTGCGGTCCACTCGTGGCCGTGGTGGACGAAACCAATTGCGGTGCACCATGTTTCGCATGCGGCGGGCGGACGACCGGAAGTCGGGCCGGGAATCCGCCGGCCACAACAACCGCTTAGTCAGTTTGCTGGTCAGCCGATGTCCCGCCTGCCGGATCGTCACCGTGCTGCGAATTGGCCGCCGCCGCGGCTGGCGCGGTCCGGGCACCGAGTTTGCGCGAACCTGAGGCGGATTCTTAGAGACCCGGGCCGCCGGGAGGGCCGACGCGGTCCACCGACCGGGGAAGTGCGCGATGGTAGATTTCGTGCCATGAGAACCACCATCGACCAGGCCGGCCGTCTGGTGATCCCGAAGCGGATTCGCGATCGCCTGGGCTTGCGCGGCAACGACGAGGTGGAGATCACGGAGCGGGACGGCCGAATCGAGATCGAACTGGCGCCCACCGAGGTCGAACTGGTGCGGGAAGGTGCCGTCCTGGTGGCACGGCCGGAGCGCCCGTTGCCGCCGTTGACCGACGACATCGTTCGCGAGACGCTGGACCGCGTACGGCGGTGATCGCCCCCGACACGAGTGTTCTCGTCGCCGGGTTCGCCACCTGGCACGAAGCGCACCGATCCGCCGCGGATGCCCTCGGCCGGGGCGTGCATCTGATCGCACACTCGGCGCTGGAGACCTATTCCGTCCTGACGCGCCTGCCGGCGCCGCACCGCGTGGCGCCCGCGGCAGCGCACGCGTACCTGGCGGCCCTAGCCTCCGACGACTACCTGACGCTGGACCCGCGAGCCCATCGTGAGTTGATCGGCTACCTGGCCGCGCAAAACGTCACCGGCGGCGCAGCCTACGACGCGCTGGTCGGATCGACGGCGAAAGCCGCCGGAGCGACGCTGTTGACCCGCGACCGGCGAGCGGTCAAGACATACGAGTTGCTTCACGCGGAATATGAACTGCTGGCCTGACGACTCGCGGCAACCCGGCCTCGCGCTTCGTCTGATCCGAGATCAGATCTCGACCGGAACGTGCTTCTCGGCGCAGGCGGCGCGCACCGCATCCACCATGTCCTGGGTCCGGATCGTCTCGAGGTCCTCCACCGTGACCGATCCGCGGTCGGTGCGATGTTGGGCCGCCACGCGTGAATCCCGAAGCCGCTCAGCACGTTCCACTACATTTCGGGCGAACCGGCCGTTCTGCATGACGTCGATGCCGTGGGTGCCCGACGGGTCGTGATAGGCGCGCAGCACCCGGCAGGCCGCGTTCAGGGCGTCCATCGCCGCCGGTTCGATGGTGCTCGCCCGCGGTGCGCCGTACCGCACGGCGATCTCCACCAGTTCGTCGGGCGTGTAGGACTCGAAGCGAAGCTTGCGGTTGAAGCGTCCGGCCAGACCGGGGTTGACGGTGAGGAACTCGTCGACCTCCTTCTCGTAACCCGCTCCGATGAAACAGAAGTCGAAGCGGTGCACCTCGAGTGCGACGAGAAGTTGATTGACGGCCTCCATGCCGATCATGTCCGGCCGGCCGTCGTGGTGGCGCTCGACCAGGCTGTAGAACTCGTCCATGAACAGGATTCGCCCGAGCGAACGGTCAATCAGCTCATTGGTTTTCGGCCCGGACGAGCCGATGTGCTCGCCACAGAAGTCCGCGCGTTTGACTTCGATGATCTCCGGGTGGCGGACGATGCCCAGCCCCCCGTAGATCTTGCCGAGCGCCTCGGCGGTGGTCGTCTTGCCGGTGCCGGGCGGGCCGACCAACAGCATGTGGTTGGTCTGGTTGTTCACCGGCAGACCGTGTGCCAGTCGCAGCGCCCGCACCTCGATCTGATCCTCGAGTTCGGCGACGGCGCGCTTGACCTCGGCCAGGCCCACCTGCTTGTCCAGCAGTGCGCGACCTTCGGCCAGCAACTCGCTTCGGCGGTCGTCGTTCTCCGCCTCCTCGCGTTCCTCCGAAGAGCGCTCGGTGGAGACGTCCCAGCGGTTGGTCCGGCTGTTGATGGTCTCCTCGTCGGTGACCACCAGCTGCAGGGTCGGGTCGGCCAGGGCCTGCTGGGCGGCGGGGATCAGCGCCCCGTTGAGCGTTGCCTTCGACAACGCGATCTGGGCCTTGTCCTCCTCACCGAGTTGCCGGTGCGCCATGCCCCGGACGTAGGCCAGATCCGCCGCGATCAGCGGGAAGTCATTGGGATCGATTGCCGCAACGGCGGTTTCGGCAAGGCTTCGGCGCTGCGGGTCGGCCATCGTCGTCGCGGTCCGCAACTGCACACGGTCGGTCCAGTCCAAGGCGACCCGGGCCTGTCCGAGGTGGGCGGCGGCGGTGGCGGCCAGGGTGTTGGTGGCGGCGGTGACGGCCGACATGATGATCGCCTGCGGCGGAAGGACTCTGGCGGCCGCCGCGATGACGTCGGGCCACCGCTGCGTGGCGAACATCAGGTACGCGGTGACGTACTGGTGCCACTGGTGGTTCTCCCAGGTGTCCAGCAGTGCCGGGTCACTCAACAGACCCTGCGCCTTCTCGAACTGCTTGTCGTCGACGAGTGCGCTGGCCAGCGCGAGACCCGCATGCGATGCCTCGGTCACCGTGATCGCCAGGTAGGGCCCCGCCTTGATGTGCGCGGACAGGTGCGCGCCGATGCGGTTGGTCTCCCGGTGCAGCCGCGCGCCGCAGGCGTACAACTCCTGGAGCGCGGACAGCGAGTCGTCACCGGCGGCGACCCGTCCGAGCCAGGCATCGGCCATGGCCGGATCCAGGTCGGTGGCCTCCCGGAACTGGGCCAGCGCGGCGGCCGCATCGCCGTCGAGCAGCGCCATTCCCTCGTCGAACCGGCGGCGGGCGGCGGGCGTGTTGCTACTGGTGGACACGGTTCTATCGGCTTTCGTCTGCGAATTCGGAGCCGGACATCATGCTGATCGATTCGGCTGCCACGTAACGGTTCTCGGCGCGGAACAGTTCCACCTCCACCTGGAAGGTGCGTCCGCCCACCGTCACGTCGACCTCGGCCGGACCGGTCTGTGCGATCAGGATGTCGACGTGACCGCGCGGCGATTGGCCAGGGGGTCCCAGGGTGATCAGCGTCTGGGGGCGCGGCGCCGGGGACAGCGCGCCGTCGAGGACACTGACCGTGGTGCCCGGGGCCGGCCGCGGCCGGTCGGTGAGCGCGATATCGGCCGGGCGCACGCTCAACCAGCGGTGGATATCCTTGCTGTGCACGGTGATTCGTTCGCCGGAGGCGGCCGTCCGGATGATGATGCGTTTGGCCAGGTGATCGTCGGCGGCGATGTGCACGCGGGTGAACTCGCCGGGGTCAACCAAGGGGAGCATCAGCCGGTCGCCGGCGCCGACCTTGCCCAACAGCACCCCCGACGGGCCCACCGGCATCGTCAGCACGTCAGGAGCCGACCCGCGTTCGAGGCCGTGGAGCGGTTGCAGCGGCACGCACAGGTTGTTGGCCATCGCGGCGGCCTGCTCACCGGGCAGTGGTCGCAGGACGGTCGAGGGCGGGGCGGGAAGTGGTTGCGGGGTGCGGATCGTCACTGTGGCCGAGGCCGTCCGGTCGCCGAAGACCGTGATGTTCTGGATGACGCCGTCGGCGGGCATGGTCCACACCTGCCCGAGCACCTCGGAGGTGGTGTCCCTGGTCCGGTAGGCGTAGGTCGTCAGGAAGCCCTGTTCACCCCGGATCGAACCCCAGAGCTGTCGGTCGGCCTCCAGCGCCGAGCTGCCCAGCCGGCGTTCGAATTCCACGATGTCGGTCGACGTCGCGACCCGCGCGCGAACCCCGCTCATCCGCAGCGCGGCGGTGATGCGCTGGGCCGCCGCGACCGCCGTCGACCCCGCCGACGGTCGCCGGTTGAGCGCGTCGCCGTTGTCGAAGTCTTTGATACGGGCGATGATCCAGGTCTCCCGCTGACCGGCGTACGGTGGTGGCCCGATGATGGTGTCGTAGACCCGGGCGTAGTCGCCGGTGCTGCGCCGCCGGGCGCCGGCGATCACCACGCTCATCGAGTCGATCGTCAGGTCCAGACTCTGATGCAGCAGCCCGTACAGGGTCTGGACGTCGATGGTGTTCTCGACGTGCGTCGATGCCGAGCCGGTGAAAACCGTTGGGGTATGGATCTTCCCGACCACCTGCACGGCCACCACCGCCGTACCGTCCTGGTAGCGCACCCCGCCGCCGGCGCGGTCGCTGGCGACGGTGACGGGTTCGGCCGGTGCGACGGTGCGCTTCCGGCGAAGGTACAGACCCGCCCACACCCACATCGGGTGTCCCCGCCACGGCAGGACGCCGAGCAGCAGTCCGAGCACCAGGCCCACCGCGGCGCCGGCATAGCCGCCGACCGCGCCACCGATCAGCACCAGGGCGAGGATGGCGGCGGTGACGAGGAAGATCGGAGCCGGGCCGCGGAACGCCCTCACGGCAACCTCCCCGACGACGACCTGCGAGCCCGAGACACCAAGGCGGCGAACAGAATCGCGGCGGCCAGCGCACCCAGTAAGCCGACCGCGATGTTGCGGGCCCGATGGTCGGGTGCCGGCGGCGGCGGAGCCGGGGTGAGCACCCGGCTCTCGGACTGCGGTACGTCGCGCGGACCGTCCGGGACGTCGAACGTCAGCGCCGCGACCGGATCCACGACACCGTAGCCGACCTGGTTGTCGACTCCGCGCGGTGGATTGTGGGCGGTCTGGAGTATCCGGTTGACGACCTGGTGGGCGGAGAGTTGCGGGAACTTCGCCCGCACCAGCGCGGCCACGCCACTGACGAACGCCGCGGAGAAGCTGCTGCCCCAGAACGGGGTGTTCGGGTCGCCGGCGCGGGACGGCGGATAGGCGTTGACCGGGCCGCCGTTCTGCGGGGACAGGCCCATGATGCCCACACCCGGTGCGGCCGCCGAAACCCACGGCCCGGCAAGACTATTGGCCAGCGGCGCGCCGGTGTTGTCGACCGCACCCACCGACAGGACGTAGTCGGAGAACCAAGACGGCGAGGACACCGTCTTGACCTGATTCCAGTCCCGGGGGTCGGCGGGATTGAGTGGATCGAACAACGGGTTCTGCGCGCAGTTGTCCTCGCCTTCATTGCCGGCGGCTGCCACCACGACGGCGTCCTTGACGGTGGCCGCGTACCAGACCGCGGCGCCCAGGCTCCGCTGGTCCATCGGGTCGGCGGCCGGCAGGCAGGCCGTCACGCTGACGTTGATCACCTTGGCGCCCATGTTGGCGGCGTGCACGAGAGCCTGCGCCAGCGACGAGATGGTGCCCGCCTTGCGGCGCACCTCGTTGTTGATCCCCGGCTGCGGGTTGACGAATTCGTAGGCGCGCGACGACTGGCGGATCGAGATGATCCGCGCGTGCGGTGCCACGCCGGCCACGCCGTCGGGCGCCCCGGGCGCCGGGGCCGGCACCGCCGGATTGTCCGGCGCGCCCGGGGCCGGATCGCCCGGTGCGTTGGCGGGGGCCACTGGCGGCGGTGGCGGGGGTTAGAGCACCTCGAGCACGATGGGCCGCCAGA
>CAZTAA010000047.1:0-31488 GCA_964611465.1 uncultured Mycobacterium sp. | reverse complement strand
TCAGCACGTGCTTGCCGTCGTACATCCAGTGCTGGCCGATGGCCGAACCGGTGTACGGCGCAAGCCATTTGAAGCCGGCGGAATCGGAGGCCGGAGCCGCCACGATGGTGGTGTAGTCCATCGCGCCACCATCCTGCAGCGCGCGGCGCACGCTCGCGATCGTGGTGCCCTTCTGGCCGATCGCGACGTAGACGCAGCGGACCTGCTGCTTCGGATCGCCGGTCTCCCAGGCCTCGCGCTGGTTCAGGATGGTGTCGACGCAGACGGCCGTCTTGCCGGTCTTGCGGTCGCCGATGATCAGCTGGCGCTGGCCGCGGCCGATCGGGGTCATGGCGTCGATGGCCTTGATACCGGTCTGCAGCGGCTCGGAGACGCCCTGTCGCTGAACCACCGACGGTGCCTGCAGTTCCAGTGCGCGACGCGTGTCGGGCTGGATGTCGCCCTGGCCGTCGATCGGCTCACCGAGCGGGTTGATCACCCGGCCCAGGAAGCCGTCGCCCACCGGCACGGAGAGGACCTCGCCGGTTCGCTTGACCTGCTGGCCCTCCTCGATCTTCTCGGAGTCGCCGAGGATGACCGCACCGATTTCGTGCTCGTCGAGGTTCAGCGCGACGCCGAGGACCCCGCCCTCGAACTCGAGCAACTCCTGGGTCATCGCCGAGGGCAGTCCCTCGACGTGGGCGATGCCGTCACCGGCGTCGACCACGGTGCCGATCTCTTCGCGACCGGACTGCGGGGCGAAGGATGCCACGTAGTCGCCGATGGCGCTTTCGATGTCAGCAGACGAGATTGTCAACTCTGCCATGGCTTTTCGTCTTCCTACCTTTGTGTTTCGAAGGGATGTCAGTCGGGGAGGCCGGTACGGGCGGCGGCCAGCCGGGAGGAGAGGGAGCCGTCGATCACTTCGTCGCCGACGTTGATCTGCAGGCCGCCCAGCAGCTCCGGATCGATCTCCAGCTGGACCGATACCGGGTGGCCGTACATCCGGGCGAGCAGTTCCGACAGCCGGGTGCGCTGCGCCTCGGTCAGGTCGGCGGCCGCCGTGACGTTCGCGACCAGCTCGCCGCGGCGCGTGACGGCCAGCTCGGCCAGATCCAGCACCGCCTCGTCGACACGCTCACCGTGGACCAGTTCGACGGTCTGGGCCAGCAGGGCCCGCGTCACGGCGTTGACCGATCCGGCCCGATCGAGCACGTCGTTGAGAAGTGCCAAGCGCTGCGCCGCCGGCGCCGTGTAGTCGCCGAGCAGCTTGGTCAGCAACGGTCTGCCGTCGAGGATGCGACCGAAACGGAACAGCTGGTCTTCGACCTCTTCGGCGTCGCGGAACTTGTCGGCCCGGGTGAGCAGCGCCAGCCTCGCGACGTGCTGAAGGGCGGCGATCAGGTCCGAGTCGGTGGACCACCGCTGGGACACCGTGCTCGCGACGATCCGGTATGCCGACGGCCCGACCTTGCCCTCGAACAGCTGCCGCGCCAGGCGAACCTGCGGTGCGCCCTCGTTGGTGTCGTCGGCCGGCTTGACGAGGTGCTTGACCAGCGTGGGCTCGTGCCTGAGCACCTTGGCGACGGCGGTCAGCTCGTCGGCCAGGGTGGCGAGTTCGTCGACGCCGAGCTCGGCGGCCACCGCGTCGAACTCGCCGACGACGGCGGCCAGACCCTCACGGCTGGCGGCGCGCAACTGCAACGGAGCACCCACCTCGGCGGCCGCCGTGGACGTGGTGCCGGAAGACACCATCGCCTCGAGCTCGGCCAGGAACCGGTCGACCGTTTCGGACTGCGCGGCCGGATCGGCGACGTGTTCACGCACCAAGAGCTCGGCCCGTCGCACCGCTTCCACGCCCAGCTCACCGCGCAGCTCGCGAATCTTCTGTGCGTGCAACAGACTCAGCTGCTGGGAACCCTGGGCTTTGATCCGCTCGGCGTCGACCGCGGCCTGCTCACGGGACAGGGCGGCGATCCGGGTGGAGTCGCTGCGCGCCTCGTCGGTGAGCCGCGCCGCCTCGGCGTGCGCCTCCTTGACCGCCTTGGCATGCTCCTCGTCGGCGCTCGCGAGTTTGGCTGCCGCGGACCGGCTTTCCTCGAGGGCGACGCGCACGGCGTCCTGCTGCTTGCGCATGGCCGTACGCACCGGTGGTACGACGAACTTCACCACGAGCCAGACGATGACGGCGAAGCCGATCAGCTGGCCGATGAAAGTCGACATCAGCGATTCCCTCCGTCGATACCGAGGATGCGGTCGGCCAACCGGCTCGACAGACCGGACACCGAGGTCTCCAATTCATCGGAGGCCGCCCGGGCCTGCTGCGAGAGCTCGGCGCCGGCGGTGCGCACCGTGTCGGCGACCTCACCGTGGGCCGCCGCCCGGGCCTCGTCGACGACATGCCGACCCGCGGTGCGGGCGTCGTCACGGATACCGCCCGCCTCACCGCGGGCACCCGCCAGGACCTCTTCGGAGTCGGCTCGCGCCTTGGCGACCTGCTCGTCGGCCTCTTTGGCGTCGGCAGCGGTCTTGGCGAGCATGGCCTCCCGCTCCGCCAGCACCTTGCCGACCGGCGGCACAACCCATTTGGCGATCACACCGAGCACGATCAGGAAGATGAGCAGCACGAAGAAAAAGGTGCCGTTGGGGACCAGAAAGTTCTGGCCCCCGCCCTCTTCCGCCGCCGCCAGGACGATTGTGCTCACTTCACCCATGTCGCTGAATTAGCCGACCGGAGTGGCGAACACGAACAGCGCCATGAACGCCAGGTTGATGAAGTACGCGGCCTCCACCAGACCGACGGTGATGAAGAACGGGGTGAACAAGCGTCCCTGCGCTTCCGGCTGCCGGGCGATGCCGGAGATCAGGGCGTTACCGGCGATACCGTCACCGATGCCCGCACCGATGGCACCGCCCGCCATGATCAGACCACCACCGATGAGTGCGCCGGCAGCGATTGTGGGATCCATTACTTATCCTCCTTGATAACTGGTAGTCGTATCTACCAGGGCTTTTTCGTTGATACAGGTCGTGTGGTCAGTGCTGTTCGGCCGCCGCCCGGGAAGCGTTCTCGGCGTGCGAGTCGTCATGTCCGTCGCCATGGTCGGTCTCCATGGCCTGGCCGAAGTAGAGGATGGTCAACAGCGCGAAGATGAACGCCTGGATCAGGCCGACGAACAGGTCGAACGCCTTCCAGATGGCGTTGGGCGCCCACATGATCCAGGCCGGGAACAGCGCGATCAGCGACACCATGATGCCGCCGGCGAAGATGTTGCCGAAGAGTCGGAGCGACAGCGAGATCGGCTTGGCGATTTCCTCGACGAGGTTGATCGGGGCCAGCACGGCGACGTGGCCCTTGAGGACCTGCTTCGGGTGCCCGAACGCGCCGCGCCGCCAGAATCCGGCCATGTGGTAGCAGACGAACACGAACAGCGCGAGCGCCAGCACGAAGTTGATGTCCGAGGCCGGCGGCTTGAGGAGTTCATGGGTCGCGCCGTGCTCGTCCGACCACATCACCGGCAGCACGGACAGCCAGTTGGCCACCAGGATGAAGATGAACAAGGCGACCGCCAGGGGCAGCACGAACGGCGCCACCTTCATCCCGATCGCGCTTTCGACCTGATCACGCATCTGGATGGTGATGGTCTCCCACAGCAACTGGATGCCACTGGGCGCGTCGGTGGACGTCACCTTGGCCCGCAGGACGAACGCCAGGATGATGACGATGACGCCGGCGATGGCGGTGGCCAACACGGTGTCGACGTTGACGGTCAGGCCGAGCCACTTCTGCTGAACATGGTGACCGACCTCGATCGCGGCCTCGGCGGCGATGCGTTCTCTCATCAGCGGATCAATCCTTTGGTACTCATCCGTCGTTGGATACCGGCGCCTCGTCCGCTTCCGCGGCGGCGCCCTCGCGCAGCTTCTTCATCACCGGCAACGATGTGCTCAGGACGAGAATGACTTGGAACAGGGCCAGGCCGAACAGCACGCCGAGGCCCATGGGCTTGAAGTAGAAGGCGATCGCAAGGCCCACGACGGTGATCGCCAGCAGCCGGGTGGCCGAATTGAGCGCCATCTTCTTCTTCAGTGGGTGGTCCTGCGCGGTGATCGAGGTGACCGCCCGCCGGACCAGCAGGGCGTTGAGCAGCCCGAGCGCCATCCCGATGCCGAAGAACAGTCCGAACGCCGGGTGGCCGAGCAACGCAGCCGCGGCGGCCACCAGAGCCGTCACCGCCACGCAGATCACCGAGAGCCGACGGGGGTTGAACGCGACGGCGGGGAAGACCAGTGGCGCATCCTGCGCCGGCTGTACAGGGTTGGTCACGGTTTCACCTCGTTTCCCACGTCTGACGATCGGCTGCGTGCCCGCCGAGCGTATCGGAGGACCGCAGGCGCGGTGGAATCACCCAAGGGGTAGCTCCCTAAGTCGTCGGTCCAACAGTGGTCTTGCATCGGCGCCGAACGGTCTTCAGACCGGGGGGCGGGGCCGGCAACCCGCGAGGTTTTCGGGTTCTGCCTGCACCGTACCACATGGTAGAAGGCCCAAAACGGGCACCTACTACTCACCGTCGTACGTCCGTCCCGAGGGGCCGGGAAAGGGGCGCGGCAGGACCCTGACGATCAGTCCCGCCGCCCGGCGAGTCAGTCCCAATCGCCCCGGAAATACTCGTCGAAGCCGTCTCCCCGGCCTGAATCCTCGTCGTCCGGGCGTAGCAGTGGGATGAGCGTGACGATGACGGCGATGACGATGGCGGCCAGCATGACGGCACCGATGTAGCGCGGGTCGACGAAGATCGTGCAGGCCGCGCCGAACGCGACGATGCCCACCCACAGGTAGATCAGCAGCACCACCCGCCGGTGCGAATGGCCGATCTGGAGCAGCCGGTGATGCAGATGCATCTTGTCCGGGCTGAACGGGCTGCGGCCGGCCCGGGTGCGCCGCACGATCGCCAGCAGCATGTCCAGCGCGGGAACGAACATCACCGCGACCACCAGCAGGAACGGTGACAGCAGCGCGAACACGTCGCGCGCACCGTAGGCGTTCTGCGAGATCGGCCCCGCGGCCGTGGTGGAGGCCGCGGCCAGCATCAGGCCGATCAGCATCGAGCCCGAATCGCCCATGAAGATCCTGGCCCGGTAGAAGTTGTGCGGCAGGAATCCCAGGCAGGCGCCGGCCAGGACCACCGATATCACCGCGGGCGGATAGAACAGCACATCGCCGCCGTGGTCGTGCAGCAGTCCGACCGAGAACACGCAGATCGCCAGCGCAGTGATCAACCCGAGGCCGGCGGCGAGCCCGTCGAGCCCGTCGACGAAGTTCATCGCGTTGACGATCGACACCGTCAGCGCCAGGGTCAGCAGGATCGACGACGTCTGATCCAGCACGATCGTGCCGACGCCCCCGAACGGGATGTACAGCACACTCCAGGCCACCCCCATCGTCACCAGGACACTGGCCGCCGTGATCTGCCCGGCGAACTTGGTCAGCGCGTCCAGGCCCCACCGGTCGTCGATCAGTCCGATGGCCATGATCAGCCCGCCGGCGACGATGACCGCCGGCATGCCGGTGGAGTAGACGAAGCCGCGGGTCAGCGCGGGCAGCTGCGACGCCAGGAAGACCGCGGCGATGACGCCGATGTACATGGCCAGCCCGCCCATCCGGGGCGTGGGGCGGGTGTGGACGTCGCGTTCGCGCGGATGGGCGACCGCGCCGAGCCGGGACGCCAGGATGCGCACGGGACCGGTGACGAAGTAGGTGATTATCGCCGCGGTCAGACCGACGAGCGCCAGTTCCCGGAGGGGCACCCCGGCTCCGCGTTCGGACAGGGCGAGCAGGCTTGCGGCCAGCATCTGGTTACCGCCCATCACCACCCACCCATCGCATGAACCGTACTGGACCTGGCTGAGACCGGTGTCAGGTAAGTAGCGCCGCCGGTTCGATTCCCAACACGGCGCCAACCCGCTCGGTCGTCACCGGACCCTCCCGCAGGATCTTCGGTTGCGGTCCGGTGAGGTCGACGATCGTCGAGGCCGCCTGCGCCTCGGCCGCGCCACCGTCGAGGTAGACCTCGACCTTGTCGCCGAGCTGGTCCACGGCCTCGGAGACGGTGACCGCCGGCGGCTGCCCGCTGACGTTGGCACTCGACACCGCCATCGGACCGACCGCGCGGAGCAGTTCGATGGCCACCGGATGCAACGGCATCCGCAGCATCACGGTGCCGTTGGCGTCGCCGAGGTCCCACTGCAGCGATGGCGCCTGGCGGACCACCAGACTCAGCGCCCCCGGCCAGAACGCGCGGATCAGTTCGCGCGCCGCCGTGGGCACCGTGTAGACCAGCCCGTCGATGGTCGTCCATGAGCCGACCAGCACCGGCACCGGCATGTCGCGCCCGCGCCCCTTGGCGGCGAGCAGCGCGGACACCGCCGCGCCGTCGAAAGCGTCGGCGCCGATGCCGTACACGGTGTCAGTGGGCAGCACGACCAACCGGCCGCCTTTCACGGCGCTGATCGCCGCGGCGATGCCGGCGGCGCGCTGCGATTCCTCGGCGCAGTCGAAAACCTGGCTCATGAGATTCCTTTCTCCTGGCGTAGGGCGGTCACGAACCGCGGCCTTCCGGCAAGGTCCGCCCGGGCGGTGACGTCCCCGAAAACGCCTGTCTGGGAGACGAGTTCGACCGTCTCGCGGGACGTGGTGTCGTCGTGCTCGACGGCGAATGCGCCGCCGGGACGCAGCCACCGGGCGGCCAGCGACACGGCGGCGGCGATGACAGCCATTCCGTCCGGGCCGCCGAACAGCGCGCGATGCGGATCGTGTTCGGCCACTTCGGGTTCGAGCTCGGTGCCGTCGGGAATGTAGGGCGGATTGCAGACCAGCAGGTCGACCCGCCCGTCGAGTTCGGGAAGCAGTGCAGGGTCTGCGGCCGTCACGTCGGCCTCGACGAGTTGGACTCGGGTGCCGGCCGCGTTGCGTGCGGCGTATCGCAGCGCCGCCGGGGAGTCGTCGACGGCGATGACGGTGGCTTCGGGGCGGTGCCGGGCCAGCGCCACCGCAAGGGCGCCGCTGCCGGTGCACAGGTCGACGATCACCGAATCATGCTGATTGGCAACGACGTTCATGCCCCACTCCAGCATCGCCTCCGTCTCCGGGCGTGGGATGAACACCCCGGGCCCGACGTGCAGCATCAGCGGGCCGAACGGCGCCAGGCCGGTCAGGTGCTGCAGGGGGGTGCGCCGGGCGCGGGCCTGCACCAGTTCGCGGTAGCGCCCGGCGAAATCGTCGGGGGCGTCCAGCAGTGCCAGCCGGCCGCGCTCCACGCCGGCGACGTGGGCGGCCAGCAGTTCGGCGTCCACCCGGGCGCTGTCGATGCCCGCGTCGGCGAGAGACCTTGCCGCCGAACGGATCTCGTCTTGGAGCCGCATCGTCAGGCCTGCTGGAGCCGGGACTGCTTGTCCGCTTCGCCCAGCGCGTCGAGCAGCGCGTCGAGGTCGCCGTCGAGCACCTGGTCGAGGTTGTGTGCCTTGAAGTTGATGCGGTGGTCGGCGATCCGGTTCTCCGGGAAGTTGTACGTGCGGATCCGCTCGCTGCGGTCGACGGTGCGGATCTGGCTGGCCCGGTCGGCCGACGCGTCGGCCTGGGCCTGATCCTCGGCCAGCGCCTGCAGCCGCGCGGCCAGCACCTGCATCGCACGGGCCTTGTTCTGCAGCTGGGACCGTTCGTTCTGACAGGTCACCACCACTCCGGTCGGCAGATGGGTGATGCGCACCGCGCTGTCGGTGGTGTTCACACCCTGGCCGCCTTTGCCCGAGGACCGGTAGACGTCGATGCGCAGATCGGACTCGTCGATCTGAACCTGCTCGACCTCTTCGGGCTCCGGATAGACCAGCACGCCGGCGGCCGAGGTGTGCACCCGGCCCTGGGATTCGGTGACCGGAACGCGTTGCACGCGATGCACGCCGCCCTCGAACTTCAGCCGCGACCAGACGCCGTCGAGGGAATCGCCCTTGCTGGCGATGGACAGGGTCGCGTCCTTGTAGCCGCCCAGATCCGAGGTGGTCTCGTCGAGCATGGTGACCGTCCAGCCGTGCCGTTCGGCGTAGCGGGTGTACATCCGGGCCAGGTCGGCGGCGAACAATGCCGACTCCTCGCCGCCCTCGCCGGATTTCACCTCGAGCACGATGTCGTCGGCGTCGTGCGGATCGCGCGGTGCGAGCATGTCGGTCAGCTGGGAGTCGAGGTCGGCGACGCGCTCCTCCAACTGCGGCACCTCGGCGGCGAAGGAGTCGTCCTCCCCGGCCAACTCGCGGGCCGCCTCGAGATCTCCCCGGGCGGATTCGAGCTTGCGATAGATGGCCACGATCGGGGCCAGCTGGGAGAACCGGCGGCCGACCTTCCGGGCGTTGGCGGCGTCGGCGTGCAGTTCCGGGTCGGACAGCTGCCGCTCGAGGTCGGCGTGTTCGTGAAGCAGCGCGTCGATCGCGTTTCCGGTCGTCACAGTGCTTCCTTTGCTCTCCAGGCTTGCTCGTCCTTGCCGCCCCGGCCACCGGGCCGCTCGAATACGAAACCGGCGCCCGACTCAACGCATGCGGACGGGCATGCGCAAGCGGGCGCCGGTGACGTGAGCTATTTGTCGGCGGCGGTTTCGGCCGGCGTTTCGCCTCCGGCCTTGCGCTTGCCGTACCGCTTCTCGAAGCGCGCGACGCGGCCGCCGCTGTCGAGGATCTTCTGCTTGCCGGTGTAGAACGGGTGGCACTGCGAGCAGACCTCGACCACGATGTGGCCGCTCTCCTTGGTGCTGCGGGTGGTGAAGGTGCTGCCACAACCGCAGACCACGGTGGTCTCTTTGTAGGCAGGGTGAATGCCGGATTTCATCGGTGTCCTCTTCAATCGTCGGCCGCCGGGTCGCCCGCTCGTTTTCACCGATGAACTGGTGCGATCGGACGTGAACCGGAACCGGAGGTGGTCGGCGGCCAATTATGCCAGGTCAGCCGCCGTAAGCCCAAAACACGTGAAGGGCCCCGCGCATTCCCGGGTCCGCTGCGTGTGAACCCGGCCGACAGTGGGTAAGAGCAGCGAAGACCCCGCGTCGCGACGGCGGGTGTCACCGGCTTGGTGATCGCCGTTCCCGCTCCCCTGCCCCGGGGCGGCGATCACCCTCCCGGTAGCAAGTGCCACGTTCGTCGCGAACCCACAGTCGGCCGCTCTCCGGTGCACTGCCCATCGCGGTGAGTTCACGCTTGAGGACCTTGTTGGTGGCGGTGGCCGGCAGCCGGTCGGTCAGCCAGACATAGCGCGGCCGGGCCTTCGGCGAGAGGTCCGGCTGTTCGGCCAGGAACTCTTCGAACTGCTCGGGTGAGAGGTCGGACCCCGAGTGTGCCACGATGGCCGCCATCACCTGATCCCCGACGTTCTCGTCGGGGACGGCGTACACGCTCACCTGGCTGATTCCCGGGTGCCGCAAGAGGATGCGCTCGATCGGCGCGGTGGCGAGGTTCTCGCCGTCGACCCGCATCCAGTCCGCGGTGCGCCCGGCCAGATATATCCAGCCGTCGGCGTCCCGGTAGGCCAGGTCACCGGACCAGTACATGCCGTCCCGCAGCCGTTCCTCGGTGGCATCGGCGTCGTTGTAGTAGCCCTGGAACATGCCCGCACCCGCGGTGTTGACCAGTTCGCCGACTGCTCGGTCGGCATTGACGAGCGCGCCGTTGGCGTCGAACTCCGCGGTGGGACATTCGGTCATCGTCTCCGCGTCATAGATGGCGACGCCGGGGAATCCGCGGCCGATCGAGCCCGGCGGGCAGCCCTGCTCGCGCGTGACGATCACCGCGCCTTCGGTGGACCCGAAGCCGTCCCACACCGCGCAGTCGAAGCGCCGGCCGAACTCCGCGATGTCGCGGTCGCTGGCCTCGTTGCCGAAGGCGATCCGCAACGGGTTGTCGTGGTCGTCGGGGGCCTCGGCGGTGGCGAGCACGTAGGCCAGCGGTTTGCCGACGTAGTTCATGTACGTGGCCCCGTAGGCGCGCAGGTCGTCGAGCAGACCCGACGCCGAGAAGGCGGCGGGGACCATGGCGGCCCCGGCGGCGACCGCGACGCTCCAGCCCGCCAGCAGCGCGTTCGAATGGAACAACGGCATCGACAGATAGCAGACGTCGGAGTTGCTGATGCCGAACCGCTGCACCAGTGCGCTGCCCGCGATCAGCACGGTGACGTGCGGAACCTGAACCGCCTTCGGTTCGCCGCTGGTTCCCGAGGTGAAGATCAGCATGAAGGTGTCCATCGGGCCGACCTCGCGATGCGGGGTGAGCGGACCGGCGCCGGCCAGCAGCGTGGCCCACTCCTCGGTGCCGATCTCGAACACCCGAACACCGGGCAGCTCCAGACCGTCCAGCAGATGCCGATGATCGGAGTCGGTCAACAGGATCTGGCAGTCGGCGTGCAGGATGTCGCGCCGCAGGGCGGCCCCGCGACGGGTGTTGTTGATGCCGCACAGCACGTAGCCGCCCAGACCGGCGGCGGCCAGCGCGGTCAGCATGTCGGGGGTATTGCCCAGCAGGACGCCGACGTGCAGCGGCCGACTGTGGTCGGCGATGCCCAGCAGCGCGGCGGCCTCGGTGGCGGCCCCGGCCAGGTGCTCGCGCCAGGTCTGTTGTTCGTCGCCGTACTTCACCGCGACCGCCGGGTCGTCCAGGCGTTCGCGCAACTGCTGCTGAATGGTCTCCGCCACCGCCACACCGCCTCGCGTCGTAGTGAACAGAATCATAAGACTGTCTACTAGGCTCGCCCGCAGACGGCGGGCTTCTGCGAAGATAGTCCGGATGAGCATGGGGCTGGAGGCGACGGACACGGAAGCCGCCGAGGACGCGGCATCGAAAACGGTGCGGGATCGGCTCATCGATGCCGCGGAGAGCTGCCTACGCGACAAGGGGATCCGGGCGACGACGGTCTCCGAGGTGGCCGAGGCCGCTGGGGTGTCCCGGGGCTGGCTCTACCGGCACTTCCCGGACAAGGCCGCACTCCTGGGCGCGGCGATCGTCCGCCTCAACGACGCCTACTGGGGCGAGGCGCACGCAACGCTCGCCGAGGTGGACGGGCTGGCCCGCCAGCTCACCGCGGGCATCATCCTGGGCCGATCGGCCTATGACTCACCGGGCGCCCTGCTGATGCGGCTGCGCCGCGACGAGCCGGAGGAGTTCGCGGCGTGCGCAGGCGCCGGTGTGCAGGGCCTGCTCCCCGACCTGGCGACGTTCTGGCGCCCCTACCTTGAGGCAGCCCAGGACCGCGGCGAGATCCGCGTCGAGAACATGCATGAGGCCTCGGAGTGGTTGGCCCGCACGGTGCTCAGTGTCACCACCGTGCCCGGCGACACGCTCGACCCCGACGATCCGGAGGCGCTGGTCGGCTACCTCGAGCGGTACCTGATGCCGTCGCTGCGGGCGGTTTAGTCGTTGTCGTCCATGTTGCCCGGCGCGGTCTTGGAGACCTGCACCAGGAACTCGTAGTTGTTCTTGGTCTTGCGCAGCTGGCTCATCAACAGGTCGATGGCCTGATGGCTGTCCAGACCGGACAGCACGCGGCGCAGCTTGTGCACGATCGCGAACTCGTCGGGGCTGAGCAGCAGCTCGTCCTTGCGCGTGCCGGACGGGTTGACGTCGACGGCCGGGAACACCCGGCGCTCGGCGATCTTGCGGTCCAGCTTCAACTCGGCGTTGCCGGTGCCCTTGAACTCTTCGAAGATGACGGTGTCGCCGGTGGAGCCGGTCTCGACCATCGCCGTCGCGATGATGGTCAGCGAGCCGCCGTGCTCGATGTTGCGGGCCGCGCCGAGGAACCGCTTGGGCGGGTACAGCGCGGTGGAGTCGACACCACCGGACAGGATTCGGCCCGAGGCCGGGGACGCGTTGTTGTACGCGCGGCCCAGCCGGGTGATCGAGTCGAGCAGGACGACGACGTCCTTGCCCTGTTCCACGAGCCGCTTGGCCCGCTCGATGGCCAGCTCCGCGGCCTGGGTGTGGTCGGACGGCGGCCGGTCGAAGGTCGACGCGATGACCTCGCCCTTGACCGAGCGCTGCATGTCGGTGACCTCTTCGGGTCGTTCGTCGACGAGGACGACCATCAGATGGCACTCGGGGTTGTTCTTGGTGATCGCGTTGGCGATGTCCTGCATGATCGTGGTCTTGCCGGCCTTGGGCGGCGACACGATCAGGGCACGCTGACCCTTGCCGATCGGCATGATCAGGTCGATCACCCGGGTCGTCAGCTTGTCGGGAGTGGTCTCCAGCCGCAGCCGCTGGTTCGGGTACAGCGGCGTCAGCTTGCCGAACTCGGGACGGTTCTTGGCGGCGTCGACGGGACCGCCGTTGACGGTGTCGAGGCGGACCAGCGGGTTGAACTTCTGGCGCTGGTTGGGCTGCTCGCCCTCGCGGGGCACGCGCACCGCGCCGGTGACGGCGTCACCGCGGCGCAGGCCGTTCTTGCGCACCATGTTCATCGAGACGTAGACGTCGTTCGGGCCGGCCAGGTAGCCGGAGGTCCGCACGAACGCGTAGTTGTCCAGCACGTCGAGGATGCCCGCGACGGGCTGTACGACGTCGTCCTCGCGCAGTTCCGTGTCGCCTCCGCCGTCGCCGCCGCGTTCACCGCGCCGTTTGCGGTCCCGGAAGCGGCGGCCGCGCCGTCCCTGACGGCCTTCGCCGTCGTCGTCGTTGTTGTTGGCGTTGTTGTTGCCACCGTTGTTGTTGCGGTTCTGCTGGTCGCCGCGGTCCTGCCTGCTCTCGTCGCGGCCACTCTCCCGGCGGTCCTCGGACTTGGCCGTCTCGGTGGTGGTCGGTTTCTCGGCGGCCTGCTCTCCGGACGGAGCGCCCGCGCCACGCGAGGCGGTGCGCCGCTCACGCCGGGGCTGCTCGGCCGGGGTCTCCGCCTGGTCGGCGGTCCGGTCCGCGGGCTCTTCGGCGGGCGTGCCGTTGCGCTGCTCGGCACGGTTGTCGGGCGTGCCCCCGCCGCTCTGGCGTTCGCGGATCGCCTCGATCAGCTCACCCTTGCGCATTCCCGAAACTCCCTTGACGCCGACCTTGGTGGCCAGCGCGCGCAACTCGGGCAGCACCATGGCGCCCAGAGATCCGCCCGAGGGCGGCGCGGCGATGTCGGAAGACACGTCTGTCGGCAGCGCACTTTGGTCAATGCTGCCTTCGGCCGTGATGAGGTCCGTATCAGTCACGGATTTCCTTTCTTCCCCCGCGGTATTCGAGGCGGGGGGTTTGGTGCCCGGCGAGATTGCAGGGCACGGGGTACCACCATCGGCTCAGCAATGGTGATCGCCGGGATTCGCGGCTAGCTGGTGGCGAACCGTCCGTCCACGAGAACACGAGAAGTTTGGTGGTCGTCCTAGTGTCGGCGCAGGAGACGCTGCGATTGCCGGGACGGCACCGAGGATAACCCGCATCGTTTCCAGAAGCAACAAACGCGGAGCGTGTGTCACATTCCGGCGGTGACGCCGGTGTTCCACCGGACGGCGTTCCCGACGTCCATGTGACGGACGGTGAATCCGGTGGCGGCGCCGAAGTCGACCACCTCAGCCGGTAGGTCGCGCTCCGTGGTGAGGGCCAAGACCGCAGGTCCGGCCCCCGAAAGCACCGCTGCAATGCCGTAACGGCGCAACAGCCCAAGGTATTCCGCGGACGCCGGCATCGCCGCGGCGCGCTGCGGCTGGTGCAGGACGTCCTCGGTCGCCGCCATCAGCAGATCCGGACGTTCGGTGAGGGCGAGGACCAGCAGCGCCGCCCGGCTCACGTTGAATCGCGCATCGTGATGGCTGACCTGGGCCGGCAGCAGGACGCGGGTCTCCGCCGTGGAGGAGCGGACCTCGGGAATCGCGGAGAACAGGCGGATGTCCGGGTGCAGGCGCAGAGCCGCCGCGGCATATCGGGGCGCCTCCGCCGACTCGGTCCAGGACACCACGGCGCCGCCGAGCACCGCGGCGGCGGCGTTGTCCGGGTGGCCCTCGAACTCCGAGGAAAGCTGCACCAGCTCGTCCTCGCTCAACGGTTCCGCATCCGCCTGCGCGACAAGGCCGTTGGCAACCGCCAGACCGCCCACGACGGCGGCTGCCGAGGAACCCAGGCCGCGTGAATGCGGAATGTTGTTGCGGCAGAGGACTTTCAGCCCGGGTGCCGAGACGCCGCGCGCCTGCAGGCCCCGGTGGATGGCTTTGACGACGAGGTGTTCGGAGCTCAGCGGAACCTGCCCGGCGCCCTCCCCCTCCACCTGGACGGTCAACCCGGAATCGGTTGTCTCGACGATGATTTCGTCGTACAGACTGAGTGCGACGGCCAGACTGTCGAAACCGGGGCCGAGGTTTGCGCTGGACGCGGCGACCGTGGCGCTCGCGGTCAGGCCGACCGGCATGGTTCGTGCCATTCAGCTAGACCAGTCCGAGTTTGGCGACGACGGCCGCCGGGTCGACAGGGACCGGCGTCACCGTCGGCATGCCCTTCAGGGCCGTGTCGGGATCCTTGAGGCCGTTGCCGGTCACGGTGCACACCACCGTCGAACCGGGCTTGACCCAGCCGTCCTCGATGGACTTGAGCAGCCCGGCGATGCTGGCCGCCGACGCGGGCTCGACGAACACGCCTTCGGCGCGGGCGACCAGATGGTAGGCCGCGAGGATCTCCTCGTCGGTGGCCGCGACGAAGCGGCCGTCGGATTCCTGCTGCGCCTGCACCGCCGAGGACCATGAGGCGGGTGAACCGATCCGGATCGCGGTCGCGATGGTCTCGGGTTCCTTCACCGGCTCACCCAACACCAGCGGCGCGGCCCCGGCCGCCTGGGTGCCGAGCATCCGCGGCAGCTTCTCCACGAGTCCGTCACGGTGGTATTCGGTGTAGCCCTTCCAATACGCGGTGATGTTCCCGGCATTGCCGACCGGCAGGGAATGGATGTCCGGTGCGTACCCGAGGACGTCGACGATCTCGAATGCGGCCGTTTTCTGCCCCTCGATACGGACGGGGTTGACGCTGTTGACCAATGAGATCGTCGGATAGTCGGCGGTGAGCTTGCGGGCCAACTCGAGACAGTCGTCGAAGTTGCCGTCGATCTGGATGATCTTGGCGCCGTGCATGACCGCCTGCGCCAGCTTGCCCATCGCGATCTTGCCCTGCGGGATCAGCACCGCGCAGGTGATTCCGGCCCGCGCCGCGTAGGCGGCGGCCGACGCCGAGGTGTTGCCGGTGGACGCGCACAGCACCGCCTGCTGGCCCCGCTCCACCGCGTCGGTGACCGCCATCGTCATGCCCCGGTCCTTGAAGGACCCCGTCGGGTTGAGCCCCTCCACCTTCAGATGCACTGTGCAGCCGGTCTGTTCGGACAACCGCTTGGCGTGGATGAGTGGCGTTCCACCTTCGAACAGGGTGACGGGAGTCCACTTCGCCGCGACCGGCAACCTGTCCCGGTAGGCGTCGATCAGACCCGGCCACACCCGGTGGACCGGGGTATTGGTGGTGCTGCTCATTCGCCGGCGCCTTCCATCCTCAGCACGCTGTTGACCTTCGTCACGGCATCCAGATCGGCCAGCGCCGCAACGGTTTCGCTCAGTGCGGCATCGGTGGCTTGGTGGGTGAGAACGGCCACCCGCGCGCCGACGCGCTGACCATCCTCGCCGACGATTCCCTCCTGGCGGACTTCGGCGATGCTCACTTCCCGCTTGGCGAATTCGGCTGCCACCGAGGACAACACACCGGGACGGTCATCGACGTAGAGGCTGACGTAGTACCGCGTCGGGACCACCCCGATCGGGGCGACCGGCAGCTGCGCGTACTTCGACTCGCGGGGACCACGCCCGCCCTGAACGCGGTTGCGGGC
This sequence comes from uncultured Mycobacterium sp., assembly GCA_964611465.1. Lineage (GTDB taxonomy): Bacteria > Actinomycetota > Actinomycetes > Mycobacteriales > Mycobacteriaceae > Mycobacterium. The sequence continues at coordinate 15,656 of CAZTAA010000047.1, read as the reverse complement.
CGCCATCACCAGATCGCCGGTGACGGCCGAGGCGGTCGGCGCTCCGCCGGCGCCCTGGCCGTAGAACATCAGCCGGCCGGCGGCCGCGGCTTCGACGACGACGGCGTTGAACGCGCCGCTGACGGTGGCCAGCGGATGGGACAACGGCACCAGCGCCGGGTAGACCCGCGCGGACACCCGCTCCTGACCGTCGTTGGTGGTGATGCGCTCGCAGATGGCCAGCAGTTTGATGGTGCAGCCCAACGCCTTCGCCGACGCGAAGTCCTCCGCGGTGACCTTGGTGATGCCCTCGCGGTAGACGTCGTCGGCGGTGACGCGGGTGTGGAACGCGATGGACGCCAGGATCGCGGCCTTGGCGGCGGCGTCGTAGCCCTCCACATCGGCGGTCGGATCGGCCTCGGCATAACCGAGCGCACTGGCATCGGCCAGCGCGCTGTCGTAGCTGGCGCCGGTGTCGTTCATCGCCGACAAGATGTAATTTGTTGTGCCGTTGACGATCCCGGCCACCCGCAGCACGGTGTCACCGGCCAGCGACTGGGTGAGCGGGCGGATCACCGGGATGGCCCCGGCGACGGCAGCCTCGAAATACAGGTCGACATGGGCTTGTTCGGCCGCCTGCGCGAGTTCGCCGGTCGACTGCGCGAGCAGTGCCTTGTTCGCTGTCACCACCGACTTGCCGCCCTCCAGGGCCGCCAGGATGGCTTTGCGCGCCGGTTCGACCGGGCCCATGACCTCGACGACGATGTCGACGTCGGGCCTGGACACCAGTTCGTCGATGTCGTCGGTGAGCAGTTCGACCGGCACACCGCGGTCCGAGCTCACCTTGCGCACGCCCACGCCGCGCAGCACCAGCGGCGCGCCGATCCGCGCCGCCAGGTCGTCCGCGCTGTCCTCGATGATCCGGACGACTTCGCTTCCGACGTTGCCCAGGCCCAATACCGCTACACCGACCGGCTTTTCCTCTTTGTCATCCGCTTTGTTGACAGCCACGGCTCACCTCACTTCCAGACTCAGCAGATCATCGAACGTCTCGCGGCGCAGGACCAGACGTGCCTTCCCGTCGCGCGCCGACACCACCGCCGGCCGGCCCAACATGTTGTATCGGCTCGACATCGAATAGCAGTAGGCGCCGGTGGCCGCGACGGCCAGCAGGTCACCGGGGACCACGTCGTCGGGCACCCAGGTGTCGCGGACGACGATATCGCCACTCTCACAGTGCTTCCCGACGATTCGGGCCAGCTTCGGCTCGGCGTCGCTGGCCCGCGAGACCAGCTTCACGTCGTACTCGGCGCCGTACAGCGAGGTGCGGATGTTGTCGCTCATCCCGCCGTCGACGCTGACATAGCGCCGATTGGCCGTCTGACTGATCGCCACGTCTTTGACCGTGCCGACCTCGTAGACCGTCACGGTGCCGGGCCCCGCGATCGCGCGGCCGGGTTCGACCACCAGGCGGGGGGTCGGCAGGCCCACGGCGGCGGACTCGGTGTGGACGATGTTGGTGAGCTTGGCGGCCAGGTCCTCGACCGGCGGCGGATCATCCTGGGGCAGATAGGAAATGCCCAGGCCGCCGCCGAGGTCGACGGTGGCTATCTGGGCGGTCTTCGCCACCCCGAACTCAGCGACCACGTCGCGTAAGAGCCCGATCACGCGGTGGGCGGCGACCTCGAAGCCGTCCACATCGAAGATCTGCGAACCGATGTGACTGTGCAGCCCGATCAGGCGCAGGTTGTGGGTCTCGAAGACGCGCCGGACCGCGGCCATCGCCGCCCCGCCCGCCAGCGACAGGCCGAACTTCTGGTCCTCGTGCGCCGTCGAGATGAACTCGTGGGTGTGCGCTTCCACACCGACGGTGACCCGGATCAGGACGTCCTGAACGACTCCGGCGCCACCGGAGATGGTGTCGAGACGCTCGATCTCGGTCATCGAGTCGACCACGATCTGACCGACTCCGGATTTCACGGCCGTGGTCAGCTCGGAGACCGCTTTGTTGTTGCCGTGGAAGGCGATTCGCTCGGGCGGGAAGCCGGCGCGCAGCGCGACCGCGAGCTCGCCGCCGCTGCAGACGTCCAGCGACAGGCCCTCTTCGTCGATCCAGCGGGCGATCTCGCTGCACAGGAACGCCTTGGCGGCGTAGTGGACGTTGACACCGCCGCCGAACGCCTGTGCCATCTGCCGGCAGCGCGACCGGAAGTCGTCCTCGTCGATCACGAACAACGGCGTGCCGTACTCGCCCGCGAGGTCGGTGACCCGAACTCCGGCGACCGACACCTCGCCGTCCGTGCCGCGAACCGCGTTGCGGGGCCAGACATTCGGAGCAAGTGACAAGAGTTCTCGGGAACCGGCCGGCCGGGCCGGTGCGCCGGCGTGCTGGATCTCGTCGGCGTGGCGCGGGCCGGCCGGATGTACGTTCACATTCGCTCCGGAGCGGAGACGCCCAGGATCGACAGGCCGTTCTCGATGACCTGGCGGGTGGCCTGGCACAGGGCGGCGCGGGCCTGATGGAGATCTCCCGCTGGCTCATCGCCCATCGGCAGCACCCGGCAGGAATCGTAGAACCGGTGATAGTCACCCGCGAGGTCCTCGAGGTAGCGGCAGACCCGGTGCGGTTCCCGAAGGGCCGCAGCGGTTTTCAGCACGCGCGGGAACTCGCCCAGGTTCCGGATCAGCGTTCCCTCTTTGTCGTGGGTCAGCAGATCCAGGTGCGCGGTGTCCGGGATCAGGCCCAGCTCGGCCGCGTTGCGCGCGAGCGCCGACAGCCGGGCGTGCGCGTATTGCACGTAGTAGACCGGGTTTTCACTCGATGCGCTGGACCACAGTTCCAGGTCGATGTCGATCGGCGTGTCCACCGACGAGCGGATCAGGGCGTACCGGGCCGCGTCGACTCCCAGGGCATCGACGAGGTCGTCGAGCGTGATGACGGTGCCCGCCCGCTTGCTCATCCGCACGGGTTGCCCGTCGCGGACCAGGTTGACCATCTGACCGATGAGCACCTCCACCGAGTCCGGGTCGTAGCCCAGCCCGGCGGCGGCGGCCTTCAGGCGGGCGATGTAACCGTGGTGGTCGGCACCCAGCATGTAGATGCACAGGTTGAACCCGCGCTCCCGCTTGTCCAGGTAGTAGGCGAGGTCACCGGCGATGTAGGCGGTCTCGCCGTCGCTCTTGATCACGACGCGGTCCTTGTCGTCGCCGTAATCGGTGGTCTTGAGCCAGGTGGCCCCGTCCTTTTCGTAGATCTTCCCGTTCGCACTGAGCTGGGCGATGGCCTGGTCGACGCGTCCCGACGAGTGCATCGAGTCCTCGTGCGTGAAGACGTCGAAGTCGGTGCCGAACTCGTGCAGCGACTCCTTGATGTGGCCGAACATCAACTCGACACCGATGGACCGGAAGGTCTCCTGGCGCTGCTCGGCCGGCTGGCTCAGCGCATCCGGTGCGCGCTTGACGACCTCGGCGGCGATGTCGTTGATGTACTCGCCGGCATAGCCGTCCTCCGGCGTCGGCTCGCCCAGCGCGGCGGCCACCAGGGACCGCGCGAACCGGTCGATCTGGGCGCCGTGGTCGTTGAAGTAGTACTCGCGGGTGACCTGGGCGCCCTGGGTGGACAGCAGTCGGCCCAGGGCGTCACCCACCGCGGCCCAGCGGGTGCCGCCGATGTGGATGGGACCCGTCGGGTTGGCCGAGACGAACTCCAGGTTGATGATCTGGCCCTTGAGCTCGTCGGATCCGCCGTAACCGCGGCCCGCCCCGATGACGTTGTCGACGATGACGTTCTGCGCCGCGGCCTCCAACCGCAGGTTCACGAAGCCTGGGCCGGCGACCTCGGCGGCCGAGATCCCCGGCGCCGCGGCCATCGCCTCGGCCAGCCAACCGGCGAGTTCGCGCGGGTTGACCCCGACCTTCTTGCCCAGCTGAAGGGCCAGATTGGTGGCGTAGTCGCCGTGCTCGGGGTTGCGCGGACGCTCGACGGTCACCGCTTCCGGAAGGGCGGCGGGGTCGAGGTCGTGCTCGCCGAGCACCGCGGACGCGGTGATCCTCAGCAGCTCTGCCAGATCAGCGGGGGTCACGAGGGTTCATCCTATGGTCTTGGTGGTCAGGGCCCGAAACCGTTTACCGATGCAGGAACGGGGGCCGCGATGCGCTAGTCTGTGCAGGCCCATTGGCGCGGTTTGTTTCACCACGCCCCCGTAGCTCAGGGGATAGAGCGTCTGCCTCCGGAGCAGAAGGCCGCAGGTTCGAATCCTGCCGGGGGCACTCATGTCATCGCAGGTCAGGCGCATTTTTCCGGCCCAGGCGGCAACGGTGTGCTATCTCCGTGCTATCTCTAATCAGCTTGTCGGCATCCACCGTCAAAGTCGCGGCCGCTGTGTTCGCATCAGGTCTAGTGTCAATGCCATGCGTACCGCTGTCATGGCACTCGGCATTGTCGTGGCACTGTTCGGCTTGCTTTTTGCGTTACAGGGATTTGGTGCTGTCCACGGCAGTCCGATGACTAACACGACGACCTGGTCGGTGCTTGGCCCGCTGATCGCGCTCGCCGGAATCGTCATCGCGTTCATGGGATGGCGGCGCAAACCGTGATCCACTGCGTCGATGACTGAGCGTGTCTGCGGGCTTACCTAAAGCAGTTCGTCCCAAACCCCGCGAAACTGGGAGATTGCCGAGTTCGTACCGGCGGCGCACCATCAGGGTTCACACAGGTCCGCACGGTAGACAGGGGCATGGAATCTTGGGGGAACCGCCACCGGAGGCGACTGCGTCGACGGCTCAGGCACCTACGCCGTGAAGTCCGCATGCGGCGAGAAACCGCGCCTCCGGCCGTCGGATACCTGGCGTTCGCGGCAATCATCCTGACGACGGGGGGCCTAGTCGCGTACGCGCTGACAGCGCACTGAACCGGTAGCCGTCCCTGCTACGCCTGCGTCATCACACGCACCGACTCGGGAATCGGGATCGACGCGGCACAGTCGGGCGCACGTCGCGGTTCCCCGTAGCGCACCGACATCGGGACGACGCCGGCCCACGCCCCGGCCTCGACGTCCTCGGGCGGATCGTCGGGCCAGCCGGCGCTGACCTTCAGTGACCAGTTTGCGTCGCCGATGGGCAACCGAAGCACCAGCGTCGCCGCCAGTTCCTTGCGCGTACTGGCGCGCAGTTCGGCGACACGGCCGGGGATGAACTTGTCCGTCAGCGTTTCGAGATAGCGAGCCTTGTCGGCATCCGCGACCCGTTCGAAGACTCCGAACAACACCGCGCTGCGATAGTGGAACGACGACTCGAACCCGCTGCGCGCCACCACAATCCCGTCGAGAGCCGTCACCGATACGGCCGCCGACGCACCGCCGTCGAGTGCCCGCAGCCACGGCGATCCGGTGGAGCCGTGGATCACCAGTTCGTCACCGATGCGGGCGAAGCCCGTCGGAAAGATCACCGGATGACCGTCGCGCGTCAACGCAATGGTCGCCAATGGAGTGCTGTCGAGTAGCGCGAACAACGCGTCGCGGGAGGTGTCTTGCTTCTCGGGTAGTCGAGAGACCTGGGTCGAGGGCTGCGACATGCCTCAACTGTCGCACGCCACGGCCAGCCAGACCGCCGCATCGGGCGGCAGCACCGCGTCGACGCCGGGCACCGAACTCAACAGCACGTCACAGCCGGCGGGCAGGTCGGCGCCGACGGCGCCGGTGTTCACCCAACACTGCGCCGCGCCGCGGGCGAAGGCCAGGGCGTCGGGCGGACCGGCCAGCCAACTCACCGCGCCGGCATCCACCCACCGACTCGGGCGCAGCGCCAGCGCGGCCCGGTAGAGGCTGAGGAAAGAGTCGGGATCGTCGTCCTGAGCCGCCACCGTGTAGGACGCCCAATGTGCGGGCTGCGGCAACCACGTCGTCGTCGCACTCGGCGAAAAGCCATACGGCGGTGTCGAACCCGACCACGGCAGGGGCACCCGGCAGCCGTCACGACCGACATCGGTGAAACCCGACTGGACCCAGGTCGGGTCCTGGCGGACGTCGTCGGGAATGTCCTCGATCTCCTCGAGACCCAGTTCCTCGCCCTGATAGATGTAGGCGGTTCCGGGCAGCGCCAGTTGCAGCAGCGCACAGGCTCGCGCCCGCCGCCGGCCCAGTTCGTGGTCGGCATCCTCCTCCGCCCACCGCGCCCGCTCCCAGTCCGTCTCCACCAGACCGTCGGGCTGCGAACGCGAATAGCGGGTGACCGTCCTGGTCACATCGTGGTTGGACAGCACCCACGTCGGCGGGGCGCCGACGGACGCGGCCGCCGACATCGCGTCCTGCACGACCCTTCGCAGGCTCGAGGCACGCCACGGCGCGCGCAGGAAGTCGAACTGAAATGCGGTGTGCAGTTCATCGGGACGCAGGTAGCGGGCCAGTCTGTCGTTGCCGGCCACCCACGCCTCGGCGATGAAGATCCGTTCCGGCGCATAGCGATTCGCGACGGAGCGCCAAGACCGGTAGACGTCGTGCACACCGTCCTGGTCCCACGCCGGGTGCGCCTGGTTGTGCTGCACACCCTCGGTAATCGCGCCCCGGTCGGGCAGACCCGCGGCCTTCACCAGCCCGTGCGCGACGTCGATCCGGAAACCGTCGACGCCTTTGTCGAACCAGAATTCGAGCACCTTCTCGAACTCGGCGCGCACGTCGGGGTGCTCCCAGTTGACGTCGGGCTGCCCCGGCGCGAAGAGATGCAGGTACCAGGACCCGTCGGCAAGTCGAGTCCAGGCGGGGCCGCCGAACACGCTCTGCCAGTCGTTCGGCGGCAGGTTCCCGTCGGCGCCCCGGCCGGGCCGGAACCAGTAGCGCTCACGCGCGCCGGGTTCACCGGCCAGTGCGGCCCGGAACCAGGCGTGCTGATCCGAGGTGTGGTTGGGGACGATGTCGAGCAGGACCTTGATCCCGGCCGCGTGCGCGTCGGCGATGAAGTCCTCTGCCTCCGCCAGGGTTCCGTAACACGGTTCGATGTCGCGGTAGTCGGCGACGTCGTAACCGGCGTCGGCCATCGGCGACGGATACCACGGATTGATCCACACCGCGTCGATGCCGAGTGCCGAAAGATAGGGCAGCCGCGAACGCAGACCGGCGATGTCGCCGACGCCGTCGTCGTTGCCGTCGGCGAAGCTGCGGATGTAAACCTGGTACACGACGGCGGTCTCCCACCACGACGTGTTCTGACCGTTGATCATCAAATCCTTGCCAGTCGTCCGCGATTCCGGCGTGCGGGGGCGTATACCGCCCGTGAGCACGCCGAAACCACACGATGGCACACGCCGGGCGGTGCCGCCGACCCGGCTATGCGCTGTGTCACACTTACGCAAGCCGAACGCAGGTCATCGCAGATCAGGTCGTGGAGGTTTGATGAAGCGTCATCGCAGGACCGGTCCGTTGCGGCGATTGGTCAGCACCGCTGCCGCAGGGGTTCTCGCGGCGACGGCATTCACCGGATGCGGCGGCTCCGACGGCGGGGCGCCGGTGCTCACCTGGTTCGCGATGCCCGACAACGGCGGCGCGGTGACGCGCGCCCAGGACTGCGCCGCGGCGTCGAACGGCGCCTACCGCGTCCGGGTCGAGACGCTGCCCAACGACGCGACTCAGCAGCGCGAACAACTGGTGCGGCGACTGGCCGCCAAGGACACCTCCATCGACGTGCTCAGCACCGATGTGGTCTACACCGCCGAGTTCGCCAACGCCGGCTTCCTGCGTCCGTTCACCGCGGCCGAGAAGGGCCGGCTGACCGACGGGATGCTGCCCGCCCCGGTGGCCACCGGCATGTGGAAGGACACCCTCTATGCCGCACCGTTCAAGACCAACACGCAGTTGCTCTGGTACCGCAAGTCATTGGCCGCGGCGGCCGGGGTGAATCCGGAGAGCTCGGACTTCACCTGGGACGAGATGATCAAAGCCGCTGTGGGACAAGGCAAACGCGTAGCGGTACAGGGAGCGCGCTACGAGGGCTACATGGTGTGGATCAACGCACTCGTGCTCGGGGCGGGCGGACAGATCATCACCAACCCCGAGGCCGGGCGCAACGCCACCCCGAGTCTGGCGAGCGAGGCCGGCGCTAAGGCGGCCGAGATCATCGGCAACCTCGCCCGCTCGCCGGCGGCGGCCGCCGACCTGTCGACCGCTAAGGAAGAGCAGGCGCGGGCCAACTTCCAGGGCAGCAACGGCATGTTCATGCTCAATTGGCCGTACGTGCTGGCCGCCGCGCGCAGTGCCGTCGAGGAGGGCACGCTGAGCCAGGACGTGGTCGACGACATCGGCTGGGCGCGTTACCCGCGCGTGTTCCCGGACAAGCCAAGTCAGCCACCGCTGGGCGGCGCGAACCTCGCCATCGGCGCGTATACCCGCCATTCCGATCTCGCGGTCCAGTTGGTGGAATGCGTCAACGCCTTGCCGAAGGCCACCCAGTACATGCTCGACGAAGGTGAACCGTCGCCGTACGAAGCGTCCTACAACGATCCGAAGGTGCGGGAGAAGTACCCCAACGCCGACCTGATCCGCGACTCGATCGGCGAAGGCGGACCGCGCCCGCTCACGCCGTACTACGTCGACGTCACCGGCTCGGTGATCCAGAGCTGGCATCCGCCCGCGTCGGTGAACAGCGACACACCGCAGCGGACGGACAGATTCATGGCTGACGTGTTGAGCGGGAGGCGACTGCTGTGACGACGATCGATGACGGGTCCAAAACTGTTGCCTCACACCGGGCCACGGTCAGCGGCCGGTTGCGGGGCGAACGCCGCCTCGGCACCTGGCTGACGTTGCCGTCCTACGTGGTCATGCTGCTGGTGACCGCCTATCCCCTGGTTTACGCACTGTTTCTGTCGCTGTACAACTACCGGCTCACCGATCCGGCCGGGCGCACCTTCGTCGGCCTGCGGAACTACGCGGTGATCCTGACGGATCCGGTGTGGTGGAACGACTTTCTGACGACCCTGTTCATCACCGTCGTCACCGTCGCCATCGAATTGGTGCTGGGCTTCATGTTCGCCTACGTCATGTTGCGGATCATCCGCGGTCGCGGCCTGATGCGTACCGCGATCCTGATCCCGTACGGAATCGTCACCGTGGTCTCGGCGTTCGTCTGGCGCTACGGGTTCGCGATCGACTCCGGCTTCGTCAACGGCTGGCTGAATCTGGGTGATTTCAACTGGTTCGGCGAGCGGTGGTCGGCGCTGTTCGTGATCTGCCTCTCGGAGATCTGGAAGACGACCCCGTTCATCTCGCTGCTGCTGCTGGCCGGCCTGGTGCAGGTGCCCGAGGACATGCAGGAGGCCGCGCAGGTCGACGGAGCGACGGCCTGGCAACGCCTCTGGAAGGTGACGCTGCCGAACATGAGGGCCGCGATCATGGTGGCGTTGCTGTTCCGCACGCTGGACGCATGGCGGATCTTCGACAATCCGTTCGTCATGACCGGCGGCGCGAACAACACCGAGACCATCTCGTTCCTGGCCTACCGGCAGAACGTGACACTGGTGAATCTCGGCATGGGATCGGCGGTTTCGGTTCTGCTGTTCCTGTCGGTGGTGCTGATCGCCTGGGTCTTCATAAAAGTGTTCAAGACCGATCTGTCACAGGTGAGGGGCGACGAATGACCTCCCCCAAATCGAATCGCTGGTGGACGATCGCCGGCCTCGTCATCGTCGTCTACAGCTTCTTCCCGCTGCTGTGGATGATCATGCTGGCGTTCAAGCCGGCGTCGGACATCGTGTCGGGCAAGCCCCAGTTCCTGCCCACCTCATGGACTTTCGACAACTTCACCGAAGTCTTCCACCAACCGCTGTTCACCCGGGCACTGATCAACTCGATCGGGATCGCCCTGATCGCGACACTGCTGTCGGTGATCATCGCGATGTTCGCGGCCTACGCGATCGCCCGCCTGGAGTTCCCGGGCAAGAAGGTGCTGCTGTCGCTGGCGCTGGCGATCGCGATGTTCCCGCAGGCGGCGCTGGTGGGTCCGCTGTTCAACATGTGGCGCAATCTGGGCATCTACGACACCTGGATCGGCCTGATCATCCCCTACCTGACATTCGCTCTGCCGCTGTCGATCTGGACGCTGTCGGCGTTTTTCCGGCAGATCCCGTGGGAGATGGAACACGCCGCCCAGGTGGACGGCGCCACCTCGTGGCAGGCGTTCCGCAAGGTGATCGTCCCGCTGGCGGCGCCGGGCGTGTTCACCACCGCGATCCTGACGTTCTTCTTCTGCTGGAACGACTTTCTGTTCGCGATCTCGTTGACCTCGACCGACAACGCCCGCACCGTCCCGGCGGCGCTGGCCTTCTTCCAGGGCGCGTCGTACTTCCAGTCGGCGGTGCCCTACGTCATGGCGGCATCGGTCGTCGTGACGATCCCCGTGGTCATCCTGGTGCTGATCTTCCAGCGCCGGATCGTCGCGGGTCTGACCTCCGGAGCGGTGAAGGGATAAGCATGGCCGAAATCTCGATGCGCAACATCGTCAAGCGGTACGGCGACGGATACCCCGCGGTCAACGACGTCAGCCTCGACATCGCCGACGGCGAGTTCATGATCCTGGTCGGCCCGTCCGGCTGCGGAAAGTCGACGGTGCTGCGGATGATCGTCGGCCTGGAGGACATCACGTCGGGCGAGATGTACATCGGCGGAAAGCTGGTGAACGACAAGGCTCCCCGTGACCGAAACCTCGCGATGGTGTTCCAGAACTACGCGCTCTACCCGCACCTGACGGTGTTCGAGAACATCGCCTTCCCGCTGCGGTTGTCGGGCAAGCTGTCCGACGGCGAGATCCGGCAGCGGGTCGAGGACGCCGCGCGCACCCTCGAGCTGCACGAGCACCTGCAGCGCAAGCCCGCCAACCTGTCCGGCGGGCAGCGGCAGCGGGTCGCGATGGGCCGGGCGATCGTCCGGGAGGCGGACGCCTTCCTGTTCGACGAACCCCTGTCCAACCTGGACGCCAAGCTGCGCGGGCAGATGCGCACCGAGATCCTGCGCCTGCAGCGCCGGCTCGGGATCACCACCGTCTACGTCACCCACGACCAGACCGAGGCGATGACGCTCGGCGATCGGGTGGCCGTCCTGAAAAAGGGTGTGCTGCAACAGGTGGCGACGCCGCGGGAGCTCTATGAGAATCCGGTCAACCTGTTCGTCGCCGGGTTCATCGGGTCACCGCCGATGAACTTCGTCCCGGCCCGCATCCACGATGGTCAACTGGAGTTGCCGTTCGTCTCGGTGCCCGTGCGCAGCGACTGGGACCACCTGGGCGGCACGGACACGGTCTTCATCGCGGGAATCCGGCCGGGCAGCTTCGAGGACGCCACGCTGGTCGATCCCGAAACCGCGGCCCGCGGTGCGACGTTCGCCGTCGACGTGGACGTGACCGAATGGCTGGGCAACGAGCAATACGCATTCGTGCCCTACGACGCGCCCGCGGACATCTCCGCGCACCTGGCGCAGCTGGCCAGCGACCTGGACAGCGAGCACCTGCGGACCCAGATCTGCGTGGAGCTCGATCCGGCCAGCCGGGTGGCGCCGGGCAGCCGGGCCGATATCTGGCTGGACACCTCCCGTATCCATTTGTTCGATCCGCGGACGGGCGAAAACCTCACGCGCGCCGAGTCTTCCGCCGTCGCCGGCTGAACCGATCCCGGGTTGAGTGAGGACGCACGCAGACGATGTGTGAGTGACGGTCTGCGAGGTTCCTCACTCAACGCTAAGAGGTGGGGACGCGGCGCAGCGCGTCGGGCGTGAGGTCGGCCAGTGTCGGATACCCGTCGACCGCCATGATCAGATCGGCCTCGGCAAGCAGCGACCGCAGCACGTGCACGATGCCGTCGACGCCGCCCAGCGCCAGCCCGTAGGCGTAGGGCCGCCCGATGCCGACGGCGGCGGCGCCCAGCGCGAGTGCCTTGACGACGTCGGCACCGGAGCGGATGCCGGAGTCGAACAGCACCGGCAGATCACCCGAGGCGGCCACCACGTCGGGCAGACAGTCGATCGCGGCCAGTCCCCCGTTGGCCTGGCGTCCGCCGTGGTTGGAGCAGTAGATGCCGTCGACGCCGTAATCGATTGCCCGCCGGGCATCCTCGGGATGGCAGATGCCCTTGAGGATCAGCGGCAGTTCGGTCAGCGACCGCAGCCAGGTCAGGTCGTCCCACGTGAGGGATTTTCCGAAGACGCTCGCCCAGTACATCACCGCCTCCCGCGGCTCGGCGCCGTCGGCGAGGCCCGCCTTCTGCCGGAACACCGGGTCGCTGGTGTAGTTGGCCAGGCAGTGCCCCCGCAGCTGCGGGAAGTTCGAGGTCGCAAGGTCGCGGGGACGCCACCCGGGAATCCAGGTGTCCAGCGTGACGACGATCCCGGCGTAGCCGGCCGCTTCGGCCCGGTGCACAAGGCTTTCGGCGATGTCGCGGTCGGTGGGACAGTAGAGCTGGTAAAGGCCTGGGGTGTCGCCGAATTCGGCGGCGACGTCCTCCATGGGGTCCTCGACCAGCGTGGAGACGCACATCGGCACACCGGTCCGGGCCGCGGCCCGGGCGGCGGCCAGGTCGCCGTGGCCGTCCTGCGCACACAGGGCGATCACCCCGATCGGCGCCATGAAAATCGGTGCCGACCAACGCTTTCCCCACAGTTCTACGGATAGATCGCGTTCGGTGGCGCCGACCAGCATCCGCGGAATCAGTCCCCAGTTCGCGAACGCGGTCGCGTTGAGATCCTGGGTGCGTTCGTCACCGGCTCCCCCGGCCACGTATGACCAGACCGACGGCGACAGTGCGTGTTGAGCGCGGGTCTCGAGTTCGGCGTAGGACATCGGCAGTTTCGGCAATGCGCCGGTGAGTCCCTGGAAATAGATCTCGAACTGGTAGGCGCCGAAGGGTGCGGTCATTGGAATTCCTTGACGACCTCGGCGGCGCGGTGCACCTGACCGAGGCCGGAACTTGTTGGGATGAGGTGGATTTCGTCGGCGCCGATGGCCTCGAATGCCCGCAGCCGGGCGGCCAGGTCGTCCTCGGTGCCGGCCGAGCCGGCGGTGGATGCGATGGCCTCGACGTACTGGGCGGGTATCCAGTTCATGTAGCGCAACAGGTGGCGGCGCACCTGATCCCGCGCGGCGTTGGGCTCGCCCAGTGCGAACCAGAACGACGTGGCCAGGTGTGGCGCGGGTTTGCCTGCCGCGGACCAGGATTCGCGCGCGACGTCGAACAGCGCCTTCTCCTTGGCGGTGTCGAGGTCCATGGAGATGCCCGCCAGCCCGTCGGCCCAGGCCGCGGCGCTGCGCACCGTCTTGGGCCCGATGGTGCCGACCAGTAGTCGCGGGCCGCCGTGCTGCACCGGTGCGGGACCGACGGGCAGCACCGATCCGGTCAGCTTCTCGCCGGCCCAGACCCGGCGCATCACCGCCACACGGTCGGCCATGGCCCGCATGGTCTTCGTGTTCGGGTCCGCGCTCACCGCGTGATAGTCCTCATGCCGCCCACCGACTCCGATCCCGACCGTGAGCCGGCCGTCGCACAGCAGGTCGCCGGTGGCCAGCGCCTTGGCGCACATCACCGGGTCGTGCAACTGGGGCACGATCACCGTCGTCACCAACTCGACCCGGTCGGTCCAGGCCGCAAGCGCACCCAGCAGGGTGAGGCTGTCGGGGTTAGTGAACGCGATGCGTTCGCCCCAGGCCAGCGACGAGAAAGGTCCGGCGTCGATGGCCCGCGCCCAGTTCCGCAGCGTCGCGGCGTCCAGGTCCGGCTCCATCACCGGCATCGTCATCCCAACACGCACGCCCGCGATTCTGGCACGGGCGGTGACGCCGCCGGGGCAGGTCGGGTCAGCCGATCAGCAAGACCTCAGCGGGCCGGATCCTTGTACGCCCGGACCGGGCCGCCGGCGGGGGCCGGCTGAAGCAGGTTGCCGCGCACACTGCCGCGGGTCGTGCGGATCGCGACGAGCACCCAGGTGCTCAGCAGTCCGACGTAGGCGACCACCGCGGCGTACCGGAATGCGGGCAGATGCGTGTGGACGGCCAGCTGTGTCGTGCCGGTGACGAAGGTGCCGACCGGGAAGGTGAGGCTCCACCAGGTGAGCGCGAACGGCATGCCGCGCCGCAGCGTGCGCACGGTCAGGGCGGTGGCCAGCGCGATCCACAGCACCGCGAAGCCCCAGACCGGAACGCCGTACAGGATCGCGAAAGCTCCCATCGGCTGGGCGATTTCGGGCGGCACCGCCTGCGCCGCGTTGGCACCGAGCAGGCCGGCCACGGTGATCGACTGGCCCAGCGGGCCGAGCACGATCCACAGCGTCGGCACCCGCGCGGTCCCCGAGGTGCCGTACAGGGCCAACCGGCTCCAGATCATCGAGATGATGATCAACGAGGCCACCAGGGACAGGCCGAACATCGCGTAGCAGCCGTACAGCATGGTCTGGCGGCCCGTGCCGGGCGCCATGTGCGGAATCAGCAGCGCGCCGGTAGCCGCCGCCACCATCGGCGGCACCACCGGCATCAGCCAGCCGCCGAACGCCGCATCGGGTTCGACGTTGTACTGCGTGAACATCAGGAACGGGATGCTCACCGCGGTGAAGAGGCCGCCGATGGTGCCGGCCGTCCACAGCACCCAGGCGGCGTCCACGGCGAAGCGCATGCCGATCAGATCCTTGCCCACGAGGAGCGCTCCGGCGGCCACGGTCAGCAGCGCCATGGGCGCCGCGCCGTAGAAGTGGGCCATCTGCGGATTGCGCGCGTGGCTGCGGGCCACCCGCGGATGCCGAAGCCAGTGCCCGCCCACTAACACTCCGAGGACGAGAAGCAGCAGCGCCGCGACGATCCAGACGATCTCGGTGAAAGCGTGCAGGCCCGGCAGGTGCACCGGCAGGGTGGCGCCCGCGGTCGCGACGATCCCGGTACCCATCACCGATGCGAACCAGTTGGGCCCGATGTTGCCCAGCACCTCGACACGCTGCTGCCCGCGCTCCGTCATGGCCTCAGCTTCACAGACGCTTGCCGCGGAGTGTTTCGCGGATCACGTTTACGGGCAGCCGACGGGCATGGACAAAGAATCGAAGATCGAAGTCGGCGACCACGCGAAGGAAGAGGCTGCCAAGATGGTCCAGGCCTATGAGGACCGGCCCACGGCAGTGCTACCGGGTTCGCATGGCACCGTGTCGGGCACCGCCGTCAACGACTGGCTCGACGAGGACGGCAAGCCGAAGTATGGCAACGAATCTGACAACGGCTGAGGCGCAAGGCTATTCGCGGTGCCCGCGGGTCGCTTCCTGCGCGCGGTAGTCGTCGGCCAGCTGCGCGACGGGCGACGGTAGTTTGCCGGTCGCGACGTCTTGCAGACTGGTGCGTTCGAGAACGGATCGCATGCTGGCCCGAAGCGCGCGCCACACGTCCGTGAGGGCCGCGGTCGGACCGGAGTAGGGCAGGTCGCCCAGGCCGATGTCCCGGACGCTGGCCAACGGCCCGTCGATGCAGCGCAGCACGTCGGCGATGCTGATCTGGTGCGGGGGCCGGGCGAGTTCGTAGCCGCCGTCGCGGCCGCGCTGGCTGCGCACCAGTCGGTCGGTCCGAAGTTCCGACAGGATGTCGACGAGGAACTGCGGCGGGATGCCCTGGGCCTTGGCGAGGTCGTCGGTCTTGACCAGGACGCCCGGTTGCTCGGTTGCGAGTTGGACCATGGC
>CAZTAA010000046.1:0-32496 GCA_964611465.1 uncultured Mycobacterium sp. | reverse complement strand
GCCCGATGCTGCACCGCGCGCTGCAGCAGTTCCTCGCCGACGTCTACTGGGGCGATCTGGACGTGTTGCTGCTCGACCTGCCGCCGGGCACCGGCGACGTGGCAATCTCTGTGGCACAACTGGTTCCGGGCGCGGAGATCATCGTCGTCACCACGCCGCAACTGGCCGCCGCCGAGGTGGCCGAACGCGCCGGGGCCATCGCGGTGCAGACCCGTCAGCGCGTCGTCGGGGTGGTGGAGAACATGTCCGGCCTGGTGCTGCCGGACGGCTCGACGATGCAGGTGTTCGGCGAGGGCGGCGGACAGCAGGTGGCCGAGAGCCTGTCCCGGGTCACCGGCGCCGATGTTCCGTTGCTCGGCCGGGTGCCGCTCGATCCCGCCCTGGTCACCGCGGGCGATTCCGGTGTGCCCCTGGTGCTTTCGGCCCCGGAGTCGGCGGCGGGCAAGGAGCTGCAGAAGGTGGCCGACGCGCTGTCGGCGCGCCGCCGCGGGCTGGCCGGGATGTCGCTGGGCCTGGACACCACGCGGCGCTGACCCGCACCCCTCGATCTGTTCGGCCGCAACCCTCGATCTGTTCAGCGGTAGCTGCGAAAAAGTGCGAGTAAGCCTCGCAGAGGACGCTGATCAGATCCGAGAAACTAGGTGGCGTCGGGGTCGAAGGGCGTGGGCAGCGTCGGGTCCGGCTCGGCCGGCACGGCCGGTGACCGCTGCGCCGCGGCCGGGGGCACCACCAGCTCCGCCCTGGTCTCCGCCACGGCGGACTTCGCGTCGTCGAACGACTTCTCGAAACTGCTCAGCACCGAATCATCGCCGTCCAGAAGGTGTTTGGTGATCGCGGCCCGCGGCGACATGCCGCGCAGCTTGTTCAGCTCCGACAGCGGCTCGCGCAGATCGTCGAACTCCGGCCCCAGGTCTTCGCGCAACTGGCTGGTGGCGCCGCTGATGTAGTCGCGGGCCTGACGCAGCGTGCTCGACGCCCAGCGGATGGCTCCGGGCAGTCGCTCCGGGCCCAGCACCACGAGGCCGATGACGACGAGAACCAGCATCTCGCCCCAGCCCACGTTGGCGAACACGGAACTAGCCGTCCGAGGCCGGGGTGACCGTGAGGGTGACGTGCCGGCCGTCGCGCACGACCTCGATCGGGGCGGGCTGGCCGATCTTCAACTGCCGCACCGCCACGGTCATCTCGTCGGCGTCGGCCACCGTCCGGTCGCCGACCTTGACGACGACGTCGTTCTCCTGGATGCCGCCCTTCTCGGCCGGACCGCCGGCCTTGACGTTGGCGACCTGGGCGCCGGAGGCGACGTCGTTGCTGACCGAGCGGGCGCTCACACCCAGCGTCGGGTGGTTGATCTTGCCGTCCTTGATCAGAGTCTCGGCGGTGGCCTTGACCTCGTTGACGGGGATGGCGAAGCCGAGGCCACTTGCGCTGTCGGACAACGACTTTCCGGCCGTGTTGATACCGACGACCTCCGAGGCCATGTTGATCAGCGGGCCGCCGGAGTTGCCGTGGTTGATCGACGCGTCGGTCTGCAGGGCGTCGATGACGGTGTCGGTGTCCGAGCCGTCGCCGGACAGCGGGACCGGCCGGTGCAGCGCGCTGATGATGCCGTGGGTGACGGTGCTGCGCAGGCCCAGCGGCGCGCCCGCGGCGATGACCTCGTCGCCGACGTGCACCTTGTCGGAGTCGCCCAGCCGGGCGACCGTCAGGTTGTCGACGTTGTCGACCTTGAGCACCGCCAGGTCGGTCTTCGGGTCCCGGCCGACCAGGTTGGCCGGCACCTCCTTGCCGTCGTTGAACACGACGGTGGTCTTGTACTGGCTGGGGTTGTTGGCGGCATCGGAGATGACGTGGTTGTTGGTGACGATGTAGCCGCGGCCGTCGATGACCACACCCGACCCCTGCGACCCCTGATCGTTGCTGGTGGCTTCGATGGTGACCACCGAGTCGGCCACCGACGCGGCCACCTTGGCGAACTGCCCCACCGGCAGCTGTTGGCCGTCGCCGGTCTGCAGGGTGACCTTGGAGGTGGTGAACGCCTCCACCACCTCGGCCGTCTTTCGGCCGACCCAGCCGCCGAGCATGCCGACCAGCAACGCCGTGACGCCGAGGATCGCCAGGGCATGATAGGAGACCTTGCCGCCGAACAGGACGTCGCGCACGCCGAGCTTGCCCGGCTGCGTCGCGGCCGGGCCGCTCGCGGGTTCCACGACCGCCGGAGCGCCCAGCGCGGCCGGCGCCGCGGGGTCCCGCCACGGGTCGTCGGGTTCCTCGTCGCCGAGTTTCTCGGCCGCCATGGCATCGGCGTCGACGGGGTGGCGCTGCAGGGAATCCCCACCGGGATAGGGCCGCCCGAACGCCTCGGCCAGCACCGGGTCCTTGGGCCGCTGATCGGGTCGGAAGTCGGAGCCGTCGCGGAACTGCTGCGGGCGCAGCTCGTCGGCCACGAACGACCCTTCGACGCCGTCGGGGCGGGAGAAGGTACGACGCGACGCCTCGTCGACGGGCGGGCGCGACACGGGACGCGGCGCCAGGCGCGGACCGCTGGCCGGTTGACCGGTGTTGTCCTGGTTGGAGCTCAACTCACCCTCTATCTCGCGTCTGGTGCGTCCTGCCGCGACGCGCGCGCGACGCAAACACTGAGGCAGCAGCCTGCCCGGCTATCACCCTACCGGCGGCGCCGATTTCTCCCCGGGTCCGGCGGCTCGTCCTCGAACCCCTCGCCGACGGATGTCTCCGGCTGCGCCAGCGACGAGTACGGGATCTGCGTCAGCCGGCCCACCAGCGACGTCGGCGGGTCGATCGGATACGAGTCGCGCAGGGCCTCCCGGGCCTGACGCTGCGCGTCCACCTCGGCGACGCACTCCACGCACTGGGACAGGTGGGTGGCGGCCCGCATGTGGGCGTTCATCCGCAGTTCGCCGTCGACGTATGCGGCGATGGCCTCGGTAGACAGATGTTCGGTGGAACGGAACTGGCGAGGGGCGCCGACGGGGGCGTCGCTCTGCGAGGCGAAGTGTGCCGGCAACCGGGAGAACAGGCGGAACACGTGACCCCGCTCGAACATCACCCGACTCCTCACCCATTCGCCCGCCGCGCCGCGGGAATCGTCCCGCATCGCCGGCTCGCGTCGCGGCACTACCGCCCTCGAATGTAGCGCGCGCGATCGCTCCGCTGCGAGAACTCCGGACACCTCGGGGATCGCGGGGCCGGACTCAGACCGACTTGGTCGTGTACTGCGGGTCCTGTGAATGCGCGGCCAGGAAGTCCCGGATGCCCTGGCGGCCGCGGTGGATGCGGCTGCGCACCGTGCCCAGCTTGACGCCCAGCGTCGCGCCGATCTCCTCGTAGGACAGGCCCTCGATGTCGCACAGGACGACCGCGGCGCGGAACTCCGGCGCCAGCGAGTCCAGGGCCGCCTGCAGGTCGGCGCCCAGCCGCGAATCGTGGTAGATCTGCTCGGGATCGGGGTCGGACGCCGGCACGCGCTCGTAGTCCTCGGGCAGTGCCTCCATCCGGATCCGGCCACGCCGGCGGACCATGTCGAGGAACAGGTTGGTGGTGATCCGGTGCAGCCAGCCCTCGAACGTGCCGGGCTGGTAGTTCTGCACCGAGCGGAACACCCGGATGAACGTCTCCTGCGTGAGGTCCTCGGCGTCGTGCTGGTTGCCCGACAGCCGATAGGCCAGCCGGTACACCCGATCGGCGTGCTGGCGCACGAGTTCGTCCCAGGACGGCATGGCCGCCTTGTCGCCGGTGGCGTCGAACACCGCGGTGCCCTGCAACTCGTCGGATGACTCCACCCAACCGGACTCGCCGTTGTCGGCGTGTGACACGCCGGCCATCGAAACGGGGGGAGCCATGAGCGTTCTGGTCGTCGGATCCTCCTGACCGAAACTGCCGCACGGTAGCGGCGGGCCGCTGACGGCACGTGAACCGTTGAAGTCGGCAACGTGGAATTCGTCGCCGCTATTCCCGGGCCAGCTACCGCCGTGGTCCATGCCGAATACCGTTGTGCATCGGCGTGTGGCGGGCATATGAGGCGGCTGAACATTTGCTGAGAAACCCGTCGCCGCCCCGATTGCGCTGGGCAGATGGGCGCGCCACCCACAGTGGGAACGGCATTCGATCTACGCTGCGGGCATGCCCGCTGAGGAACCGCCGGTGGCAACCCGGCCGAGTCGCGCTGAATCCATGCTCGCCCACGCCGAGGGTTCGATCACCGAGGACGCGGTGCTCGCCGCCGCCCGGGAACGAGCGGAGGACAGCGGCGCCGGGGCGGTGACGCCGGCCGTCGGTGCGCTGCTGAGCATGCTGACCCGGCTCTCCGGCGGCAAGGCCGTCGTGGAGGTGGGCACCGGGGCCGGGGTGAGCGGTCTGTGGGCGCTCTCCGGGATGCGCGACGACGGGGTGCTGACGACCATCGACATCGAGCCCGAGCACCAGCGCCTGGCCAAACAGGCCTTCCATGAGGGCGGCATCGGACCGTCGCGGACGCGGCTGATCACCGGACGCGCCCAGGAGGTGCTCACCCGGTTGGCCGACGAGTCCTACGACCTGGTGTTCATCGACGCCGACCCGGCCGATCAGGCCGACTTCGTGCTCGAGGGAATCCGGTTGCTGCGGCCCGGCGGGGTCATCGTCGTGCACCATGCCGCCCTCGGCGGCCGGGCCGGGGATCCGTCGGCGAACGACCCCGAGGTGATCGCGGTGCGCGAAGCCGCCCGGCTGATCGCCGAGGACGAGCGGTTCACGCCTGTTCTGGTTCCGCTCGGCGACGGCATCCTGGCCGCCGCGCGCGACTGACGCCGGGAGAGTCCACCCAACCGTCGCGGGTCTGCGCCGTTGACAGGACTGAACGACTGTTTAGAATTGTGAACATGCGTTCAGCGGACGATTTGACCACCACCGCCCGAATCCGCGACGCCGCGATCGACCTCTTCGGGCGCGACGGATTCGGCACCGGCGTCCGCGCGATCGCCACCGCCGCCGGCGTCAGCCCCGCCCTGGTGATCCATCACTTCGGCTCCAAGGAAGGCCTGCGCAAGACCTGCGACACCTACGTCACGGAGGTCATCCGGGAAGCCAAGAGCGAGACCCTGCGAACCCACGACCCGGCGGCCTGGTTCGGCGCGCTCGCCGAGATCGAGGAGTTCGCGCCGCTGATGGCGTACCTGGTGCGCACCATGCAGACCGGCGGGGAACTGGCCCGGACGCTGTGGCGGACGATGATCGACAACGCCGAGCAGTACATGGACGAGGGTGTGCGCGCCGGGACCGTGAAACCCAGCCGGGATCCCAAGGCCCGCGCCCTCTTCCTGGCGCTCTCCAGCGGCGGCGCATTCATGCTCTACCTGCAACTGCACGGCGGCGCCGACCTGCGAACCGTGCTCCGCGACTACGCCCGGGACATGGTGCTGCCCGCGCTCGAGGTGTACACCCAGGGCCTGCTGGCCGATTCCACGATGTACGACGCATTCGTCGCACGCACCGAAACCGAAGACAGGGAGGCGAAATGAGCCCACAACCATACGCCATCGAAATCCACGGCCTGACAAAGAATTTCGGTTCGGTGCGGGCCCTGGACGGTCTCGACATGACGGTCGGCCCGGGTGAAGTCCACGGCTTCCTCGGCCCGAACGGCGCCGGCAAGTCAACCACCATCCGGATCCTGCTGGGGCTGGCCCGGTCCGACGGCGGGACGGTGCGCCTGCTCGGCGGCGACCCGTGGGCCGACGCGGTCGCCCTGCATCGGCGGATCGCCTACGTGCCAGGCGATGTCACGCTGTGGCCGTCGCTGACCGGCGGCGAGACGATCGACCTGTTGGCGCGGATGCGCGGCGGCATCGACGCCGGGCGGCGGGCCGAGCTGATCGAACGCTTCGACCTCGATCCGCACAAGAAGGCCCGCACCTACTCGAAGGGCAACCGGCAGAAGGTGTCGCTGGTGTCGGCGTTCGCCTCCAATGCCGAACTGCTGCTGCTGGACGAGCCCAGCACCGGCCTGGACCCGTTGATGGAGAACGTCTTTCAACAGTGCGTCGTCGAGGCCCGCGACCGTGGCGTCACGGTGCTGCTGTCCAGTCACATCCTCGCCGAGACCGAGGCGCTGTGCGATCGGCTGACCATCATCCGCGCGGGCCGGACCGTCGAGTCCGGCACGCTGGACTCGATGCGCCACCTGTCCCGCACGTCGATCAAGGCCGAATTGCTCAGCGACCCAGGCGATCTCCGGCGGATTCCGGGAGTCGAAGACATCGGCTACCAGGGCAGCACCCTGCACGCGCAGGTGGACAGCGCCAGCCTGCCCGAACTGATGCAGGCACTCGGGCAGGCCGGGGTCCGCAGCCTGGTCAGCAAGCCGCCGACGCTGGAGGACCTGTTCCTGCGGCACTACGGCACCGCCCCGACGCCCGAGGAGGTGAACCGATGACCAGCGCGCTGCTGGATCGCCCGGGTACGCCGGATGCGCCGACCGCGGCCTGGTCCGCGAAATACACCGGGACACTGCGGCTGCTGCGGCTGTACCTGCGCCGCGACCGGATCGTCGCACCGCTGTGGATCCTGCTGCTGTCGGTTCCGCTGGCCACGGTCTACGTCGGCAGCATCAGCAAGGTCTATCCGACCGACGCCGACCGGGCCGGCATGGTCGCCTCGATCATGGCCAGCCCCGCCCAGCGGGCCATGTACGGCAACATCTACGCCGACAACCTCGGCGCGCTCGGCGTGTGGAAGGCCGGGATGTTCCACGTGCTGATCGCGGTGGCGGTGATCCTGACCGTCATCCGGCACACCCGCGCCGACGAAGAGGCCGGCCGGGTCGAGTTGCTCGACTCGACCGCGATCGGCCGTTACGCCGGCCTGACCGCCGCGCTGGGACTGAGTTTCGGCGCGTCGCTGCTGACCGGGCTGATCGGCTTCGCCGGTCTGCTGACCGTCGACATCCCGGCCGCCGGCTCGCTGGCGTTCGCGCTGGCGCTGGCCGGCTCGGGCCTGGTGTTCAGCGCGGTCGCCGCCGTCGCCGCCCAGCTGTCGGCCAACGCGCGCACGGCCCGGGGCCTGGCCTTCGCGGTGCTGGCCGCCGCCTTCACGCTGCGCGCCGTCGGCGATGCCCAGTCGGCCACCGGATGGAGTCCGCTGTCCTGGCTTTCGCCGTTGGGCTGGTCGCTGCAGGTCCGGCCGTTCGCCGGCGAGCGGTGGTGGGTGCTGGCACTGCATCTGATTGCCTGCGTCGTGCTGACGGTGCTGGCGTTCCGGCTGCTGCGCCGCCGTGACGTCGGCGCCGGACTACTGGCGGAGCGGGCCGGGCCGGGCTCGGCGGCGCCCGGGCTGGCCGGCCCCCTCGGCCTGGCCCGGCGGGTCAGCCGCGGCGCCCTGCTGCTGTGGACGGTGGGTCTGTGCCTCTACGGGCTGATGATCGGCAGCGTCGCGCACGGGGTGGGCGACGAGATCGGCGACAGCGGACCCGCCCGTGACATCGTCGTCCGTCTCGGCGGTACCGCCGCCATGGAACAGGCCTTCATCGCGATCGCGTTCAGCATGCTGGGCATGGTGGCTTCGGCCTTCGTCATCTCGATGCTGCTGCGCCTGCACCAGGAGGAGGCGACCGGTCGCGCCGAGACGTTGCTGGCCGGAGCGGTCGGCCGAACCCGTTGGCTGGCAAGCTATCTCACGCTCGCGATCGTCGGCTCGGCAGTCGCGATGCTGTTGGCCGGCGCGGTCACGGGCCTGACCTACGGCATCGCGGCCGGCGACGTCGGCGCCAAGCTGCCCACCGTGATCGCCACCGCCGCCGTGCAGTTGCCCGCGGTGTGGTTACTCGCCGCGGTGACCGTGGCGCTGTTCGGGCTGACGCCCCGGTTCACCCCGGCGGCCTGGGCCGTGCTCGTCGCGTTCATCGCGCTGTACATGCTGGGGTCGCTGGCCGGGTTCCCGCAGTGGCTGCTGAACCTCGAACCGTTCTCGCACATCCCGCGGGTCGACGCCGGCAGCTTCACCGCCGTCCCGCTGCTCTGGCTGCTCGCCGCCGACATCGTGTTGATCCTGTTGGGCGCCAGCGCTTTACGGCGACGCGACCTCAGGTGAGGAGGGGGTCATGAAGCTCGCGATCCGGACAGTCGCGTCGATGGCGGCGGGTCTGGCGTTCTTCGCCGTGACGCTGTTCTGGCCGGCCGGCACGTTCCGTTATTGGCAGGCATGGCTTTTCGTCGCGGTCTTCGCCTTGGCCACGCTGCTGCCGAGCCTCTACCTCGCCGTCGCCGACCCCGACGCGTTGGCCCGCCGGATGCACGCCGGCCCGACCGCCGAGACCCGGCCCGCGCAGCGGTTGGTCATGTCGGCCATCTACCTGCTGTCGGCGGCGCTGTTCGTGGTCAGCGCGCTGGATCACCGGTTCGGCTGGTCGTCGGTGCCGACCTGGCTGGTGATCGCCGGCAATGTGCTGGTGGCCGTCGGGCTTGTGGTGGCTCAGCTGGTGGTGATCCAGAACGGTTACGCCGCGGCCACGATCACCGTGGAGGCCGGCCAGCGGCTGGTCACCACGGGACTCTACGGACTGGTGCGGCATCCGATGTACGCCGGAGGGCTCGTCATGATGCTGGGGACTCCCCTGGCGCTGGACTCGTACTGGGGCCTGGCCGTGCTGGTCCCGTCGGCCGTGGTGCTCGGCGCGCGGATCGTCGACGAGGAGCGAATGCTGACCGAACAGCTGCCGGGCTATCGGGAGTATCGGCAACGGGTGCGCTACCGGTTGATCCCGAATGTGTGGTGACGACAGGTTCTGACCCGGTCCCGGTGCGGCGCGGCCCATACTGGTCGCGTGGAACAGTTGCTGACGGGTCTCGGCCTGTCGACCGCCGCCGGGCTGAACGCCTACATCCCGATGCTCATGCTGGGGCTGCTGGCCCGCTTCACCGACGTCGTGAATCTCCCCCAGGGCTGGAACTGGATGGAGAACGGCTGGGTGCTGGCCATCCTGGTGGTGTTGCTGGCCGTCGAGATCGTCGCCGACAAGGTGCCGGCACTGGACTCGGTCAACGACACCGTGCAGACCTTCGTGCGGCCCGCGTCCGGCGGCATCGTGTTCGGCTCGGGCACCGCGGCCCAGACCGCGGCGGTCGCCGATCCGGGCGAATGGGCCCGCTCCGGCGGCTGGATCCCGGTGGTGATCGGCGTCGTCATCGCGCTGGTGGTGTCACTGACCAAGACCGCGGTGCGGCCCGCCGCCAACGTGGCGACCGCCGGTGTGGCCGCTCCCGTGCTGTCGACCATCGAGGACTTCACCAGCTTCGGTCTGGTCTTCGTCGCGTTGCTGGTGCCGCTGCTGGTGCTGGTCATCCTGGCCGCACTGATCTGGTCGGGCTGGCGGCTGTGGCGACGGATCAAGCACCGTAAGGACGCGCCCTATGCGCCGCCCACCGCCGCGCCGGCCGACTGGCAGGAGCCGCCCCGCGCGCCGCGCTGACCGGACGGCCTTCGGTCAGATCCAGATGCCCTTGCCGACGGCGACCACGCCGCCGGCGCTGACGGAGAACTTCTCGCGGTCCTTGTCGATGTCGACGCCCACCATCTCGCCCGGCCCGACGACGACATTCTTGTCCAGGATCGCCCGGCGCACCACCGCCCCGCGGCCGACCCGCACTCCCGGCATCAGCACGCTGCCCTCGACGATCGCGCCGTCGTCGATGGCGACGTTGGACGACAGCACCGAGTTGCGCACCGAGGCCGCCGAGATGATGCTGCCGGCCCCGACCACGGACTCCTGTGCCGAACCGCCGTTGACGAACTTGGCCGGCGCCAGGTTCTCGGTGCCGCCGCGGATCGGCCAGCGCCGGTTGTACAGGTTGAAGATGGGGTGCACCGACACCAGATCCATGTGGGCGTCGTAGAACGCGTCGAGCGTTCCGACGTCACGCCAATAGCCGTGGTCGCGTTCGGTGGCTCCGGGAACCTGGTTGTTGTTGAAGTCGTAGACCGACGCCATCCCGTCGGCCACGAGTTGCGGGATGATGTCGCCGCCCATGTCGTGATCGGAGTGGTCGTCGTCGGCGTCGACCTTGATCGCGTCGATGAGGACCTTGGTGGTGAACACGTAGTTGCCCATCGACACGAACGTCTGGTCCGGATCGTCGGCGCAGGCCGGCGGCTCCGCCGGTTTTTCCAGGAAGCTGCGGATGCGGCCGGACTCGTCGGCGTCGATGCAGCCGAATGCCGAGGCCTCCGAGCGGGGCACCCGGATGCCGGCGACGGTGGCGCCCGCCCCGCTGTCGATGTGTTGCTGCACCATCTGCTCGGGGTCCATCCGGTACACGTGGTCGGCGCCGAAAATGACGATGTAGTCCGGGTCTTCGTCGTAGATGAGGTTCATCGACTGGTAGATCGCGTCGGCCGAGCCGGTGTACCACCGCGGGCCCAGCCGCTGCTGGGCCGGGACAGGGGTGATGTACTCCCCGGCCAGACCGGACAGCCGCCAGTTCTGCGAGATGTGCCGGTCCAGCGAATGCGACTTGTATTGCGTCAGAACGCAGATGCGCAGATAGCGCGCGTTGACGAGGTTCGACAGGACGAAGTCGATCAGCCGGTAGCCGCCACCGAAGGGAACAGCCGGCTTGGCCCGATCCGCCGTCAGCGGATACAGCCGCTTCCCCTCCCCGCCGGCCAGGACGATGCCCAGCACATGTGGCGCTTCCCTCATGGGGACAAACCTATAGACACCCGACAGAGGTGGCCAGCGCTATGGCGCCGAAGACGGAATTTCTCCTGCCCTGTCCGTGCGGCCACCCGGTGCTGGCACTACCGTCGGACGGTATGCGGGTGGCGATGATGACACGGGAGTATCCGCCGGAGGTCTACGGCGGCGCGGGTGTGCACGTCACCGAACTCGTCGCCCAGTTGCGCCGCCTCTGCGACGTCGACGTGCACTGCATGGGGGCGCCCAGGCCCGGTCAGCCCGACGTCTTCGTGCACCGGCCCGACCCCGCGCTGGCCGGCGCCAACGCCGCACTGTCGACGCTGTCGGCCGATCTGGTGATGGCCAACGCCGCCGCCGGCGCCGCCGTCGTGCACTCGCACACCTGGTACACCGGCATGGCCGGCCACCTGGCCGCCCTGCTGTACGGCGTGCCGCACGTCCTGACGGCGCACTCGCTGGAGCCGCTGCGGCCGTGGAAGGCCGAACAGCTCGGCGGCGGATACCGGATCTCGTCCTGGGTGGAACGCACCGCCGTGGAAGCGGCCGACGCGGTGATCGCCGTCAGCGCGGGGATGCGCGAGGACGTGCTGCGGGTGTACCCGGCGCTGGATCCCAACCACGTGCACGTCGTCAAGAACGGCATCGACACGGCGGTCTGGTGTCCGCAGACCGCCGAGCCGAGTGACTCGGTGCTGGCCGGCCTCGGCGTCGACCCGAACCGCCCGGTCGTCGCGTTCGTCGGCCGGATCACCCGGCAGAAGGGGGTCGCGCACCTGGTCGCGGCCGCCCATCAGTTCAGCCCGGACATCCAGCTGGTGTTGTGCGCGGGAGCGCCGGACACCCCGGAGATCGCGGCCGAGGTGGGCGCGGCGGTGCAGCAGCTGGCGGCCGCGCGCACCGGCGTGTTCTGGGTGCAGGACATGCTGGCCGGTCCCAAGATTCGGGAAATCCTCACCGCGGCAACGGTTTTCGTATGCCCATCGGTCTACGAACCGCTCGGGATCGTGAACCTGGAGGCGATGGCCTGCGCGACGGCGGTGGTGGCCTCCGATGTGGGCGGCATCCCCGAGGTGGTGGACGACGGCCGCACCGGAACGCTGGTGCATTACGACCCCGACCAACCGGAGGCGTTCGAGGCGGGGCTGGCCGCCGCCGTCAACGCCCTGGTGGCGGATCCGGCCCGGGCCGAATCGTATGGCCGGGCCGGTCGTCAGCGGTGCATCGACGAGTTCTCCTGGGCGCACATCGCCGAACAGACGCTGGAGATCTACCGCAAGGTCACCGCGTAGCGGTCAGCTGGTGACGTTCTTCAGCTCGTCGCCGAGTGCGGCGGCTTCGTCCGGGGTGAGCTCGACGACGAGGCGTCCGCCGCCCTCCAGCGGTACCCGCATCACGATGCCGCGCCCCTCCTTTGTCGCCTCCAAAGGACCGTCGCCGGTTCGGGGCTTCATCGCCGCCATCGAGTGCTCCCTCCGCGTGTGAGCCGGTCTGCGTCGTACATCGCCGTCCATTGTTCCCTATCGCCGCACCACCGTGTGCAAGACCCGGCTGCTACCCGGTTCCGGCGGGGCGAACCCAGCAGGTGGCGAGGTGGTCGTCGACCATCCCGGTGGCCTGCATCAACGCGTAGGCCGTGGTCGGGCC
This sequence comes from uncultured Mycobacterium sp., assembly GCA_964611465.1. Lineage (GTDB taxonomy): Bacteria > Actinomycetota > Actinomycetes > Mycobacteriales > Mycobacteriaceae > Mycobacterium. The sequence goes on along the minus strand of CAZTAA010000046.1, from coordinate 20,162 downwards.
GACGAACCGGAAACCGCGCCGCTTGAGCTCGCGGGCCATCGCGATGGACTCCGGGGTGACCGCGGCGACGTGGGACATCGCGGCCGGTCGCGGGCGCGGCGGCGGCGCGAACGACCAGAGCAGCTCGTCGAGGTCGACGTCGAGGTCGGCGGCCACCCGGGCGTTGGCGATGGTGGCGTCGATCTTGGCCCGGTTGCGGACGATGCCCGCGTCGGCCATCAGCCGGTCAACCTCGGCCGCACCGAAACCGGCCACCGTCTCGATGTCGAAGCCGTGGAACGCGGCGCGGAAGTTGTCCCGCTTGCGCAGGATGGTCAGCCACGACAGACCGCTCTGGAAGGCTTCCAGGCTCATCCGTTCGAACATTGCGGCGCGGCCGTGCAGCGGGTGGCCCCATTCGGTGTCGTGGTAGGCCCGGTACAGCGCGGCGTCCGCGCCGTCTCCGAATGGAACCCAGTCGCAGCGGACCAGCCCCGCTTCGCTCATCCCGGCTCCCCGCCGGTGTGCGACGCGGCCGCGCGCAGCATCGCCAGTTCGCCGCGCAACGAGTCGAGCTCCTGACCCAGCCGGTCGAGCACCCAGTCCACCTCGCCGGTGTGGTAGCCGCGCAGGACCTGGGTGAACTTGACCGCGTCGACGTCGGCGGCGGTGACGTCGAAGGCCGGCAGCATCGTGGCGGTGGTGGCCCGCGGCAGCGGCGGCAGCTGCTCACCGCGCCCGAATATCACGCTCGCCACGGCGAACAGGACGACGGCGACCAGGACGAGGACGACCAGATAGAGCAGGATCAGGGTCACGCCCATGATCCTGCCTGACGGGTCCGACAGGCCGCGACCGTCGGGTCCGTCAGCGCAGCGTGTTCATCGGCGGCCGATCCGTCAGCGACACGTTCGTCGTCCGGCTGACGAAGTCGTCGCCGTCGGTGGCGAACTGGGTTAGCCCCACCCCCGAGTCGGGCACGCCGCAGCGGCTCAGCAGCGTGGCGATGACCTGCCGGCTCATCGCGCCCAACTCGGTCAGCGGCCGGTTGCGGTGCGCCCGGATGCCGAGGTTGACCTGCGCGATGGCGTCCAGTCCGAGACGGTCGTAGGTGTCGATGAGCAGGCCGATCTCGACGCCGTACCCCGGCGCGAACGGCACCGAGGTCAGCAGGTCCCGGGTGGCGGCGTACTCACCGCCGAGCGGCTGCAGGACACCGCCGAGTTCGGGGCGCAGCGCCGCCAGCAACGGCCGCGCGACGAGTTCGGTGACCCGGCCGCCGCCGTTGGCGTCCTCGCCGGTGCCCACCTTCAGCGGGCGCCGGTAGAAGCCTTTGACCAGGTGAATTCCGGTGCGGGTGAGCAGCGGGCCGACGAGGCGCGGCACGAACATGGGATCGGGGTCGATCAGGTCGGAGTCGACGAACACGACCACGTCGCCGGTGGTGGCGGCCAGCGACCGCCACAGCACCTCACCCTTCCCGGGGTTGGGCGGCACCTCCGGCAGCGCCTGTTCGCGACTGACGACCTTGGCGCCGGCGGCGATCGCGCGGATCTCCGTCTCGTCGGTCGAGCCGGAGTCGAGCACGACGAGTTCGTCGACCAGGCCGCCCAGCATCGGGCTGATCGTGTCGATCACCGAGGCGATGGTCTCTTCTTCGTTGAGGGCGGGCAGGACCACCGAGACGGTGCGGCCGGCCTTGGCCTGCTGGAGTTGCGCGACGGTCCAGGTGGGCCGGTTCCAGGTGTGGTCCGCCAACCACGTCTCGGTGCCCGGCGGGCAGTTGACTCCGAGTTCAGGCGCTGTGGTCATGCCAGTCCCCTCACCGTGCGCGTCGGTGGACGCGTTCCCTGGATCGACGCGACCATCTCCAGCACGCGCCGCGTGGGGCCGACCTCGTGAACACGGAACATCCTGGCCCCGTCGGCTGCCGCCAACGCGGTGGCCGCCAGGGTTCCCTCCAGACGCTCGGTCAGCTCCACACCCAGAGTCTCCCCGACGAAATCCTTGTTGCTCAGGGCCATCAGGACCGGCCATCCGGTCTTAACAAGATCTTTTACGTGCCGCAACAAACTAAGGCTGTGATAAGTGTTCTTGCCGAAATCGTGGGTCGGGTCGATGAGGATCGCGTCCCGCGCGACGCCCTCCGACACCGCCTTCTCCGCGGCCGCGGTGACGTCGGCGACGACGTCGTCGACCACACCCCGCGTGGTGGTGCCGTAGTTCACCCGGAACGGGCGGCTGCGCGGCGTCGCCCCGCCGGTGTGGGAGCACACCAGCCCGGCGCCGAACTCCGCCGCCACCGCCGGCAGTCCGGGATCGGCGCCCGCCCAGGTGTCGTTGATCAGGTCCGCTCCGGCCGCACAGGCCAGCTTCGCGACGCCGGCGCGCCAGGTGTCGACGCTGATCAGCTGCTCGGGGTATTCGGCCCGCAGCCACTCGATGAACGGCACGACCCGGGCGGTCTCCTCGTCGGCGTCGACGAGCGGCCCGGGGCCCGCTTTGACGCCGCCGACGTCGATGACGTCGGCGCCTTCGGCGATCACCCGGTGCACGGCGTCCATCGCGGCCTTGTCGGTGAACGTCGCGCCGCGGTCGTAGAACGAGTCCGGGGTGCGGTTGACGATGGCCATGATCAGGGCACGGTCACCGGCGACCGGTTTGCCGAGGAAGGTCGACTGCACGGAATTCAGGCTAGTTGGATTCCCGATCTGTTCAGCGTTGGCTGCGTCGAACGCCGAGTGGAAGTCGCAGGTCTCGCTGAACAGATGGAAATTGGGCTCAGCCTTTCGGCGCTTCGCCCGCGGCGACCTGAGCGGGGTAGGCGTCGTGATACGGGATGTAGCCCTCGCGGCGCCCGCCGAGCACGAACAGCGGATCGTCGACGTGCTCGCCGTAGGCCTCGTCGCGCAGGTCGACCTTGCGGCTCTTGAAGGTGCTGGTGGCCTCCAGCTGGTCGACGATCCGGATGAACAGCGGGATCGCGTAGCTGGGCAGCCGGTCGTACAGCGTCTCGGCCAACTCGATGCCGTCGAACTCGGCGCCGTCGCGCACCTTGACCGCCGCCATCCCCGCCCGGCCGCCGGTGTTGGGAATCTCCACGCCGAACACGGTGCACTCCTCGATCTGCGGGTCGGCCGCCAGCGCGGCCTCCACCTCGGTGGTCGCGACGTTCTCCCCCTTCCACCGGAACGTGTCGCCGAGGCGATCGCCGAACGCCGCGTGCCCGAGCCCCTGCGGCCGCATCACGTCGCCGGTGTTGAACCAGACGTCGCCGTCCTTGAAGGCGTCGCGGATGAGCTTCTTCTCGCTGGCCTTCGGATCGGTGTAGCCGTCGAACGGCGAGAGCCGGTTGACCGGGCTGATCAGCAGACCCGGCTCGCCGGCGGGCACCTTGCGCACCCGGCCCGACGCGTCGCGCCTGGGCTCGCCGGTCTCGGCGTCGTACTCGACGTAGGCCAGCGCGGGCATCGGGCTGATGCCGGTGCTGCGCGGGATGTTGAAGATGTTGATGAACGCGGTGTTGCCCTCGCTGGCCGCGTAGAACTCGCACACCCGCTTGATGCCGAAGCGCGTGACGAACTCGTCCCAGATCTCCGGGCGCAGTCCGTTGCCGGCGATCAGCCGCACCCGGTGCGCCCGGTCGGTGGGCTTGGCGGGCTGGTTGAGCAGATAGCGGCACAGCTCGCCGATGTAGATGAAAGCCGTTGCGTCGTAACGGATCACCTCGTCCCAGAATTTCGACGCGGAGAACTTCTCGCCCAGCGCCAGCGTCGCGCCGGTGTTGAGCACCGAGGACACCGCGACGGTCAGCGCGTTGTTGTGGTACAGCGGCAGGCACGAGTACAGGGTGTCGTCGCCGCGCAACCGCAGACCCAGTCCGCCGAACCCGGCCAGCGCCTTGAGCCAGCGCAGGTGCGTCATGACGCTGGCCTTCGGGTGCCCGGTGGTGCCCGAGGTGAAGATGTAGAAGGCGGTGTCCTTGGCCAGCACCTGCGCGGCGGACGCCGGGTTGGCGGCGGGTGCCGATTCGGCCTGCTTCGCGAAGTCCTCGACGGTGATCACCACACCGGGTTGCAGGGTGACCCCGCTTTCGGTGATGTGGTCGACGAGGTCCGTCTCGGCGACGATCGTGTTGGCGTGCAGCAGGCCGATGCTGTGGGCCAGCACGTCGCCGCGCTGGTGGTAGTTGAGCATGCCGGCGATCCCGCCGCACTTGACCGTGGCCAGCATCATCAGCACCGCGTCGGGCGAGTTGCGCAGCATGATCCCGACGACGTCGCCGCGCCGGACGCCGCGATCGGCGAGCACGGCCGCGTACCGGTTGGCGGTGGCGTTGGCCTGGGCGTAGGTGATCTTCTGGTCGCCGAACCGCAGGAACACCCGATCCGCGTACTTCTCGGCGCGCTCCTGGAACACCTTGCCGATCGAGGCCTTCGACGTGGGCCGGGCGAACATGCCGGTGGAGACGCCGCTGACGATCTGCGGCGCGTCCATCAGGACTCCGGGGATCCGGCTGACGATGTCGAGCAGGCCGACTGCGGAAGGAGATTCGGGCGCTGGCATGCGCGCCAGCCTAACCGTCTGCGCTACCCGGGGTATCACCCGCGGGGGCGCACAGATCGAGTGCGGCGTCGACGTCGCCGACGGTGAGCAACCGGTCCAGCGCGGCCGCCGTGACGTACCCGGCGGCGCGCAGCCCGTCGAGCCAGCCGAACAGGCCGTCGTAATGGCCGCCGGGATCCAGCAGCACCACCGGTTTGTCGTGCATGCCCAGGTAGCCCGCCGTCCACGTCTCGAACAGCTCCTCGAGGGTGCCGATCCCGCCGGGCAGCGTGACGAACGCGTCGGCGCGGTCCTCCATCACCTGTTTGCGCTGCCGCATGGTGTCGGTGACGACCAGTTCGTCGGCGTCGACGTCGGCCAGTTCCCGGTGCACCAGGGCTTTCGGGATGACGCCGACGGTCTTGCCGCCGCGCGAGCGGGCGCCGTGCGCGAGCGCTCCCATCGCCGAGACGTTTCCGCCGCCGGAGACCAAAGTCCAGCCCCGCTCGGCGATCGCCTCGCCGAGTTGCCGGGCCAACGCGAGCAACTCGGGGTGCGTCGGACCCGATGCGCAGTAGACGCACACGGCGAATTCGTCTTCGGGCATGCCGGCGAGCCTAGGCGCTGAGATAGGTGCGCAGCGTCTCCGTGACGGCGGTGATCGCCGCGACGTCGACATGTTCGTCGACGGTGTGCGCCAGGTTCGGGTCACCCGGGCCGTAGTTGAGCGCCGGAATGCCAAGGGCGGCAAAGCGAGACACATCGGTCCAGCCGTATTTCGCCCGCACTTCCCCACCGGCGGCCGCGACCAGTCGGGCGGCCGCGGGCCGGCTCAGGCCGGGCAGCGCACCGGCGGCGGCGTCGGTCTGCTCGATGGCGACGTCGAGCCCGTCGAACACCTCGCGCACGTGCACGAGCGCCTGCTGCGGCGTGCGGTCCGGCGCGAACCGGAAGTTGACCGTCACCGTCGCGGCGTCGGGGATGACGTTCCCGGCCACACCGCCGTCGACGCGGACCGCCGACAAGCCCTCGCGGTACGTGCAGCCGTCGATGTCCACGCTGCGGGGCTGGTATGCCGCCAGCCGGCCGAGCACGTCGGCGAGTTTGTGAATCGCGTTGTCGCCCAACCACGGTCGGGCCGAATGGGCCCGCGTTCCGGCGGCGCGGACGACCACCCGCAGGGTGCCCTGGCAGCCCGCCTCGATCAGCCCGCCGGTCGGCTCGCCGAGCACCGCGACGTCGGCGGCCAGCCAGTCGGGGAGGTCGCGCTCGATTCGGCCCAGCCCGTTGGCGGCGGCCTCGATCTCCTCGCAGTCGTAGAACACCAGGGTCAGGTCGTGGGCGGGCTCGGTGACGGTGGCCGCCAGGTGCAGGAAGACGGCGTCGCCGGACTTCATGTCGGAGGTCCCGCAGCCGTAGAGCCTGCCGCCGTCGATGCGGCTGGGCAGGTTGCCGGCGGCGGGGACGGTGTCGAGATGCCCGGCCAGCAGCACCCGGCTGGGCAACCCGCGGTTGGTGCGGGCCAGCACGGCGTGCCCGCTGCGGATCACCTCGAACCCGGCGGTCTGCGTCCGCAGCGCGGCCTCGACCTCGTCGGCGATGCGGGCCTCGTCGCGGGATTCGCTGGGGATGTCGACCAGCGCGGCGGTCAGCGCGACGGGGTCACCGGATAGGTCGAGCATGTGTCCCACGGTATCGCCCGGCCTGCTCGGGGTGTGTCGGCGACCGGTAACCTCAAGCACCGTGACTGGAGCCTCGGGAATCGGATTGGCGACGCTGGCGGCCGACGGAACGGTGCTGGACACCTGGTTCCCGGCGCCGGAGCTGGGCGACTTCGACCCGCCGGGAAATCTGCGGCTGACGGCCGCCGAGGCGCCGGTAGACCTGGCCGGCCTGGCCGGTCCGGATCTCGACCGCGGGACCGAGACGGTGGTGCTGCGCACGACGATCGTCGACCTGAAGGCGCCGGCGACCGACGCGCACGACGTCTGGTTGCGGCTGCACCTGCTGTCGCACCGGCTGGTCGCCCCGCACGGCCTGAACACCGACGGCTTCTTCGGCCTGCTGGCCAACGTGGTGTGGACCAGCTACGGCCCCTGTGCGGTGGACGGTTTCGAGTCGGTGCGCGCCCGGTTGCGCAAGCGCGGCCCGGTGACGGTGTACGGCATCGACAAGTTCCCGCGGATGGTCGACTACGTGGTGCCCGCCGGTGTCCGGATCGCCGACGCGGACCGGGTCCGGCTCGGCGCGCACCTGGCGGCCGGAACCACGGTGATGCACGAGGGTTTCGTGAACTTCAACGCCGGCACGCTGGGCACCTCGATGGTGGAGGGCCGCATCTCGGCCGGTGTGGTGGTCGACGACGGCTCCGACGTCGGCGGCGGCGCGTCGATCATGGGCACGTTGTCCGGCGGGGGCAGCGAGGTGGTCCGGGTCGGCAAGCGCTGTCTGCTGGGCGCCAATTCCGGGCTCGGCATCTCGCTCGGCGACGACTGCGTGGTCGAGGCGGGCCTGTACGTCACGGCGGGCACCAAGGTCACCACCGCCGACGGCCAGACGGTCAAGGCCCGCGACCTCTCCGGCGCCAACAACCTTCTGTTCCGGCGCAATTCGACGACGGGCGCCGTGGAGGTGGTGGGCCGGGACGGCCACGGCATCACGCTCAACGAAGCCCTGCACGCCAACTGAGCCCTGCCCGCGCCGAAACGCGAGTGGCCGGCACCATGTCGCCGATCTCGGAGGAACCCTTGACCCCCGGTCACGCGTTCAGCGACACCGAACGGCGGGCGGTCTACCGCGCCATCTTCGAACGCCGCGACATGCGCCGCTTCGTCCCGGGCAGCACCATCCCGCACGACGTGCTGACCCGGATCCTGCGCGCCGCGCATGCCGCGCCCAGTGTCGGCCTGATGCAGCCGTGGCGCTTCATCCGGATCACCGACACCACGTTGCGCGCCAAGATCCATGCTCTGGTGGACGCCGAACGAGGCCGCACCGCAACCGCTTTGGGTGAGCGGGAGGACGAGTTCCTGGCATTGAAGGTCGAGGGCATCCTGGACTGCGCCGAACTGCTGGTGGTCGCGCTGGGCGAGGGCCGGGAACGACACGTGTTCGGCCGGCGCACGATGCCGCAGATGGATCTGGCGTCGGCGGCCTGTGCGGTGCAGAACGTCTGGCTGGCCGCCCGGGCGGAAGGCATCGGGGTGGGCTGGGTGTCGATCTTCGACCCCGTCGAACTGGCGGCCCTGCTGGGCATGCCGGACGGCGCCGAACCGATCGCGGTGCTCTGCCTGGGTGAGGTGCCCGAGTTCCCGGACCGCCCGCAGCTCGAGATCGACCAGTGGGCCACCGCCCGGCCGCTGGCGGAGTTCGTGTTCGAAAACGGTTGGGCCTGAAGGAATATCCGGGTTCAGTCCGGCGCGAGGATGCAGAACTCGTTGCCCTCGGGATCGGCCAGCACCACCCAGGACTGCTCGCCCTGACCGATGTCGACGTGGCGGGCGCCCAGCGCCAGCACGCGGTCGACCTCCGCCCGCTGATCGTCCGGGGTCAGGTCGATGTGCAGGCGGTTCTTGACCGTCTTGCCCTCCGGCACCGCCAGGAACAGCCAGTCGGGTCCGGCACCGGCCGGCGCGCGCAGCGCGACGTCGCCGTCGTCGGTGGTTTCGGCCGGCCAGCCGAGCACCGCCGACCACCACTGTCCCTGCGCGTGGATGTCGGCCGCGTCGATGCACAGTTCGCTGAATCTCAGGACCATGTGAGTAGCTCCTTCTTGAGTACCTTGCCCATGGCGTTGCGCGGCAGCGCCTCGACGATCCGCACCTCGCGGGGCCGCTTGTGCACCGAAAGCTGTTCCGCGACATGGCCGATCAATTCATCGGGGTCGGCATCGCCGACCACGAAGGCGACGATCCGCTGGCCGAGGTCGTCGTCGGGCAGTCCCACCACCGCGACCTCCGAAACCCCCGGATGTCCCAGCAGCGCGGTCTCCACCTCCCCCGCGCCGACGCGGTACCCGCCCGACTTGATCAGGTCCACCGATTCGCGGCCGACGATGCGGTGCATGCCGCCGCCGTCCAGCACGGCGACGTCGCCGGTGTGGTACCAGCCGTCGGCGCCGAGGACCTCGGCGGTCGCCTCGGCCCGGTTGAGGTAGCCGTCGAACATCATCGGACCCCGAACCTCAAGGCGGCCAATGGTTTCCCCGTCGTGCGGGACGGCGGCGCCGGTTTCGTCGACCAGCCGGGTCTCGACCCCGGCCAGCGGCAGGCCGACCCAGCCGGGCCGGCGTTCGCCGCCCGCCAGCGTGCTCAACGTGATCAGCGACTCGGTGCTGCCGTACCGTTCGACGGGGGCATGGCCGGTCAGCGCCATGAGACCGTCGAACACCGGCACCGGCAGCGCCGCACTGCCGGACACCAGCAGTCGCGCGCCGCGCAACGCACGCGCCGAATCCGGGTCGGCGGCGACGCGGGACCACACGGTGGGAACGCCGAAATACAGGGTGCCACCGGCCCGGGCGTAGGCCTCCGGCGCGGGCTTTCCGGTGTGCACGAAGCGATTTCCGATGCGCAGCGACCCCAGCAAGCCGAGGACCAGGCCGTGCACGTGGAACAGCGGCAGCCCGTGCACCAGGGTGTCCTCGGCGCTCCACTGCCAGGCCGCCGCCAGCGCGTCGATGTCGGCGGCGACGGCGCGGCGGCTGGTCTGCACGCCCTTGGGCGCGCCGGTGGTGCCCGAGGTGTACATGACGTAGGCGGGGGCATCCGGTGACGGTTCGGCGTAGCTGTGCCATGACCGCGCGTGCAGCCGGACCGGGATGTGCGGCAGTCCGCCGGGGTCGTCGGGCGCCTCACCGAGCCAGGCCCGCGCCCCGGAGTCGGTCAGGATGTGGGTCCGTTCGGCGGCCCCGACATCGGCGGACACCGGGACGAACGGAACCCCGGCGATGAGGCACCCGGTCACGGCGAGCACGGTGGCCGCCGTGGGCCGGGCGAGCACCGCGACGCGCCCCGGGCCGGCGACCCGTTCGGCGACCGCGGTCGCCGCGGCCAGCAGGTCGGCCCGCGACAGTACGGTGCCGTCGACGCTTACCGCGTCGGCGATGTCATGGGCGGAGTCGGTGGACCTGAGAGAGGTCAACAGCATGCCGCCGACGATACTGTGCGGGTGCCGCACATCGAGACGATCTCCAGCCGTCAGGTCTACGCCAACAACTGGATGACCGTGCGCGAGGACGCGATCCGCCGACCCGACGGCAGCGAGGGCATTTACGGCGTGATCGACAAGCCGCACTACGCCCTGGTGATCGCCCGCGCCGACGACGTCCCCGGCGGGCGCTACGCGATGGTCGAACAGTTCCGCTACCCGTTGGGACTGCGCCGCTGGGAGTTCCCCCAGGGCACCGTCGGGCTGACCGAACTGGCGCCCGACGTCCTGGCGGACCGCGAACTGCGCGAGGAGACCGGGCTGCGGGCGTCCACCATGACCAGATTGGGCATGCTCGACGTGGCGGCCGGGATGAGCAGCCAGCGCGGCCACGTCTTCCTGGCCACCGGGATCACCGAGGGCGCGGCCGAACGCGAGCACGAGGAGCAGGACATGCGGTTGGCATGGTTCACCGGGGAGCGCATCGAGGAGTTGATGCGGGCCGGGGAGATCACCGACGCCCAGTCCATCGCGGCGTGGACGCTGTTGCGGCTCAACACCGTTCGATAACGCCGAAAGCACTTCTGCGGCACCATCGGGCATCGAGACCGTAACGATGTGGCACCGCCGCGTGTCGGCGCACCGGCCGGCCGGCATGGTGTCGATACCGTGGTGGGAACCAAACCACCGCAGGGGAAATGAAGACATCCGGACAAAGAGGCACAGCCGGCCCGCGCGCGATCAGCGTCGCGGTGCTGGCGGTTCTTCTGGTGAGCCTGGGTGCCGTGGCGGTCACTCCCGCGCAGGCCGCGCCGGCAGCGTGGTCCGGCAGGTACACGATGGTGACCTATGCGTCGCAGAAGGGCGGCACCAGCCCCGCCGCCCGGCTGCCCGAGTCCGACATCAGCGCGGTGTTCACGATGACCACCAGTTGCGCCGGCGGCCGGTGCGTCGCGACCGCGATCGGCCCGGCGTCGTCGAACCCGACCGTCCCGAACCCGTTGAGCTACAGCTGGGACGGCCAGCAGTGGAAGATCGCCTACGACTGGGTGTGGCAGTGCCCCATCGGGGCCGCCGGCCAGTCGCAGTGGAGCCCGGCGCAGTCGTTCACCTACTACACCCCGCAACCGGACGGGTCGCTGCGCGGCATGTGGAGCACCGACATCGCCTCCGGCGCGTGCCGGGGCAACGTCGTCATGCCGGTCGCCGCCTTCCCCGCATAGCCCGCCTAACGCTCGGCCAGCGCGCGCAGGAAGAACGTCAGATTCGCCGGGCGTTCGGCCAGCCGGCGGACGAAGTAGCCGTACCACTGCGCGCCGTAGGGCAGATAGACCCGCACGTGGCTGCCGGCGCCGGCCAGCCGGCGCTGCTCGGCGTCGCGGATGCCGTAGAGCATCTGGTACTCGAAATCGTCCACGCCACGCCCGAATTCGGCGGCCAGGCCGGGTACCGCGGCGATCACCGCGGGGTCGTGCGAGGCGACCATCGGGTAGCCCGAACCGGCCATCAGCACCCGTAGGCACGTCAGGTAGTTCGCGGTCACCTCGTGGGGGTCGCGGTAGGCGACCGACTCGGGTTCGTCATAGGCGCCCTTGCACAACCGGATGCGCGCTCCCGAGGCGGCGAACTCGCGGCAGTCGGCCTCGGTGCGTTTGAGGTAGGCCTGCAGAACGGTTCCGAGCCAATCGAATTCGGTGCGCAGCTCACGCACGATCGACAGCGTCGAATCGGTGGTGGTGTGGTCTTCGGCGTCCACGGTGACCCAGGCGCCGATCTCGGCGGCCCGGGCGCAGATGGTGTGGGCGTTGTCGCGTGCGATCTTCTCGCCGTCCCGCGGCAGCGCCTGGCCCAGCGCCGACAGTTTGAGCGAGACCTCGAGCGGCCGTGGTTCGGCTCGCGCCTCGCCGCGCCGGCCCAGGGCTTCGAGCAGTTCCAGGTAGGCCCGGACCGTCGCGTCGGCCGCGGCGCGGTCGGTGACGTCCTCGCCGAGGTGGTCGATCGTCACGAAACGGCCCGAATCACGAAGTGCGGCAATGGAGTCCAGCGCGTCGGCGACGGTCTCGCCGGGCACGAAGCGCAGCACGACGGCCCGGGTCAGCGGCAGCGCCTCGACGGCCCGCCGGATGCCGGCGGAGCGGCTGGCCGCCAGGATCGCCGGCCGGGCCACCCGCTGGAACAGCCCCATGCCGTCAGTCCCCCATGTGCGGGTAGAGATGGTTCGTGGCCGGCACGAACGTCTCCTTGATCGACCGCGCCGAACTCCAGCGCAGCAGGTTCAGCGCGGAGCCGGCCTTGTCGTTGGTACCCGAGGCCCGCGCCCCGCCGAACGGCTGCTGACCGACCACGGCACCGGTGGGTTTGTCGTTGACGTAGAAGTTGCCCGCCGCGTTGCGCAGCCGCTCGGAGGTCTTCAGCACCGCGGCCCGGTCGTCGGCGATCACCGAACCGGTCAGCGCGTACTTCGACCCGTGGTCCACGACGTCGAGGATCTCGTCGTACTTGTCGTCGGGGAAGACGTGCACCGCCAGGATCGGGCCGAAGTACTCGTCGCGGAAGGCCTCGTCGGTCGGGTCGTCGGAGAGCAGCACCGTCGGCCGGATGAAATAGCCCTCGCTGTCGTCGTATTCGCCGCCGGCGGCCACCGTGACACCCTCGGCGCCCTTGGCCCGTTCTATGGCCTTGACGTTCTTGGCGAAGGCGCGTGCGTCGATCACCGCGCCGCCGTAGTTGGACAAATCGGTGACGTCGCCGTAGCTCAGTTCGCCGGTGGCGCCGAGGAAGTCGTCGCCCATCCGCTGCCACACCGACTTCGGGACGAACGCCCGCGAGGCGGCCGAGCACTTCTGCCCCTGATAGTCGAAGGCGCCGCGAATCAGCGCGGTGCGCAACACATCCGGGTTGGCCGACGTGTGCGCGACGACGAAGTCCTTGCCGCCGGTCTCGCCGACCAGTCGCGGATAGGTGCGGTACCGCTCGATGTTGCCGCCGACCTCGCGCCACAGGTGCTGGAAGGTCGCCGTCGACCCGGTGAAATGGATGCCGGCCAGCCGCGGGTCGGCCAGCAGCACCTCCGAGACGGCCAGGCCGTCGCCGGCGACCAGGTTGATCACCCCGGGCGGCAGGCCGGCGGCCTCGAGCAGCTGCATGGTCAGATACGCCGCGAACGTCTGGGTCGGCGACGGCTTCCAGATGACGGTGTTGCCCATCAGCGCCGGTGCGGTGGGCAGGTTCCCGGCGATGGCGGTGAAGTTGAACGGGGTGATCGCGTAGACGAAGCCCTCCAGCGGGCGGTGGTCGGTGCGGTTCCACACCCCCGGCGAGCTGATGGGCTGTTCGGCCAGGATCTGCCGGGCGAACGCGACGTTGAACCGCCAGAAGTCGACCAGTTCGCACGGGGTGTCGATCTCGGCCTGGTAGGCGGTCTTGGACTGGCCCAGCATGGTCGCGGCGGCGAGTTTCTCCCGCCACGGCCCGGCCAGCAGGTCGGCGGCGCGCAGGATGACCGCGGCCCGCTCGTCGAACGGGGTGGCCGCCCAGGCGGGGGCGGCGGCCGTCGCGGCCTCGACGGCGGCGGTGGCGTCGGCGTGGTCGGCGTTGGTCAGGGTGCCCAGCACGGCGCGGTGGTTGTGCGGCTGGACCACCTCGATCCGGGCGCCCGCACCCATCCGATGCCGGCCCCCGATGACGTGCGGCAGCTCGATCGGCGCGCCGGCCAGTGATGTCAGCGCCGCCTCGAGGCGGTCGCGCTCGGGCGAGCCGGGCGCGTACTCGTGCACGGGTTCATTGGCGGGCAGCGGCACATCGGTGATGGCGTCCATGCGTCCAGAATGCCAGGCGACGACGCTGGTCGGCCGGGATTCGGCGGCCGGTCAGGCCAGCCGGGCGACCGCGGCGCCGATCCGCTCGTCGGTGGCGGTGAGCGCGATGCGCACGTGCCGTGCGCCGCGCGGTCCGTAGAACTCGCCGGGAGCGACCAGAATGCCGAGTTCGGCGAACCAGGCGACGCTGTCGCGGCACTCCTCGCCGCGGGTGGCCCACAGGTACAGCCCGGCCTCGGAGTGCTCGACGGTGAAGCCGGCCCGTCGCACCGCGGGCAGCAGTCGGGCACGGCGGCGGGCGTAACGTTCGCGCTGTTCCTTCTCGTGGGCGTCGTCGTCGAGCGCGGCGACCATCGCCGACTGCACCGGGGTGGGCACCATCATCCCCGCGTGTTTACGGACGGCCAGCAGTTCACCGACCAGGCCGGCGTCGCCGGCGACGAAGCCGGCCCGGTAGCCGGCCAGCGACGAGGTCTTCGAAAGTGAATGCACCGCAAGCAGTCCCGTGTGGTCGCCGTCGCACACCGACGGGTGCAGCACCGACAGCGGTTCGTCGTCCCAGGCCAGCCCGAGGTAGCACTCGTCGGAGGCGACGACGACGCCGCGCTCACGCGCCCAGCCGACGACCTTGCGCAGGTGCTCGACGCCCAGGACCCGGCCGGTCGGGTTGGCCGGCGAGTTCAGGTAGACCAGGGCCGGTCGCTGCGGGCCCAGCTGGGTCAGCGAGTCGGCCACCGCGACGCGCGCGCCGGCCAACCGGGCGCCGACGTCGTAGGTGGGGTAGGCCAGCTCCGGCACCACCACCAGGTCGTCGGGGCCGAGCCCGAGCAGTGTCGGCAGCCAGGCAATCAGTTCTTTGGTGCCGATCACCGGGAGCACCGCGGCGTCGGTCAGCCCGGTGACGCCGTATCGGCGGCCGAGGGCGTCGATCATGGCCCGGCGCAGCTCGGCGGTGCCCGCCGTGGTGGGGTAGCCGGGTGCCGCGGCGGCGGCGTTCAGGGCGTGTTGGACAACCTCGGCAACGTCGTCGACGGGGGTGCCCACGGACAGGTCGACGATGCCGTCAGGATGCGCGCGGGCCCGCGCGGTGGCCTCGGCCAGGGTGTCCCAGGGAAAATCGGGCAGGACCGTCGAAAGCGGCCGCCGTGGCATGCGTCCGCTCAGTCCTCGGCCTGCGGGGGCAGATCCTTGACGACCTGCGGGTCGTTGTCGGTCTGGCCGACCTTGGACGCGCCGCCCGGCGAGCCGAGCTCCTCGAAGAAGTCGGCGTTGATCTGCGTGAAGCTGGTCCACTGGTCGGGGACGTCGTCCTCGTAGAAGATCGCCTCGACCGGGCAGACCGGCTCACAGGCGCCGCAGTCCACACACTCGTCGGGATGGATGTAGAGCATCCGTGCGCCCTCGTAGATGCAGTCGACGGGGCATTCCTCGATGCATGCCTTGTCTTTGACGTCGACGCACGGCTGGGCGATCACGTATGTCACAGAACTCTCCTCGTTCAGGCGGGCTGCTGCGGTTTCAATTCGGGGCTGCGGTGTCCGGAGGCTGTAACCGGACGTGTGTGCCAGTGTGCCCTACCGTTTGCCGCCCGGACGAACCGGCGGGCGCGAACTGATACTAGACGTGTCGTCTATTACCGGCGAAATCGTTCGCAGGCACCCGGCACCCCCATCTGATCAGCAGCTATTGCGAGGTCTACTCGGACGTTTTCGCAGTGGGCGCTGAGCAGTTTCAGCCACGTATGCACACCATTGCAGTGCAACAAGTTGCATAGAACGTGCCGGGCGCATAGCCTGCCGGGGTGGCGCTCACCCACGCGATCCTGGTCGCGCTGTCCGAACAGTCCGGCTCCGGCTACGAACTCGCCCGCCGGTTCGACCGGTCGATCGGCTACTTCTGGAGCGCGACGCATCAGCAGATCTACCGGACCCTGCGGGTCATGGAGGGCGACGGCTGGGTGACCGCGACGGTGGTGGTGCAGCACGGGCGGCCGGACAAGAAGGTGTACACGGTGTCCCCGGCCGGCCGCGCCGAGTTGGCCCGCTGGATCGCCGATCCGGCCGACCGCGAGTTGCGCGACGTCGCGGTCAAGCTGCGCGGCGCCGGACCGGGCGACCTGGCCGCGCTGCGCGACCAGCTGGTCAGCGTGCGCGCCGAACACGCCGCGCGGTTGGACACCTACCGCGACCTGGAGAAGCAGCAGTTCCCCGACCCCGCCGCACTGACCGGCACCGCCCTGCACCAGCACCTGGTGCTGCGCGGCGGCATCCGCACCGAACACGCCTCGGTGCAGTGGCTCGACGAAATCCGCACCGCGTTAGGAGACCATCCGTGAGCGATCCGTACCCGAACCTGTTGTCGCCGTTGGACCTCGGCTTCACCACGCTGCGCAACCGGGTGGTCATGGGCTCGATGCACACCGGCCTGGAGGACCGGGCCCGCGACACCGACCGGCTGGCCGAGTATTTCGCCGAGCGGGCCCGCGGCGGTGTCGGATTGATCATCACCGGCGGCTATGCACCCAACCGCGCCGGCTGGCTGCTGCCGTTCGCCGCGCAACTGCTGTCCTCGGCCGAAGCCCGCCGGCACCGCCGGATCACCTCGGCCGTGCACGACGAGGGCGGCAAGATCCTGCTGCAGATCCTGCACGCCGGCCGCTACGCGTACCACCCGCTGTCGGTCAGCGCGTCCTCGATCAAGGCTCCCATCAATCCCTTTCGGCCCCGCAAGCTCTCGGCGCGCGGCGTCGAGCGGACCATCGACGACTTCGTGCACTGCGCGGTCCTGGCGCGCGAGGCCGGCTACGACGGCGTGGAGATCATGGGCAGCGAGGGCTATCTGCTCAACCAGTTCCTGGCGCCGCGAACCAACAAGCGCAGCGACGCGTGGGGCGGCACCGCCGAGAAGCGCCGCCGCATGCCCGTCGAGATCGTCCGGCGAACGCGCGCCGCGGTGGGGCCGGACTTCATTATCGACTACCGGATGTCGATGGCCGACTACGTCGAGGACGGGCAGAGCTGGGACGAGATCGTCGCGCTGGCAGTCGAAGTCGAGGCGGCCGGTGCCACCATCATCAACTCCGGCATCGGCTGGCACGAGGCCCGGGTGCCCACCATCGTCACCTCGGTGCCGCGCGCGGCGTTCGTCGACATCACCAACGCGGTCGCCGAGACGGTCCGCATCCCGGTGGTGGCGTCCAACCGGATCAACATGCCGCAGACCGCCGAGCAGATCCTGGCCGAGACCCGGGTGCAGCTGGTGTCGATGGCGCGGCCGTTGCTGGCCGACCCGGACTGGGTCGCCAAGGCCGCCGCCGGCGCCGACGACGAGATCAACACCTGCATCGCGTGCAACCAGGCCTGCCTGGATCATGCCTTCGTGCACAAGACGGTGTCGTGCCTGCTCAATCCGCGCGCCGGGCACGAGACAACCTTGGTGCTCGGGCCCACCCGGCGCGCCCGCACGGTGGCCGTCGTCGGCGCCGGCCCGGCCGGGCTGTCCGCGGCGGTCACCGCCGCCCAGCGCGGGCACCGCGTCACGCTCTTCGACGCGAATCCCTACCTCGGCGGCCAGTTCGACATGGCGCGGCGCATCCCCGGCAAGGAGGAGTTCGCCGAGACGTTGCGCTACTACAGCACGATGCTGACGAAATTCGGTGTGACGCAACGGCTGGGCGTCCACGCCGGCGCCGCCGACCTGGCCGGGTTCGACGACGTGGTGCTGGCGACGGGCGTCGCACCCCGGCTGCCGGAGATTCCGGGGATCGAGCACCCGATGGTGCTCACCTATCCCGAGGCGATCTACGGCGTCAAGCCGGTCGGCAAGCGGGTGGCCGTGATCGGCGCCGGCGGAATCGGTTTCGATGTCAGCGAGTTGCTCGTCACCGACGAGTCCCCGACGCTGAACCTCAAGGAGTGGAAGGCGGAGTGGGGTGCGGCCGACCCGCAGGAGGCGCGCGGTGCGCTGGTGCCGCCGATCCCCGCGCCGCCGGCCCGCGACGTTTTCCTGCTGCAGCGCAGCAAGGGCCCGCAGGGCCGCGGGTTGGGCAAGACCACCGGCTGGGTACACCGGGCGTCGCTGAAAGCCAAAGGTGTGCAACAGCTTTCCGGGGTCAACTACGAGCGCATCGACGACGACGGGCTGCACATCAGCTTCGGCCCCGGCCATGACCGGCCGCGGGTGTTGGAGGTCGACAACGTGGTGATCTGCGCCGGTCAGGAGTCGGTGCGCGACCTCGTCGGCGAGTTGGCGGCCGCCGGTGTCACACCCCACGTCATCGGCGGCGCGGCCGTCGCCGCCGAGCTGGATGCCAAACGCGCGATCCGGCAGGGCACCGAGTTGGCCGCGCGACTGTAGGCCGTTGACACCCATCCTGCCCGTCGACAACACTCGTTCCCCGTGACTGGCACAGCCGAGGACGCGTGGAACGCCCTGGCGGACGGGCTGCGCGAGGCCGGACGGAAGCTCGCCGAGGCCACCACCGAATTGGACAGCGCCGAGCGCACCGACGGCTACCGGGCGTTGCTGCGGGCCCTGAACAATCAGCTCGGCCGCCTCGAAACCGACACCGAGCGGCCGGAATTCGCGGCGTTCAACGGCTGGCGCGAGAAGTTCTTCATGGACAATCCCGACTGCCGGTACTGGATCACCGATCTTCGCGACGACCGGCGCTACCGCATCACCGGCGATGTCGGCGAGTCGGTGTTCCAGTCGATCACGGTGTACAGCGGGACCGGCGTGGCCGATGCGGCCGCCGTCGCCCGGATCGACACCGACGACCTGGTGGTCGATGCCGACGGCGGATTCGCGTTGACACTGGCCCCGCACGGCGGCGATCTGGAACTGCCCGGCGGTGCGCGGTCCGTGTGGGTCCGCCACCTGCACAACGACATCCGACGGGACCGGGCGGGCTGGTGCCGGATCGAACCCATCGACCCGCCGGCCGAACCGACGGTCCGCGACGACGCGCAGTTCACCCGCGATCTGACCCGGCTGGGCACGTTCGTCTCGCGCCTGCCCGACGCCTTCCAGTACGCCGTGGCCGCCGACGCGGCGTCGCCCAACAGCGTCCGGCACTGGACGGCGATGGCCGGCGGTGCGGCGTTCACCGAGCCGGACATCCACTACCTGCGTGGCGCCTGGCAACTCGAGGACGGCGAGGCGCTGGTGGTCGAAGGCGAGCTGCCCGGCTGCCGGCACTGGAACATCCTGCTGTACAGCCGATTTCTGAATTCCCTGGACCACCGTAACCGCGTGGTGTCCAGGACCACCGCCAACAGCACCATCATCGACGGCCGGTACCGCTTCGTGCTGGCCGGCCGCGACCCGGGTGCGCCGGGCTACGACTGGCTCGACACCGAGGGCCGCCGGTTCGGTCTGTTCGTGATGCGGTTCCTGCAGGCCGATGCCGTCCCGGCGCTGCCGAACGTCCGGGTGGTCGGGCTCGACGCACTGGTGGGCCCGCGATGACATGGCGACCGGCCGAGCGCACCACCGCCGCGAAGCAGATCTACGCCGCGGCCGAGAAGGACCGCGCCGACCGGCCGGAACGCTACCGGCTCGACGTGGCCGCCATCACGGAGCGTGCCGAAACCCGTTGCTCCTCAGAGCTTTTCGCACCGGGCTGGCAGACCGGGCTGGACGCCTTTCTCGGATCTGCCGCCGAGGAGGCGCGGCTGAATGCGGTGGGCATCCGGATGGCGGCCCAGTCCGCGGTCGGGCGACTGACCGCCGGCGCCGCGATCGCCGGGTACCGACGGGACCATCCGGAGGCCGCGTCGGCGACGCTGGCGCCTCCCATCGTCATCATCGGCGGATGGCGGACCGGAACCACCTTCCTGTTCCGGCTCCTCGGAACCGACCCGCGACTGCACGCCCCGCTTCCGGCCGAACTCGTGTCACCGTGGGTGTTCGCGGACGGGTCCGGGCCCGAAAAGCGCACGGGCACCGCGGCGGCGACCGAACTGCTGCACACCCTCAACCCGCAGATGGCACACGTCCATCCGTCCGGCCCGACGCTGCCCGAGGAATGCGTCCTGGGCATGGGCACCGACCTGCGCAACTGGGGCTTCACGTCGATGATGCGGCTGCCGTCGTATGCCGATTGGCTTGCCGGCCAGGACTTCACCGCCCCGTACCTGCGTTACCGCGAAGCGCTGCAACTACTTTCGGTTCACGATCCGCGCCGCTTCGTCCTCAAGGCGCCGGCACACACCGCCGAACTCGACCATCTGATCGCGGCGTTTCCCGGGGCGGTCATCGTGCAGATCCATCGCGACATCGTGCACACGCTCGCCTCCGGCGCAAGCCTGTTCGCGGTGTACCGGTCGACCTACAGCGACGAGGTCGACGCGCTGGAGGTCGGCCGCCAGCAACTCGACCAGAGCGAATTGTGGTTCCGCCGGGCCGCGGCGGTGCGCGCATCGACCGGCGCGGACCGGGCCACCTTCGTCGACATCGACTACGACGACCTGGTGGATCGGCCGGCGGAGGCGATCGGCCGGGTCTATGACGCCGCGGGTCTCGCGCCGCCGGCACCGGTGGACGAGTTCGTCGCGGCCTATCACGCCGCCCACCCCCGCGACGCCCACGGCGCGCACCGGTACTCCCCCGCCGATTTCGGGATCGATCCGGACGACGTGCGGGAGCGCTTCGCGTTCGTCAACGGCTGAG
>CAZTAA010000045.1:22250-32524 GCA_964611465.1 uncultured Mycobacterium sp. | reverse complement strand
GCCGTTGACGCAGGCGTTTCCCGGCGGTCAGGACTGAGCGCAGGACCGATTTCTGTGAGGGTCGTCGCGGAGCGCGATGAACGACCCTGGTGCGGAAGTCGGCGTGGTCAGGCCCGAACGGACGCCTCGATCTGGGCCGCGGCGTCGTCGACGGCGATCTCGCGGTTCTCCCCGCTGAACCGGTTGCGCAGTTCCACCACCCCGTTGGCCCAGCCGCGGCCGACCACGACGATCCAGGGCACCCCGAGCAGTTCGGCGTCCTTGAACTTCACCCCGGGCGAGGCGGTGCGGTCGTCGAACAGCACATCGAGGCCGCGACGATCCAGGGCGTGCGCCAATTCGGTTGCGCCCGTTCGGGCTTCGTCGTCCTTGTTGGCGATGACCAGGTGCACGTCGAACGGTGTCACGCTGGCCGGCCAGCGCAGGCCCAACTCGTCGTGATGCTGTTCGGCGATGACCGCGACCAGTCGGGACACGCCCACCCCGTAGGAGCCCATGGTCAGCCGCACCGGTTTGCCGTCCTCGCCGAGCACGTCGGCGGTGAACGCGTCGGTGTACTTGCGGCCCAACTGGAAGATGTGGCCGATCTCGATGCCGCGCGCGCTCACCAGTGGACCGGCCCCGTCCGGCGACGGGTCACCGTCGCGGACCTCGGCGGCCTCGATGGTCCCGTCCGCGGTGAAGTCCCGCCCGGCCACCAGGCCGACGACATGCTTGCCGGCCGCGTCCGCGCCGGTGATCCACGACGTGCCGTCCACCACCCGCGGATCGACCAGGTAGCGAACTCCGTTGTCCCGCAACGCCTTCGGGCCGATATACCCCTTCACCAGGAACGGGTGCCGGGCGAAGTCGGCGTCGTCGAGAAGGGCGTACTCGGCCGGGTCCAGCGCCGCGCCCAGCCGTTTGTCGTCCACCTCGCGGTCGCCGGGCAGGCCGATGGCCAGCAGTTCCCAGTCCGGCGCGCCCGGTTCACGAACCTTGAGCAGCACGTTCTTCAGGGTGTCGGCCGCGGTCACCGGACGGTCCAGCGCGCCGTTGGCCCAGTCGACCAGTTTGGCGATGGTCTCGGTGCCCGGGGTGTCGTGCACCACCGGCGCGGGCAGCCCGTCGGTCGGCAGCGAGTCCGGCACGCGGGTCAGCACGGCCTCGACGTTGGCGGCATAGCCGGACTCCACGCAGCGCACGAAGGTGTCCTCGCCGACCTCGCTCTCGGCCAGGAACTCCTCCGACGCGCTGCCGCCCATCGCTCCCGAAACCGCCGAC
Organism: uncultured Mycobacterium sp.; assembly: GCA_964611465.1. Lineage (GTDB taxonomy): Bacteria > Actinomycetota > Actinomycetes > Mycobacteriales > Mycobacteriaceae > Mycobacterium. The sequence goes on along the minus strand of CAZTAA010000045.1, from coordinate 31,261 downwards.
ACGATAACGTATTTCACGTCGAGCCGGTCGAAGATCTTCTGGTAGGCCTCGCGGTGTGCGTGGTAGGCGTTCTTCAGCCCGCCTTCATCGATGTCGAACGAGTACGAGTCCTTCATGATGAACTCGCGGCCGCGCAGGATGCCCGCACGCGGGCGCGCCTCGTCGCGGTACTTGGTCTGGATCTGGAACAGGATCAGCGGGAAGTCCTTGTAGGAGCTGTACTCCCCCTTGACCGTCAGGGTGAACAGCTCCTCGTGGGTGGGCCCGAGCAGCATGTCGTTCTCGCGACGGTCCTGCAGCCGAAACAGGTTGTCGCCGTACTCGGTCCAGCGGCCCGTCGACTCGTAGGGCGCGCGCGGCAGCAGCGCGGGGAACAGGATCTCCTGCGCTCCGATGGCGACCATCTCGTCGCGCACGACGGACTCGATCTTGCGTAACACCTTCAGCCCCAGCGGCAGCCAGCTGTACAGACCGGGCGCGATCGGGCGGACGTAGCCGGCCCGGATCAGCAACTTGTGGCTGGGGACTTCGGCGTCGGCGGGGTCGTCGCGCAGCGTGCGCAGGAAGAGTTCCGACATGCGGGTGATCACAGGCGGCTAGCTTACTGGCGCAGCGGCGGCCCGATCATCCGGCCGCGACGGCTCGGCGGTGTGCGCCGAGTGGTCCGCGGTCTGTGTGGACGGGTCCGCGTCGTTCGGCTCCTGTTGGCCGTCCGAAGTGTCCCGCTCCTGAGGTGCGTTCGGCGACGTCGGTGTATCCGCGTCGCTGCCAGGCGAATCCGCGCCGTCGTCGGGCGCTTCGCTGGGGGTCGGCTCGTCGGGCGTGTCCGGGACGACGTCGTCCGGCTCGTCCGCATCGGTCGGCGCGGCCGCGGCCTTGGCCGGCGGCGCGGCGTCGTCCCGGGCGGCGGCCTCGGACGGCCGGGATTCGTGCCCGGTGACGGTCCGCAGCACGCCGGGGACCGACTGGGTCGCGACCGACAGCACGTCCGACACGCCGACGACCGTGTCACGCACCGCTTGGGCGCCGGGCGAGTTGTCCACCGGTGTGGCGGGATGTTCGGTCACGGGTGTCTCGGGTTGCACCTCGGACACCACCGGCTTGGGCACGGTCGGGGTGTAGGGGGCCCCGCACAGGATCGACAGCGACTGCGAAAAGGCGTCCGGCAGCGCGTCCAGCGCCGCGCGCACCTTCTCCGGCGGTGTCTTCCAGCCGAACTCCTTGACCTGACTGGGGTCGGCCGTGCGGTCGTAGTCCATCTCGACGAAGACCCGCAGGATCGGGTCCAGGGCGTCGACGAACCGCTGCGCGCCGACGAGTCCCGCGACCAGGCGCAGCGGCGCCAGCAACGGCAGCAGGTGCGGGATGGTCACGTAGGTGGTGTTGCCGACGGTCGTGGACACGGCGCCGGGTTGCTCGGGGTCGTCGAACACGTAACCGGGCACGACGTGTTCGAAGGCGATGCCCAGTAACGCGTTCGTCAGCGACAGCACGCTGAAATACGCCGGGAAGTCGGCGAATCCGTCGTACTGGTTCTGGTAGTAGGTGGTGCGAAAGGGGCTGTCGGACGGGCCCGGACGGCCCAGCGGGAAGAGGTCGCCGATCACCGGCACGTCGCTCCATGAGGTGAACCGCGCCAGGATTCCGCCGTTGGGCTGGTAGGGGTCGCCGACCAGAACGAAGTGGTAGTCATCGGCGGCGGCCGTATACGCCGGGTTCTTCGCCATGTCGGCGCGGGCGATCTCGGCGACCTGGCTGCCCTGCGAGTACCCGATGACGGTCACCTTGCCGTCGGCCCGCGCCGTCGCGGCGTACCGGTCCAGTTCCTGTTCGAGGTATCCGGCGCCGATCCGCTCGGACTGCTTGAGCGAGTGCGGCCAGTAGGGCAGGTCGGAGAGCACCGGCAGGTCCGAGACGATCGGATAGTCGAGGTTCATCTGTGCCGGGTAGGGCACGGTGTGGAAGACGTCGCCGGCCGGGATGACGGTCCCGTTGAACAGCAGCGGGATGCTCAGCGCGAACCCGTCGAACGACGGTCCGACGCCGAGGCTCGTCCCGAGCAGCCGAACGGCCGTCTGGTAGACCCGCTCCGGCATGCCGACCGGCATCGCGAACACGATGAGGCAGAGCAGCAGGATGGCTGCGCGCGAGAGTCGACCGGCCGTCCCCGACATTGCTGTTCTGCTTCCCGTTGACGTGATCCCGGTCACCCGGCGTGAGACCACAGTCTGACATGCAGGCGGTTCGCCGCAGCGAGGGGCTCAGAGTTCGCCGGCCTCCACGGCCTCCCGGGTGTGCTGGGCGCGGGCGATGTCACGGGCGGAGAAGCCGATGAACAGCGCGACGACACCGACGAGCACCGCGATCGCGGCCACCCACAGCAGCGAATAGGTGTAGCCGTGGCCGAGCGCGTCGAGCTGTGCCGCGGTCATGTCCTTGACCGGTCCGGTGGTGCCGCCGAGATACAGCGTGCGCGAGGTCTGCACGGCCTGGATGACCACGAGCATGAGCGGGCCGCCCAGGTTGTAGACCATCAGGGTGACCGACGAGACCGGGCCGATGTCGCGGGGATCGACCTGCGCCACCGCGCACAGCGGCAGGATCACCGAGATGAGGCCGATGCCCAGGCCGCCCACCACGATCGGGATGACGAGGTCCGGGAAGTACGGGATGCCGCGGTCCAGCGTCGAGCCGTACAGCATGGCGGCCAGCACCAGCACCCCGCCGCCGAGGATCAGCCAGCGCGGCGCGATCAGCGGCGCCAGCCGGGTCGCGAGGATGTTGCCGACGACGAATGCGAGCGCGAACGGCATGAAACAGATGCCGGCCCGCAGCGGCGAGTAGCCGAGCACGTCCTGCACCAGCAGGCCGATCATGACGCTCAAGGTGAGCATCACCCCGCCGGCCAGGAAGTAGGCGGCGAACGACGCGACCCGGTTGCGGTTGTCGAACACCGTGCCCGGCACCAGCGGGTTGTCGGCACGGCGTTCGACGAACAGGAACGCGACCAGGAACGCCACGGCCGCCACCGCGGCGCCGATCACCCACGGGTCGATCCAGCCGCGCGGCGGGCCCTGGGTGAACACCAGCACGGCCGCGCTGCAGCCCAGGGTGGCCAGCAGGGCGCCGGTGATGTCGAGTTTGAGCCGCTCGTGCTGGGTTTCGGCGATCCGGGTCACCGCAATCCAGATGATGAGGATGCCGATCGGCACGTTCACCAGGAACGCCAGCCGCCAGGAGACCGCCGTCAGCGCGCCGCCGAGCACCAGGCCCAGCACCGAGCCGATCCCCTGCATCGCGGCCGACACCGCCAGCGCCTGGTTGCGGGCGTGGCCGACGGCATACGTCGTCGCGATCAGCGCCAGCCCGGTGGGGGCGGCCACCGCGGCGCCGGCACCCTGCACCGCCCGGGCGATGATCAGCGTCCACTGTTCGGTGGCCAGCCCGCAGACCAACGAGGCCAGGGTGAACACCCCGACACCGGACAGGAAGGCCCGCTTGCGCCCGACGGCGTCACCGATGCGGCCGCCCAGCAGCAGCAGTCCCCCGAAGGTGAGCGCGTAGGCGGTGATCACCCAGCTCTTGGAGGCGTCGGAGAGATCCAGGTCCGCCTGCATCCGCGGCAGCGCGACGATGACGATCGTGCCGTCCAGCGTCGACATCAACTGCATGCCGGTGATCGCGAGGATCGCGATGCCCATCACGCTGTCCGACAGCCGGCTGGCGGCTCTCGATCCGGCGGGCATGGAACCCGACCCTACCGGTGGGGTCGACGCTTACCCGGAAGGCGGCTACAAGCTAGAGCTCGCCGGCGTCGATCGCGTCCTTGACTTCCTGGGCGTGGGCCACCTGCTCGGCGCTGTAGCCGATGAACAGCGCGGCGCCGCCGACCAGCACCGCCACCGCGGCCACCCAGAGCAGGCCGTAGGTGTATCCGGCGTCCAGTGCCGCGATCTGCGCGTCGTTCATGTTCTTCACCGGGCCGGTGGTGCCGCCCAGATACAGCGTGCGGGAGGTGATGACGGCCTGGATGACGGCCAGCACCACCGGCCCGCCGAGGTTCTGCAGCATGAGCGCGATGGCCGAGACCGGACCGATCTGGTCGAAGCCGACACCGGCGATGGCCGACACCGTCAGCGGGACGACGATCATGCCGATGCCGAATCCGCCGACCACGATGGGGATGACCAGGTTCGGGAAGTACGGGATGCCGCGGTTGAGCGTGGAGCCGTAGATCATGGCGGCCAGCACCAGGACGCCGCCGCCGATCACCAGCAGCCGCGGGGCGAACAACGAGACCAGGTGCGACGACAGGCCCAGGCCGATGCCGAGCGCGATGACGAACGGGATGAACGACACACCGGCGCGCAGCGCGCTGTAGCCCATGATGTCCTGCACGTACAGGCCGATGAGCACCGTCAGGGTGAACATCACGCCGCCGGCCAGGAACACCGCCGAGAAGGTGGCCAGCCGGTTGCGGTCCTTGAACAACTCGAACGGGACGACGGGGTTCTCGGCGCTGCGCTCGACGATGACGAACGCGACGGCCGCCGACACGGCGACCAGGGCGGAGATGATGGTGAGCGGGGCCAGCCAGCCGTTCTCGGGGCCCTGGGTGAAGCCGAACACCGCGGCGGTGCAGCCGAGCGTCGCCAGCAGCGCGCCGGCCGCGTCGAGCTTCATCCGCTCCTTGTGGGTCTCCCGCAGCGTGGTGCGGGCGAGGTAGATCATCACCAGGCCGATGGGGATGTTCACCAGGAAGGCCAGCCGCCACGACACCTCGACGAGCGCGCCGCCGACCACCAGGCCCATCACCGACCCGATGCCGGTCATCGCGGCGAACACCGCGGTGGCGGCGTTGCGGGCCGGGCCCTTGGGGAACGTCGTGGCCACCAGCGCCAGGCCGGCCGGGCTGGCGATCGCGGCGCCGACGCCCTGCAGCAGCCGGGCGATCACCAGGGTGGCCTCGTCCCAGGCGACACCGCAGAGCACCGAGGCGATGGTGAACAGTGCGACGCCGGCGATGAAGGTGCGCTTGCGGCCGATCGTGTCGCCGAGCCGTCCGCCCAGCAGCATCAGACCGCCGAAGGTGAGCACGTACGCCGTGATGACCCAGCTGCGGCCGGCGTCGGACAGGGACAGTTCGTCCTGGATCTTCGGTAGCGCGACGATCGCGACGGTGCTGTCCATGGTCGCCAGCAGCTGCATGCCGCCGATGGCGACGACCGCGGCGATGAACCGCCCGGACGGCAGCCAGGCCGGATAGAGCCGGCTGAGCTGGCCGCCGGACCGCCCGGAGTCCTCGACGGGTGCGGGGAGGCGCTTGGCGGCAATGGCACGGTCGCGCGGTGCGGTCCGGGCGGCAGCCGCCACCCGCTCTGCATCGTTGAGAGCCGTCATAGCGGGCTACCCTACAGTAATCTTAAGAGGATATTAAAGACCCGCTGGTCGCACCGAGTCCGAACCGAGATCGTTCCGGACGTCGTCACAACCCCGCGACAGCACCGATCACGATGATCGCCGGCGGCCGGATCCCCTGCTCGGCCATCGCACCGGCCGCTTCGCCCAGCGTCGACCGCAGCACCCGCTGTTTGGCCGTCGCACCGTGCTGCACCACCAGCACCGGAGTGTCGGCCGGCCGGCCACCCTCCATCAACGCCGCGGCGAACAGCTCGATCCGCTCGACGGCCATGAGCAGCACGATCGTCCCCGACAGCGCCGCCAGGGCGGGCCAGTTCACCAGCGAATCCGGGTGCCCCGGCGCGGCGTGGCCGCTGACGACGACGAACTCGTGGTTGACCGCGCGGTGGGTGACGGGGACGCCGGCCAGCGCCGGCACGCCGATCGCGCTGGTGACGCCCGGGACGACTGTGACCGGGATCCCGGCTTCGGCGCAGGCGAGAACTTCCTCATATCCGCGGGCGAAGACGAACGGGTCGCCGCCCTTCAACCGCACGACGAACTTGCCCGCCCGGGCGCGGTCGACGAGCACCTGGTTGATCGCGTCCTGCGCCATCGCCCGGCCGTAGGGCACCTTGGCCGCGTCGATCACCTCGACGTACGGGGGCAGTTCGGCGAGCAGTTCGGGCGGGGCGAGCCGGTCGGCGACGACGACGTCGGCGTGCGCGAGCAGGCGGCGGCCGCGGACCGTGATGAGTTCCGGGTCGCCGGGACCGCCGCCGACCAGCGCGACGGTTCCTTTCGCGGCCCCGCCCGTTGCGTCGAGCGGCACGTCGGCCGCGATCAGGCCCTGCTGCAGTGCCTCGTGGATCGCGGTGCGGATGGCCGCGCTGCGGCGATGCTCGCCGCCGGCCAGCACGCCCACCGACAGGCCCTCGTAGTCGAAGGTCGCCGGCGTGACGGCGCTGCCTTCGCGGGCGATGTCGGCGCGCACGCAGAAGATCTGCCGACGGTCGGCTTCGGCGACCACCGCCGCGTTGACGTCCGGGTCGTCGGTGGCGGCGATCGCGTACCAGGCGTCGGCCAGGTCACCGTCGCGGTAGTCCCGAAGCTCGAGGGTGATCCCGGCCATCGACTCGACGGCGGGCGTCGCGGCGCGCGCGATGACGTGCACGTCGGCGCCGGTGGAGACCAGCAGCCCGAGCCGGCGTTGCGCCACCGTGCCGCCGCCGACGATGACGACCTTCTTGCCGGCCAGCCGCACACCGACCAGGTAGGCGTTCTCGGTCACCGGGCGAGCCTAGAGGTTGCGGCGTGCGCGACGAACCGGCGCACCGCCCCGGCATCGGCGGCCGGATGGGTGTGCAGATACGACGCGTGCACGCCGGCATGCACCGCGCCCTCGTGCACCGGGGCCGATCCGGCCGTTCGGTACGCCCAGGCTGGCGGATACTCCTGCGCGAAATCGACTGTGGTGCGGTGGAATTCGTGACCGGTCAGCCGCTGCCCCACGGCGTGCACGGGCGACTCGGTGACCGCGACGGCGTCGCGGTAGCCCAGGGTCAGCCGTTCGGTGAAGCGGGCCGAGCCGTGCAGGACGTCACACATCGGGTGACCGTCGAGGTCGCTCATCAGATAGGTCAGCCCGGCGCATTCGGCGTACACGGGAGCATGACGGGCCAACGCCCGGATGTCGGCGCGCAGGTCGACGTTGGCCGACAGTTCGCCCGGGTACTGCTCGGGGAAGCCGCCCGGCAGCACCAGCGCCGCGGTGTCCGGCGGCAGGCGGTCGGCCATCGGGTCGAATTCGACGACGCGGGCGCCGGCCGCCCGCAGCATCTCGGCGTGTTCGGCGTAGCCGAAGCTGAACGCCGGCCCGGCGGCCACCGCGACCATCGGCGCACCGTCCACCGGGTCCCCGACGACGTCGGGACGCCACGGATCGGCCGGCACTCGGGCGGCGGCCAGTGCGACGACGGCGGCCACGTCGACGTGCCGGGCGATCAGGTCGGTCATCGCCGCCACCGCGGCTTCGGCCCGGCGGCCGTGCTCGACGGCGGTCACCAGGCCCAGATGCCGCGACGGCACCGCGATCTCCTCGACCCGGGGCACCGCGCCGAGCACCGGAATCCCGGCGGCTTCGCAGGCCTGGCGCAGCACCTCTTCATGGCGCGGCGAGCCGACCCGGTTGAGGATCACCCCGCCGACCCGGGTGGCCGCGTCGAACGTCGAAAACCCGTGCAGCAGAGCGGCGATGCTGTGGCTCTGGCCGCGCGCGTCGACGACGAGGACCACCGGCGCGCCGAGCAGGCCGGCGACATGTGCGGTGGAACCCGTTGCGGGCGCGGATGATCCGGGTTCGATGCGGCCGTCGAACAGGCCCATCACGCCCTCGACGACGGCGATGTCGGCGCCGGCGGTGCCGTGCCGGTAGAGCGGGCCGATGAGGTCGGCGCCGACCAGCACGGGGTCCAGGTTGCGGCCCGGCCGGCCGGTGGCCAGCGCATGGTATCCGGGGTCGATGAAGTCCGGGCCGACCTTGAACCCGGCGACGGTATGACCGGCGGCGCGCAGCGCGCCCATCAAACCCGTTGCGACGGTTGTCTTTCCGCTACCCGAGGAGGGGGCGGCGATCACGACCGCGGGAGTGGTCACCACCATGCGCCTACCACTCGATGCCCTTCTGGCCCTTGCGGCCCGCGTCCATCGGGTGTTTGACCTTCGTCATCTCGGTCACCAGGTCGGCGGCCTCGATCAGTTCGGGGGGCGCGTCCCGGCCGGTGATCACCACGTGCTGGGTGCCCGGCCGGTCGCGCAGCGTCGCGACCACGTCGCCGACGTCGATCCAGCCCCACTTGAGCGGATAGGTGAACTCGTCGAGCACGTAGAAGCCGTGCCGTTCCGCCGACAGCCGGCGGGCGATCTCGGCCCAGCCCTCGGCGGCGGCCGCGGCGTGGTCGGCCTCGTCACCGTGCTTGCGCGACCACGACCAGCCCGCGCCCATCTTGTGCCATTCGACCGGCGCCCCGACGCCGTACTCCTCGTGCAGGCGGTCGAGAGCGCGAAAGGCGTTCTCCTCGCCCACTTTCCATTTCGCGCTCTTGACGAACTGGAACACCCCGACGTCCAGCCCGGCGTTCCAGGCGCGCAGCGCCATCCCGAAAGCCGCCGTCGACTTGCCCTTGCCCGTTCCGGTGTGCACGGCCAGCACGGGCGCGTTGCGGCGGGCACGGGTGGTCAACCCGTCGTCGGGGATCTCGCTGGGGCGGCCCTGCGGCATCTGGTTTCCTCCGGTCAGGCGACGCCGCGAACGGCGTGGCTCAAGTGGTCGGCCCGCAACTGCTCCAACCGCAGCACCGGCGCGCCCAGCCAGCCGGCCAGCTCGCCGGCCAGCCCCAGCCGGATGTAGGACGTCTCGCAGTCCACCACCACCGCGGCCGCACCCTCGGTCACCAGTCGGGCCGCCGCGATCCGGCTGCGGCCCAACGGATCCGGACCGCCGGTGGCGCGGCCGTCGGTGAGCACGACGACCAGGGCGCGCCGCGAGGGATCCCGGACCTTCTGGCGCGCGACGAGGTCACGGGCGGCCAGCAGACCGGCCGCCAGCGGGG
>CAZTAA010000045.1:0-22150 GCA_964611465.1 uncultured Mycobacterium sp. | reverse complement strand
ACCTTCTGGCGCGCGACGAGGTCACGGGCGGCCAGCAGACCGGCCGCCAGCGGGGTTCGGCCGCCGGTGTCGAACCGCGCCAGTCGCCGGCCCGCGATGTGCGCCGAGGAGGTGGGCGGCAACAGCACATCGGCGTCGCTGCCGCGGAAGGTGATGACGGCCACCTGGTCGCGGCGTTGGTAGGCGTCGCGCAGCAGCGACAGCGCCGCGCCGCTGACCGCGGACATCCGGTCGCGGGCGGCCATCGACCCGGACGCGTCGACGACGAAGACCACCAGGTTGCCCTCCCGGCCCTCCCGGACGGCGCGCCGCACGTCCCGCGGGGCGGGCCGGACGGCGCCGGGTCCCTCCGACCGGCCGGCCGCCGACAGCAGGGTGGCGAACAGGTGCAGGCCGTCGCCGGAGTCGTCGGGGCTGACGGCGACGACGGCCCCGGTGCGGTTGCGGGCGCGGGACCGCCGACCCGGTGCGCCCTCCCCCACCCCGGGCACCCGCAGCGCGCGGGTGCGGAACGCGGGGGCCGGCGCGGCGCTGGGCCGGGTTTTCGGCGCGGCCGCCGATGTTGCCGAATCACCTTGGTGCATTTGGGTTTCCGCGTCGGCGGGAGTGCCGCCGCCCGGCGGGTCCGGCTCGGGTTCCGGTGGTGTGCCGGCGTCGGCCAGCGCCTGGTCGAGCTTTTCGCGGTCCAGTCCCGGTTCGTCGAACGGATCGCGGCGGCGGCGGTGCGGCAACGCGAATTCGGCCGCGACCCGGATGTCGTCAACACTCACGGCCTCGGCACCCCGCCAGGCCGCGTGGGCCACCGCGGTGCGGGCCACCACCAGATCGGCACGCATCCCGTCGACGTCGAAGGCGGCGCACAGGGCCGCGATCCGGCGCAGCTCGTCGTCGCCGAGGACCACGTCGGCGATCCGGTCGCGCGCGGCGGCGATCCGGTCCGCCAGAGCGGCCTCCTCGTCGGCGTGCCGGGCGGCGAACGCGGCCGGGTCGGCTTCGTACGCCATCCGCGCGCGGACCACCTCGGTGCGCACGTCGACCTCCCGGGAGGCGCGGACGTCGACGGTCAGGCCGAACCGGTCGAGCAGTTGCGGGCGCAGCTCGCCCTCTTCGGGGTTCATCGTGCCGATCAGCACGAAACGGGCCTCGTGGGAATGCGATACGCCGTCGCGCTCGACGTGCACGCGGCCCATCGCGGCGGCGTCGAGCAGAACGTCCACCAGGTGGTCGTGCAGCAGGTTCACCTCGTCGACGTAGAGCACGCCGCCGTGGGCGCGGGCCAGCAGACCGGGCGAGAAGGCGTGCTCACCGACCGCGAGCACCTTCTGCAGGTCCAGCGACCCGATCACCCGGTCCTCGGTGGCGCCGATGGGCAGTTCGACCAGGCCCGAGTCGCCGATGGCCTCCAGCACCCCGGCCAGACCGCGCACCGCGGTCGACTTGGCGGTGCCCTTCTCGCCGCGGATCAGCACGCCGCCGATCTCCGGGCGGATCGCGCACAGGATCAGCGCCAGCCGCAGCTCGTCATGGCCGACGATCGCGGTGAACGGAAAGGCGGGGTGCACGGTGTCGGTCACGCCGCGCGCCCGGGCCGGACCATCGGTACGTGCGGGATGCCGTCCTCCAGGAACTCCGCGCCGTCGGGAACGAATCCGTGCCGGCCGTACATCTCCGCCAGATAGGTCTGCGCGTCGATGCGGCACTGATAGGACCCGACCTCGGCGAGCGCGGCCTGCAGCAGCCTGTTGGTGTGCCCGGCGCCGCGATGCTCGCGCTTGGTGCAGACCCGGCCGATCCGGAACGCCTTGCCGCCGCCGGAGTGCTCCTCCATCAGGCGCAGGGTGCTGATCACCTGGTTGGTGGAGGCCCGCCCGGAGCCGTCCGGGGTCTCCAGCCAGAAATGCCGGGTCTCGGGCAGCAGATCGCGGCCGTCGAGTTCGGGGTACGGACAGGCCTGTTCGACGACGAAGACCTCGACCCGCAGCTTGAGCAGTTCGTAGAGAGTGGCGGCGTCCACATCGGGGGCCCGCAGGCGGCGCAGCGCGACCGTCACAAGCCGAGCACCCGGGTGCCCCACTCCCATACCTCGGTGAACAGCCCCGGCTCGTCGGACAGCCGGGCGCCCAGCGACGGGATCATCTCCTTGAGCCTCGGCTGCCAGGCGGTCGCGTAGCGGTCGGCGAAGCAGCGTTCCATCACGTCGAGCATGGCCGGGACCGCGGTGGACGCACCCGGGGAGGCGCCGAGCAGGCCGGCGATGCTGCCGTCGGAGGCGGTGAGCACGGTGGTGCCGAACTCCAGCGTCCCGGCGGGTCCCTTGCCGCCCTTCGACGGCTTGATGACCTGCACCCGTTGCCCGGCCACCGACAGATCCCAGTCGGAATCGACTGCGCTGGGCGCGAATTCGCGCAACGCGTCGACCCGGGCCGCGGGCGACAGCATCAGCTGGCCGAGCAGGTAGTTGACCAGGCTCATCTGGGTCAGCCCGACGCTGACCATCGACGCCAGGTTGTCCGGCTTCACACTGGCCGGCAGGTCGGTGAAGTGGCCCTGCTTGAGGAACTTCGGCGACCAGCCGGCGAACGGCCCGAACAGCAGCCAGTGCTTGCCGGTGATGATGCGGGTGTCCAGATGTGGCGCCGACATCGGCGGGGCGCCCAGCGGCGGGAAGCCGTACACCTTGGCGACGTGCCCGGCGGTCAGTGCGGGATTGGAGGTCCGCAGGAACTGTCCGCCGACCGGGAACCCGCCGTAGCCCTTGGACTCCTTGATGCCCGACTTCTGCAGCAGCGGCAGCGCGTCACCGCCGGCGCCGACGAACACGAACCGGGCGTTGAGCTTGCGGGTGTCGCCGGTGCGGCGGTTGCGCACCTTCAGCGCCCAGGTGCCGTCGGACTCCCGAGAGAGGTCGCGGACCTCGTGGCCGAACAACGCACTGATGCCGTTGCGCACGCCGTAGCCGATCAGTTGCTTGGACAGCGACCCGAAGTCGATGTCGGTGCCGTCGGTGGTCCAGTTCAGCGCGATCGGGTCGGAGAAGTCCCGCCCGGCGGCCATGAACGGCAACCGGCGGGCGAACTCGTCGGGGTCGTCGATGAACTCCATGCCCGCGAACAACGGGTTGGCGACCAGCGCGTCCCGGCGCTTGCGCAGGTACTGCACCCGGTCGGCGCCGTGCACGAAGGACACGTGCGGCACCGGATTGATGAAGCTGCGCACGTCGGTGAGCACCCCGTTCTCCACGGCGTGTGCCCAGAACTGGCGGGAGACCTGGAACTGCTCGTTGACGGTGACTGCCTTGGCGATGTCGATGGAGCCGTCCGGGTTCTCCGGGGTGTAGTTCAGCTCACACAGCGCGGAGTGCCCGGTGCCGGCGTTGTTCCACGGATCACTGCTCTCCGCCGCGGCTCCGTCGAGGCGCTCGATCATGGTGATCGACCAGTCCGGTTCGACCAGGCGCAGCAGTGCGCCGAGGGTCGCGCTCATGATGCCCGCGCCGATCAACACGACGTCGGTCTTGGCAGCAGAAGTCACGATTCACAGGTTATCCCGCGGCTCGGCGGCAAGCCCAGGCAGCCGTGCTCAAGCGGCCACCACGGTGACGCCGGGATGGATAGGGTGACCGATGTGACGGATTGGCGGCCCGACCTCCTGGCCGGCTACCACCAGCACACCATCGAACTGGGCGCCGACCCGCTGGGCGAGGGCGACCTGCGGGCCACCCTGGTGCGCCGCGGGCCGGCCGCACCGGCCCGGCACGCGGTGCTGGCCGTGCACGGCTACACCGACTACTTCTTCAACACCGAGCTGGCCGACCGCTTCGCCGCCCACGGCCTCGCGTTCTACGCGCTGGACCTGCACAAGTGCGGCCGGTCCTGGCAGCAGGGCCAGACCCCGCATTTCGCCACCGACCTGGCGGCCTACCACCGCGAGCTGGAGCGGGCGGTGGCCGTCATCGCGGCGGAGACGGACGGCGCCGGCGTGTGCGTCTACGGGCATTCGGCCGGCGGGCTGATCGTCACGCTGTGGCTGGACCGGTTGCGCGACCGCGGCCTGACCGCGGCGCTCGGCGTGGACGGCCTGGTGCTCAACAGCCCGTTCCTCGATCTGCACGGCCCGGCGATCCTGCGGACCGCCCCGACGTCGGCCGCGCTGATCGCCCTGGCCAAGGTGCGCAAGACCTCGGTGGTCCGCAAACCCACCGAGGGCGGCTACGGCACGACGCTGCACCGGGACTACGCCGGTGAGTTCGACTACGACCTGACGCTCAAACCGCTGGGCGGGTTCCCCGTCACGTTCGGCTGGATCAACGCCGTCCGGCGCGGTCAGGCGCGGTTGCACCGCGGGCTCGACGTCGGGGTGCCCAACCTGATCCTGCGCTCGGACCACAGTGTCGCCGAGGGCACCAGCCCGGAGTCGATGGCCCGCGGCGACGCCGTGCTCGACGTCACACACATCGCCCGCTGGGCGGGCTGCGTCGGGGGTACGCACACCACCGTGGCGCCCATCGTCGACGCCAAACACGACGTCTTCCTATCCCTGACAGCTCCGCGCGCCGCGGCGTACGCCGAACTCGACCGGTGGCTGGAGCGCTTCCTGGATCGTGCCGAAAGGGCCTGATGTGCAGCACTTCGACCTGACGATCATCGGAACCGGTTCGGGCAACAGCATTCTCGACGATCGTTACGCCGGGATGCGGGTCGCGATCTGCGAGCAGGGCACCTTCGGCGGCACCTGCCTGAACGTCGGCTGCATCCCGACGAAGATGTTCGTCTACGCCGCGGAGGTGGCCGCCACGGTGCGCGACGCCGCCCGGTTCGGTGTCGACGCCCACGTCGACGGGGTGCGGTGGGCGGACATCGTCTCGCGGGTGTTCGGGCGGATCGACCCGATCGCCCTCGGCGGCGAACGTTACCGACGGTCCTCCCCGGACGTCACCGTGTTCGCGAGCCACACCCGCTTCGGGCCGACCCGACCCGACGGCCGCTACCTGCTGCGCACCGCCGACGGCGAGGAGTTCACGTCGGACAAGGTGGTGCTGGCCGCCGGCGCGCGCACGATGATCCCGCCGGCAATTGCGGAGAGCCGCATCGACTTTCACACCAGCGACACCATCATGCGGATACCCGCGCTGCCGGGGCATCTGGTGATCGTGGGCGGCGGTTTCGTGGCGGCGGAGTTCGCGCACGTGTTCGCCGCGCTGGGCTCGAAGGTGACCATCGTGCTGCGCGGGTCGACGCTGCTGTCGCACGCCGACGACGACATCGGCGAGCGGTTCACCGACATCGCGTCGCGCAAGTGGGAGGTGCGCCACCACTGCAACGTGGTCGGCGGGTCGGGCACCACCGTCGAACTCGACGACGGTTCGGTGCTGGAGGCCGACGCCGTGCTGGTGGCCACCGGGCGCACCCCGAACGGCGACCTGCTGGACGCCGGGCTGGCCGGTGTCGAGGTCACGGATTCCGGCCGGGTCGTCGTCGACGAGTACCAGCGCACCACGGCCCGTGGCATTTTCGCGCTCGGCGACGTCAGCTCGGACTACCAGCTCAAGCACGTCGCCAACCACGAAGCCCGGGTGGTCAGACACAACCTGCTGCAGGACTGGGACGACACCGACGCTCTGGTTGCCGCCGACCACCGTTACGTGCCGGCCGCGGTGTTCACCGATCCGCAGATCGCCTGGGTCGGGATGACCGAAAACGAATGCCGGGCAAAGCGTTTGGATATCAAGGTCAAGATCCAGGACTTCGGCGACGTGGCCTACGGCTGGGCGATGGAGGACACCACCGGCTTCTGCAAGATCATCGTGGAAGCCGGCACCGGCGCGATCCTCGGCGCGCACATCATGGGCCACCAGGCCTCGACCCTGATCCAGCCATTGATCCAGGCGATGAGCTTCGGCCTGGACGGCCAGACCATGGCCCGCAGCCAGTACTGGATCCACCCCGCGCTGCCCGAGGTGATCGAGAACGCGCTGCTGGATCTGTGCGGTGAACCGCAGTGGCCGCCGCCCAAGCGGCACTGAGCCGGTTACCCGACCGGTACGGCCCACTTCTCCTCGATGCGGCCGAACCGCCACACCAGCAGCGCGACGGCCCACGTCGCGATGAACAGGCCCACGATGGCGAAGCCGACGAACTCCAGGTCGGCCGAGCCCAGCACGGCCAGCGGCCCCGAGTCGATGCCCAGCCGGTCGGCCAGCAGGCCGGACAGCACGATCACGCCGATCACCAGGGCCACCACCACCGACAGCACGGTGACGGTCAGGTTGTAGAACACCTTGCGGACCGGCTGCACGAACGCCCATCCGTACGCCCGTGCCATGAAGATGCCGTCGGCGGCGTCGAAGAGGCTCATGCCGGCCGCGAAGAGCACCGGCAGCACCAGGATCGCGTACCAGGGCAGCGTGAACGCGGCGGTTCCGGCGGCCAGCACCAGCAGCGCGACCTGGGTGGCGGTGTCGAAGCCCAGCCCCATCAGCAGCCCGACCGGGTAGAGGTGCCACGGCTTGCTCACCCGGCGTATCACCGTCGACAGCAGCCGCGCCATGACGCCGCGGCTCTCCAGTTGGCGTTCCAGTTCGGCCGCGTCCAGCTCGCCGCTGCGCATCGCACGGAAAACCTTGGCGATCCCGACGGCCGCGAACAGGTTCGTCAGACCGATCAGGATCAGGAAGGTTCCGGCGACCACCGAGCCGATCAGCCCGAGCGTCTGCAACGTCGCCGAGTTCCCGTCCTGGACCGGTCCGATCACCGCGCGGGCGCCGATGGCCAGCAGGAACGCCAGCGCGAACACGACGCTGGAGTGCCCGAGGGAGAACCAGAAGCCGCCCGACAGCGAACGCTTGCCCTCGCCGACCAGCTTGCGGGTGGTGTTGTCGATGACGGCGATGTGGTCGGCGTCGAAGGCGTGCCGGACGCCGAGCAGATACGCGGTGACACCCAGGCCGACCCCGAACACACCGGCCGACCCCAGCGTGATGTGTTGGGGCGCAACGCCGAAAATCAACACCCCCCAGCCGAACGCATGCAGCGCCAGCACCACCGCGCCCATCGACGCGATGCTGGTCCAGTCCGTGCGGTCGAATCGGGGGGAGCGCATGACTCCACCGTATGAGCGCGTTCGATATCTGTCTAGCTGTTCAGATGTTCAGGCGTGTCGGGCGCCGATCCGGTGCAGCAGATCGTGCACGATCTCGTCCTCGAGGCGGTAGCTCACCTGTCGCCCCACCCGTTCGCTGCTCACCCAACCCTGCTGGCGCAACACCCGAAGCGCCTGGGAGACGGCGTTCTCCGAGCGCCCGAGCGCGGCCGCCAGGTCGCTGACGCAGATGCCCGGCGCGCGATGCAGGCTGAGCAGGATCTCCAGGCGGTGCGGGTCGGAGAGCAGATCGAAACGCTGCGCCCACCCGACGGTGTCCACGTCGGACAGGGCCGACGTCGCGCGCCCGACCACCGACTCCTCCGACTGACCCACCCGTCGAATCTATGCGATCGCCGTCAGTCCAGGAAGCCGTGCAGCAGCGCCGCCGAACCGCCGACATGTCCCCCCATGGCCGCACCGGCGGCCTCGGGGTCGCCGGCCAGGATGGCGATGACGATGGCCTCGTGTTGCTCGTTGGAGTGCGCGATGTTGCGCTCGAGCAGCGGGATCTGGTCCAGCAGCGCGTTGAGCCGCATCCGGTTCTCGGCGACCAGCGGCACGAGGGACGGGGACCCGGCGGCCTCGGCGATGGCCAGGTGCAGCCGCGAATCCAGCCGGCGGTAGTCGTCGGGCCCGGCGGCGCGGACGTCGGCCAGCCGCGACCACAGGCCCTCCCGCTCGGCGGCGGTCAGCGTGCGGGTGGCCGCCATCCGGGCCGCACCGACCTCGAGGATCTCCCGCAGCCGCAGCGCGTCGTCGATCTCCGCGCGGGTGAACCGCGGGGCATCGGCCGCCAGCGCCGGAATCTGGTCGGCCAGGAAGGTGCCGCCGTAGCGGCCCCGCTTGGACACCAGGTAGCCCGCATCGGCCAGGCTCTTGATCGCCTCCCGCACGGTGTCGCGCGAAACCCCAAGCCGCACAGCCAGTTCCCGCTCCGGCGGCAGACAGGCCCCCGGTTCCAGCACACCGAGCCGGATGGTCTGCAGCAGCCGGCCCACGGTGTCCTCGAACGCGTTGCCCAGCCGCACCGGGCGCAGCAGCGCCGCCTGGGCCAGTGCGGGATCGGGTGCGGTGGTCATGACAGCACCTACAGCGGAGTCACATAGGCCGAGCTGATGCCACCGTCGACCAGGAACGTCGAAGCCGTGATGAACGATGCGTCGTCGCTGGCCAGGAAGGCGACGGCGGCGGCCAGTTCCTCGGGCTCGGCGAAGCGGCCCAGCGGGACGTGCACCAGCCGGCGCGCCGCGCGTTCGGGGTCCTTGGCGAACAGCTCCTGCAGCAGCGCGGTGTTCACCGGGCCCGGGCACAGCGCGTTGACCCGGATGCCCTGCCGGGCGAACTGCACACCGAGTTCGCGGGACATCGCCAGCACCCCGCCCTTCGACGCGGTGTAGGAGATCTGAGAGGTCGCCGAGCCCAGCACCGCGACGAACGACGCGGTGTTGATGATCGACCCCGCGCCCGCGGGCACCATGTGCCGCAGCGCGGCCCGGCAGCACAGGTACACGCTCTTGAGGTTGACGTCCTGCACCTTCTGCCAGGCCGGCAGCTCGGTGTTCTCGATCAGGTCGTCATCCGGCGGACTGATGCCGGCGTTGTTGAACGCGATGTCGAGGCGACCGTACTTCTCGACGGCGGTGTCGAACAGCGTGTTGACCGCCGCCTCGTCCGAAACATCAACGGGCACAAAGAGTCCGCCGAGATCGTCGGCGGCGGCCTTGCCGGTCGCGGGGTCGACGTCGCCGACGACGATGGTGGCGCCCTCCGCGTGCATGCGCTTGGCCGCCGCAAGTCCGATGCCGCTCGCACCGCCGGTGACCACGGCGACCTTGCCGGCGAGCCGTTGGGTCAGATCCATCTAGCTGTCTCCCATCGCGAAGAACACGTTCTTGGTTTCGGTGAAATGTTCCGGGGCGTCGGGCCCGAGTTCGCGGCCCAGCCCGGACTGCTTGAACCCGCCGAACGGGGTGTTGTACCGGACCGACGAATGCGAGTTCACGCTGAGGTTTCCGGCCTCGACGGCCCGGGATACCCGCAGGGCCCGGGACAGGTTGTCGGTCCAGATCGAACCGGACAGGCCGTATTCGGTGGCGTTCGCCAGCGCGATGGCGTCGGCCTCGTCGTCGAACGGCAGCACCGCCACCACAGGCCCGAAGATCTCCTCGGTGACCGTGCGGTCGGTGCGCGACGGGGTCAGCACGGTCGGCGGAAACCAGTAGCCGGGGCCCTCGGGCGCCGAACCGCGGAAGGCAATGGGCGCGTCGTCGGGCACATAGGCGGCCACCGACTCCCAGTGCGGCCGCGACACCAGCGGACCCATCTCGGTGTCGCGGGCGGTCGGGTCGCCCACGACCACACCCTTGACGGCGGGCTCGAGGAGTTCCATGAACCGGTCGAAGATGTTGCGCTGCACCAGGATCCGGCTGCGCGCGCAGCAGTCCTGTCCGGCGTTGTCGAACACCCCGTACGGCGCGGTGGCGGCGGCCTTCTCCAGATCGCAGTCGTCGAAGACGATGTTGGCGCTCTTGCCGCCCAGTTCCAGCGTGACCCGCTTGACCTGCCTGGCGGCCCCGGCCATCACCTGGGTGCCGACCTCGGTGGACCCGGTGAACACCACCTTGCGGACATCGGGGTGGGTGACGAACCGCTCCCCGATCACCGAGCCCCGGCCGGGCAGCACCTGGAACAGATCCGGATCCAGGCCCGCCTCGACGGCGAGTTCGCCGATCCGCAGGGTGGTCAGCGGGGTCCATTCGGCGGGTTTGACGAGCACCGCGTTGCCCGCCGCGAGCGCCGGCGCGAACCCCCACGAGGCGATCGGCATCGGGAAGTTCCACGGCGTGATTATCCCGACCACCCCGAGCGGTTCGTGGAAGGTCACGTCGAGGCCGCCGGCGACGGGAATCTGCTTGCCGCTCAACCGTTCCGGGGCCGCCGCATAGAACTGCAGCACGTCGCGGACCTGTCCGGCCTCCCATTCGGCCGCGCCGATCGGGTGCCCGGAGTTGGCGACCTCCAACTCGGCCAGTTCGCCGACGTGCGCGTCGACGGTGGCGGCGAACGACCGCAGCACCGCGGCGCGATGCGCGGGCGGCGCGGCGGCCCACCGCTGCTGCGCGGCCTTGGCGCGGCCCACCGCGTCGTCGACGGCAGCGATGTCGAGCCGTTCGACGGTGCGCAGCACCTCTTCGGTGGCGGGATTGATCACTTCGGTCGTGCTCACTCAGATCCTCTCCGTCGCGTGCTCGCGCGCCGCGGCCACCAGCCCGGCGAACAGTCGCAGGTCGTCGAGCCGCTCCTCCGGATGCCATTGCACCGCAACGCAGAAGCCCTCCCCGGGCAACGCCGGGTCTCGTTCGATGGCCTCCACGACACCGTCGGCGGCATCGGTGGCGGCCACCACCAGCCCGTGGCCCAGTTCGGCGATCGCCTGGTGGTGATAGCACTGCGCTTCGGTGGACTCCCCGACCAGCGCGGCGACCCGCGTTCCCGGCACCGTGCGCACCGTCGACGTGCTGAACACCGCGTCGCCCGCCTGGTGACCGGTGTGCCCGAGGGTGTCGGGCAGGTGCTGGTGCAGCGTCCCGCCGAGTGCGACGTTGAGGACCTGGGCGCCGCGGCAGATGCCCAGCACCGGTAGCCGGCGGGCCAGGGCGCCGCGCAGCAGGGCGAATTCCCAGGCGTCCCGATCACGTGCCGGCTCATCGGTTTTCCGGTGTTTGACGTGTCCGTAGGCCGCGGGGTCGACGTCCCGGCCGCCCGTGAGGACGAGGCCGTCGAGCCCGTCGAGGACACGTTCCACGATCCCGTCGTCGACGGGTTGCGGGGGCAGCAGCGTCGCGATGCCGCCGGCCCGGGTGACCCCGTCGATGTAGATCCCGGGCAGGAACGACGCCGGCACGTCCCACACCCCGGTCCGGGCCCGCTGCAGGTAGGTGGTCAGGCCCACCACCGGTCTGGCCGGGATCCGGCTATAGCCGCTCAAAGCCCCGCACCCGTTCCCAGTCGGTGACCGCGGCGTTGAAGGCGGTCAGTTCGACCCGCGCATTGTTCAGGTAGTGCTCGACCACCTCGTCGCCGAATGCGGCGCGCGCCACCGCCGAGGCGTCGAACAGTGCGGCGGCCTCGGCCAGGGTGGTCGGAAGCCGTTGCGCGCCAGCGGTATAGGCGTTACCGGTGCACGGCTCCTCGAGTTCGAGGCCGTGCTCGATCCCGTGCAGGCCGCCGGCGATCAGCGCCGCGACCGCAAGATAGGGGTTGACGTCTCCGCCGGGCGCCCGGCACTCCATCCGCATGCCGTGGCCGTGGCCGACCACCCGCAGCGAACAGGTCCGGTTGTCCATGCCCCACGCGACCGCCGTGGGCGCGAAGCTGCCGTCGACGAATCGCTTGTAGGAGTTGACGTTCGGCGCATAGAACAGCGTCAGCTCGCGCAGCGTCGCGAGCTGACCGGCCACGAAACTGCGGAACATCGCCGACATCCCGTCCGGGTCGTCGCCGTCGGCGAACACCGCGGTCCCGTCGTCGCCCCGGAACGAGATGTGGATGTGACAGCTGTTTCCTTCGCGCTCATCGTATTTCGCCATGAACGTCAGCGACTTGCCGTGCTGATCGGCGATCTCCTTGGCGCCGTTCTTGTAGATCGTGTGGTTGTCACAGGTGGCCAGCGCGTCGGCGTAGCGGAACGCGATCTCCTGCTGGCCGAGGTTGCATTCGCCCTTGACGCCCTCGCAGTACATGCCGGCGCCCTCCATGCCCAGCCGGATGTCGCGCAGCAGCGGCTCCATCCGGGTGGACGCCAGCATCGCGTAGTCGACGTTGTAGTCGCTGGCCGGTGTCAGCCCGCGGTAGCCGGCCTTCCAGGCGTCGCGATATGTGTCGTCGAACACCATGAACTCGAGTTCGGTGCCGACATATGCGCGCAGTCCGAGACCGTCGAGGCGGTCGAGCTGCCCGCGCAGGATGGTGCGCGGCGCGGCCGGCACCGGCGCGCCGCCGTCGAACGACAGGTCGGCCATCACCTGGGCGGTGCCCGGCAGCCACGGCAGCAGCCGCAGCGTGGCGAAGTCCGGCGTCATCACCATGTCGCCGTAGCCGGTTTCCCAGCTGCTCATGGCGTAGCCGTCGACGGTGTTCATGTCCACGTCCACGGCCAGCAGGTAGTTGCAGCACTCGGCGCCGTGGGCGGCCACCTCCTCGACGAACAGCCGCGCCGACACCCGTTTGCCGGTGAGCCGGCCCTGCATGTCGGCGAAGGCCACGATGACGGTGTCGACCTCTCCCGCGGCGACCAGTGAATGAAGATCGGACAGCGTCAGCATCGGCACTCCCTTCGCCTGCGAGTCAACCATTGGACGGCCGCCACCGGTCGGTGTCCCTGCACAGATTTACACAACCTTCACTGCAAAGGTAGGACAGCAGACCAATAGCGACTTATTCTCCCCTGAGAAACCATTCTGCGGACGATCCACGACCAGGCAGGAGACATCGCTGTGCCCGAAGGCCACGAACTGCTCGACGAGGACGAACGGCACCTCGCCAGACTCGGCTACGCCCAGGAACTGCACCGGTCCTGGTCGGGCTTCTCGAACTTCGCCATCTCGTTCTCCATCATCTCGATCCTGGCGGGCTGCTTCACGTCCTTCGGCCTGGGCTGGAACAACGGCGGCCCGGCCGCGATCGCCTGGGGCTGGCCGATCGTCTCGGCGTTCATCCTGATCATCGGACTGTGCATGTCCGAACTCGTCTCGGCATTCCCGACATCGGGCGGAATCTATTGGTGGGCAGCCAAACTCGGCGGCCCGAAGGCCGGCTTCTACACCGGCTGGCTGAACCTGATCGGCCTGATCGCGATCCTGGCGTCGGTGGCCTACGGCTGCGCCACCTTCCTGGACCTGACGCTGGGCACGTTCAGCCAGACCTGGCTCGACGGCTACAGCCTGAAGCGAACCTTCCTGCTGTTCGTGGTCATCCTGGCGATCTCGGCGCTCATCAACATCTTCTCGAGCCACCTGCTGGCGGTGCTCAACAACATCTCGGTGTGGTGGCACGTCATCGGCGCGGCCGCGGTGATCTTGATCCTGTTCCTGGTGCCGAAGCAGCACGCCAGCTTCTCCGACGTGTTCGCCAAGACCATCAACAACAGCGGCATGTTCGGCGGCGCCACCTCCGGGTGGGGCTGGCTGCTGTTCGTGCTGCCGATCTCGGCGATCCTGACCCAGTACACGATCACCGGGTACGACGCCTCCGCGCACTTGTCCGAGGAAACCAAGAGCGCGGCCAACGCGTCCGCCAAGGGCATCTGGCGGTCCATCTTCTACTCGGCCATCGGCGGCTGGATCCTGTTGCTGAGCTTCCTGTTCGCGGTACAGGACCCCGACCACGTGTCGGCCAGCGGCGGCGCCGTGGTGACGATCTTCAACCAGGCCCTGCCGCAGAGCATGGTGGTGCTGGTGCTGTTCATCTCCACCGCCG
This sequence comes from uncultured Mycobacterium sp., assembly GCA_964611465.1. Lineage (GTDB taxonomy): Bacteria > Actinomycetota > Actinomycetes > Mycobacteriales > Mycobacteriaceae > Mycobacterium. The sequence continues at coordinate 8,533 of CAZTAA010000045.1, read as the reverse complement.
GCCAGTTCTTCTGCACCACCGCGTGCCAGACCAGCGCGTCACGCATGCTGTTCGCGTTCAGCCGCGACCGGGCCGTGCCCGGCCACCAATTGTGGTCGAAGGTCAACACCAACCGGGTGCCGTCGGCCGCGGTCATCGTCACGGCCACGCTCGCCGCGATCATCACGCTGCCCGCCCTGGTCGAGGTGGACATCAACGGCGCGCCCGTCCCGGTGGCGTTCTTCGCGGTGGTGTCGATCGGCGTGGTCGGGCTGTACCTGTGCTTCGCGGTGCCGATCTTCCTGCGCTGGCGGATGGGCGACCGGTTCGAGGTCGGCAGGTGGAACCTGCGCGGCCACCACCGGTGGATGGCGCCCGTCGCCGTCCTCGAGATCGTCATCACCTCGGCGATCGCGATGTTCCCGACGTCCTCCGGCGGGGTGCCGTGGAACAGCGGCGTCTTCGAGTGGAAGTACGTCAACTACACCCCGCTGCTGGTCGGCGGCGTGCTGATCCTGCTGTGGATCTACTGGCACGTGTCGGTCAAGCACTGGTTCACCGGCCCGATCAAGCAGGTCGAGCTGGCCGGGGACGAAGTGCACGAGGTCGGCTAGGCCCCCGCAATAGGCCCACCCGCGGGTGGGTCCCGCGCCCCTCGTGCCTCCGGCCGAGGGGCGCGGTCCTGCATCGGAGGTGTGGCGGGCGTCTCGCCCGGGTTTGAGCAGGCCACGCCGGTGGTACAAGGCGCAGATGTGCGGAGCCTGCGGGGAGGTCCGGCTCGACGGCCGGGTGCCCGATGTCGGTGCGGTGGCCGCGATGGCCGCCACCATGGCCGATCGTGGACCCGACGGCGCTGGCGTGTGGTCGGCCGGGCGGGTGGCCCTCGGTCATCGCCGGCTGCGGATCATCGACCTGTCCGATGCCGGCGCCCAGCCGATGGTCGATCCGGAGCTGGGCCTGGCGATCTGCTGGAACGGCTGCATCTACAACTACCCGCAGCTGCGCGCCGAGTTGATCGGGCTCGGCTACCGGTTCTTCTCGCACAGCGACACCGAGGTGCTGCTCAAGGCCTACCACCGGTGGGGCGACGGGTTCGTCGACCATCTCATCGGCATGTTCGCCTTCGCGATCGTCGAGCGCGACAGCGGCCGGGTCCTGCTCGGCCGCGACCGCCTCGGCATCAAGCCGCTCTACCTGACCGAGGACGCCCACCGGGTGCGGTTCGCGTCCTCGCTGCCGGCGCTGCTGGCCGGCGGTGACGTCGACACCCGCATCGACACCACCGCACTGCACCACTACCTGAGCTTCCACTCGGTCGTCCCGCCGCCGCGCACCATCCTCCGCGGCGTCACCAAGGTGCCCCCGGCGACCGTGATCGCCTTCGAGCCGGACGGCAAACGCGTGCAGACGACCTACTGGTCCCCCGACTTCAGCCGCCGCGACGAGCACGCCGACTGGTCCGAAAAGGATTGGCAGGACGCCATTCTCGACGCGCTGCGGGTGGCGGTGCGGCGACGTCTGGTCGCCGACGTGCCGGTGGGCTGCCTGCTCTCCGGCGGCGTGGACTCCAGCCTGATCGTCGGCCTGCTCGCCGAGGCCGGACAACACGGGCTGCGGACCTTCTCCATCGGATTCGAGTCGGTGGGCGGCGTCGCCGGCGACGAGTTCGCCTACTCCGACATCGTCGCGCGGCGCTTCGAGACCGACCACCATCAGATCCGCATCGACACCGCCCGGATGCTGCCGGCGCTCGACGGCGCCATCGGTGCCATGAGCGAACCGATGGTCAGCCACGACTGCGTCGCCTTCTACCTCCTCTCCCAGCAGGTGGCCGAACACGTCAAAGTGGTCCAGTCCGGGCAGGGCGCCGACGAGGTGTTCGCCGGCTACCACTGGTATCCCCCGCTGGCCGAACCCGGCGCCGCCACCCTCGACGGCTCCGTCGCCGCCTACCGCTCGGCCTTCTTCGACCGCGACGGCGCGGGCATCCGCGCGCTGCTGTCGCCGGGCATGGCGGCCGAAGCCGACCCGAGCGGGCAAATGCTCGACGAGCACTTCGCCCGGCCCGGCGCGGCCACCGGCGTCGACCGTGCGCTGCGGCTGGACACCACCGTGATGCTGATCGACGACCCCGTCAAACGCGTGGACAACATGACGATGGCCTGGGGCCTGGAGGGCCGCGTGCCGTTCCTGGATCACGAGCTCGTCGAACTGGCCGCCAGTTGCCCGCCGGCACTGAAGATCGCACACGGCGGCAAGGGTGTGCTCAAAGAGGCTGCGCGCCAGGTGATTCCGGATGCGGTGATCGACCGGCCCAAGGGCTACTTCCCGGTGCCCGCCCTGACCCACCTGGAGGGACCCTACCTGGACCTGGTGCGTGAGGCGCTCTACGCCCCGGCGGCCAAGGAACGCGGCCTGTTCTCCCCCGCGGCGGTCGACCGGCTGCTGGCCGACCCGAACGGCCGGCTCACCCCGCTGCGCGGCAACGAGCTGTGGCAGCTCGCGCTGCTGGAGCTGTGGCTGCAGAGGCACAACATCACCGGGCCCGCGGTATGAGCCGAGTCGACGATGTCGCCGAGGCACGAGGCGAAGGAGGAGCGAGGCAGTCGGGTCCCGAGCACACCGAGGCGATCACCCTTGCGCTGCACGAGGATTCACCGGCGGATCTGGTGGCCGCCATGTCCGACGACGCGGTTCTCGAACTGGGTTGGGGCCGGCTGATCTTCGGTCAGACCTTCGCCGATCCCGACATGCTGGCCGAGGTCCTCACCCACGAGGAGCACGGCCGCCGCGACATCTGCATCTACGCCCGCGAAGCGCACGTGCTGATCGCGCGCGCGCCGCACGAACTGTTCATCGACCCCAGCCACACCTACCGGCTGCGCTTCGCCGACGACGACCCCGCCCCGGTCGATGTGCCGGGCTGCACCATCCGCGCCCTGCAGTCGGCCGCCGAGGCCGACGAGATCAACAGGGTGTACCTGCGCTGCGGCATGGTGCCGGCCCCCACCGAAGTCATCTGGGACAACCACGTCCACGCCGACGCCGTCGAATACCTGGTCGCCGTCCGCGACGACGGCGCCGTCATGGGAACCGTCACCGGTGTCGACCACGAGCGCCTGTTCGGCGACCCCGAGGGCGGTTCGAGCCTGTGGACCCTGGCGGTCGACCCCGCCGCCGGAGTGCCCGGCATCGGCGCCGCGCTGACCCAGGCGCTGGCGGCCATCTTCCGTGACCGCGGCCGGGCCTACCTGGATCTGTCTGTGGCGCACGACAATACGGCCGCGATCGCACTCTACGAGAAGCTCGGCTTCAGCCGGGTGCCGGTGCTCGCGGTCAAACGCAAGAACGCGATCAACGAGCCGCTGTTCACCATCGCGCCCGAAACCGTCGACGACCTCAACCCGTACGCGCGGATCATCGCCGACGAGGCCATGCGGCGCGGCATCCGCGTCGAGGTGCTCGACGCCGAGACCGGTGAGATGCGGCTGTCGCACGGCGGCCGCAGCGTGGTCACCCGCGAGTCGCTGTCGGAGTTCACCTCGGCGGTGGCCATGAGCCGGTGCGACGACAAGCGGCTGACCCGGCGCATCGTCGCCCAGGCCGGTGTCGCGGTACCGCGCGGCCGGCTGGCGACGTTCGACGCGGCGGACCACGAGTTCCTGGCCGAGGTCGGCGATGTGGTGGTCAAACCGACCCGCGGCGAACAGGGCAAGGGCATCACGGTCGGGGTGTCGTCGGTACCGGAGCTGGACGCGGCGCTGTCCCGCGCCCGGGCGGAACACCCCGAGGTGCTGATCGAACAACGCTGTCAGGGCGACGATCTGCGTCTGGTAGTGATCGACGGTCAGGTGTCGGCGGCCGCCCTGCGGATGCCCGCCGAGGTGGTGGGCACCGGATCGCACACCGTGGCGGAGCTCATCGAAGCCCAGAGCCGGCGGCGCGCCGCGGCCACCGGCGGCGAGTCCCGCATCCCGCTGGACGACGTCACGGAGGCGACCGTCCGGGCCGCGGGCTGGGCGCTGGACGACGTGCTGCCCGAGGGCCGGCGGCTGCGGGTGCGCCGGACCGCGAACCTCCACCAGGGCGGCACCATGCACGATGTCACCGCCCGGGTGAACCCCGAACTGTGCCGGGTCGCCGTCACGGCCGCCGCCGCCATCGGCATCCCCGTCACGGGCATCGACCTGCTGGTCCCCGACGTGACCGGCGAGGAGTACGTGTTCGTCGAGGCCAACGAGCGGCCCGGGCTGGCCAACCACGAGCCACAGCCGACGGCCGCGGCGTTCGTCGACTTCCTGTTTCCGGGACGACCGGGACTGCCGCAGGCGTGGGCGCCCGAGCAGCCGCCGCTCTGACGCATCTGGTCAGCGCCCACTGCGACAGTTAGTCGAAGTTCTACGCAGCCGACGCTGATCAGATCGGGGATGCCGTCTCACCAGGTGCTGGTACGCATGACCACCTCGGCCGCGAACTGCGCGGTCGACTCCGCGGCGGTACGACGGGCGACCATATCGACCACCCGGAAGTCGCCGTACACGTAGCGCTGGCTGGCACCGGCGACCGCCCGGGCCGCCGGGGTGCTGACCAACGCGGTGGTGTTCATCTCGACCGGCGGGCAGTTCGCGTCGCGGATCCGGCCGTCCAGGTCGGCCACGGCGGGGTGGCCGCGGTCGATCACCACCAGCGCGGTGAACCGGTCCAGCCGGCTGGCGGCCAGTTCCCAGGCCAGCTCCGCCCCGGCCCGGTCGCCCACGATGACGGCCCACCGCACGCCGACGTTGTCGAGCATGCCCAGCACCGACTCCGGGGTGAGCCGTGGGTCGGCGCCGATGACGACCGTGCGCAGCGAGGCGGTGTGCAGGCGCTCACAGACCGCGTCGTACGCCGCAACGGCTTGCTGAGCCGCGCCCAGGAGCAACACCGCCGGGCTGTGTTCCGGGCCTGTCACCCCGACGGGAACCGGATAACCATCGACGGTCATCATCGTCGAGACCACCGGCACACGCTACCGCCCGGCGCGGCGCCGTGGAGCCGTTTCAGACGGCCCGCATCCGCTGTACCTGCCGGCCGAACACATCGGTAAATGTTTGCGGCAGCGCCGCTTTGACCGGTATCGACGGATCGTCGGTCGGGAACACCAAGCCGAACACCGCGTACCGGCCGACGTTGGCGAACGCCATGTAGACGCTGCTCTGCCTGCCGGCCAGATCCATCGTCTGCCGGTAGGTCAGCGTCCCGGTGTCCGACGGCAGCCGGGAGGTCGTGATGGGGATGCCCTCCGAGTGCGGGTCGAAGAACGTTTCGAAGCGTTCACACCGGGCGGCCGCGGCGGCCAGCGCATCGAGGTCCAGCGACCACGACAGCACGGTCATCTCGATGTGCGCGCCGTTGTAGGCGACCCGGTACTTCGCGGCACTGCCCGGTCCGCGCTGGGCCGACTTGGCTATCACGTCCGTCAGCGCGTTGGCGCAACCGGGCGGCTTGGACAGCATCGACGGCGGGGCGCCCGCTCCGTCCGGGACGCCGGGATCCTGACGGATGGGGTCGTACTGCACTCCGGCCGGGAAGTCCCGCCCGGTCAGCAGCATCTTCTCCAGGGTGGCCCCCGGCCACGTCGCCGCGCCCGGCACGACCGAACTGCAGGCGGTCAGCCCGAACAACACCACCGCCGCCGCTACCCAGGCCATCCGCCGACCGACCATGGGCTCAGGGTAGGCGATCCAGCGCGGTGGTGACCGTCCGCCGCGGCGGGGCGCCGGCGCCGATCAGGTCCAGGACGGCGTCGAGGTCGACGTGGTCGGCCACCAGGTCGGCCAGCACGTCCAGTTGCGCGTCGCGGCGGCCGGGGACGTCGGTGTCGCCGGCGACGACGAAACCGTCCCGGCCGGCCGCGACCGCGGCGGCGGCCAGCCAGTCACGCCGCAGCGCGTCGTTGTCCAGCAGGCCGTGCCAGTGCGTGCCGCACACCGTCCCGCTGCGCAGCCCCACCCCGAGCCAGTCGTCCGCGTCGGCCCGGGTGAGTTGACCGTGGTGGATCTCGTACCCGGTCAGCGGCCCCGTGTGCCGGGCCAGCGTCTTGTCCGGGGCGAACGTGATGTCGGCGTCGAGCAGACCCAGTCCGGTGACGCCGCCCGCGCCGGACTCCACCCGGTCCTCGATGTGCCGGCACAGCATCTGGAACCCGCCGCACACCCCGAGCACCGCGCGGCCCGCCGCCGCATGCGCGGCGATCGCGGTGTCCAGCCCGCGGTCGCGCAGCCAGGCCAGGTCGGCCACGGTGGCCTTGCTGCCCGGGATGACCACGACGTCCGCGTCGGCCAACTCCCCCGCATCGTGCACCCACCGCACGATCACGCCCGGCTCGCAGGCCAGGGCCTCGAGGTCGGTGGTGTTGGAGATCCGCGGCAACCGGACCGCGGCGACGTCGAGCGCCTCGCGGCCGCGCGGCGGTTGCGGCACCCCGAGGGTCCGGCCGGCCGCCACCGACAGGGAGTCCTCGGTGTCCAGCCAGAGTTCTTCGCGATACGGGATGACGCCGTAGGTGGGCCGGTCGGTCAGTTCCTCGAGCCAGCGCAGGCCGGGCGCCAGCAGGGCCGGATCGCCGCGGAACTTGTTGACCAGAAATCCGGCGATCAGCGCCTGATCGGCAGGCTCCAGGACGGCGACGGTGCCGAAGAAGTGCGCCAGGACACCGCCGCGGTCGATGTCCCCGACCACCAGCACCGGCAGATCCGCGGCCCGGGCCAGCCCCATGTTCGCCAGATCCGTTGCGCGCAGGTTGATCTCGGCCGGCGATCCGGCGCCCTCGCAGATCACCACGTCGAATTCGTCTCGCAGCGAGGCCAATTCGTCGGCAACCAGGGCGGCCAGCCGGTCCCGGTGCGCGACGTAGTCCGCGGCGCGCACCTGCCCGACGGCCCGGCCGCGCACCACCAACTGCGAGGTCCGGTCGCTGCCCGGCTTGAGCAGCACCGGGTTGAACCGGGTGTGCGGCTGCAGTCCGGCGGCGGCGGCCTGCATCGCCTGCGCCCGGCCGATCTCGCCGCCGTCGACGGTCACCGCCGAGTTGTTGGACATATTCTGCGCCTTGAACGGCGCGACGCGAATTCCCTTGCGCGCCAGCAGCCGGCACAGCCCGGCGACCACCACCGACTTGCCGGCGTCGGAGGTGGTTCCGGCGACCAGCAGTGCGCCCTTCACGGCAGGGTCAGGATCTCGGCGCCGTCGTCGGTGACCACCAGGGTGTGCTCGAACTGCGCGGTCCACTTCTTGTCCCGGGTGGCCACCGTCCAGCCGTCGTCCCAGATCTCGTAGTCCAGCGCGCCGAGGTTGATCATCGGCTCGATGGTGAACGTCATCCCGGGTTCGATGACGGTGTCGACCGACGGCTGGTCGTAGTGCAGCACGACCAGGCCGTTGTGAAAGGTGGTGCCGATGCCGTGCCCGGTGAAATCGCGAACCACGTTGTAGCCGAACCGGTTTGCGTACGCCTCGATGACCCGGCCGACGATCGAGAGCTGACGGCCGGGCTTGACGGCCTTGATGGCCCGCATCGTCGCCTCGTGGGTGCGCTCGACGAGCAGGCGATGCTCCTCGGACACGTCGCCGGCCAGGAAGGTGGCGTTGGTGTCGCCGTGCACCCCGTCGATGTAGGCGGTGACGTCGATGTTGACGATGTCGCCGTCCTCGACGACCGTCGAGTCCGGGATGCCGTGGCAGATGATCTCGTTGAGCGACGTGCAGCAGGACTTCGGGAATCCCTTGTAGCCCAGCGTCGACGGGTAGGCGCCGTGGTCGAGCATGTATTCGTGGGCGATCCGGTCGAGGCGGTCGGTGCTCACCCCGGGCGCGACGGCTTTGCCGGCCTCGGCGAGCGCGCCGGCGGCGATCCGGCCGGCGACGCGCATCTTCTCGATCACCTCGGGGGTCTGCACCCACGGCTCGGATCCCTCGTGCACGGTGGGCTGCCACGCGTACTCCGGGCGCGGGATGGACCTGGGCACCGGCAGCGTCGGGGACAGCTCTCCGGGAACGAGAGCGGTGCGAACGGACATGCCTAAGAGACTAGCGGCGACGCGGCGGTGGGCGCTCGGTGCCGCGGACCGCGACCCACCCTGTCTCTCAGCCGATGGTGCCGTCCGCGCCGGGATGGCCGGAGCCGCCGGGCGCACCGTCGGTCCCGTCCAGGCCCTTGGCTCCGTGGTCGACGGGATTCGGGCCGTCGCCACCCTCGCCGCCGCTGCCGCCGCTGCCGCCGCTGCCGCCGTCGAGGCCGGGATCGCCGCCGCCACCGGGGATACCGTTGAGGCCGGGCGACCCGAACACCCCGAACACACCCGTGGAGCCACCGCGCCCGGCATTGCCACCGTCACCACCGTCGCCGGCGTCACCGCCGTCACCACCGTCGCCACCGACGCCGCCGTGACCACCCACGCCCGACGTCCCCGTAGCGGAGCCGCCCGCGCCGCCGTTGCCGCCGCCTCCGCCGTCTGCGCCCTCGGCGCCGTTGCCACCGTTGCCGCCGTTGCCACCGGCACCTCCCGCGCCGAAC
>CAZTAA010000044.1:28294-32673 GCA_964611465.1 uncultured Mycobacterium sp. | reverse complement strand
CAAGGGGTTCACGCCGCGCCAGGTCGCGAGGCTCAACGAACGCATCAGCGAGATCGCTCGCGACTTGGTCGACAACGTCATCGAGAAGGGTGAGTGCGACTTCGTCCAGGAGGTCGCCGGGGCGTTGCCGTCCCATGTGATTGCCGAACTGCTCGGCATCCCGGTCGAAGACGGCTGCCGGCTCTACGAGCTCACCGAGATCACCAATTCCGGCCCCGTCCAGGATGCCCGTATCGCGGAGGCGGGAATGCAGATCTTCGCCTACGCCGCCGAACTCGCCGCCCGTAAGCGTGCCGAGCCCGGCGACGACATCGCCACGTCGTTGCTACATGCTGAAATCGATGGGCAGCGCCTCACCGACATGGAGTTCAACTTCTTTTTCATCCTGCTGCTCAACGCCGGGGGTGATACGACCCGCAACCTCGTGGCCGGGGGAATTCTCGCCTTGATGGACAATCCAGCTCAGCTGGCGAAGCTGCAGACCGATCCGTCGATGATGCCGACGGCGGTCGAGGAGATGCTGCGCTACATCAGTCCGGTGATGTGGTTTCTGCGCACGGCCACGAAAGATACTGAAGTGCGCGGGATTCCGGTGGAAAAAGGCGGTCGGGTGGCGATGTTCTATCCGTCGGCCAACCGGGACGAGAGCGTCTTCGCCGATCCCGACACGTTCGATGTCACTCGGACGCCGAACCCGCATGTGGCGTTCGGCGGTGGCGGTACCCATTTCTGCCTCGGCGCGAACCTGGCCCGAGTCGAGGCCTCCGCGTTGGTGTCAGAGGTTCTCGCCAGGATGAAGAACATGGAGTTGGCCGGGCCGGTTGAGCGCATGCAATCGATGTTCATAAGCGGCATCCACGCCATGCCGGTTCGGTTTACACCCGCTGAACGTCGCACTGCCTAAGGAGTAGCTCGGCTTCTGCCTCTCACCGTGCTTGGCAGTGGCGCTATCCACCGCGCCGCTCCGGCCGAGCCGCACGAACGCGGCGGGCGCCGGGCTCAAGAAACAGCTCTACGTAACGAACGCGATCTACGGCTTGGCGGCCGTCGCCCTGGGCGACTGTTCGGCGGTTGTGCGTGGCCCCGCTTTGCGGGTCAGGTAGTCGATCTGAAGGTGGATCGCATACAGCACCAGCGGGGGCAGCACGATGAACGGGATGTTCTCGCCGATGAACTTGAACCAAAGCCCGAAGGCGCCCTGTCCGATGTCGTTGAAGCCGGCACCGACCTCGGACAGGAAGTAGACGGCGGTACTGCTCATCAGCACGGCGATGCCGGCGAATGCGACCCATAGCGCGCGGATCCGCGACTCGGTCGGAAGATCCGACCGGATGAGGCGGGTCCACATCGTGATGACGACGATGCCGGTGGTGACTCCGACGACCTCTAGGCCGAACGTCCACGGGTTACCGCTGGCGTAGCGGGTGTCCGCCAGTCCGTATTGCCACCACAACCATTTGATGCCGGGATCGGTGGTTGGCTTCCACCAGCCCAGTGGGTGGCCGATCAGAAACATCAGCTCATAACAGATCTGGCTGAAGGCCGTATAAGGCAAATAGAAGAGAGTCAGCTCGGCGGCCTTCTCGAGCCGGGTGCGGTTCTCGCCGGGCGCCTCCCAGAGAATGACGAGGGGAAGCAGGATGACCGGAATTCCGAACAGCAGGTTGGCGACGACATCGGAGGTGAAGGTGGGTTCGATCAGGCCGGCACCGACACCGACCGTCATCCCGACGAACACCACTCCGGTGAACATCGCGACCGCGAGGTAGATCCCCAACCGGTGCGGCGCCCACGGACGGGCCAGATTCGGTTCTCGCTCACCGCTGTTCGTCATACCCACCCTCCGCCGTGCTGAGCTTCACGTTGACACGTGTCAACGGTGCCCTCATCATCAAATTATGCGTCGGGCGGATGAAGCTACACAGATCAACGAGATTATCGAGCGCCTCAATGCGAGGTATACCGAACTGCAGGTTGGCGACGTTGCCGATCTGGTGAACGCCGAACTCGCGCGGTTCTCCGGCAGCAAGCTCCGTGAATTCGTTCCGCTGTTCGTCGAACGCAATGCCCGGGCGAAGCTCTCCGCGAGGGAACCGCTCCTGGCCGCGTCGTCATAGCGCCAACACACACAAGCGCCCCTGTCCCGCGGGACGGGGGCGTCTTGCTGTTCGGAGCCGGCTTCAGCGCCTCCCGTGCCGCCGGGTCGGAGTGACGAGGCATGTACTGCCAATACCTGGGTAGCCAGGCACTGCCAACCGGAGTGCCCAGCTGCCATGGTGGAACCAAGCCAACAGACAGGGAGCCGACATGGAGATTTCGCGCACTGAGACTCGGCAAGCCGCTCGCGGGCCGGACGCGACCTTCACCGGGGAGGTCAGCGTGAAACCGCTGTTCGACGTCAACGACGCCCGTAACTTCAGTTCCGCCGAGGTTTCGTTCACCCCGTGTGCGCGCACCGCCTGGCACACCCACCCCGGCGGCCAAACGTTGATCGTCACGTCCGGCGCCGGCTGGGTACAGGAGTGGGGTCGAAGCAAGCAGCCGATCAGCGTGGGCGACGTCATTTGGACACCGCCGGGCGTCAAGCACTGGCACGGCGCTACCGTCGACGGGCCGATGACTCACATCGCCATCCAGACGTTTGTCGACGGCCGTCCGGTCGACTGGCTGGAGCACGTCTCCGACGAGCAATACCGCGGCTGACGAAACGGCCGGAAGACAAGACGTCAGATACCCAACGAGCGCAAACCGGACGCTATGCGAACGCGTGGATCCGGCTTCCCTATAGTCCGATGCATGACTGCTGAACCGCCGCAAATACCAGGCGTCCGACGCTCTTTCGTCGAAGCCAACGGCGTGCGCTTCCACGTCACCGAGGCGGGCGCTCCCGACGGCAGGCCAGTCGTCGCGTTGCACGGCTTTCCGCAACACCACTACGAATGGCGGGACCTGCTGGCCGACCCGCCCGCCGGCCTCCGGATCATCGCGCCCGATCTGCCCGGCTACGGCTGGTCCGGTCCGGCTCGGCACAAGTGGGCCAAGGAGGACGTCGCCACGGATGTCCTGGCACTGCTCGACGCGATGGGCCTCGACCGCGTCCTGCTCGTCGCCCACGACTGGGGCGCCTGCGTCGGTTACCTGATGGTGTTGCGTGAGCCGCAGCGGTTCGATGGTTATCTCGCGACGAACTTTCCCCATCCCTGGCAGCCACGGGGGAAGACGTTGCCGCATTTGTGGCGACTGTATTACCAGGTGCCCCTCGCGACCGCCGGCGTCCCGCTGCAGCGGTACACGAAGTACGTCAGGCTCATGTTCAGGCTCGGGTCGAGGATGGATCCCGCGGACGCGCACCTCTTCGCGGACCGATTCCGGGACCCGGTGTGCGCGCGAGCGGGCAGGGACACCTATCGATCGTTCCTGCTTCACGATTTGCCTTCCAGTGCACGGCATCCCGAACAACGCCGTGCGACGGTGCCGATTCGCGCGCTGTTCGGCACCGGCGATGCCGCCGTGCACCTGTCGATGATGTCGCCCGAGACCGCCAACGCCGACGACTACACCCTGGAAACGGTCGACGCGTCCCACTTCGTCGTCGACGAGCGCCCGGATGTCGTGCGCGAGAAGCTCATTGCGTTGGCCGACGAGACCGCGCACGCCTGACACGCCCCGTCGCGTCGATTCACTGCCCATTCCCAGGTTGGCTGCGCCGCCGCCGGGGTAATCATCCGGTTTCCCGCATCGAACGAGCGGGCGGATGAAGAGGCGATCATGAACATCTGGGAACGTTCCGTGCGTTTCGTCGGCCGCACCGCCGACGCCACCACGTCCGCGGCGGGTGCGGTTGGCGGCGCTGCCATCAACGGTGTCGTCGGCGGCGTGCAGGGCACGGTGACCGGGCTGAAAACCGGCTTGAGCAACGGAAGTACGTCGACGCCCGCGGCCGTGCTGACGCTTGCGGCCATCGGCGCGACCGGGCTGGTGGACTGGCCGCTGCTGCTGGGTGTCGGGGGAGCCGCGCTGGTGCTGCACCAACTCAACCAGCGCAACGGCGAGTCCGACACACCGCGGACCGCTGCCGACACCGAACCGAAGACCACCGCAACCGCGCCTCGTGCCCGCCGCCGTGCGTCCACCAAACCAAGGCCGGCCAAGAAGACGTCGAGCGCTGCGCCCCGCAAGGCCGCCGCGCGCTCGCGGCGCGGCGCCACCGCGCGCTGACGGGCACGCATGGACGTGTTCTCCCTGATGCGGGACACCGCATCGCTGCCGAAACGCGCGGTCGGTGCGGGCGTCCGTGCCGTGCCCGGCCCACCGCAAGCCCTGCAGGCGATCACCGACGCGGCCCGCGAACTGCTCTCCGGTGCTCCGGCGCGCCGGTA
>CAZTAA010000044.1:26122-28194 GCA_964611465.1 uncultured Mycobacterium sp. | reverse complement strand
CTCGCGATCGCGCTCGCCGGGCGGGCAGTGGTGTGGCCGCGCCTGCCGGCATCGGTGTCGGCCGTCACGACCCTGGTCGACTATCAGCCGCGGCTGCGGCGCGCGCTGGAGGACCGCTTCGGTCACACCGCCGCCGACACCGCGATCGCCGTGCTGACCGCCGCCACCTACACGCTCACCGCGGCGCCGGCCTCGCTGGCGGTCGACACGGTTGTGCACACGGCCAAGGCCGCCGAGAAAGCCGCGGCCGCGGCGGCCTGGCAGCGCCGCGAACCCGAACTGGCCGCCCACGCGCAGTGCACCGACCCGGTGCGGGCGAGGCGGCGCCCGTGTCCGCTGCCGCCGGGCCCGGTGGAGCGCCACGGCGATCGCAGCGGGCTGCTGCAGGCAGTGGCGGCCCCGACGATCGGCCTCCTCACCGGCGACCTCACCGCCGCGGCCACCGCCGCGATGGTCGCCGCACCGAAGGCGGCCCGCACCAGCCGGGAGACGTTCGCCGCCACGCTTGGCTACGGCCTGACCGAGCGTCACGGCGTACTTCCGTTGCAGCCCAGAGCATTTCGGCACCTCGACCGGGTCGACGCGGTCGTGCTCGATCCGCGCGTGCTCGAAAGCGCACCGCTGCGGGTCGGCCGTATCCGGGATGTGGCCGACGACGAGCGGCGTGCGGCGTGGGAGTGGGCGCAGCAGCGGCTGCGGACCGGGGCGCTGCGGGCCGGATGGTCCGCACTGCCCGCATCGATGTCAAGCAGCGGCAAGGGCGCCGCGGTGCTGATCCGCCCAACCCATCACCCGCTGGCCTTCGCGGTGCTCGGCGAGATTCGCCGCGGCGGTGCGCAGGCGGTGTCACTGGACGTGGACACGCTCGACGAGTTGCGTTCGCTGTTCGACGACCTCGACCCGCTCGGCGGCTCCGTCGACCGGGCGCTGGCCGCCGCCGTGCGCCGGCTGCAGACCGAGGGCCGCACCGTGGCGGTGGTCTCGGCCGCGGCGGCGCAGGCGTTGGCCGACGCCGATGTCGCGATCGGAGTGACCGCCGACGCCGCCGCACCATGCTGGCATGCCGACCTGCTCGTCGACGACCTGGCCGGCGTGTGGCGGATTCTGCACGCCCTGCCGTCGGCGCGGCGGGCCAGCGAGCGCGGCGTCGAAATCTCCACCGGCGCTTCGCTTTTGGGTTCGCTGTTGATGATCCCCGGCGTGCGGGGCCGGGGACCGGGACCGATCACCGCCGGTGCCGGGGCCGGGGCGTGGACCGGCTACCGGCTGGCGCGCACCGCGCTGTCGGCATCCCCGCCGCCGGCGACCGAGGCCGCCGAATGGCACGCGATGTCGGTCGACGAGGTTCGTGCGGCCCTGCCGCCACCGGCGCCGCACACCGCGACGGTGCCGCGCTCACGGCTCGCGACGGCCGCGTCGGGCACGGCAAGCGCCGCGGGTGCCGCGGTGAGCCGCGCGGTCGCCGACTTCGCCCGCGCCATGCGTGATGAGTTGTCCGATCCGTTGACGCCGGTCCTGGCCGTCGGATCGGCGGCGAGCGCGGTGCTGGGCTCACCGGTGGACGCCGCGCTGGTCGGCTCGGTGTTGACCGGCAACGCGGCTTTGGCTGCGACGCAACGCATTCGGGCCGAGCGGTTGTTGCAGCGCCTGTTGGCGGTGCAGGAAGCGCCGGCGCGGGTCCGGATGCCCGACGGCGGCGCGCAGACGGTGCCCGCGCGTGCGCTGCGACCCGGCGACGTCATCGAGGTGCGTCCGGGCGAGGTGGTGCCTGCCGATGCGCGGCTCATCCATGCCGCCGACGTGGAGGTCGACGAGTCGTCGCTGACCGGGGAGTCGCTGCCGGTGCCCAAGCAGACCGAGGCGACGCCGGCGACGCCGGTCGGCGAACGAACCTGCATGCTGCACGCCACCTCGACGGTGGTCGCCGGCACCGCCACCGCCATCGTCACCGCGGTCGGCGCGCGGACCCAGGCCCGCCGCGCGATGGCGGCGCCGCGTTCGCGCGACCCCGCGGTCGGCCTGCAGACCCAACTCAAGGAGCTGACCAACCGGGCGTTGCCGCTCGCCATGGC
>CAZTAA010000044.1:18175-26022 GCA_964611465.1 uncultured Mycobacterium sp. | reverse complement strand
CGGGTGGCGGCCGCCTCCGGCCACCGCGACGACGCGGTGTTGGCCCACGCGCTGGCCGCCACGCCGCCGGCCAACGGCGGACACCACGAACACGCCACCGACCACGCGATCGCCTCCGCCGCAACACATTTGGCGAACCCACCCGCTGACGTCCACCTTCCGTTCCGGTCGGGGCGGCCCTATTCGGTGTCGCTGAGCGGGCGGGTGCTGTCGGTCAAGGGCGCCCCGGAGGTGCTGCTGGCGGGCTGCCTGGACGGGTCGGCGGCGGGACGCCGGGTGGCCGCGATGGCCCAAGCCGGACTGCGGGTGATCGCCGTGGCGACCCGCGAGCTGAGCGAGCCGGATGCCCGTGCGGTGCGCGACGACCCCGACGCGTTGGCCGCGGCGGCCCGCGAGCAGCTGCACTGGGTGGGGCTGCTGGGCCTGGCCGACACCCCGCGGCCCGATGCCGCCGGCCTGCTGGCCGAGCTGGCCGCCCGCGGGATCGGCGTCCGGCTGATCACCGGCGATCATCCGGTCACCGCGGCCGCCGTCGCCGACGAGCTCGGTGTGTCGGTCGGGGTGGAAGCGGTTGTCAGCGGGCCCGACTGGGACGCGATGTCGCGGCGTCAGCAGGAACGCGCGGTTCGGGACCGGGTGGTGTTCGCGCGGATGTCCCCGGAGAACAAGGTGCAGATCGTCGAGACGCTTCAGCGCCAGGGCCGCGTGTGCGCCATGGTCGGTGACGGCGCCAATGACGCGGCGGCCATCCGCGCGGCCACCGTCGGTATCGGGGTGGCCGCCCACGGCAGTGACCCGGCGCGCACCGCGGCCGACGTGATGTTGCTCGACGGCCGGATCGCCGCGCTGCGTGATGCGCTCGACGAGGGCCGGCAACTGTGGAAGCGGGTGCAGGCCGCGGTGGCGGTACTGCTCGGCGGCAACGCCGGCGAGGTGGCGTTCGCGGTCGCCGGGACCGCGTTGACCGGGCGGGCCCCGCTCAACACCCGCCAGTTGCTGCTGGTCAACATGCTCACCGACGCTCTTCCCGCGGCGGCCTTGGCGGTCAGCATGCCCAACGGGCACCGGACCCACACCGGGCACGGCCCGGATCAGGAGGAACTGTGGCGCACGGTGGCGGTGCGCGGTGCGACGACGGCGGCCGGGGCCGGGACGGCCTGGCTGCTGGCGCGGCTGACCGGCCGGCGCCAACGGGCGTCGACCGTGGCGCTGGTGGCGTTGGTGTCCACGCAGCTCGGCCAGACGCTGATCGACTCGCATTCACCTCTGGTGATCGGCACGGCCGTCGGATCACTGGCCGTCCTCGGCGCGGCGATCAGCACACCGGGTGTCAGCCAACTGTTGGGCAGCACACCGCTGGGTCCGATCGGCTGGGCACAGGCACTGGGATCCGCGGCGACGGCGACGGCGGTGGCAGCCGTCGCGCCACGCGTGCTGCGCGGGATTCAGTCCTCGACGACGAGCACGCCGGCGCGCACCAGCACCGCGTACAACTCGCGCAACGGGACGGCCAAGACGGCGGCCAGCGCACCGGTCAATGGATCGGCTCGCGTTTCGGTCCCTCGCGTGCTCACCTTCGACACGGTCCCGACTCGAGATGTCCAACCGTCGAACACGCCATGACCAGGAGGCGATCAATGGCCCAAAAATCACACACCACGCATCGGAACGGTAGTCACCACAATGCCCGGGACCGCGTTCGGGCGGCCAGCAGCTTCGCGTTGGATCTGCCAGTGGTGGGCCGGGTGCGGGTGCCGCCACCCGATCAGCTGGCCTACTACGGCGCGCTCGGTGTGCTGGCGGCCGCGGAAATCATCGACTGGCCGATCGCGCTCGTCCTGGCGACCGGCCATGCGCTGGCCGAGAACCAGCACAACCGGACGGTGCGGGAACTCGGTGAGGCACTGGAGAACGCGTAGCGCGGCCGGCGGCAGAGTGCCTGAACTGCCTAACCGGCCGTGGCGGCGCGGCGGTGCGACCTCGCGCAGCGGTCGAGTACGGCCAGCGCGCGGGCCAGGTTGCTGACGAGCGGCAATTCCTTCTCGGGATCGCAGATCGACAGCACGCGCTCCACGGCAGGGCCGCCGATGATCGCCCAGTCGACGTCACTGCGCGCACAAAGGACGCTGACGTAGTAGAGCGCGGTGAAGCCCTGGGCGCCGAAGAAGTCCACCGCACGCAGATCCAGCACCAGTTGTTTCGAGATGCCGATGTGGCGCTCGACGTAGTGGCCCAGAGCCCGGGCATTGACGGCGTCGACGTCCCCTCGGACGGCCACGGCCACCCGGGTGGACGACGGATAACGCACGCTGAACGTGGCCCTGCCGCAGGGTTCCATGTCGTCGGCCAGCGCGGGATCGGGCCGGTAGATGCGGACAATTCCTACCGGTGCCATGCGCAACCCCCAAGTCGTCGTTTTCAGCGATTTGTATGCCGAGCGGCATCGTGCGGGCGGGTTCGAATCCGACTCCCGCGCCGATGAACGCCTGTCCGGCAGGGCTGGGAGCTCAACCTGAGGTCAAGGCTAATACGGATTCCGCTGTTGATGAACAGTCTTCAGAGAACTCTCATATCCCCTGGCAGATCCCTTATCTTCGGCGTTCTGCGGTGGCGCTCGAGGCCGTCGGGCCGACGGCGACGAGGAAAGGTACAACGCATTCCGTCGGGCATTTGCTGTGGCCGCCACCCCACGGCCGCGACGAGACCGCGCGCCCGGGCTTATTTGCCTGCCGGGCTGATTATGATCTTGGTTCGCGTTGGTCGCCGAAGGAGTCGATGCCACCCATTCGGTCGGCGTGGGAAGCACACGTTTCAGGCACCGTTTGGGGAGGCGCAATCGATGGACAAGCCCGGCAGCGACGTGGCCTTGGAAGCGCGGCTGACCCGTGCGGGCAGCGCAACTGCCGTGGCCGTGCTTGCCGTCGCCGCCCTGGTCTGGCTGGGCTGGGCGACCGGTGTCACCGAATTGACCCGGATCAACCGGTCCTGGCCGTCGATGACGCCGTGGACCGCGCTGTGGCTGGCGGTGCTTGCCGCGGCACTCCTGATGCAGTCGGGCCGACTCTCCCGTGGCCGCGTCTGGGTGGCGCGGGGCCTGGCGATGACGGTGGCCGCCGCCACTCTCGCGGTGCTCGCGGAGTACGTGAGCGCGCGGTCGCTCGGCCTGGACCAGATGTGGTTCGGGGAAGCCGTGCGCGCGATGCAGTCGTCCTGGCCGGGGCGGCCGAGCCCGCAGACAGCGGGCTCGGTCCTGTTGCTGACCGGCGCCGCTGCGCTGACTCGATCGGATCACCGTTGGGCCGCCATCGTGCGGTCGCTGTGCATCGCGGGCGGCAGCGTCGTCCCGTTGCTCTCGGTCGTGGCCTACCTGTTCGCCGCCACGGCGCTGGTCTTGGTCGCGCCGTCGACCGGGATGGCGGCCCTGACCGCCGTGGCGCTGCTGATGCTCGTCGTGGCGCTCGCGTTGGCGCGTCCGGACCGCCTTCCGCTGGCCTGGCTGCTGGCCCGGCTCGACCGTGGGGCGCTCCTGCGGTTGTACGGCCTGGTGCTCGGGCTTCCGGTCCTCACCGCGTTGTTGCGGCTGATATGCCTGGCACTGGGGCACAGCGAGCGGGTGGCCTTTGCCCTGTCGGTGCTGGTCTGCACGGTGGTCGGCGCGATCATCGGGTTCGGCTTGCGCCGCCAGGAGCGGGCTCTGCTGCTGGAGAAGGAGCAGCTGGCCCGGGAACGCGCCGACGCGGAGATGCGCTACCGGATCATCGCCGACAACGCCGTCGACGTGATCCTTCACCTGCGCGGCACCGAGGTGGTGTGGATCTCGCCGTCGGTGCAGGCAGCGTTCGGTGGTTCGACCCAGCAGTGGGTCGGCTCTGACTTCCGCCGCCACATCCATCCGGACGACCTCCCCTCGCTGGCGGTCCCGTGGCAGCGGATCGCCGCCGGCGAATCGGTCTTGCAGCGGTTCCGGGTGCGTTCCCTCGGCGGCGACTACCGATGGGTCGACGGTCACGGAAAGCCCTATGTGGATGCCGAAGGCCACACCGACGGGCTGATCGCGGCGCTGCGGGTGGTCGACGACCGGGTCGAGGTCGAGCAGGAACTCGAACGGCTGGCCCGATTCGACAATCTGACCGGGTTGGCGAACCGCGCCGAGGCGATCGGGCGCCTGGAGTCGGCGCTGGAACACCCACCGGCCCTCGGCGTGCATCTGGGCATCCTGTTCTGCGACGTCGACCGCTTCAAGGACATCAACGACACCTGGGGACACGGCGCCGGCGACGCGGTGCTCACCACGCTGGCGGCGCGAATCCGCAAGGCCGTCCGTCAAGGCGACACCGTCGGACGCACCGGAGGTGACGAGATCCTCGTGGTGTTGCCCGGCCTGCGCAGCATCGAGCAGCTGGCCCGCATCAGCGAGGAGATTCGCCGGAGCGCCGCCGAACCCATTCACGAGTCCGGCAACACGCTGCACGCCAGCTTGAGCATCGGCGCGACCATCGCCGTTCCCGGCGAGACCGTCACCTCCGTCATGGCCCGCGCCGATGAGGCGATGTACCAAGCCAAGTCGGGCGATCGGAACACGGTGATCGTGGTGGAACCGAGCGAGTCGAGCCGACAGACTGTTCGGTGAGGGCGTCACTCGAGCGCGTTCAACTCAGGAGCTGATGATGGTCACCTCAGATCACGGGAAGCGGACACCGCCGCTTCGCGACGAGGAAGTCGAGATCTCCAGCGGACCGGTCCGCGTGGCCGGTCACCTGACGATTCCGGTGAACTCGAAGGGCATCGTCGTCTTCGCCCACGGCAGCGGAAGCAGCCGGTTCAGTTCGCGCAACATCTACGTCGCCGACGTGCTCAACGAAGCGGGTTTCGGCACTGTGCTGTTCGACCTCCTGACGCCCGCCGAAGAAGCCGACCGCGCCAACGTGTTCGACATCGAACTGCTCGCGAGCCGGCTCGTCGATGTCACCGACTGGCTGACCACCCGAGGCGACACCGCCTCGTTGCCGGTCGGGCTCTTCGGGGCCAGTACCGGCGCCGGCGCGGCACTTCGCGCGGCCGCGGACCCGCGGGTCGACGTCAAAGCGGTGGTCTCGCGCGGCGGCAGACCCGATCTCGCCGGTGCATGGCTCGCCAGGGTCGATGCTCCGACTCTGCTGATCGTCGGCGGACGCGACGAACTGGTCCTGCGGCTGAACCGGCAAGCGCAACAGGCTCTGCCGGTCGAGTGCCGACTTGACGTGGTGCCCGGCGCCACCCACCTCTTCGAGGAACCCGGGGCGCTGGAGAAAGTGGCAGAGCTCGCGCGTGACTGGTTCCGCACCCATCTCGCAGCGGGCTAGGGGATTGGATCGATGAAACCCCCTGGGGGAAGCCCAATCCGGCGAAGACCGCCAGCCGTGCCACGTTTCTCCATACACTGACCGCGTGAACCGGCTCTCCAGTGTCGACGCCGCCTTCTGGTTCGCCGAGACACCCAGCTGGCATATGCACGGCGGTGGCCTGGCCATCTGCGACCCGTCCAACGCGCCGGACTTCTCGTTCGAAGCCGTCCGCGACATCGTCGCGGCCCGACTGCCCGAGATTCCGCAGCTGCGTTACCGCGTGACGGGCTCGCGGCTCGGTCTGGACCGGCCGTGGTTCGTCGAGGACTCCGAGATCGAACTCGATCACCACATCCGCCAAATCCGGCTGCCGAAGCCGGGCGGCCGCGCGCAGCTCGACGAACTCGTGGAGAGGCTGCTGGCGCGCAAGCTGGACCGCGGCCGACCGCTGTGGCAGTTGTGGTTCATCGACGGCCTGGAGGACGGACGGGTCGCGATCCTGACGAAGTTGCACCACACCGTCGTCGACGGAATGTCGGGCGCGGGGCTGAGCGAGATTCTGTTCGACGTCTCGCCGGAACCACGGCCGCCGGTGTTCGACGTCGACAGGTCGCTGGTCGGTGTCGGCATCCCGCGGTTCGAGCTGCGGGCCCTCGGCTCGATCGTCAACGTCACCGTGATGACGCCGCTGCGGCTGGCGCGCATCGCCCAGCAGACGCTGACCCAGCAGTTGGCCACCTGGCGGCTGCCGAACAAACCGCCACGGTATTTCGAAGCTCCGACCACACGGTTCAACGCCCCGCTCTCGCCGCACCGGCGCATCACCAGCTGCCAGGTGTCGCTCGACCGGGTCAAGGCCGTCAAGAACGCCTTCGGGGTCAAGCTGAACGACGTTGTGCTGGCACTGATTTCGGGGGCGTTGCGGCAGTATCTGCTGGCGCGGAAGGAACTGCCGCACCGGCCGCTGGTGGCCCAGGTTCCGGTGTCGACCCGCGGCGACAGCACCGAGGTCGGCAACCAGATCAGTTCGATGACAGTGGGATTGGCCACCGACGTCGTCGACCCGGGCAAGCGGATCCGGGCGATCTACGCCAGCTCTCAGGGCGCCAAGGAGATGGCGACGGCGCTCACGGCGCACCAGATCATGGGCCTGACGGAGACGACGCCGCCGGGTCTGCTGGGACTGGCGGCCCGCGCCTACACCGCCAGCCATCTCGGCGGGAACGTCGCGCCGATCAACGTCGTCGTCTCCAACGTGCCCGGCGCGGACTTCCCGCTCTATCTCGCCGGCGCGGAGGTCGAGTTCTTCGTGCCGCTGGGCCCATTGGTGATGGACGTCGGTCTGAACATCACCTGCCTGAGTTACCGCGGACAGCTGACGTTCGGGTTCGTCACCACGCCGGAGATCGCCGACGACATCGACGATCTGGCGGCCGCGGTCGAACCGGCGCTGGAGAAACTCGAGAAGGCCGCCGCCAAGCTTTAGGAACCTGCGGGACCGCCGTCGCCATCATTGCGGAACCAGATGTCCGCGGGTTTCCACATGATGACGTTTTTCCGATGACCTCGAGTTCGCAGCCGATTCACAGCTATCGTGATCGGGCGGAATTCTGTCGAATTCGCCGAATGAGGGGAAAGGCCATGACCGAACAACCGCCCGGGCCGCCTCCGGGTTATGTCCCGCCGCCACCGCCGGAGGGATTCCCGCCGCCGGGCGGCTATCCGCCACCGGGTGGTTACCCACCACCTCCCCCGCCGGGCGCCTATCCACCCCCGCCGCCCAGCGCCGGGGGTCACCTGCCGCCCGCGCCGGGAAACGTCATCGGCCAGCTGCCGCAGGACGCGTACACACCGTGGCTCACCCGGGTATTCGCCTGGTTCATCGACTACATCCCGTACTTCGTCATCCTCGGGATCGGTTACGGGATCGAGGCGGCGACACAGGAAACCGCCTGTGTCACAGACACTTCGGAGTTCGATCTCGGTGAGTACTGCGCCCGGGGCAACTCGAGCCTCGGGGTGGCGGCCGTCATCATCGCGACGCTGGTCGGTCTGGCATACCTGGTCTGGAATTACGGATATCGTCAGGGCACCACCGGGTCGAGCATCGGCAAGTCGATCATGAAGTTCAAGGTGGTATCCGAAAAGACCGGTGCGCCAATCGGTTTCGGGATGTCGGTGGTCCGGCAGCTGGCTCACGTGGTGGACGCGATCATCTGCTACATCGGCTACCTGTTCCCGCTGTGGGACGCGAAGCGGCAGACTCTGGCCGACAAGATCATCTCGACGGTCTGCCTGCCGCTCGGTCCCTGAGCAACCAGCTGCCCCGCCGGGCGTGCGTAGAAGTACGCGCGCGGCGGCGTGGCGGTGGGACGACACGCACGCTCGGCGGATGAGTGGCGGGTCAGCCCGGTTGGACCGTCACGTCCGAACCGGACGAGTCGATGCGCGGTTCGCCCGAGTGGTACGTCACCCGGCTGCCGATCCCGGACGCCTCGATGACGTCGGCGGAGTCGAGGGTGA
>CAZTAA010000044.1:0-18075 GCA_964611465.1 uncultured Mycobacterium sp. | reverse complement strand
AGGCCGAACAGCAGGGTGGACACCCCACGCCGGTCCGGTCCGCCCGCCTGACGCGCGGCGGTCGGCGCGGCGTCGAACGGCGGCGCCTCATAGGGCCCGTCGTGGAAACCTCCGGGAGGCGGGGCGGCCGACGCCGACTGTTCCAGGTCGCGGATCCGCTGCTCGGGGTCCTCGGATTCGCTCACTGCTACCGCACCTTCGCCGGAAGCTCATGCAGCCGTGGTTGCCGCCCGGGGAGCCGTGAGCATTCGCCGCGCATGGGTGCCTTCCGTCCGAGTCCGTTGCGAAGGACTCCACGCTAACGTTCGGGCGCGCGTCGTGCGCACCGTTGCCGACACCACGTAACACGCGCAAGCGGTTGCTGTGATTTAGGACTCATTCACCGGTGGCCCTATGAGAATTCCTTATTAAGGAACCTCGAAGAAATGGTGAACAGCGATTAGCCACCAGCGCGTAGCGGCTGGTGAAAGACTCACTCCGGGTTGCCCACAGCAAACAACACGATTGCATAACATTTCGCGCTGAGTGTCTGCTGAGGCCAGTGTTCATCGCGCCCCGAAAAGGGCCTTATGTCATTATTTCCGGCCGGTTTTCGCCGTTAGACTCGTCCGAGGGTCCGCGCCGACGTGGCGCTATTGAACGACGTGAACCGGGCTTCGGGGCATTCGCCGGAGGGTCGCCCGTCCGTCTGCACACGACCGCCCGAGGAAGGTTCGAAAAGGTTTCCGATGAGCACGGTGAGCACGGCAAACAAAGTGAACGCTGAAAACGACGCGACCGGCGGGGTGATGGTGGCAGACCGTCCCGGCCGGCACGCCGAACTCGCGCACGACCTGCCCACCCGATCGCTGCGCGCCCACCTGAGCCGTTTGCCGGAGCCGGCGCGGGTGGTGGAGGCGCCACTGATCGAGACCGACACCGCACCCGGATTCTCGGCGCTGCGCCAGATCCCCGTGCGCCGCGGGCCCATCGCCGGCATCGCCGTCGACGCCCGGGACGGACTGATCTACACCTCCAACCCGACCGACAACAGTGTGTCGGTGCTCGACCCCGCCGCTCTGAGCGTGGTGGCCACCATCCCCGGCCTCGATGAGGCGTCGGCCATCACCGCGGCCGACGGCCGGGCTTTCGTCGCGACCGTGACCCTGTCGCACGACGCGGTCAGCACCGTCGACGCCGCGGCCACCGAGCCTGGGGCGGACCATCCGCTGGCGCTGTCGGTCAGCGACCTCGTCGCCGACCGGGCCGGCCGTTTCGTGTATGTCGCGCGCAGCGGGCGGGACGGCGCCGACCTGGCGATCATCGACACCGCCGACGGCCGCGTGCGCACGCTGGACCTCGGCACCCGGCCGGGTGCCGCTGCCTCCGCCATCGCGATCAGCCCCGACGACGCCCGCGTCTACGTGGTCACCGTCGACGACCTCGGCGGCGAACTGGTCGCCGTCGACACCAGGGCCCGCCGGGTCGTCAGCGGGCTGGCGTTCCCGGCGCCGCTGCGCGCCGTCGCCGCCGGACCGCGCGGAGCCGTTTACGTGGCCACCTGCGACCTGTCCTTCGCCGGCGTCATCGACGTCGTCGACAGCCGCACCATGCGGATCACCGGGAGCATCGACGTCGGCGGCCTGGTCACCGACCTGGTGGCCGGCGCGGCCGGGGACCGGCTCTACGTGGCCGGCGTCGACCGGGTGTCGGTGGTCTGCACCGCCACCCACGAGATCGTCGACACCGTCACGATCGTCGAGCAGCCGTCCTGCCTGGCCGAAAGCGCCGACGGCAAGAAGCTCTTCATCGCCGACTACGACGGGGCGGTGACGGCCTTGACCGTCGCGTCGAGCACCGAGTCGCTGCTGGCGAAGATGATGACCTCGGACGTGCTGGACATCCCGATGCTCGAACTCGAGCACGCGGGCCGGTAGCGCCGATCAGCCGGGCGCCGCGGCGCTGTCGGAGTTGTCGTCACCGATCCGGAACGCCGTGGCGATGACAACTAGAAAACGGGTCTTCGTCGGTGTTCCCGGCACTAGCCTGGGTCCTTATTCCGCAGCGACCGCAGGCATCGGAGGACACTGGCGACCATGCGCAGCACCATGCAGGACCATCCCCTGACGATTTCGGCCATCCTGCGGTACGCCACGACGGTCCACGGCGACCGCACCGTCACCACCGCCACCGGCAACGGCGGCTACCGGCAGGCGACTTTCGCCGAGGTGAGCGGGCGGGCGGCCCGCCTGGCGAACGCGCTGCGCCGGTTGGGCGTCGACGGCGACGAGCGGGTGGCCACCTTCATGTGGAACAACCAGGAACACCTCGAGGCCTATGTGGCCATTCCGTGCATGGGCGCGGTGCTGCACACACTGAACATCCGGCTGTTTCCGGAGCAGATCGAGTTCGTCGCCTACGAGGCCGAGGACCGGGTCGTCATCGTCGACTCGTCGTTGGCGGGTGTGCTCGCGCCGGTGATCCGAACGCTCGAGACCGTGCACACGGTGATCGTGGTCGGTGACGACGACGCGTCGGCACTCCACGTGCCCGGCAAGCGGTTGCTGCGCTACGAAGAGCTGCTGGCTGCCGAGTCCGACGAATTCGACTGGCCGGTTCTCGACGAAACCTCTGCTGCGGCAATGTGTTACACCAGCGGCACCACCGGCCATCCCAAGGGGGTGGTGTACAGCCACCGATCGAGCTACCTGCACTCGATGTCGGTCTGCAGCGGAAACGGCATGGGGCTGGGGTTCTCGGACAAGGCGCTGGCGATCGTCCCGATGTTCCACGCGAACGCCTGGGGCCTGCCGTACGCGGCGTTGATGGCGGGCGCGGACCTCGTGCTGCCCGACCGGTCCATGGACGCCGCCTCGATGGTGGACCTGATCGAGACGCAGCGCCCGACGGTGGCCGGTGCGGTGCCGACCATCTGGAACGACGTGATGAATCACCTGGAAACCCATGGCGGACATGACATCTCGTCGCTGCGCCTGGTCGCCTGTGGCGGTTCGGCGGTGCCGGTTTCGCTGATGCAGACCTTCGAGGACCGGCATGGCGTGCAGATCCGGCAACTGTGGGGGATGACGGAGACCTCGCCGATGGCCACGCTGGCCTGGCCGCCGCCGGGCACCCCCGAGGACCGGTACTGGGTGCTGCGCGGATCGCAGGGCAGGCCGATGTGCGGTGTCGAGACGCGCATCGTCGACGACGAGGGCGCGCCGCTGCCCAATGACGGTGTGTCCGTGGGTGAACTCGAGGTGCGCGGGCCGTGGATCACCGGATCCTATTACCGCAACACCGACGAGTCGAAGTTCCAGTCGGGCTGGCTGCGCACCGGCGACGTCGGCCACATCGACGCCCAGGGCTTCGTCACACTCACCGACCGCGCCAAGGACGTCATCAAGTCCGGCGGCGAGTGGATCTCGTCGGTGGAACTGGAGAACGAGCTCATCGCCCACCCGGCCGTGCTGGAGGCCGCCGTGGTCGGGGTGCCGGACGAGCGCTGGCAGGAGCGGCCGCTTGCCGCGGTGGTGCTGAAGTCCGGAGGCCAGGCCACGCCCGATGATCTGCGAAAGTTTCTGTCCGACAAGGTCGCTCGCTGGTGGCTGCCCGAACGCTGGGTCTTCATCGACCAGGTTCCGCGGACCAGCGTCGGCAAGTACGACAAGAAGACGATCCGGGCCCGCTACGCCGAGGGCCAGTACGAGGTCATCACCGTCGACTGACGCGCGCCCTTTCTTCCCGATCTGATCAGCGCCGACTGCGACGTCCACTCGAAGGATGTCGCACAGGCTGCTGAACAGATCCGTTGAGGCCGTCCCCCGATCGGGGGACAACCGATTCAACCGGTAGTGGAGCCGATCGGCGGACAGACCGCCGACGGGAAACCGGGCAACGTGAAGGCGTCCATCAACGACGCACCGAAGATCGGTGTCCGACAACGAGGTTGACCATGTCCGTCTCGCCCTACCTGGTATTCGTCGAGGGTCTGCTCTTCGTCACGCTGTGGGTGTTCTCGTCTGCCTACGGCACCGCCGTGACCGCCGCACTGGCGTCGGCGTCGGGCCCGGAACTGCGCGCCGCCATCGCACGCGCCGTACCGCTGGCCGTCGGCGCCATCACGACATCCGTCGTCTTCGCCGGGCCGGCGCTGTCCGCACTGACGGCGGCGCCCAGCGGGGCATCCGACATCGTGCGCGGCGTGTTCGTCGCCATCTGGCTGGCGCACGTGATGCTGGCTGTCCACGCGACGCAGGCGGCGGTCCGGGTGCTGGCGGCCTATCAGCGCTCGGCGCGCTGGTAGGCCGTGACGACGGCGGCCCCGCCCAGTCCGATGTTGTGCTGCAGGGCTGCGGTGACCCCGTCGACCTGACGCTTGTCGGCGGTGCCGCGCAGCTGCCAGGTCAGCTCGCTGCACTGGGCCAGGCCGGTCGCACCCAGCGGGTGGCCCTTGGAGATCAGCCCGCCCGACGGGTTGACCACCCACCGTCCGCCGTAGGTGGTGTCGCCCTTGTCGATCAGCGCCGGCGCCTCGCCCTCGGCGCACAACCCGAGTGCCTCGTACAACAGCAACTCGTTGGCCGAGAAGCAGTCGTGCAGTTCGATCACCTGGAAGTCTTCCGGGCCGAGTCCGGACTGATCGTAAACCTGTTGGGCCGCTTTGACATTCATGTCGTAGCCGATGATGTTCGCCGCACTGCCGTCGAAGGTCGAAGCGAAGTCCGTGGTCATCGCCTGCCCGACGATCTCGACCGCCTGGCCGGCCAGCCCGTGTTCGGCGACGTAGTCCTCGCTGGCCAGCACCACCGCCGCCGAACCGTCGGAGGTCGGTGAGCACTGCAGTTTGGTCAGCGGGTCGGAGATCATCTTGGCGCCCAGGATGTCGTCGAGGGTGTACTCGTCCTGGAACTGCGCGTACGGGTTGTTCACCGAATGCTTGTGGTTCTTGTAGCCGATCTTCGCGAAGTGCTCGGCGGTGCTGCCGTACTTCTTCATGTGCTCCCGGCCGGCCGCGCCGAACATCCACGGCGCCACCGGAAACTGCATGGGGTCGGTCTCGTTGAGGGCCAGGATGTGGCGCTTCATCGGCGACTCGCGATCCTCGGCGCCACCGCCGAGCGATCCCGGCTGCATCTTCTCGAAGCCCAGTGCCAGCACGCAGTCGGCGGTCCCGCCGCGGATCGCCTGCGCGCCCAGGAACAGCGCCGTCGACCCGGTCGAACAGTTGTTGTTGACGTTGACGATCGGGATGCCCGTCATACCGAGTTCGTAGAGCGCGCGTTGGCCGCAGGTCGAGTCGCCGGCGACGTAGCCGACATAGCCTTGCTGGATCTGGCCGTAGTCGATGCCGGCGTCCGCGAGGGCCTTGGTGCCGGATTCCTTGGCCATCTGCGGGTAGTCCCAGCCTTCACGGCGTCCGGGCTTTTCGAACTTCGTCATTCCGACGCCGACGACGAACACCTTGTTGCCCGTTGTGCGATTGGCCATGCGCGAACCCCTTCGATCCGTGGAACACCCGATCCGTCGAATGTAGGCGATGGCGTCTGACGGCTTCCGCTCAGCCGCCGCCCGCACATCGACACCGGCCGGTTCGGTGTTCCGAACCGGCCGGCGTCCGTGATGTGTCCGCTACGGGCGATGCGACTAGCCGGTGATGCCGCTGGTTCCGCTCGGGCCGTTGGAGCCGGCGAGGCCGCCCTTGCCGCCGGTGCCGGGTGTGCCAGGGGTCCTGGTCGCGCCGGAGGTCGCGTCGCCGCCGTCACCGCCCTGACCGCCCCTGCCGGAGATGGGGCCGGCGTTGCCGCCGTTGCCGCCGTTGCCGCCGGTCGACGCGCCGCCGGTGTCGTCGGAACTGGCGTCACCGCCGGTGTCGTCGGAAGTCGCGTTCACGCCCGACGACACGCCGCCCGTGCTGACGCGTCCGTAGCCGTCGCCGCCGTCGCCGCCGTCGCCGCCGCTGCCGTCGCCGGTGCCGGCGTCACCACCACGGCCGCCCGAGCTGGTGTATCCGTAGCCGTCGCCGCCTTCGCCGCCGTTGCCGCCCCGGGCGAGGTTGCCGCCGTTGCCGCCGCGCCCGCCGGCGCCGCCGGTCCCGCTGGCGTCCCCGATGCCGTCACCGCCGTCGCCGCCCTGACCGCCGGCGCCGCCGGCGCCGCCGCCGTCGCCGCCCCGGCCGCCGGCGCCGCCGGTCCCGCTGACTCCGCCGGTGCCGGTGCCGCCCTTGCCGCCGTCGCCGCCCTTGTCGCCGAGCATGCCGCCCTCGCCGCCGTCGCCGCCCGCACCGCCGACCGCGGTGGTGGCGCCGATGGCGTTGCCGCCGTCGCCGCCCTTGGCAGCCGTTCCCGCGGTGGACACGAACCCGCCGTCGCCGCCTTTGCCGCCGACCGCGCTGCCCCCGGTCGAGTACGCCGATCCGCCGGTGCCGGCGTTGCCGGCGACGCCCTGCCAGACCCAGCCGCCCTGCCCGCCGTTGCCGCCGATGGCGGTACCGCTGGCCTGAGCGTTGCCGCCGTTGCCGCCGGCAAGCGCGCGGTCCCACTTCCCGCGGCCGCCATAGCCGCCGTTTCCGGCGGTGGCGTTGCCATTCACGGCCCAGGCGTCACCCCCGTTACCTCCGCCGCCCGAGTCACCACCGAGGTTGGTGTCGGCGACTCGCCACTGCTTGTTGCCGCTGCTGCCGCCATTACCCGCGGTGGCATTCCCCGTTGTGGCGTAGGCGTTTCCACCGTTCCCGCCGCGCCCGAGGTTGCCGGTGAACAGGCCGCCGAAGGCTCCTGTTCCGCCGTCGGCCGCGGTGGCGTTCGCTCCTATCGCGTTCCCGCCGTTACCGCCGTCTCCTCCGTTGCCGTTGAAAAGTCCCCCATGCCCGCCATCCCCGCCGCGGGTGGCCGCCTGGAGCAGTTTGCCGTCGGCGGAGTAGACGGCGTCCAGGCCATCCCCACCCCGTCCGCCGTTGCCGTTGGTGCTGGCGTTGCCGCCGGCGCCGCCGTAGGCGCCGTTGCCGCCGTTGCCGCCCCAGAGGCCGCCGTCCTCGCCTTTGCAGAGTGATTTGCAGTTCGGGTTGAGCTCCAGGGCATCGCGGCCGTCGCCGAGGAGCCACCCGCCGCGGCCGAACATCGGCCGGACGGTCGAGACCTTGGTGATGGTCGTCGTGGTCTTGGGTGTGGAACTGCTACCGGCGGTCAACCACCACGGCAGGTTCGAACCCGACCACGGCAGCTCCGAACCGGTCGACGTCAGCTGAACGGCCACGCTGACCGTCGGCAACTCACCGTTCGTCGTCGGCAGGACACCCATGCCGACGACCGCGGCCCCCGCGGCCACCCCCGAGCTGAGGAAGGCCGCGACGGACTTGGTGGTGCGCGCCTTCCGCTGCCGCGCCTTGGAATTGGATCGCTTGTACATCGTCAGACCCCTGTCATGAAAATCCCGTCGGGCAAGAGCCCGCGAGTCAGGCCGGGTACCGACCAAGCGGTGCCCGAACCCCCAACCGAAACGAATGTGCGCGCGTGGCTTGAACGTACGCCGCGTTGTGTTGGCCGCGCAAAGTTTTCAGCACACTG
The DNA here is from genome assembly GCA_964611465.1 of uncultured Mycobacterium sp. Lineage (GTDB taxonomy): Bacteria > Actinomycetota > Actinomycetes > Mycobacteriales > Mycobacteriaceae > Mycobacterium. The sequence goes on along the minus strand of CAZTAA010000044.1, from coordinate 10,531 downwards.
CAGCAAACTTTGATTTTCGCTCTAGAAAACCCACTGACCAGCCGATATGTGCTGCTTATCAGCAGAAACTATTGCTGCGCAGCGGCTCTGAGCACATTTTGCGTGGTATCGCGGGCGACGGCCTTCAGACTCGGTTTGCTGAACCTCCCGGGTGATGACGAAAACACCGTTCTGACAACTAATTTGGGGGCATTCTGGGACGCGGCCCGGGTCGCTGAGCGACTGCACAGGAGTTCGGCACCGGAGTGGTTCGCGAAATGTCCGGCAAACGAACTGGCGGCCGGTGGACGAATCGGCGAGAGCGGCCGGCATGCCCTGGCCGCGGCCCGGAACTGTTGCCAGACAACCCGTCTGACCGCGTATCACGTGGTGCAGGCAACATACTATGGAGTCAGTTCTTTGCTGAAAATGCACGTTGGTGCCGAAACCACTTTGCCCCCAAGTGGTTTCGGCCCGTTCTGGGACGCGCGTCGGGTCGCTGGAGTGGCCCAGAGCCGGCGCTCGAGGATCGCGCAACCGGCATCACGACGGCTGCCGGCCGGGACAGTGCGCGGCACCGGTCGATTGCTGCGCAGGCCATCACGCCGAATAAAGGGTGCTGGAATAGCGGAATTGAGTGGTAATCGGTTTGCTGTTTCTGCAGAAACCGACCAAATGTCTGCTCCTGCAAGTTATTTCGGGCTGCGGCAGAGGCTGCAAAGTAGAAGCGCGTTCGAGATTTCTCACCCAAAGTGGAAAGTGATTCCAGGAGCATTCGTCCGAAGCGGGCCCCGATCGCGCCGACCGGGGTATCCCGGTCCGGGAACGCCGTCGCCCTGGTGAAGAATGCGGCCATGACATTGAGAGTCGTGCAGTGGGCGACCGGCGGACTGGGTGTGGCCGCCATCAAGGCCATCGCCGAGCATCCCGACCTCGAGCTGGCCGGATGCTGGGTGCACTCGCCGTCCAAGGCCGGCAGGGACGCCGGTGACATCGCGGGTATCGGGCCGCTTGGGGTGATCGCGACCAACAGCGTCGACGACATCCTGGCCCTCGACGTCGATGCGGTCATCTACGCGCCGCTGTCCGCCGACACCGCAGAGGTCACCGCGCTGCTGCGGTCCGGGAAGAACGTCGTCACCCCGGTCGGTTGGGTGTATCCGAGCGAACGCAGCGCCGCACCGGTGCGCGAGGCCGCGCTGGCGGGCAACGTCACGCTGCACGGCACCGGCATCGCACCGGGCGGGATCAGCGAGAAGTTTCCGCTGCTGTTTTCGGCGATGTCGACGGGCGTGACTTTCGTTCGCGCCGAAGAGTTTTCGGACTTGCGGACCTATGGTGCGCCCGATGTGCTGCGCCATGTGATGGGCTTCGGCGGCGCCCCGGAGGCGGCGATGAGCGGGCCGATGCAGAAGATTCTGGACAGCGGATTCATCCAGGCCGTCCGGATGGTCGTCGACCAGATGGGCTTCGACGCCGACCCGCGGATCCGGGCTACCCAGGACGTCGCGGTCGCCACCGCGCCGATCGACTCCCCGATCGGGGTCATCGAGCCGGGGCAGGTCGCCGCGCGCAAGTTCCACTGGGAGGCGATGGTCGCCGACGAACCCGTGGTCCGCGTGACGGTCAACTGGTTCATGGGCCACGAGAACTTCGACCCGCCGTGGAGTTTCGGGCCGGCCGGCGAACGCTATGAGATGGAGGTCAAGGGAAACCCCGACTTCCAGGTCGTGATCAAGGGCTTCCAGCCCGAGACCGTCGAACAGGGCCTGGAGAGCAACAACGGTGTGGTGGCGACCGCCGCGCACTGCGTCAACTCGGTGCCGGCCGTCTGCGCGGCCCCGCCCGGCGTCGCGACCTACCTCGACCTGCCGCTCATCTCGGGCAAGGCGGCGCCGCGGCTGCGCCGCTGACTACGATCGGCGTCATGCCGAAAACGCACGGGATGGCGTGCTCGCGGGCGATACCGGTGGATCCGCGGACCGCGATGCGTCGCACGCTGGAGCTGCCGCTGCCGACCCTGTTCAACCGGTGGTACGGGCCGTTGGGTCCGGTCCGCGCGGTGTACGAGTACCAGTCCGAGCCGTGGGGCACTGCGGGGCAGGTGCGCTCGATCGTGCAGGCGGGCGGCACCACCCTGCGCGAGGAGCTGACCCGGGTCGACGAGCCCTCGATGTTCGGCTACACGCTGACCAAGATCACCGGTCCGCTGGGCCCGCTGGTCGACCACATCGACGGACAGTGGATGTTCGCGCCGGTCGGCACCGGAACCAAGGTGATGTGGTTCTGGACGGTGCACCCGAAGACCGACCTGGCCGGGTACGCGATGCCGGCCTTCGCGCGCATCTGGAAGGGCTTCGCGCGCCAGGCCCTGGAGCAGTTGTCCGACGAGTTGCTGCGCGGATGACCGAGATCCAGCGGATCGCCGTCCCGACCGCCGACGCCGCCATCCCGGCCGACCTGGCCGTGCCGGCGGGCACCGGCCCCTGGCCCGGTGTGGTCGTGGTGCACGACGCGTTCGGACTCGGTGACGACATCCGCCGGAACACGGCGCGGTTCGCGGACAACGGGTTTCTGGCGCTGGCGCCGGACCTGTTCTCCCGCGGCGGGCTCCGGTGCGTGGTCGCCACCATGCTGGCGCAGCAGCGGGGTGCCGGCCGGGCGGTCGACGACTTGCACGCGGCCCGTGCCCTGCTGTCCGGCCGGGACGACTGCACCGGAAAGGTCGGCATCGCCGGCTTCTGCATGGGCGGCGGGTTCGCTCTGGTCATGGGGTCCAGGGGATTCGACGCCGCGGCCCCGTTCTATCCCTCGGTCGTCAGGTCGTTCGAGGCGCTGGCCGAGGACATCTGCCCGGTGGTCGCCAGTTTCGGCAGCCGTGACCCGTTGAACATCCGCGGCGGTCCCCGGCTACGCACGGCACTGGACCGCCACCATGTCCCCAACGACGTCAAAACCTATGCGGGCGTTGGGCATTCGTTCGCAAACGAGCTTCCGGGCCAGGCCGTCGTCCGAATCGCCGGCTTCGGCTACGACGCCGGTGTCACCGAGGATGCCTACCGTCGGGTGTTCGCGTTCTTCGGCGAACACCTCGCTTCGTGAGGCGCGCTCTGGTCCTGGCCGGCGGGGGACTGGCCGGGATCGCCTGGGAAACCGGCGTCCTGCGCGGCATCGCCGACGAGGATCCGGCCGTCGCCGAGGCGCTGGTCGGTTCCGATGTGCTGCTGGGCACCTCGGCGGGTTCGGCGGTCGCGGCACAGATCGGCAGCGGCGCGTCGCTGGACGAGCTGTTCGACCGCCAACTCCGGACCGACTCCGCGGAGATTCACCCCGGTATCCCCTTGGACAGCGTGGCCGAGTTGTTCCTGGAGGCGATGCTGCTGGCGGATGCCACCAAGGAGCAGAGGTTGCGGCACATCGGCGCGATCGCCGCGGGCGTCGAAACCCTGCCCGAATCGCTGCGCCGCGAGGTGATCGCCACTCGGTTGCCGTCGCCGCGGTGGCCCGACCGGGATCTGCGCATCACCGCGATCGACATCGAAACCGGTGAACGGGTGGTGTTCGCCCGGGACAGCGGCGTCGAACTCGTCGATGCGGTGGCGGCCAGCTGCGCGGTGCCCGGGGCCTGGCCCCCGGTGACGATCGGGGCCCGGCGCTACATGGACGGCGGGGTCGGCAGCAGGGTCAACATGTCGGCGGTCGAGGACTGCGGGTCGGCAGTCGTGCTGGTGCCGGCCGGCGAAAACGCGCCCACGCCGTGGAAGGTCGGCTCGGCGGCGGAGATCGCCGCGTTCCCCGGCGTCGCGGCGGCGGTGTTCGCCGACGCCTCGGCTCTTGCCGCGTTCGGCCCCGACCCGCTCGACCCGGCCTGTCGGGCGCCGGCGGCCCGGGCCGGCCGTGCGCAGGGCCGGCGGGCGGCCGGACGAGTCGCGCGGGCGTTAGGTCTCTGACTTCGCGAGCGCGTCCAGCGCGGCCGCGGCCAGTTCCCGGCCGACCTCGATGACCTCGGCCGCGCGGTGGAAATCGAGACTGCGGCAGACGCTGCGCGGAACCTCGATGAACAGATCGGGCGGATAGGCGGCCAGGGTGTGCCGGGCCAGTGCGGACTGCGCGATGTCGATGGTCCGGTTCATCACCTCGAAGCTGCCGAGTTTCGGAACGTGCTCCGCGGACTCCTGGGTGACGGCGGGCTCGGCCTCCTCGTCGCCGATCGTGCTGAACCGGCTCAGCCAGGCCCGCGCCGAGGGTGTCTCCAGCAACGAGCGGGCCGCCTTGGTATCCAGCAGGGAAGCAGAAGTGTTGCGCCACAACCGGTTCCATCGTTCCGCGGTGGAGCGGACCTCGGGCTCCGGGTGACCGCCGGGGTCGTCGCCGCCGAGGCTGATCGCGATCGTCATCTCCGCGTTCGCCGCCGCGATCGGCGCCATCGGAATCGGGTCGAGGATGCCGCCGTCGGCCAGCAGGCGACCGTCCAGGACGTGTGGCGTGATGACCCCCGGGATGGCGATGGACGCCCGGATGGCGTCGTCGACCGGGCCGCGCTGCAGCCACACCGACTTGCCGGCGATCAGATCGGTGGCCACCGAGGTGAACGGGATCGGCAACTGCTCGACGGTGATGTCGCCGAGGATCTCGCGGACCGCCTCGAGCACCTTCTCGGCGCGCAGCACACCCGCCGACGTCAGCGACGGATCGAGGAGCCGCAGCACGGCCCGTTGGGTCAGCGAGCTCGCCCAGCTGGTGTACTCGTCGAGCTTCCCGGCCGCCTCCAGCCCGCCGACCAGCGCGCCCATCGACGACCCGGCGATGCCCACGATCTCATGACCGCGCTCGTGCAGTTCCTCGATGACCCCGATGTGGGCGTAGCCGCGGGCGCCGCCGCTCCCGAGCGCCAGTGCCACCCGCATGCGTCCATTGTGCCCGCGGGACGGCGCCGTCGTGCCGGCCGGCGGTGCCTACACCCGGGGCCGGGTGAGCTTGCGCCAGACCCAACTCGCGGGCACGTGCCGCCCGTGCACGACGTACTCGCGGGTGGCGTCGACGAGCAGGGTGGCCTCGAGCAGGCGGCGGGCGGACGACGCGCCGACCAACAGCAGCTCGTCGCCCGGGGTCAGCTCGACGTCGTCGTCGGGGGCGAGCACCACGTCGGCGCCGTCGACGCCCCCGGCACGGGCGAGCAGCAGCGGCACCGCGGGTAGCGGTTCGTCGCGGTCGTCCGGGTTGCGCATCAGGTCCCCCAGCCGCGCCCCGGGCTCGGCGAGCCAGCCCTGCAGCGCCGGGGCGTCCGCCGCCGTCAGCCGCACCTTCCACACCGCCTCGAGTTGCTCACCGCACCGCTGCGTCAGGCGCTCGACCACGGCGGCGGCCCAGGCGTCGTCGCGCCGGGGCACCTCCTGCAGGAACCGCCACATCAGCGGCGTGACCAGCTGGGCGTACACCTCGTGGGCGACGACGTCGGCGGGAACCAGCATCGAGTCGACCTCGACGGCGGCGAACAGCGGCGCACTGGCCGCCTTGTTCTGCCGGGCGGCGACGAACAGCGCCGGGTTGGCCCGCCGGGCCGCCGCGATCAGCGAGAGGTTGGTGGTGTCGTTGGGCGTGCCGGCGACGAACCCGACGGCGTGTTCGATGCCGGCGCGGGCCAGCACGCCCGGTTCGTAGCCGTACCCGACGATGGTGTCGGGGCGGTCGCTGACCGGTGCGGCCGCCGTGGGCGAGGGTTCCACCACGGTGACGTCGAGGCCCTCGATCCGCAGGTCGTCGGTGATCGCCCGGCCGAACCGGCCGTATCCGCAGATGACCCAGTGCCCGTGCGACGGCGGGGAGCCGCGCGGTGGCAGCGGGGCGCCGGGTCCGCTCTCCAGCCAGCTCATCAGCTGGTAGGACGCCGGGGCGCGCAGCGCCACGCGCAGGTGGTCGCCGAACCGGTCGAACGGGTTGACCACCGTGGGGGCGCCGAAGGCGCGCATCCGATCGGCCATCGCCGGCGAGATCGCCCGGCTGATCACCGGCAGATCGGGGCGCAGCAGCGCGGCCGCCTGGACGACGGCGAGGTTGGCCTCCTCGTCGTCGGTCAGTGCGACCACCCCCTCGCAGGACGGATTGTCCAGCCCCGCCGCGGCGAGATACCCAGGGTCGCCGGCGTCCGCGACAAGGCCGGGCACGTCCGCGAAGTACGAGTCGAGGTCGAGGTCGGCGATGCGCCCGTCGTCCCGGTCGACCACCACGAAGCGCCGTCCCAGTGCGTCCAGCGAGCGGGCGAGCAGTTCGCCGGTGCGCCCGTAGCCGGCGATGAGCAGGAACGGTTCGCGCATCCGCTCGACCGTGCGGGTGAACTGCTGCAGGGCCAGCGCCTGTCGGAAGCCGCGGTCCTGTAGCAGCGCCAGCAGTGACCCGATCGCGTACGCCCAGCCCACCACCGTGAGAAAGATCGAGATCGTCACCCACATCCGCTGGCTGTAGGAGAAGGAGTACGGGATCTCGCCGTAGCCGATGGTGGACGCGGTGTAGCTCATGACGTAGAACGCGTCGAAGAAACCCATCCGCCACGGGCGGCCGTCGGCGTCGTGGCCGGGGATCAGCGTGAGACCCAGGGTGCTGATCGCGAAGATCACGATCAGCACGATCAGCGGGGCCCGCATCCGGCGCATGATCAGGAAGATGGGGGCCGAGGCCGTTCCCTCGGCGGACATCGGCACCCGCCAGCGCGGCGCCCGGCGCACCGGCTCGGTGGCGAACAGGCGGTACCAGAACAGCAGCAGCGGGTTGCTCAAGGCCGACCGGCTAACGGCGATGGAATGACACGGTCTCGGTCACCAGCAGGACCACCGACACGATGTTCGCGATCAGCGCGCCGCCGGACAGCGAGACCACGCTGGACATCGCCGACCCGGTCATCCCCTCGGCGCTGACGTAGGAGGCATATCCCCAGACCAGCGCGGCGGCGATCAGCTGGAGATCGGCGACCAGGCTGGTGGCCAGGTGGACCGCTCCGAGTTGGGTGCGGTCGCCGAACTTCAGCACGGTCACGATGAGGCTGACCACCACCGCCGCGAAGAGCTCGTAGCTGTTGTGCAGCGCGGGATCGTCGATGTCGCCGATGAAGAAGCCGAAGTTCAGCGTGGCCGCGAACAGCACGAAGAATCCGAAGACGACCTTCTCGAGATTCATCGCCCTCCCATCGTCCCGGTGCCGCCCTCGCACCGCGCCGCACCAAACCTATCGAAGGCTTCGCCCGTGGGGGTATAAGACGGTCCGGCTAGTCGCACTGGCCGTCGGCAGCGGCATTGGCCGCCATGATCACCCCGGCCTGCTGCGCGGGAGTCAGCTGGCTCCACGGGGTGTCGAAGTTGCCGGGGCCGACGAAGTTGGGATCCTGCAACGTCTTCAGATACGGCTCGACGAGAGTCTTCGGATCCTCGTGGCGCTCGGCGAGCCAGAGCCTGGCGGCGTGGCAGGCCTGACCGTACTGGGATTCGGTGGCCTCGGAGGGAACGTCGACGCTGGTGGTCACGCCGTCGGGGGAGATGCCGGTGGCTCCGGTGCCGGAGACTGGGCCGGGCTGGGCCGGCTCGGCGCTCGGCACGGCGGCGTTCGGCGTCGCGGTGCTGGGCACGGCATCGTCGGTCGCCGACGAACAGCCGGCGCTGAACAGGCTGGCGGCCGCCGCCAATGTCGCGCAGCTCAGCAACGTTGTCTGGGAGCACCGGCGCATGGCGTCCAATCTAACGTTCGCCGTCCGGCCGGCCAGATTCACGCTGAACGAAACCCGTGTTACGGGCCGGTGCTGGTGCGACCGTGAAGCGGTGATCGAACGCATCGGCAGCCGGGGGTGTCGTCGGGTCCGCTGACCCGTCCCGTCCGTCCTCCGAACATCAGGAGTGCTTCCGATGTCTGCCCGCGTGCTGTCCCGTCCGTCGATACCGTCGGTCTCCGGACCGACCCGGCTGCGCCTGCCGGATCTGCTACTCGAAACCGACCGTGCGGCCGCCGACGTCCTCGACGGCCGGCACGACCACCTGCTGCCGTCCGGCGGCCTGCCCGTCGACGCCCGGTGGTTCACCCGGCTGCACGGCGACGACGATCTCGACGTCTGGCTGATCAGCTGGGTCCCCGGCCGTCACACCGAGTTGCACGACCATGGCGGATCGTTGGGCGCCCTCACGGTGCTCGCCGGGGCGCTCGACGAATTCCGTTGGGACGGAGACAGATTGCGCCGCCGACGACTCGACGCCGGCGACCAGGCGGCCTTCCCGCTGGGCTGGGTTCACGACGTGGTGTGGGCGGATTCGAAGGTGCCGGCGCCGACGCTGAGCGTGCACGCGTACTCACCGCCGCTGGCGGCGATGTCCTACTACGAGGTGACCGAGCGCGCCACGCTGCGCCGCGGCCGCGTCGAACTGACCGAACATGAGTAGCCGCATCGAGGGCCTGCTGGACCGGGCCCGGGCGAGGCTGCGGCGGTTGCCGGCGGAGGTCCTGCCGGGCGCGGTGCGGCGCGGCGCGGTGCTCGTCGACATCCGGCCCGCCGGGCAGCGCGCCGTCGAGGGCGAGCTGCCGGAAGCGCTCGGGGCGCTGGTGATCGAGCGCAATGTGCTGGAGTGGCGCTGCGACCCGACCAGCGCGGCCCGGCTGCCCGAGGCGGCCGGCGACGACGTGCAGTGGGTGATCCTGTGCTCGGAGGGCTACACCTCCAGCCTGGCCGCCGCGGCCCTGCAGGATCTCGGTCTGCACCGTGCCACCGACGTCATCGGCGGCTTCCGCGCGCTGCGGGCGTCGGGGGTGGTGGGCTGACGGCGGCTACGAGTCCGCGCGCATGAGCGGACGAAGGCGTTCGGTCTTCTCCGGCGTCCAGCCCGGCGGCTGCAGCACCGCCGCCCAGGCGTTGGCGACGTCCCTGACGTAGACGTGGCCGTGCCCGTCGGGCACGTCCACCGCCACCGCCATGTCGGCCGAGACCTGAAGGAAGGTGACCACCGGGATCCAGCTCATCCTGGGCGACACGTCATAGCCGCGTGGCTCGCGCAGCCAATCCGGTTCGCGGAACAGCAGATCCGGCGTCCACCAGGCGATCGGATCCGATGCGTGCTGCAGGTACACGGCCCGGACGCCGGGCCAGGACTTGTCCGGCCGGTTCAGGTTTTCCGGCCGCGCCGCGAAACGGGCGTTGTAGCCCTCGTCGTAGATCGGCAGCCACATCGGGGAGCCGGCGTCCCGGTTCCGGGTCAGATCCGTCCAGATCGTGTTGTTGAACGTCGGCCCGGAGAACAGCGCGCCGTCGGTGCGGGCGACGAGGTTGTTCAGCGACAGGAAGGACGCCTCACCGCCGAACGAACCCAGGCTCTCGCCGAACACGACCAGTTTGGGCCGCTTCTGCTCGGGCATCGCGCGGACGCGTTCGTCGACGGCCTCGAAGAGCGCCTGGCCGGCCTCGCGGGCGTTCTCCTTGTCGACCAGGAAGGAGATCCAACTCGGCAGGAACGAGTACTGCATCGAGACGATCGCGGTGTCGCCGTTGTACATGTACTCCAGCGCGGCGGCCTCGGCCGCGTTGATCCAGCCCGTTCCGGTGGTGGTGCCCACGGCGACGACCTTGCGCTCCAGGCCGCGGGTGCGGACCAGTTCGTCGGCCGCCTTCTCGGCCGCCGCCCGGATGCCGTCGGCCGAGCCGAGGCCCGCGTACACCCGGATGGGCTCGGTGGCCGGTGTGCCGTTGAACTTCGTCAGCTCGTCGACGGTCGGCCCGCCGGCCACGAAGATGCGGCCCTGCCGGCCCAGCGACGGCCACGACACCAGCGATTCCGGTCCACCCGACCGCAGCCGTGTCGTCGGCGCCGGCGTGTCCGGTGAGTCCTCGTCGTTGACCGCGGCGAAGGTCTTGTTGAGCCAGTCCATCGTGGCCTTCACGACGACGCCGTTGAGCAGCGCGATGCTCAACGCGAGCACCAGGCCGACCGCGACGACGCCCGAAACCCGGGGCGGCGCAACACGTTCGAGCTGACGGACCAGGAACTGCACCAGCCTGCGGACCCACTGGCCGATCTCGACGAAGACGAACAGCACCACCACGCCGATCAGCGCGGCCTGCGGGTAGTTCCACCAGCGCAGGTGCGGCACCCCCATCAGGTCGCGAACCTCCACCTGCCAGCGGTGGAAGGCGTACTGCATGACGGCCATGCCGACGACCCCGACGACGAGCAGGGTCAGCCACGCCCAGCGCGGGGCGGTGGGGCTGGTGTCCTTGCCGCGCATGTAGCGCACCAGCCAGACGCTGAAGACCCCGATCAGGTAGCCGGCCGCACCGGCGGCGCCACTGACGAGGCCCTGGAACAGCGGGCCGCGCGGCAGCAGCGACGGGGTCAACGACAGGAAGAGGAACAGCAGGCCGACGGCGGTCCCGAAGAACGTGTAGTGGTTGGCCCACCACGGCTGGCGCGGTTCGGCGGGCGGGGTGTCGAACACCGGGTCGACCGTGATGTCGCCGTCTTCGTGTTTGTAGGGACCGGTTCCCGGCCCTGCCTCCGCAGCTGTCACGGCAAGCACCTTAGCGGTG
>CAZTAA010000043.1:8143-32716 GCA_964611465.1 uncultured Mycobacterium sp. | reverse complement strand
CCCAGCGCCGGTCAGTGCACCGAAATCACTCACTTCTTGGCGATCAGGCCATCGACGATCTTGTTGAAGTCCGCGGTGCCGAACGACACGAACTCCGACAGGTTGGCATAGTCCAGCGACTGCAGGACCGCGCGTTCGAGTTGCATGTTCATCAGCCGCTTGGTGCTCTCGACGGCCTGCTGCGGCAGTTTGAGGATCTTCTTGGCGCAGCCGATGGCCTCGGCGACCGGGTCCTCGACGACATGGTTGGCCAGGCCCAGTTCGAGCGCGCGCTGCGCGCTGATCTTCTGCCCCGTCAACGCGAACTCCTTGGCCTGCAGGAAACTTATCTGCATGGGCCACACCAGCGGACCGCCGTCGGCGGCCACCAACCCGACGGAGACGTGCGGGTCGGCGAAGTGCGCGGTCTCGGCCATGTACACGATGTCCGACAGGGCGGCCAGGCTGCAGCCCAGCCCGACGGCCGGTCCGTTGACGGCGGCGACCACCGGGATGCGGCACCGGATCATCCCCATGACCAGGTCGCGGCCGTGCTTGATCGTCTTGGCCCGCAAGGCATCATCGCGGCGGATCTCGTCGAGATAGTTGAAGTCACCGCCGGCCGAGAAGGCGCGGCCCGCGCCGGTGAGCACCGCCGCGCGCGCACCCTGATCTTCGCTGAGCTCGTCCCAGAGCCGGGCCAGGCCGCAGTGCAGCGGGTCGTTGACCGCGTTGAGCGCATCCGGCCGGTTGAGGGTGATGATGCGCAGCGCCCCGTCGGCCTGGACATCGATTTCCGTTGGCATTCCGTACATATCCCTAGACTCCCAATCCCAAAATCCGTGACGCGATGATGTTCTTCTGGATTTGCGACGTGCCGCCCATGACGCTCTGCGACCGGCTGTACATGTAGGCACTGAGCAGTTCGGGGTCGGTGGTGCCGGCGACGTCGAGTGCGGCATGTCCGACGGACTGGTCGACCCACGTCATCAACAGCTTGTCGATCGACCCGTTGGAGTTGTGGGTGATCCCGTCGAGTTGCTCGGACAGCCGCCGGCGAACGTGGTGGGTGAGCATCTCGACCTCGACGGCCGCCCAGGCCAGATCTTCGGGCGGCGGTCCTTCGACGCGTTTTGCCATCTGGCGCACCAGCTTTCCGTACCGGGCCGCGAAACCCAGGGTGGAGGGCTCGCGTTCGTGCCCGACGACGGTCATCGCCAGCGGCCACCCCTCGCCGGGCGCCCCGACGATGTTCTCGGCCGGGACGACGGCGTTGTCGAAGCTGACCTGACCGAACTCCTTGGTGATCCCGCTGATCATCTTCAGCGGGCGCTGCTCGATGCCGGGCTGGTGCATGGAGCAGATGAACGCCGAGATCCCCTTGTGCCGCTTGGCTTCCGGGTCGGTGCGGGCCAGCACCAGGCACCAGTCGGCGATATCGGAGTAACTGGTCCAGATCTTGTGGCCGTTGATGATCCAGTTGTCACCGTCGCGGACGGCGGTGGTGGTCAGCGACGCCAGGTCGGAGCCGGCGCCCGGCTCGGAGAAACCCTGGCACCAGCGTTCGGTGCCGTTGATCATGCCCGGCAGGAACCGTTGCTGAATCTCCTTGCTGCCGTGGTGACCGAGACCCACCACGAGGTAGCCGAGGCTGGGGCGCGGTGGTGCGCCGGCGCGGGCCAGTTCCTCGTCGAGGATCACGTCGTAGACCGGCGCCAGGTCCTGGCCGCCGTACTCGGTGGGCCAGGAGAGGCCGAAGAAGCCGCCCTCGTACAGGGCGCGATGCCAGTCACCGGCTTTGGCCCAGTACTCGTCGCCGGATGTCGGAAACTCCTTGGCGTGCGTGGAAAGCCAGTCCCGCAGCCGGGTGCGGAAGGCGGCCTCCTGTGGCGAATCACGAAAGTCCAAGATCGATCTCCTCCAGCTTGACGGGCCACAGTTCGGTTGATGTCAGCGCCCGGCGCAGATACACATGCGCCATGCACTCCCAGGTGTTGCCGATCCCGCCGTGCACCTGGATCGAGGTCTCGCAGACGGTTCGGGCGGCGCGCGCGCAGTAGATCTTGGCCACCTGCGCGGCGCGGATCGCATCGGCCGGGTCCAGTTCGTCGACCGCCCAGGCGGCGTGCCGCAGGATGCTCACCGAGCCCTCGATGAGCGTCAGCGCCTCGGCGAGCAGGTGCTCGACGGCCTGGTATGAGCCGATCGTATGTCCGTACTGCTCACGGATTTTCGCGTATTCCACGGCCAGGTCGAGGGTTCCGCGGCTGACGCCGACCAGGTCGGCGGTGGTGATCACCAATGCCAGCGCGCGCCACCGGTCCGCCGCCTCGGCGCCGATCTCGCCGAGCGCGTCGGGCGTACCGGCCAGTGCCGCGCGCGTCCTGGTCAGGTCGGCCGACGGCCGCACGTCGCCGAGCGCCGCCGCCGTCACGGTGTTGTCCCGCAACAGAAGTGCCCGTGCCGCGCCGCGGGCGTCGACCGCTTCGCCGCCCACCGCGATCGTGGCGTCGGGCGTGTCGGCGCCCAGATGCCGGGCAAGTTCGTCGGCGAGAACCGGGCCCAGGAACGGCGAGTCGATCAGACCCCGGCCGAACTCCTCGGCCACGATCGCGACCTCGACCCCCGATGCCCCGTCCGAGCGCAGGGACCGGAACCCGGTGGCGGCCAGTTGCTTGTCGAGTCTGGCGATCCGCGACTCGTCGTCCAGGGCCGCGACCGAACCGGGTCCCAGATCGTCGGCCAGATCGGCGGCCGCGTCGCGCAGTTGTTGTTGTTCAGCGGTCAGACGTACATCCATGGCGCTCCTTCAGTACCCGGCGCAGCACCTTGCCCGACGGCAGGCGCGGTATCTCCTCGACGAAAATGACGTCCCGCGGACGTTTGTAGCGGGCCAGCGAATCCCCCACGAGCGCAAGGAGTTCGGCCGCGTCCACCTCGGACCGGGTGGCCACCGCGGCCACCACCGCCTCACCGTCGACGGGGTCGGGAATGCCGAAGACGGCGCAGTCGGCCACCGCGGGATGACCGAGCAGGACGCCCTCGACCTCGGCGGGGGCCACCTGGAAACCGCGCACCTTGATCATCTCCTTGGCCCGGTCGGTGATCCGCAGGTAGCCGTCCTCGTCGAGGTGGCCGACGTCCCCGGTCCGGTACCAGCCGTCGGCGAATGCTTCCGCGGTGTCCGAGGCGGGCAGGTATTCGGCCATCACCGAATCCGACTGCGCCTGAATCTCTCCGGTCTCACCGGCCGGCAGCGGCTCGCCGGTGTCCAGCGACACCACCCGCAGCCGCACCCCGGCGGGCGCCCGGCCGACGGTGTCCAGCCGGGCCCCGACGACGTCGTTGCACGCCAGCACCGGCAGTTCGCTGGCACCGTAGGCGGTGAGCCAGGGCACCCCGGTGCGCCGCGTGACGGTCTCGGCGACGCTGGGTGTCACCGGGGTGGCGCACCACATGATGTAGCGCAGCGACGAGAGGTCGAAGGACTCCAGGTTTGGATGCGAGGCGATCGCCAGCGCGATGGGCGCGACGGCCATTTCGACGGTGATGCGGTCGGATTCGATGTGCCGCAGCAGGGTCTCGATGTCGAAGCGCCGGTGCAGTCGCAGGAAGCCGCCCCGGTCGAGGACGGTGGCGATGTTGAGCAGGCCGAGGATGTGCGAAGGAGGCGTGGCGATCTGCAGCCGGTCGGTCCGGCCGAGCCCCAGCGCCTCGCCCCAGTGCCGGACGGCGGCGGCGAACGAAGCGTGGGTGTGCCGCACCCCCTTCGGCATGCCGGTGGTGCCCGAGCTGAAGACGAAGACCGCGTCGCTGTCAGGTGCCGGCTGCTGGCCGACCGGTTCGGCGTGCGGCGGGACCGGCTCGTCGAGGCTGCGCATCCGCATCAGCTCGCCAAGTAGCGGCTGGTCGCCGATCGCGTGCGTCGGACGGGTCAGCGACAGGGCGTGCTCGACCTCGGCGCGTTTCCACGACGAGCTCAGCAGCACCACGGCGGCACCCGCCCGCCAGATGGCATACAGCGCGAAGACGAACTCGGGGCGGTTCGACGACATCAGCGCCACCCGGTCGCCGGGCCGCACCCCGGACTTCTGCAGGGCGGCGGCGAGCCCGTTGACCTCGGCGTCCAGCTCCGAACGCCGGTATGACCGGTCCTCGAAAGCGAGTACGACCGGCTCGGGCACTGGTCCTCCTCGGCGGGTTCGTTGCGTGCGGGTGCAACGCCCGTGCGACAGAAACGGCATGAAATGTAAGAATCGAGAGGATACTATCGCGCGGCGAGAATTGTATTCTCGTTGGGGTAGAATACACGTACCACTGCTGGTGGAACACCCGCGAAAAACCGAGCATTCGAGAGGTTGATCCATGACGACACCCGCGGCCAGCGACACCGCCACGGCGGCTGCCGACGACCAGGCACAGGTGACGATCCAGTTGGACGGCAAGAGCGCCACCATCGCCGCGCGGCCCGGCGAGACCATCCTGGAATCGGCGCGACGCGCCGGCATGGCCCCGCCGTTCTCCTGCGAGGCCGGCAACTGCGGCACCTGCATGGCCAAGCTCACCGAGGGCACCGCCACCATGCGGGTCAACGACGCCCTCGACGACGACGAGGTCGACGAGGGCTATGTGCTCACCTGTCAGGGCGTCCCGGACTGCTCGGTCGTCGTCGACTACGACTGCTGACTCCCGGGATTTCGGTGCAGGAACCGTCGCTCAGCGACGGTTCCTGCACCGAAATCACCCCTGGCCCAAGGCGGGCGGGGGGCGGTAGTCGGGCGTGTAGCCGTCCACCCGGATGCTGCTGCCCACCAGTCGGTAGTCCCCCGCTGCGACGACGACCTCGGGCAGGGCGTCGAGTGCCTCGGGCAGCGTGCGGACCGCGGCGACCGGGATGCCGAGCGGTTTGAGTCGGGCCTCCCAGTTCGCGGCGGTGTCGGTGGCCAGCACCTCCGACACCATGGCCAGCACCTCGTCGCGACGTGCCGAGCGCTCGGCCATGGTTTGGAAGCCGGCTACTCCTGCTTCTTGCGAGAACGTCTTCCAGAACCCGTCGTGGGTGATGAACAACGCCAGGTAGCCGTCGGCCGTCGGAAACAGTTGCGCGGGAACGTAGAACGAGTGCGCCCCGAACGGCCGGCGCTGCGGACGCACACCGTCGTTGAGGTACGCCGAAGCGTGATAGTTCAACTGGGAAAGCATGACGTCACGCAGGCATACGTCGACCTGACCCCCGCGGCCGGACACGATCTGCGCCAACAGACCCAGCGCCGCGGTCAGACCGGTGGAGTTGTCGGCCGACGAATAGCCCGGCAGGGTGGGCGGACCGTCGGGATCCCCCGTGAGGGCGGCGATCCCGGTGGCGGCCTGCACGATGTAGTCGAATGCCGGGTCGTCACCGCCGTAGAGCCCGAACCCGGTCAGCGCGACGCAGACGATCTTGGGGTTGAAGCGCTGCAGGGCCTCATACGTCAGGCCCAGTTTGAGGATTGCCGACGGCTTCAGATTCACCAGCAGCGCATGGGATTCCGCGGCGAGCTCGCCGAGGCGGCGCTGCCCCTCGTCGGTGCCGAGTTCCAGGCACACACTGCGCTTGCCGCGATTGAGGCTCGCGAAATAGCTGTCGGACACCTGCCGCGAGATGTCGCCGGTCGGCGGTTCGATCTTGGTGACCTCGGCGCCCAGATCGGCCAGCATCATGGTGGCGTACGGGCCGGCCAGCATGGTGCCGACCTCGAGGATCTTGATCCCCGCCAGTGGCGCGGCAGCGCTCATCGCACCGCTTTGGCCAGCTCGGCGATCACCTCGCGGGTCCGGTACTTCGACGCCACCAACTCGTCGCGGGTGTCCCCGATCGGCAGCAACCGGACCGAAAGGTCGGTGACGCCCGCATCGGCGTACCGCCGGAACTGGCGCAGGATCTCGTCCTCGTCGCCGGCGGCGCACAGGTCGCCGACGCTGCGCGCGTCACCGCGGTCGAGCAGCTTCTGATAGTTGGGCGACGTCTCGGCCTCCGCCAGTATCCGGTTGGCCCGGTCCTTCGCCTCGTCGATCCGCGAGTTCTCGCACAGGCACACCGGGATGCCCGCGACGATCCGCGGTGCGGGCCGGCCGGCGTTGTCGGCCGCCTTGGTGATGCGCGGTGCGATGTGGTCCGCGATGGCGCGTTCGTCGGCCATCCACAGCACGGTGCCGTCGGCCATCTCGCCGGCGATCTGCAGCATCACCGGACCGAGTGCGGCCACGAGCACCGGCAGCCGCGGCTCGGCGCCGAGCACGGTCGGGTTGTGCACGGTGAAGGTGTCGTTCTCGACGTCCACCGGTCCGGGTCCCGCGATCGCGGTGTTCAGCACCTGCAGGTAGTCGCGGGTGTAGGCGGCCGGCTTCTCGTACGGCAGGCCGAGCATGTCGCGGATGATCCAGTGGTGCGACGGCCCGACACCCAGCGCCAGTCGGCCGCCGGTGCCCGCGTGCACCGAAAGCGCCTGGCGCGCAAGGGCAATGGGATGCTGGGCCTGCAGCGGGACGACGGCGGTGCCGAGTTCGATCCGGTTGCTGCGGCCGCCCATCAGCGACACCATGGTGAGCACGTCGAAGTCGTCGGGCACCTGCGGCATCCACGCGGTGTCCAGGCCGGCGGAGTCGGCCCATTCGATGTCGGCCAGGAACTTGTCGATCTTGCGGGCCATGTCACCCCGGTCGGCCCCGATCATCAC
This sequence comes from uncultured Mycobacterium sp., assembly GCA_964611465.1. Taxonomy (GTDB): domain Bacteria; phylum Actinomycetota; class Actinomycetes; order Mycobacteriales; family Mycobacteriaceae; genus Mycobacterium. Next base: position 26,021 of record CAZTAA010000043.1, on the reverse strand, counting down.
GCCCAGTCTCACGAGGCGGCCCCGTCGGTGATCTTGCGGACCTCGGTCACCAGCACGTCGAGCGCGGTGCCCGTCGGGAACACCGCCACCGCACCGGCGTCGAGCACCTTCTGCACGTCGCCCTGGGGGATGGTGCCGCCCACGACGACGGCGATGTCACCGGCGTCGGCGGCGCGCAGCGCGTCCACGGTGCGCTGGGTCAGCGCGACGTGCGCACCGGACAGGATCGAAAGACCCACCACCGCAACGTCTTCCTGCAGGGCGATGGACACGATGTCCTCGATGCGCTGCCGGATGCCGGTGTAGATCACCTCGAACCCGGCGTCGCGCAGGGTGCGGGCGACGATCTTGGCGCCCCGATCGTGTCCGTCCAGGCCGGGCTTGGCCACCAGCACGCGGGCCGGGCTGGCAGGTGTAGCAGTCATCTAAAACACCACCGGTTGTTGGAATTCGCCCCAGACGTTCTTCAGCGCCGTCACCATCTCCCCCACGGTGCAGTAGGCGTTCGCGCAGTCGATCAGGGCGTGCATCAGGTTGTCGGTGCCTTCGGCCGCACGCGACAGCGCCGCGAGTTTGGCTGCGACGTCGGCGGAGTCGCGTTCGGACTTCACCTTGGCCAGCCGCTTGAGCTGAGTTTCGCGGCCCTCGGCGTCCAGTTCGTAGGTGGAGATGTCCGGCGGCGGCTCGTCGGAGACGAACTTGTTGAGCCCCACCACAACCCGCTCCCCGGATTCCTCCGCGAGGTGGATCTTGTAGGCCTCGTCGGCGATCAGGCCCTGCAGGTAGCCGTCCTCGATGCAGCGCACCATGCCGCCGTGGTTCTCCAGGTCGGCCATGATCTCGATGATGCGTTCCTCGGTGGCGTCGGTGAGCGCCTCGACGAAATACGACCCGCCCAGCGGGTCGGCGACCCGGGTCACGCCGGTCTCGTAGGCCAGGATCTGCTGGGTGCGCAGCGCCAGGGTGGCCGACTCCTCGCTGGGCAGCGCGAAGGGCTCGTCCCAGGCCGCGGTGAACATCGACTGCACACCGCCGAGCACCGACGCCATCGCCTCATAGGCCACCCGCACCAGGTTGTTCTGCGCCTGCGGCGCGTACAGCGAGGCGCCGCCGGACACGCAACCGAACCGGAACATCGCCGCCTTGTCGGACTTCGCGCCCCACCGCTCGCGCACGATGGTGGCCCAACGACGCCGTCCCGCACGGTATTTCGCGATCTCCTCGAAGAAGTCGCCGTGGGTGTAGAAGAAGAACGAGATCTGCGGCGCGAACTGGTCGATGGTCATCCGGCCGCGCTCGACCACGGTGTCGCAATAGGTGACGCCGTCGGCCAGGGTGAACGACATCTCCTGCACCGCATTGGCGCCGGCGTCGCGGAAGTGCGCCCCGGCCACCGAGATCGCGTTGAACCGCGGCACCTCGGCCGCGCAGAACTCGATGGTGTCGGCGATCAGGCGCAGTGACGGCTCCGGCGGCCAGATCCAGGTGCCGCGGGAGGCGTATTCCTTGAGGATGTCGTTCTGGATGGTGCCGGTCAGCTTCTCCCTCGGCACACCGGCCTTCTCGGCGGCGGCCACATAGAACGCCAGCAAGATGGCGGCGGTGCCGTTGATGGTGAAACTGGTGCTGATCTTGTCGAGCGGGATGCCGTCGAACAGGATCTCGGCGTCGGCCAGGGTGTCGACCGCCACGCCCACCCGGCCGACCTCTTCGCCGTACTCGGCGTCGTCGGAGTCGTAGCCGCACTGCGTCGGCAGGTCCAGGGCGACCGACAGCCCGGTGCCCCCCTGGTCGAGCAGGTAGTGATAGCGGCGGTTGGATTCTTCGGCGGTGCCGAAACCGGAGTACTGCCGGAAGGTCCAGAGCCGGCCCCGGTACCCCGACGAGAAGTTGCCGCGGGTGAACGGGAACTCCCCCGGAGCCGGCGGGTCGTGGGCCACATCGTCCGGCCCGTAGACGACGTCCAGCGGGATACCCGAGGACGTCTGAGCTGTGTTGTCCATGGTAGCCATCACCGGATAACGTACTTGCAAAAAATGAGAATGCCAATACCGCTTGGCGAAAATGACCTAAGGAGAGAGATGTCCGACAACGCCCCCGCACTTGCCGACCGCACCCTCGTCGTCTCCGGCGCAAGCCGCGGTATTGGCCTGGCGATCGCACTGGGCGCCGCCCGGCACGGCGCCAACGTCGTGCTGCTCGCGAAGACCGCCGAACCCCATCCCAAACTCAAGGGCACGGTGTTCACCGCCGCCGAGGAAATCGAGGCCGCCGGCGGCAAGGCCGCCGCGGTGGTCGGCGACGTCCGCAAGGAGGAGGACGTCGCGCGGGCCGTCGAGATCGCCGTCGAACGGTTCGGCGGGGTGGACATCTGCGTCAACAACGCGAGCGCCATCGCCACCGAACCCACCGACCGGCTGCCGGCAAAGAAGTTCGACCTGATGGCCGACATCAACATCCGCGGCACGTTCCTGTTGACCAAGGCCTGCCTGCCGCACCTGCGCGAATCGGCCAACCCGCACGTGCTGACCATCGCACCGCCGATCAACCTGAACCCGTACTGGCTGGGCGTCCACCCCGAGTACACGTTGTCCAAGTACGGCATGTCGCTGCTGTCGCTGGGGTGGGCCGAGGAGTTCAAGGACGCCGGTATCGCGTTCAACTGCCTGTGGCCGCAGACCTACATCGCCACCGCCGCCGTGGAAAACCTCGCCGACGGCGACGAACTCGCCTCGCGTTCGCGCAGCCCGGAGATCATGGCCGACGCCGCGATCGCGATCGTCAGCCGGCCGGCCCGCGAGATCACCGCGCAATGCCTCATCGACGCAGACGTGCTGACCGCCGCCGGAGTGACCGACCTGTCCCGCTACGGCGGCGGCGCGGATCCGATCCTCGACCTGTTCCTGGACTGACACCGAATCGCCACGGCGACTTCTGCAACACGGTCGCGTTCGGGCACAGTTGACAACCCTGGCGCAGAAGTCGGGAGCCGCGAAGGAGGAGACATGGACCGGGAAACGTACGACAAGGGCCGGGCGGTGCGGGCCGCCGTACTCGGCGAGGAGTACGTGGCGGCCGCCGAGCGCACCGCCGACGACTTCAGCCGGCCCCTGCAGGATCTGCTGACCGAATACTGCTGGGGAGCGGTGTGGGGCCGCGACGGCCTGCCCCGCAAGACCCGCAGCATGCTCAACCTGGCGATGATCGCGGTGCTGAACCGGCCCCACGAACTGCGCACCCATCTTCGCGGCGCACTGACCAACGGCGTCACCCGCGAGGAGATCGCCGAGGTCTTCCTCCAGGTCGGGGTGTATGCCGGTGCCCCCGCCGCGGTGGACAGCTTCCGCATCGCCCGCGAGACATTCGCCGAACTCGACGCGGATGACTGAACCCGACCGACTGGGCTTTGTCGGCCTGGGCAACATGGGCTTTCCCATCGCCGAACGGCTCCTGGCGGCCGGCCACCGCGTGCTGGCCTACGACATCCGCCGTGACGCCCTCGACGGCCTCGTGGCACAGGGCGCCGAGGCGGCCGCGTCGGCCACCGCGGTGGCCGAATCCGCCGAGACCGTACTGATGAGCCTGCCCGCCCCGCAGGCGGCCCGAATGGTCGCGACGGCCGTCGGGGCCGGGACGCGGGTGCGCCGGGTGGTCGACCTGTCGACCATCGGCAGCAGCACCGCGCGCGCCATCCACGCCGAATTGGCAAGCCGCGGAATCGGTTACGTCGACAGTCCGGTCAGCGGCGGAGCCGCCGGGGCCAGGGCCGGCACACTGGCGGTGATGATGTCCGGCTCCGACGACGACGTCGACGCCGTCCTCCCGGTCATCGAGACCTTCGGCCGGCCCATCCGGCTCGGCACCCGCCCGGGCGCGGCGCAGACCATGAAACTGCTCAACAACCTGCTGGCCGGGTCCGCGCTCGCGATCACCGCGGAGGCGATGGTGATGGGCGTCAGGTCCGGACTGGACGCCCCGACGATGATCGAGGTGTTCAACGCGGGATCCGGCGCCAACACCGCGACCCGGGACAAGTTTCCCCGCGCCGTGCTGCCGCGCACGTTCGACTACGGCTTCGCGGCGGCGCTGATGGCCAAGGATCTTCGGCTGTGTCTGGACGAGGCCCGCGAACTGGGACTCACACTTCCACTCGGCGACGCGGTGCTGCGGGTGTGGGAGGACACGGCCGCCGCACTGGGACCCGAGGCCGACTTCACCGCCGTCATCCGGCCGATCGAGGACGCCGCGGGGGTGACCGTCGAGGGATAGCGGCGGTGCCGCACCGTTCGCCGGGAGTGACGGAAAGCTATCCTCACCGGGTGAGCGGCAATGTCTCGGACACGTCGGCATTTTGAACCGGCCGGCACCTGAATTCCGCCGGCCGCTGGCGCGCTACGTCGCCGGCGTGACACTCGCACACGCCATGGCCGCGACCGAGGTGCTGCTGGTGATGGTCGCGCTGGGACACGAGACCCACGGCGCCATCCGCGACATGTTCGCCGGAAGCAGTGCGGCGGTCGTGACCGTCATGACGGCGGCGGCCGTTCTCGCCGTCGCGATCGGCAGTGCCGTCATCTTCCTGCCGACCGTGCGGTGGTATGCCGCCGAAGAGGAACCGACGGCCGCCCAGCGCGCGGCCGCCCTCGCGGTTCCACGGCGCCAGACCATGCTGCTGGCCGCCGTCTGGATCGCCAGCGCCGTTCCGGTGCTGCTGGCCAACCGCGACACCGCCGCCCCCGTCGGGCTGATGATCGTCCCGCCGCTGTTCTTCGGCGCGACCGCCGCGATCCTGACGGCGCTGCTGCTGACGGTTCGCACCCTGCGACCGATCACCGCCGCGGCCCTGCCCGCCGGCGACACCCGCGACACCGCACCGTCGGTGATGACCCGGCTGCTGAGCGTGTGGGTGCTGATCAGCGCACTACCAAGCGTGGGCGTCGCCGGACTCATCCTGGCCCGGGCCAACGGCTGGCTGATCGACCGCTCGGCCTCCCTCGAACTGCCGATCCTGCTGTTGATGGCCGTCGCGGTGATGTGGGGGCTGCGCGCCATGATCCTGGTGTCGCAGTCGATCTCGGACCCCGTCCGCGAGGTCGTCGAAGCGATGGCCGACGTCGGGCGCGGCACCCTGGACCACACGGTGTCCGTCTACGAGCGTTCCGAAATCGGGCGGCTGCAAACCGGATTCAACCGTATGGTGCTCGGACTCCGCGAGCGGGAGCGGCTGCGTGACCTGTTCGGCCGCAACGTCGGAGGCGACGTCGTGCAACTGCTGGTCGACCGGGATGAGTCGGTCTACGGCGTCGAACGGGAGGTGGCCGTGATGTTCATCGACCTCGCGGGCTCGACCCAGCTGGCCGCCAGTCTTCCGCCCCAGGAAGTCGCAGACCTGCTCAACACGTTCTTCCGGTCGGTGGTCGACGCCGTCGACGAGCACGGCGGGTTCGTCAACAAGTTTCAGGGCGACGCCGCGCTGGCGGTGTTCGGCGCCCCGGTGGGCAGCGCGACCGCCGACTCCGACGCGTTGTCGACCGCGCGGGACCTGGCCAACCGGATGCAGCTGCACAGCAATTTGGACTTCGGCATCGGCGTCACCGCCGGCCCGGTGTTCGCGGGATTCGTCGGAGCCGAGAACCGCTTCGAATACACCGTGATCGGGGACGCGGTCAACGAGGCGGCACGCCTGGCCGACCGCGCCAAGCAGGAGCCGGGTCGGGTGCTGTCCTCGGTCGCGGCGCTGTCCGGCGCCGATCCGGATGAGCGAAACCGTTGGGAGCCAAGAGGTTCCGAGATCCTCCGTGGGCGTGGCACGCCGACGGAGATGTTCGCGCCGCGCTAGGCGGCTAGACCGCCGTCAGGTGGCGACGTGGCCGGCGTCCACGGGCAGCGTCACTCCGGTGACGAACTTGCTGCGCGGGCCGACCAGCCACAGCACGGCCTCGGTGACCTCCTTCGGGTCGATGATCGGGGCGTCCGGGATCAGCGCCTGCGACAGCACGCTGGGGTTCGGACTCTCCATCATCCGCGCGGCCACGAAGTCGTTGAGGATCATCGGCGTGGCGACGCCGCCGGGATGCACCGAGTTCACCCGGATCCGGTGTGGCCCATAGGCGCTGGCCGCCGAGCGCATCAGCCCGACCACCCCGTGCTTGGCCGCCGCATAGCCGAACATCGCCGCGCTGCCGTCACCGCCGCGGCCCGTCAGGCCCTGCGAGGAACTCACCAGCACGATCGAACCGCCCCGGCCTTTGCGAATCATCGACGGCACGGTCGCCAGCAGGGTGTGCCACACACCGTTGAGATTGGTCTCGACGATGGCGTTGTAGACGTCCTCGGCGTGCGGCTCCCGGTTGCCGATCGCCACCACCCCGGCGTTGGCCACCACGATGTCGATGTCGCCGAGTTCGGCGACCGCGCCGGCCACACCGGCCTCCAGCTGCGCGAGGTTGCGGACGTCGGCCACCACCGGCGCCATCCGCCGTCCCGTCGCCGCGACCAGTCGCCCGGTCTCGTCGAGGTCTTCCCTGCTGGACAGCGGATAGGGGATGGCATCGACGTCGGCGCACATGTCGACGCCGATGATGTCGGCTCCCTGTTCGGCCAGCGCGACGGCGTGGCTGCGGCCCTGCCCGCGCGCGGCTCCGGTGATGACGGCGACGGTGTTGTCGAGTTCTCCCACGGGAGGCAAGCTACCCGACCGGCCCGCCGGGCAGACCGGCCCTACACATCGAAAGACCCGGCCCCTTGTTCAGGGACCGGGCCTCTCCGGTACAAGTCTGTCGGCCTCCATGATTCCCACCGCCGGACGGCCTTAAACCCGGAACGGGTCGAGCTGTCGCCGAACCGCGTCGAGTTTGTGACCAATCGGTGGAGGGTATGAGCCCACTCATGACGAAGCGCCCCCAAGAACCGGCCTGTGAAACGTTGAGCAACGTCGGACTGTTCCTGAACGTGGCCGCCGTCCTCGCCTTCGCGATCGGCCTGGCCGGACTGGGCAGCCACGCCAGCCTGGCGGCTGCCGGGACGGTCGCGTTCTCGGCCTTGCTGTTCCTGGCCAGCCTGGTCTGCTTCGCCGTCGGTGGGCGCCGGCTGGACGCGCGGCGCGACCGGCACGTCGCCAATCTCGAGTTCGCCGCTTAGGGCGGCATATCGGCGGGCCCGGAGCAGCGGGCCACTCGTATGACTTTTTCCGGCGCGCCGCAGGTTCACGAAGCGGCTCGCGGCCGAACGATATCTTTGTCTGCGAATCGGCCGCAGCCGCCGGCCGGCGAACCGATCCGGAGGATTCCCGGCGCATGCGAGTCGACGGGCGGGACGTCGCCGTCTCGGGCAGCCTGCTGCAGCCGCTGACCCGCCGCACCAACGACATCCTGCGCCTGGCCGCCGCCGCGGTGTTCCTGGCGGTGGTGATCACCAGCTCGGTGATCACGCGCAACGACTGGGAGGCCCTGGAGAAGTCGATCTCCGGCATCGTCGGCGTGCTGACCCCCACCCAGTCGAACCTGGTGTACCTCGCGTACGGCATCGCCATCCTGGCCCTGCCGTTCGCGATCCTCATCGGTCTGCTGGCCGCCCGCCAGTGGAAGATGTTGTTGGCGTACGCGGCCGCCGCGGTGATCAGCGTGCTGGCCCTGTCCATCAGCGAGACCGGCATCGCGGCGCCGCGCTGGCATGTCAACCTCGACGAACGCCTCCACACCGTGCTGAGTCAGTTCCTCGACGACCCGCGCTGGATCGCGATGCTCGCCGCCGTGCTGACCGTCTCGGGGCCGTGGCTGCCCTCGAACTGGCGCCGGTGGTGGTGGACGCTGCTGCTCGCGTTCGTGCCCATCCACCTGGTGGTCAGCGCCGTCGTGCCGGCGCGGGCGTTGCTCGGCCTGGCCGTCGGCTGGTTCGTCGGCGCGCTGGTGGTGTGGGTCGTGGGCACCCCGGCGCTCGAAGTCCCGCTCGACGGCGCCGTGCGTGCGCTGAACCGGCGCGGCTTCCCGGTCGCGGCGCTGACGGTGGTCCGGCCCGCCGGGCGCGGCCCACTGGTGTTGTCCGCCCGCACGGCGGCCGTCGACGAGGCTCCGGCCCAGACGGCCACGGTCGACCTGTTCGGACCCAACCAGCGCAGCGGCGGAGCGGTGCGCCAGTTCTGGCGCAAACTGCGGCTTCGGGCCAGCGAAACCGCTCCCCTGCAACTCTCGGTGCGCCGGGCCGTCGAACACCGCGGCCTGATGGCCGTCGCGATCGGCGATCTGGACCTGGCCAACACCACGACGCTGTCGGTGTCGTCACTCGACCGCGGGTGGACGATGTACGCGCACACCCAACCACGCGGGGTCGTCATCGACGAGTGTGCCGACCGTGTTCCCGTCGAGCGGGTCTGGGAGGCGCTGGGCGTTCTGCACCACAACGGCATCTCGCACGGTGACCTGCGGGCCCGCTCGATAACGGTCGACGACGACGCCGTGCTGTTCGGCGGGTTCGGCTATGCCGAGTACGGGGCGACCGACGTCCAGTTGCAGGCCGACATCGCGCAGCTGCTGGTCACTACCTCGCGGCTGTACGACGCCGAGTCCGCGGTGCGCGCCGCCATCGGCGTGTTCGGCCGGGACACCGTTCTGACGGCGTCTCGTCGATTGACGAAATCGGCTGTGCCCAAACGGATTCGCGACGAACTGACCGATGCCGGCGCCGCCCTCGCGGAGGCCCGAAACGAGGTGAAGAAGCAGACCGGCGCCGACGAGATCCAGACCGAGACCATCACCCGGTTCACCCGCAGCCAGATCATCCAACTGGTCCTACTGGTGGCTCTGGTCTACGTGGCCTACCCGTTCATCAGCACCGTGCCGGCGTTCTTCACCGAACTGCGGACCGCGAACTGGTGGTGGGCGCTGCTCGGCCTGACGGTGTCGATGCTCACCTATGTCGGTGCCGCCGCGGCGCTGTGGAGCTGCGCCGACCGGCTGGTGAGCTTCCGCAACCTGACGATCATGCAGTTCGCCAACACCTTCGCCGCCACCACCACACCGGCCGGTGTCGGCGGCCTCGCGCTGAGCACCCGGTTCCTGCAGAAGGGCGGCCTCGGCGCGGTCCGCGCCACCACGGCCGTCGCCCTGCAGCAGAGCGTGCAGGTGATCGTCCACGTGCTGCTGCTGATCCTGTTCACCACGCTGGCCGGCGCTTCGGCGGATCTGTCGCACTTCGTGCCGTCGGCGACGATCCTCTACCTGATCGGCGGGGTGCTGCTGGGCGGCCTCGGGGTGTTCCTCATCGTGCCCAAACTGAGGCGCTGGCTGGGCACCTCGCTGCGGCCGAAGCTCAACGAGGTGCTGACCGACCTGGTCGAGGTGGCTCGTCAGCCGAAGCGGCTCGGGCTCATCGTGTTGGGTTGTGCGGCAACGACTCTGGGTGCCGCCCTGGCCCTGTGGTCCAGCGTCGAGGCGTTCGGCGGCGACACATCCTTCGTCACCGTCACCGTCGTCACGATGGTCGGCGGCACGCTGGCCTCGGCCGCCCCCACCCCCGGCGGCATCGGCGCGGTCGAAGCCGCCCTCATCGGCGGTCTGGCGGCGTTCGGGGTGCCCGCCGCCATCGCCGTCCCCTCGGTGCTGCTCTACCGGGTGCTGACCTGCTGGCTGCCGGTTTTCATCGGCTGGCCGGTGATGCGCTGGCTGACCCGCAACGAGATGATCTGACCGACTCAGCGGAGGTCACACCGGAAGCGCTGTGCCGGTTTCCTTCTCGGCGAACTCGACCAGCCGGGCGGCCAGGTGGTAGTCGCACGCGACCTCGGAGCGGCCGATGAGCACCGGCCCGCCGGTCAGACCGAAACGGCCGCTCACCCCGACATAACTGCCCGGCGGGATCGGCTCGCTGATGCAGTACAAGGTCGGGGCGGCACCCTCGTGGATGTCGTTGGCGAATCGATCGGCGACGCCCTTGACGGCCCGGTGCGCCAGCGACATCAGCCGCGAATCCGACACGTGCGACAGGTTGGAAGCGACCCAGCCGGGGTGCGTCAGCTGCGTCACCACCGGCGCGCCGGCCGCGCGCAGCCGCCGGTCGAGGTCCAGACCCCACAACATGACCGCGAGCTTCGAGCGGGCGTAGGCGCCCATGGTCGTCCACTTGTGGCTGCGCAGATGCGGATCGTCGATCCGGAGGGTGGCCGACTTGTGGGCGTCGGATCCGACGTTGATGATCTGCGAACGCACCCGGCCGTAGAGCAGATTGGTCAGGGCGAACGGGCCGAGCAGGTTGGTGCCGATGGTCCCCTCGAATCCGTCGACCGTCTCGGTGCGGCGTTCGGTGAGCGCCCCGGCATTGTTGATCAGGATGTCGACGTCGCCGTCGAACAGGTCCGGAAAGGCCCGCACCGACGACTGGTCGGCCAGGTCGAGCCTGACCACCTCGGTCGAGCCGCCGACCTCGCGGGCCCGCTGCTCCCCCAGTTCGGTGTTGCGCACCGCCATGATGACGTGAGCGCCGGCGTTCACCAGGGCCTGCGTCGTCCCCAGTCCGACGCCGTTGGTCGCGCCGGTGACGATGATCCGCTTGCCCGCCAGATTGCCGAGCCGACTCGGCGACCACTGTGTCACGCGCCCACCATAACGAGGTTGCGCCGAACGGCACCGAAGCCGGGGCGGTTCTGCCAACATGACTGCCGATGAGTGACAGCGCGCGGGAGATCACCAACCTCATCTACACCTATGCCGAACTACTGGACGCCGGCGACCTCGACGCGGTCGCCGAGTTGTTCACCCACGGCCGGATCTGCGGTGTCGAGGACGGGCCTCCGGAGACGGTGTTCGCCGGCCCGGCCCGGGTGCGTGAGATGTACGACATGGCCACCCGGCTCTACGAGGACGGGACGCCGAAAACGCATCACAACACGACCAACGTGCAGCTGCATGTCGACGACGACGCCGGGACCGCACGCGCCAAGTCCTACTACTGCGTCACGCAGGCCACCCCGGAGTTGCCGCTGCAGGTGATCGTGACGGGCCACTACCACGACACCTTCCACCGGATCGAGGGCCGCTGGTGGTTCGACTCCCGGACGATGTTCATCGATCAGGTCGGCGACCTCAGCAAGCACCTGAAGTTCGGATGACCTTGTCCGACAGCGGTTTCGGAAGGAGCCGGCATGCCCCCCGTTGACGACGACCACCCGGTGGCCACGCGCGCCCAGCACGAACAAGAGCTTGCCGCCCTCGAGCTCATCGAGCACCCGACGGTCCGGGCCGCCTACCGCGACGTCGCCGAAACCTGGCTGGCCCGCGCGAAACCGTCCGCGGCCATGCGCGAGCGGTTCGACGACGCTTTCCGCGAGGTGATGTTCTCCGCCGCGGTGTGGTCCTCGAACCAGGACAAGCTGCGACCGAAAGTCAGCTGCATCACCCGCCTCGGGCATCCCGTCGACGGGCGGCAGATTCCCGGATCCCGTTGGGGCATCGACAATCCCGACAGCGTCTACCGCGTGATCCCGATCTCGGGCGACGAGCGTTACGTCATCCGCGGCCGGGTCGGCGCGCACCGGATGACTGAGAACTACTTCACCCTCTGGGATCCGAACATGGGCACGGTGGCGGTGCTCAACGGACGCACCATGGACGTCGACTCCGACGGCGGCTACACCATCACCGTGGACTCCACGCCGGCCGACGGTCGGCCGAATCACGTGCAGAGCACACCGGAGGCCCACGAGTTCTACATCCGCGACGTGCTGCTGGACTGGCAGCGGGACGACCCGAATCACATTGCGGTGGAACGACTCGGTCCGGCACCCACGACTCCGGCGCGGACGCGCGACGAACAAGCGGAAGCCACCGCGGCGATGATGGCCCACTTCGCGAACTTCACCGGCAAGCTCAGCCACGGTGTCGGCAAGATGCCGGCCAACCAGTTCAACCTGGCCTGGTCGGCGGACAAGGTCGGCGCCATGCGCAACCAGGTGTACGTCATGGGACGGTTCGACCTCGCCCCCGACGAGGCATTCGTCGTCGACGTCGACGACGGCGGCGCCGAGTACTTCACGGTGCCGTTGAGCAACATCTGGGGCACCACCCTGGACATCGTCGACCGGACCGGCAGCCTGAACAAGGCGCAGTCGGTACCCAACGACGGCGGCGGCTATACCTACGTTATTTCTCCCGTCGATCCCGGCGTGGCCAACTGGATCGACTCCGACGGACTGCGGGAGGGCATCCTGACGCTGCGGATGGCCGAGTTCGGCGAGGCCGGCCCGCAACCCAGCCTGGGCGCCCACGGCCGGGTGGTGAAACTCGACCGGCTGGACACCGAGGTTCCTGGCCTGAAACCGGTCGGTGCCGAAGAGCGGCAGGCCGAACTGGCCGCTCGGCGCCGGGGGTATCTGCGCAGGCTGCCCGAAGGGACGCTGTAGATGTCGCGTTGGCTGATCACCGGCTGCTCGACCGGCTTCGGTCGCGAAATCGCCCGGGCCGCATTGCAGGACGGTCACCAGGTTGCCGTCACCGCTCGCAACCGGCAGGCCGTCTCCGACCTCGCCGGGGAGTTCGGCGAGCGCGCCCTGCCGCTCGCCCTCGACGTCACCGACGGCCAGCAGATCGCCGCGGCGGTCAGCGCCGCCGCCGACGCCTGGGGCGGCCTGGACGTACTGGTGAACAACGCCGGCCACGGATACCTGTCCGCGGTGGAGGAGGGCGAACCCGCCGAGGTGCGAAAGTTGTTCGACGTCAACTATTTCGGCGCGGTCGACATGATCAAGGCGGTGCTGCCCGGCATGCGCGCCCAGGGCCACGGGCACATCGTCAACATCTCGTCGATGACGGGCCTGGTGGCCAACCCGCCCAATGCGTACTACTCGTCGACGAAATTCGCGCTGGAGGCGGTCTCCGAGGCGCTGGCCACCGAAGTGCGCCCGCTCGGCATCAAGGTCACGATCATCGAACCGGGCGCCTTCCGCACCGACTGGGCCAGCCGGTCGATGAAGGAGTCGGGCAGCCCGATCGCCGACTACGCCGACGTCGCCGTCCGCAAGGATCTCATCAAGCAGTTCGCCGACCACCTGCCCGGCGACCCGCGCAAGGTCGCCGAGGCCGTTCTGATGGTGACGAAACTGGACGACCCGCCGCTGCGGCTGCTGCTCGGCCGCGACGTGCTCAAGGCGGTGCGCGACCGGTTGCACGCGTTCTCGGCGTCGATCGACGAATGGGTGCCCGTCACCAAGGACGTCAACTTCCCATCCTGACCGCCCGATTCGATCTATTCAGCGGTCCCTGCGACTTTCACTCGCACGATGTCGCAGTGAGTGCTGATCAGATGGAAAGTCAGGTCCACCATTGGCGGATCACGTTCTCGGCGGCCTTGCCCTGAGGCGAGTAGTCGAGGGGCTCGGCCTTGGTGTCCGGCGGGGTGATCCAGACCCACCAGAACACACCGCCCCACCACGGCTGGCCGGAGAACTTGGAGAGCAGCGCCTGGTAGGCCGCGGCCTGTTCGGCCTGGTTGACCACCGTGCTGATCTGCCAACTGGCGGGATTCGTCGTAGTTCCGGTCTGGCTGGTGAAGCCGGCCTCGGTGAACATGATCGGCAGGCCGTACCGCGCCGACAGCGCCGCCATGACTTCGAGATAGGGCTCCATGGCCGCCTGCAGCGCCGTCACATCGGTGGTCGACGTCGCGCTCAGCGGGACGTAGGCGTCGAGGCCGATCATGTCGACCGCATCCCAGAACGGCACCCGCGTCCACTCGCGGCCGGCGGCGTACAACACGATGCCGTGATACCTGGCCCGGACGGCCTGAATCACGCCCAACCACGCCGCCCGGTCGTCGACGACCGACGACAGGTCGGTGCCCACCGAGAACTCCTCCACGCCCGAACGCTGCGCGATCTCGGCGTAGTGGGTGATGAACGCCGTGTACGCGGAGAACCATGTGGTGCGATCGGTGGGCGCGATGTTGGTGCGGCTGTCCGTGGCGGCATTCGGCAGGTCGATGTGTGGTTTGAGGAGCACCTGCAGCCCGAGCTGGTGGGCCAGCGTGATCGCCCGCTCGAGTCCGGCGTCGCTCACCGTTCTGGACGTCCTCGACATCACGTTCGAGTACCGGTTGTCCTGGTACCACGTGGGGGTGAACTCGACCCAGGTCGCTCCCAGCGCCTTGATCTCGGCCAAGGACTGTTGCAGTTCGGGGCCGTCGTAACCGTTGACCTGCCAGGTGGGCATCACGAACCCGCGATGTTGCACGGCGACTTCGACACCGGCGACCTTGCCGATCGTCACCGTCACGGTCTGCACCCAGGTGCTGCCATCGTCCAACTTGACCATCCCGGCCGTCATCGTCCGGACGAAGGCGGCCAACATCCCCTGCAGGCCGTGGATGTGCGACGCCGCGTTGGTTTCGCGGACGATGACCGTGAACGTGTCGGTGCCGCCGGTGGCTGACAGCGCGGCAGACGGTTTGTACGTGAAGCGGCCGTCGCTGGTCACCGTCGCGATACCTCGCCCCGCCTGGGTCCGCAGCTCCACCGTCAACGGGTCGCCGTCGGGATCGGCCGCCCCGACATAACCGGTCACGACCCCTTCGCCGGTCTGACCCGAGTCCTGGCGCGGGAGTGCCGTCGGAGTTCGATTGAAGAACGCCCGCTGCAGACCAAGGAAGAACGCGGTGATCGGATCGACCGTCGTGGTCGGGACCGCGGGCGCCGAATCCGACGACGGTGCCGCCTCGGACACCGAGAGATACGCCTGCGCCGACGCCACGTCGGCACGTTCCGTGGCAGCATCCGGTGCGGCGACGCTCGAGGCCACCGGTTCGACTGCCGTAACCGTCTCGGCTGCAACGGAATCCACCGGCGTCGAGTCGGGCTCGACCGTCGGCTCCGTCGCCACGTCGTCGGTTCCTGGGGCAACGTCCTGACCCTCGACGACAGAGGACTCGACGGTTGTGTTGTCGACCACGGTTCGGGTCGCCTCGTCCGCCTCGTCTTGGCCCTGCGGATCGGCCGCGTCGCCGCCCTCGGCGGCACCGGAGTGTTGTGCCGGGGGTTCGTCGGACGGGTCGGTACCGGCATCACCGTCGCCGGACTTCAGATTCCCGTCGTTCGCGGCGGTTTCGCCGGCGGCGCCGGTCGCGGTCGAGGCCGGGCTGTCGTCCGCCGTGCCGCTTGCGGAGGACGACGCGCTTTGCGACGACCCGGCACCGCTGTCCGCGCCGGACGCGCCCGATGTGTCCTCGGCATGCGCCGCTCCCGCGCCCATCAACGCCGCGGCGATACCGAAGCTGACCGCGCCCGCAGCCAGCCACGGGTACGGCTCGAACCCCAGTTTTTCGCTACCCATATTCGACTCCCACGTCTTTGCCTGCAAAGGATATTGCTTTATCGGCAGCCGTAATTCACAGGTTTCGCTCAAGTCAATGACCGTGCAAGTACAGCAAAGTCTGTATTACCGTAGAAAACTTTGCCTTAATTGAGTTCTAGCGTGAAATTCGTGCGAGCCTGCGTATGATTGATGTTGCCGGATGGCCAGTCAAGAGCAGGTTATCTTCCTGCAGCACAGAAGATAAAGGCTTGTCCAGGGCCGTGGCCAGCAAGGCAAAGACCCAGGCAGTTAAACAGTCGCACGATTTGGCTATGCTATGCCGATTGTCCGCCGATGAGGAATGCAGCAAATCGGCGACTGATGAAATCCGTCCTGGCGTTGGACCTCACGTCTACAAAGATGCAGACGCTGTCAGTAAAACGACAAGAGCCGCGCGCACATTGAGCGGCGACCAACGCGCTAACCCGTGAAGCGGAAAGTCGGCGTCGCCACGAGAAACCCGATCTTGTCGGCAGCCGGGGTTAGAGTCCACCCAGACCAAGTACATGAGTGCGGGCGGTGGGACTCGAACCCACACGTTCTTTCGAACACGGACACCTAAAGACCGCGCGTCAGCCAATTGCGCCACGCCCGCAGCGAAATAGATGCTACCGCTTCGCCAATGAGACCGAATTGTCGGTATGGGCGCCCAAGTTCGCTCGGCCGAGGAGCCCAGCATGCGTTCCAGCGAGGAATTCGAAACCGTCCATCGCCTGATCTCGTCCGGCCTGAACGACTGCGCGATCGCGCGAGCAACCGGAATCCCGCGGACCACAATCCGCGGCTGGAGGAATGGCGCCCGTCGCTCCGCGCGACCGACGGAAAACGCACCATGCGGAACCAAGCACGTGTTCGGGGACCTGCCCGCACGCGCCTACGCCTACCTGCTCGGCCTCTACCTCGGGGACGGCTGCATTTCGCGACATCCGCGGGCGTGGCGGTTGAGGATCGTTCTGGACACCAAGTATCCGACGATTATCGAGGCCTGCCGTCGGGCAATAGATACGGTGATGCCGGGGCAACACGCTGCCGTGCAACCACGGCCCACCAATTGCGTTGAGGTCGGGCTCTATTCGAAACACTGGCCATGCCTCTTCCCCCAACACGGCCCGGGCAAGAAGCACACCCGGCCAATCCGGTTGCAACCCTGGCAACAGGCGCTCGTCAATCAGGCGACCGAGGACTTCGTCCGCGGACTGATCGACAGCGACGGGTGCCGGGTGGTCGCCAATGACCGCGGCGTGCGTAGCGTCCGCTATCACTTCACGAATCACTCCGAGGACATCCTCGGTTTGTTCACCAACGCGCTGGACCACCTGGGCATCCCGTGGACCCGCAACAGTCGATACATGATCGCCGTCTACCGCAAGGCCGCCACCGCACGCATGGACGAATTCGTCGGCCCCAAGACGACGCCCAGACCACCGCTCACATGAGCCTCGATTCCAGCCGAACCGCCGCTGACCGGTACCGTCAAGGCATGACCACCCGCCGCCGGAAATGGCCGATGATCATCCTGGTCATCGTCGCCGCCTGCGGCTGCCTGGCGCTGGGCTGGTGGCAGTGGACCCGGTATGAATCGGCCAGCGGCACCTTCCAGAACCTCGGGTACGCCTTGCAGTGGCCGTTCTTCGCCGGCTTCTGTGTGTACGCCTACCGCAAGTTCGTCCGCTACGAACAGGCCCCGCCCGAGCCCCGCAGCGCCACCGAGGCCACCGAGATCCCCGACGGCCTGCTGCCCGAACGCGCGGGCAGCTCGACGGCCTCACCACAAGACGACGATCCCGCACTGCGCGAGTACAACGCCTACCTCGCCGAGCTTGCCCGCAGTGACGGACTGGAGAGCCACGACCGACCGGACAGGACCACCGCATGACGCAGACCCCCGACCGACCGACCGGCGCCGTGACGGCCGAACAGGTGCGCAAACCCTTGACCGCTTACCGGGTGCTGGCCTGGGCGACGGGAATCTGGCTGATCGCGCTGTGCTACGAGATCTACGTCCGCTACGTGCTCAAGGTGGACAACCCACCGACCTGGATCGGCGTGGTGCACGGCTGGGTGTATTTCGCCTACCTGCTGGCGACCTTCAACCTCGCCATCAAGGTGCGCTGGCCGATCGCCAAGACCATCGGCACCCTACTGGCGGGCACCATCCCGCTGCTGGGGCTCATCGTCGAGCACTACCGGACGGCCGAGGTCAAGGCCCGCTTCGGGCTCTGAGCGGCGCTGCCCGCCGAACCCGCCGGTCGCGGAATCAGACACGCGATAGCCGCGGCCACCAGCGCCGCGCCCGCGGCGATCAGCAGCGCGACCTGGAAAGCCCGCAAGGTGGGCACCTCGTGCCCGCGCAGTGTCATCGTCATCCCGGCCAGTACCGCACCGATCACCGCGCTGCTGGTCGAGGTGCCCAGGGAGCGCGCCAGCGCGTTGATGCCGTTGGCGGCCGCGGTCTCCGAAACCGGCACCGCGGCGTTGATCAACGCCGGCAACGACGAGAAGGCGAAGCCCACCCCCACGCTGACCGAAATGTTGAGCAGCATCAT
>CAZTAA010000043.1:0-8043 GCA_964611465.1 uncultured Mycobacterium sp. | reverse complement strand
AGCGACAACGCGAACAACGAGAACCCCACCCCGATCGAGGCAAGGTTGGTGGTCAGAACGGGCCGACGTGCGGTGGTCCGCAGGTCGACGATCGGTGAGTCCACCCGCAACTGCCACCAGCCGAACACCGCGAACACCAGCAACGACGACGCGAACAACCCGACCGTCGTCGCCGAGGACCAGCCCCAGCTACCGCCCTTGGAGATTCCCAGCAGCAATGCGACCAGGGCGACGGCCAGCAGCACCGTGCCCAGCGGGTCGAACCGGTCGGCGCTGCGCGGCGGCAGGCGCGGCACCATCACGGTGAACAGCACCAGGCACCCGACGCCGATCGCCGTCGCGAACCAGAACAGGGCGTGCCACTCGAAATGCTGGGCGATGGCCGCCGCGAGCGGCAGTCCCAGCGCCCCGCCGACACCCAGCGAAGCGCTCATCAATCCCATTGCGGCCCCGACCTTTTCGGCCGGCACACAGGTACGCAGGACGCTGATACCGAGCGGGATGATCGGCATGCCGAAGCCCTGTAGGCCGCGGCCGATGATCAGCGGTAGCAGGGCCGTGGTGCTCGCCGCCAGCAGCGAACCGCCCGTCAGAAAAACCGCGCAGCAGATCAGAATCTGCTTGGGGCCGTACATGTCACCGAGTCGGCCGAACACCGGGGTGGCCACAGCCGCGGTCAACAGCGTCGCGGTGATCGCCCACGATGCATTGGACGGAGCCGTATCGAACAGGACCGGCAGTTCCGGAAGGATCGGGATGATGAGCGTCTGCATCAGCGACACACTGACGCCGGCGGCAGCCATCGCCGCGACAAGCATTCCGGGATGGTGCGGAGGCACGTCACGAGACCCAGCGCTGTGACGACCCATCGCGCCAGACTACCCATTTAGTTCGGCTAGGCATATTTCGCTCAGGGCCGGCTCAGCTTGCCCACCTATTCTCGACGCGTGTCAGCCCCGGCCGCTTCCCATCTGTTCAGCGGTGGCTGCGTCAATGTGCGAGAGGAAGTCGCAGGGAGCGCGGAACAGATTTCCGGCGGGCGGGTGGCGCACCGGCCGCCCGAGCCTCAGATCTGCAGGTAGGGGGCGTAGCGCTTGTCGTAGCCGGCCTTGCGCGTGGCGAGCACCTCCGCACGCTCCTCGGGCGTGACGTACGCGGTCCCGGCCGGCAGCTCACCGTCGAGCTCCGACAGCTTCACCACTCGCGCCGAAACCGTCGGCGCCACAAAGTGTTCCAGATCGATGTCCTGGAACCTGATCGACAGCGTGCCCTGGTTCAGGCCGCCGGTGGACACCCAGTTCGCCACACATCCGGCATCGGTGCACGGCTCGACCGGCGACACCACCAGCGTGTACGGCTCGCCGGGCGTGTGGACCGCCTGGACGTTGTTCAAACTGGTCTGCTCATCCCAGTAGTTGTCGGTGATCGTCCACACGTTGGTCACCGGGACGTTGAAGTACCGTGCCGATCCGGGGTCGATGGTGATGACAAGCGCCTCGGTGTCGTCGAGCTGGAAGTGGCCGGCGCTCTGGAGCTGGTTGGCCAGGAACGCCGCGTTGTGCGCGGGGGTCGACAGCGTGTTGGCGGGCCGCGGCTGGCCGGTGTCGGCATCGGTTCCGGCCACCGCCATGTACTGCGGTTCCATGATCAGCCCGAGCATCGAGACGATCGCCGTCTCCGTGGCCTGCAGCCACAGCGGCATCGGATCGAGCGGCGGAACCAGCGACAGCAGCTGCGAGAGGATCGGGGTGCTGGAGAACAGCGGCCCGATCACCGGGATGTCGTAGAGCCCGAGCTGGCTGAAGAGGTTGTTCCGCGGTCCGCCGACGCGTTCGACGGACAGGCTCATCGGGACCTGGTTGGTCCAGTCCGACAACGTGTTCCGTGCCGCGATGAGGGTCGCGTCGGTGGGTAGCTGAAGGTGGTTGGGCCGCCCGTCGGCGGGGGTGGAGTCGATGGTGATTCTGAAGCTGCCGTCGGCGTCGCGGACGAGGTCGTGCGCGGTGAGCACGTCGGTCGTCTTACCGGTCAGGCCGGTCAGGACGCTGAAGGTGGTGTCGGCGGGCTCGGGCCCGGTGAACCGCCCGGTGATGACGTACGACGACGACGCGTTGACCGGGATCATCCGGTAGATGGTGTCGGGATTGTCGTACAGGATCCGCGCGCCGCCGAACGTCTCCCCGAACCAGGTGTGCGGCGGCATCACCTGTTGCACCACATGCGGGTCGTTGGGGTTGAGCAGTTGCAGTTCCAGCGCCGCCTGCAGGGCGTACTCGTCGACGGCCCGGTCCAGCTGGGCCATGTTCTCCGCGTCGATCGGGCCGAACTGCTTCTCGGCCGCGCCCTGCCAGGCGAGCTTCAGCACGAGTTTCGCGAGCGCCATGATCGGGGTGTTGACGATCTGGGTGGCCAGCTTCTCGACCTCGATCTGGTCCCGAGTGCCCAGCGGACTGATCGCGTTGGTGGGTTCGACGTTGACGGTCACCTTCTGGTACGCCGACCCGAAGAACAGCGCCAAGCCGTGCATGTGGAAGGGATTGCCCGGGTAGTCGCTGACCTTGACCAGGAAGCAGTCGGTGCCACCGGTGGCGGCCAGTCCCGCGTACGGCGTGTAGGTGAATCCACCGTTGGCCGCGACGGTGACGACACCCTGCTTCGGTCCGCTGACGACGCTGTAGGTGAGGACGTCGCCGTCGGCGTCGGCACCCTGGACCGCACCGGTGATCTGGCCGGTATCGGTCTGCTCGTTGAGCCCCGCGTCGTACGTGGCGGTCGGCCTCTTGTTGAAGAAGGTGTACTCGATCTCCCGGCAGATCAGCGCCAGCAGCCCGGTCAACGTCGACTGCTCGTAGGGCACGGCGGGTTGCTTCGTCGACGCCGAATCGTCCACGGCGACGAGGGCCGCCCGCGCCACCGCGACCGACTCCGGCGGATCCTGAGGCGGATCATCCTGCAGGACAACCATTTTCGTGGGCTCGACCGAACCGGCGAGGCGGGCCGCGGGCGCCGGCGCGAGATCAGCCGGTTCGGGTTCCGATTCGGGTTCGTCGCGCGGCGGCGCCGGAAGCTCGTGCTGCTCGGCTTCGACGGGGCGATCGGGTTCGTCGTCCGGAGTCTTCGGCGTCGCCACCCTGCCGTCCGCGCTCGACCGGTGCTCCGCGGGACCGCTTCCGCCGGGGCTTTCGGGCAGTGCGGCCGGCGCGGGTTCGTCGGCCTCGCCACCGGCCGGCGCGTCCGGTACGGCATCGGCGGTGGGCTTCGCGGTGGACCCTGGCTCGGCCGGTTCGTCGGCGTCGCCCGCCGCGTCCTCCGGATCGCTCTTCTCCGGCTTCGCCGCTGAGGACGGCGTGTTAGCAGCCGCCGGCACAGCCGAGGCGCCGGACGACGTCTGGCCGGCGCCAGTGCCGGAATCCGGGGTCGTACCGGCGTCCTCGGCAAAAGCGATTCCCGCGCCGCCGAACACCGCCGATCCGACGCCCAAGGCGACGGCGAGGGCGCCCACACGGCCGACGTACCGGCCAGATCCCCGAGATGGACGCATGTGCCCTCCTATGTGTCAGCCGTCACACAGCGTACTCACACGCGGCGATCGCGCCGCGCCGGGTCAGCAAACTTCCGGATCGGCGGGTCAGGCCAGCGCCCGCAGGGCCGGAACCAGCGCGGCCAGCGCCCGGCCCCGATGCGACACCGCGTCCTTCTCGGCCGGGCTGAGCTCGGCGGCGGAGCGGTCCGATCCCTCCGGGATGAACACCGGGTCGTAGCCGAAGCCGCCGGACCCGCGGGGGGCCACCCCGATCACGCCGCGCCATTCGCCACGGACGACGGTCTCACCGGCAGCCGATACCAGTGCGCAGGCGGACACGAACGCCGCACCGCGCCGCGCCGCGGGGACGTCCGTCAATTGACCCAGCAGCAGCCGGTAGTTCGCTTCGTCTCGGCCGTGCACTCCGGACCACCGCGCCGACAGCACCCCCGGCATGCCGTTGAGCGCATCCACGGCAAGGCCGGAATCGTCCGCCACACAGGGCAGTCCCGTCGCGTTGAAGCCGTCCCGCGCCTTGGCGAGGGCGTTCTCCTCGAACGTCGCGCCGGTTTCGGGCGACTCGGGGAACTCCGGCACGTCGGCCAGCGACAGCAACTCGAGCCCGGACAGCCCGGCCGAATCGAGCACGCGACGCAACTCCGCGAGCTTCTTGGGGTTGCGACTGGCGACGAGAAGGGGGGTCAGCTTCCGAAGGCTTTCTTCGGCGCCGGGCCGTCGGGCAGCACACCCGGGTACGGCGCGTCCAGTGCTTCGCGCTGCAGCGCGAACAGCGTGTCACAGGCGCCCAGGGCGGCGTCGAGCAGTTTGTCGAGCGTCGAGCGGGGGAACGTCGCACCCTCGCCCGTGCCCTGCACCTCGACGAGCGTGCCGGTGTCGGTCGCGACGACGTTCATGTCCACCTCGGCGCGCGAGTCCTCCTCGTAGGGCAGGTCGACGCGGACGCGGCCGTCGACCACGCCGACACTGACCGCCGCGATCGCACACGACAGCGGCCGGGGGTCGGAGAGTTTGCCCGCCGCGCCCAGATAGGTGACGGCGTCGGAGAGAGCCACATACGCACCGGTGATGGCCGCCGTGCGGGTGCCGCCGTCGGCCTGCAGCACATCGCAGTCGATCGCGATGGTGTTCTCGCCCAGTGCGCGCAGGTCGATGCACGCGCGCAGCGACCGGCCGATCAGCCGGCTGATCTCCTGGGTGCGCCCGCCCAGGCGGCCCCGCACCGATTCCCGGTCCGACCGGGTGTGCGTCGCTCCCGGCAGCATCGCGTACTCGGCCGTCAGCCAGCCCAGCCCCGACCCCTTGCGCCAGCGCGGCACGCCGTCGGTCACCGACGCGGTGCACATGACTCGGGTCTCGCCGAACTCGATGAGCACCGAGCCGGCGGGATGGGAGGTGAAACCCCGGGTGATCGTCACGGGCCGCAGTTCGTCGTCGGTGCGGCCGTCTTCGCGTTCAGGCACGGTCGTCACCCTAACGGGTGCGGGACACCTCGAACGTCTCACCGCAGACGACGGCCCGCACGGGCCCGTCGAAGGCGGCCTTGGCCTCGGTGATGACGTCCTCGCGTGAGGTCCACGGCGGAATGTGGGTGAGCAGCAACTCCGACACGTTCGCGCGGGCGGCGATCTCGCCCGCCTCGGTTCCGGACAGATGCACGTCCGGCGGCCGGTTGTCCGGGTCGTGGGTCCAGGACGCCTCGCACAGGAAGACGTCGGCGTCCCGCGCGAGTTCGACGGCCTGATCGCAGATGCCGGTGTCGCCGCTGAACGCGAACACTGCACCGGACGGATCAGTGAACCGCATGCCGTAGGACTCCGTCGGATGGCTGACGGCGACCGGCAGGACGTCGAGCGTCCCCATCCGCACGCTCTCCCCGTCCCGCCACGGGATCACGTCGAAGATGTCGGTGAAGTCGTCGAATTCACCACCCTCGGGTGACGAGGCCGCGCCCAGCCGCGACCAGGTGTCGCTGGGGCCGAACATTCGCTTCCTGCCGATCGGCGGAATCGGGTGGTAGCGCCGCCAGACGAACAACCCGGGCAAATCGAGACAGTGGTCGGCGTGCAGGTGTGACAGCAGGATGTCAACCTCGCCGGGGTCGGCATGGCGTTGCAGCGCGCCGAGGACCCCGCCGCCGAAGTCGATCACCATCGGGGGGCTGTCGGGCGCGGTCAGCAGGTACCCGGACGCGGGCGAGTCGGGGCCGACGACGCTGCCCGAGCAACCGAGAACCGTGATGCGCACAGTCACTACTGTGCCATGCCCATTACCACATTGAAAAAAACTCGCGATGTTTGCGAAAAGCTGATCACCCGGGGGCGGCGATGCGACGTTGAACAGGTGAAACCCCCGTGATGGAGGGACCGAGAAAACGGGCCGCCAGGGCGAGAAACGCCGCCGGGTCGCCGGTGGCCTCGAACTGCCGGGCGGCCGACCGTGGTGGTCCGTCCCCCGGTCCGTCCGGACCGCCGCGCAGCAGGTCGCCCTCGGTGAGCACCCGCAGCAGGTCCTTGGCCGTCTCCTCCGCGGAGGAAACCAGCGTCACGTTGTCCCCCATGGCGAGCTGGATCACGCCGGACAGTAGGGGGTAGTGCGTGCAGCCGAGCACCAGGGTGTCCACCCCGGCGCGCTGCAACGGTTCGAGATACCCCTCGGCCAGCCCGAGCACCTGTCGGCCGCTGGTCACGCCACGTTCGACGAAGTCGACGAACCGGGGACAGGCCACCGCCGTGATCTCCGTGCCCACGGCCGCGGCGAACGCGTCCTGATAGGCGCGGGACGTGATGGTCGCCCGGGTGCCGATGACCCCGATCCGGCCGGTGCGGGTGGTTGCCACCGCCCGTCGGACGGCGGGCAGTATCACCTCGACGACGGGCACGTCGTAGCGTTCGCGGGCGTCGCGCAGGCACGCCGACGACGCGCTGTTACACGCGATCACCAAGGCCTTGACGCCGCGCCCGACGAGGTCGTCCATGATGGCCAGCGCGTGCGTGCGGATGTCGGCCAGCGGCAGGGGCCCGTAGGGGCCGTTGGCGGTGTCCCCGACGTAGATCATGTCCTCGGCGGGCAACTGGTCGATGATGGCGCGGGCGACGGTCAGCCCGCCCACACCGGAGTCGAACACACCGACCGGTGCGTCCCGGTCCGGAATCGTCATGTCGTCGGGAAGGGCCGCGGCAGAGCGCCCTGCTTGCGCTTCTGCCGGGCCTGCCGCTCCGGTGCGGACAGCCAGTACGCGGCGAGCACGCCGGCCACCGCGCCGCACAGGTGGCCCTGCCAGGACACCCCGCCGCACTGGCGGAACACCGGCACCACACCCCACAGGATGCCGCCGTAGACGACGAACACTGCGACGCTGGCGACGATCTGCCAGATGTGGCGGGTCAGCCAGCCGAACACCAGCAGGAAGGCGAACCAGCCGAAGATCAGCCCCGAGGCCCCGATGTGGTTGGTCGCAAGATTGCACTGCCCGATGTTGCCCAGCAGCCAGGTGCCGAACCCGCCGACGATCCAGATGATCGCGGTGGCCCAGACGAACCGCGACATGCCGGCCAGTGTGACCAGGAAACCGAGCACCAGCGCCGGCACCGTGTTCGCGACCAGGTGACCCCAGTTGGCGTGCAGCAGCGGGGCGAAGATGATGCCCCAGAGCCCGTCGGCCTCCAACGGCCGAATCCCGTTGCGTTCCAACCGGTGTCCGGAGAGGACGTCGATCAGCTCGATGACGTAGAGCAGGGCGACGAACGTCACGATGGTGGTGGCGCCGACCTTCCACGCCGACCGCTTTTCCTGTTGCGGCGCAGGCGAACCGGGCGCTGAATTCATCCGACCAGGCTACCGGTGACCGGTTCGGTGAACGCCATCAGCCGAAACTTTCCGGCAGTGTTCCCGACAGAGTGGAGCGGTAGGTCGCGATTCCGGCGACCGACTCGGCGGCGATCACCCCGGCCAGCACCGCGCGGGCCAGCACATCGGCGGCCGCCGCGCCGATCTCACCGACCGCCTTGGTCTCCGGCGACATCCCGGCCGGGGTGTCGGGGTCCGGCGGCACCGCAACCGCCCCGGTGGCCAGCGCGAAGACCGTGTCGCCGTCGACCGGGGTGTGACACGGCCGGATGGCATGGGCCAGTCCGTCGTGGGCCGCCACCGCGACGCGCCGGCACGCGGCCGGGCCGAGGGCGGCATCGGTGGCCACGACGGCGACCGTGGTGTTGAGCAGGCCAGTCCCGGGTCCCGTCACGGTCTTGCGGTCGCGGTCGAGTGCGGTCAGGGCGGCGACCTGTTCGGCCGGCGGCGCCGTCAGGCCGAACTCCGCGATCAGGTCCGCCATCCAGGGCAGTCCGGTGCCGGGGTCGACCACGTTGCCCGCCGCGTTCACCACCACGATGGCGCCGACGGTCACACCCGCGGCGGGGCCGGCGCCCTCCCCGAGTCGGACCGATGCCGTGCCGACGCCGCCCTTGAGCGCGCCGGCGCGCGCGCCCGCGCCGGCGCCGACA
>CAZTAA010000042.1:0-32770 GCA_964611465.1 uncultured Mycobacterium sp. | reverse complement strand
AACTTCCACGGCGCCCCGGTGGGCTACGCGCTCGACTTCCTCGCGATCGTCGTCGCCGATCTCGCCAGCATCAGCGAGCGGCGCACCGACCGGTTCCTCGACGTGGCCCGCAACAACGGCCTCAACGCCTTCCTGGCCGACGACCCCGGTGTCGACAGCGGCCACATGATCGCCCAGTACACCCAGGCCGGGATCGTCTCCGAACTCAAGCGGCTGGCGGCCCCGGCCAGTGTGGACTCGATCCCGTCGTCCGCGATGCAGGAGGACCACGTGGCGATGGGGTGGTCGGCGGCACGCAAACTGCGCCGCGCGGTCGACGGACTGACCCGGGTACTCGCGATCGAGGTGCTCACCGCCGCACGCGGCATCGAGATGCGGGCGCCGCTGAAGCCGGCCCCCGGGACCGGCGCGGTGGTGGCGCTGCTGCGCAACCAGGTCGACGGGCCCGGACCGGACCGCCATCTGGCGCCGGAGATCGCCGCGGCGGTGGAGTTGGCGCGGTCCGGCGCGATCGTGGCGGCCGCCGAGGAGGCGGTCGGCCCGCTGGCGTGACGGGTTTGCTCGGGCGGTCGATGGCCCTGCCGGGTGCGGGTAGTCTGTCCTGAGTTGATCTCGGGATCAGCCGTACCACCCGGAGGCCGGAATGTCGTCGAGCGGAATTCGCGCACAGTTGCTACAGAGCGACGAGGAGTGGGCCGCCCGCTGCGAGATACTCAGCCGCAGCCTGGCCGAGCTGGTCGACGAGCACGCCGCGCCGGGTGCGGCCGACGGCATCGAGATCGGTTGCCAGCGCGGCGCGCTCACCGACCAGATGGGCCGGCTGACCCGGGTGCCGAACTGGACGGGAATCGATCCCACGCTGCCGGAGAAACTCCTCACCGAAAACGGCTGCGAGCTGTATCCCGCGCGGGCGAGCAAGCTCGACTTCCCGGACGGCACGTTCGACGTCGCGTTGTTCGCCAACGTCTTCGAACACATCCCGCCCGATGACCGCGACGCGAGCCTGGCCGAGATCTTCCGCGTGCTCAAGCCGGGCGGCGTCGTCGTCGGGCAGATTCCCAACCCGTACTTCGTCATCGAGTCGCACAGCCGGCTGCCGTTCATGGGCTGGCTGCCGACCACGTGGCAGCACCGGTACTGGAAGCTCGCGCCCGTCAGCTGGAACCACGACTTCTATGTCGTGACGATGAAACACCTGAAGCCGGTGGCGCGGCGCGCGGGCTTCGAGGTGGTCCGGATGCGCAACTTCAACTACCCGCCCGAGGCGATACCGCAGAAGGTCCGGTGGGCGGCCCGGCTGATGGAACGGCGACCGCTGAGCTACATGCCGTGGTCGTGGCAGTTCGTGCTGCGCCGGCCGAACTGATCCGACGTCAGCCGGTGGCTTTGGCCGCCCCGAGCGTCTCCTGCCACGCCTCGGTGTTGGCGAGTGCCTTCTTGATGAACGGTGACCTCTGGATGGCGCCGATGAAGCCGCGGTTCATCGCCGACAGATACCACGGCAGCTTGCGAATGACGTCGACGAACAGGACCACCCGGATCTCGTCGCTGTCATTCCAGGCCTCGTGCTCGAACGTGTCGTCGAACACCAGGCTGCGGCCCGAGTGCCACTCCTCGGTGCGGCTTCCGACGCGGATACGGGCCAGGGACTCGTCGGCCGGGGTCCGCAGCGCAAGGTGGTAGCGCAGCACTCCCTTCCACGGGCCGACGTGTGGCGGAATGTGCTTGTGCGGGCGCAGTACGGAGAACATGGCCGTGGTCATGCCGGGAATCGATTCGACTACCGCTGCGGTACGCGGGCACCGCCGGCAGTTGTCGTCGGCGCGGGAGCCGTACGCGTAGAAGAGGAAGACCTTCCAGTTGTCGTCCTGGGTGAGACTTCGCTGTTCTTCTTGGATGTCCTGGAAGTTGGGCAGCTGATCGATGTGGGCGAGCAGGCCGTCGAGTTCGGCCCTGATCTCATCCGCGTGTGCTTCCACTTCGGCGATCCACGGGAAGTCGTTCGGGTCGAAGAACTCGGTGCGGCCCGACGGCGTCCGGACGACGAGCCGGTCGAAAGCACCCTGCGCGCGGGACGCGATCGCCGTGGGGACCAGCCCGAACTTCGAAGCCATGGACGAACTATATCCAACATCGGTGGTGGCCTATCGTGGTGCGCATGCAGCTGACCCGTCGGTGCTCACAGGACGGTGTCGGCGACTTTCACCAATCCGGCGATCCGCGCGGCGGAGGCGAGTAGTTGCGTCACGCTTGGCGCCGCGTTGCAGGTTTCGGTTGCCGGCGGCCGGTGCTCGCGACTCTGTTGCTGTTGGTGTCCCTTTCGGGGTTGACGAGCTGTGCGACGCGGTTGCCGTCCGCCCCTAATGCGCCGCCGGTGGAGGTGCCGCTGCCCGTCGTCTCGGCGGAGGCGTGGAACGCCCGCGGCCACGTGGTTCGTCAGGAACCGTTCGTCGATCCGCCGTTGCCGGACCGGGAGGCGGTTCTCGGCGAGGCCTGGCGAGCGGTCTACACGTCGGTGTCGGGTTTGGACGGCGGTATGCGGGAGGTGTCCGGGGCATTCTTCGTTCCGCGCGGGAGCCCGCCCCAGGACGGCTGGCCGGTGGTCTCGCTCGCCCATGAAACGACCGGTATCGGACACGACTGTGGGCCGTCCCGGCAGCCGAATCTGATGGAGTACGCGCCGCTGGTCCAATCCCTGCTGACCGCCGGGTACGCCGTTGCCCTCAGCGACTACGAGGGGCTCGGTGAGAGCGGGTCGCATCCCTACCTGGAACCCCGGACGGTGGCGTTCAACACCATCGACGCCGTGCGCGCCCTGCGCGAGATCTCGCCGGCCGCATCCGCGCGATGGGTGGCGCTCGGTTTCTCGCAGGGCGGGCAGGCGGTATGGGCCGCCAACGAGTTGGACTCGTACTACGGCGACGGCCTGCAACTGCTCGGAAGCGTCGCACTGGCGCCGCCGGCGAACGTCACCGGTCTGGCCGAGCTCGTCCGGACGGGGGCGATGACCGCGAACCAGCGGGCGCGGTTTCCGTTGGTCATCACCGGGTTGGCGCGCTACAACCCCGATCTGGACGCCCAGGCGTTTCTGCACGACTCCACCGAGGCGTACCGCGACCAGTTCAGCCGCTGCGAGACGACCCGCGGTCGCTCGAACGAGACCCGCTCGGCCCCGGTGCCGTGGGGACCGGTCGTCGACCGTCTCAGTGAAGCCAACGAGGTGAAGCCGGCGACCGCCCAAGACACCGCGGCGCTCGAGGATGCGTTGCGCCGGGTGGCCCTGCCGCAGCGCCCGTTGGACCGGCCGATGCTTGTGATCAACGGCGAGGAGGACGCGGTCGTCCTTCCGGACTGGATTCAATATGCGGTTGCTCGCAGTTGTGCACTCGGCGGCCGAATCGAGTATCTGCAGATACCCGGCGTCAACCACGAGCGCCTGATCGCCAAAGTCACTCGGCCGGTCGGGAGTTGGATCGCCGACCGGTTCGCCGGCCTGCCCGCGCCGTCGAACTGCCCTGCCGGGCAGAACTGAGGCGCGGACGCTGCGTCAGTTCGCCGCGTTCTCGATGGGGGTGAAGCGGATGCGGTGACGGAACAGCAGCCAGCGCTCCTCGCGTCTGGCGAAGGGCGTCGCCCCGTGCTTCTCGCCTCCGCGCAGCGATGCCGAGTTTTCCTGGACGATGTAGCCCAGGCTGTACTTGATGCCGAGGTCACGCGCCTGTTGCATCATCTGGTTCGTGGCGTCACCCATGATTCCCAGGCCGCGATGGGTCTCGGCGGTGTGCACGCCCTCGACCATCCCTTCGTCCGGGTGCAGGTCCGGGAACAGTCCACGCCACCTGGCCCGGATGAAGTCGTTGTCCCGCGCCGTGAGCAGCCATGCCATGAAACAGATCTGTCCGTCGGGGTCGACCGCGACCCAGCAGTTGGGAAGCTCGGCCCTCAGGAACCAGCGCTGGTCGGCCCGCCGCTGCGCCTCCTGTACGGAAAGCCCGGGAGCCGCGGCGATGAACGAGAGGTCGTCGTCGGGCCGCAGCGGCCGAACGATCAGCGGAATCTTGGCCGGCGGAACGTCATACGGAACGCTCAGGTCCCGCCGGATGCCGATGGCGACCCGGCGCGAATAGAGCCGCTGCCGCGCCGTCCGCCACAGCCAGCGCCGGCCGTGCGGCGAGCGGATGAGCTCAACAGCCTCCTGAACCCGCATCACATACCCTTCCGCCCGCGAATCCGTGCCTCGAGCGCGAGTGTCACCTTGCCGCGCACGCTGCCGACCGCTTGGACCGGTCCGGCCGCGCGCACGTCGGTCCCGGAGAGCCCGACCTTGAACGAGTAGACGCCCGGGTTGCCGTCCGGGTCGATGCCGCCCTGGTCATAGCTGACGCAGCCACGTTCGCGGGCGGCGTCGATCGTGCGCCACTGGATCAGGTAGGACGCCTTGCAGGTGAGCGCCTCGGGCGACGTCGCGGCGAGCAGGGACACGCAGGTGTCGCCGAGCATGCTCGTCACGTGGCCGGCCAGCAGCCGGCCCGCTCGCTCGGCGAGGAGCACGACGTAGCGTTCGCCCGGCGGCAGATCGCGATGCACGCGCTGGTAGAAGTCCGCGCCGTACGCACCGACATCGAAGCCCTTGCGGACGACGAACTCCTCGAACAGTGCCGCGAACCGGTCGAGCATCTCGGGCTCGCTGCCGACGCTCACCTCGAGGTGCTCGCGCTCGGAGCGGTTCAGGTGGTTGCGCCATTTCGGGTTGAGCCGCTTGCGAATGTCCGCCATGTCGTCTTTTATCGGCAGGAGGAGAGTCCGGTGCGAATGCGCGGCATCGGTCGGCTCGAAGCCGAGTCGCGCGAGCCCGGCGTTCAGCGCGTCGTTCCACTCCGGCGGACCCACCGAGGGAAGGATCCGCAGCACGCAGCCGCGCTCGCCGACGTAGTGCCCATGCAGCGCCGTCACGGCCGCCAGATACCGGTCGGGATCGAAGTGGTGGTCGATGCGGGTCAACGGGCCGCCCGTCACCAGCGCCAGCCCGCCGCCCAGCACGGGCAGCTCGCGGACCCGCACATCGGCGATTGCGACCACCTCGCCCGCCTGCCGCAGCGCCACGTGCTCGGATTTCGCGCCCACGCGCGCCGCGGCTTGGACGCCGAAGTCCCAGCACTGCCGGAAGTTGTGATCGGCGAACCCGTGAGCGAGCTCGATCCAGCGGCCGCGTTCGACGGGTTCGACTTCCGTGCCCAGGACTAACGGCGACGTCATGACGCCCACCATCGACGGATCACCTCTTCGGCGGCCTTGCCGCGAGGGGAGAAGTCGAGCGGTTCGGCATCGATTGCCGGCGGGGTTATCCACACCCACCAGAAGACTCCGGCCCACCACGGCTGCCCACTGAAAGTGGCCAGCAGCGCTTCATAGCCGGCCGATTGTTCGGCCTGGTTCGGCGTCCTGCTGATCCGCCAGTTGGACGGGTCGGTGGTGGTTCCGTCCTGGCTCGTGAAGCCGGCCTCCGTGAACAGAACCCGGCGGCCGTACGTGGCCGACATCGCCGCCAACTTGTCGACATAGGGCTCGAACGCCTGCCGTAACGCCGGTACGTCGGCGGTCGGCCCCGAGCTCAGTGAGGGATAGGCGTCGATCCCGATGAGATCGAGGGCATCCCAGAACGGGACCCGATCCCAGTCGCGGCCCGCCGCATAGGTCAGGGTTCCGGTGTAGCGATCTCGCACCGCGCCGATCACCCGCAACCAGGCCGGCCGGTCGTCGGAGACCGAGGACAACTCGGTGCCCACCGCGAATTGCTCCACTCCCGATTCCTGCGCCATCGACGCGTAGTGGGTGATGAACGCCGTGTACGAATCGAACCAGGCCGCCCGGTCATTCGGGTTGATGGTGTTACGGCTGTCCCGGAGCGGATCCGTCAAGTCGATGTGAGGTTTGAGGAACACGTTCAGCCCCAACGTATGAGCCAGCGTGACGGCCCTCCGCAGGCCCTGGTCGCTCACCGTGCGCGCGGTCGGGAAGACCTCGCTGGAGTTCCTGCCCTGCTGAGACCACGTGGGCGTGAACTGCACCCAGTTGGCCCCGACCGCGGACATCTCCCGCAGGGACTGGTCCAGGCTCGGACCGTCGTACCCGTCCACCTGCCAACTCGGCAGGGCGAACCCGCGCTGTTGTCCGCCGGGCTCGGCCCCGGCCACCGGGGCATGGCCACCGAGCACCGCCAGGACGAGGACGAAGCCGAGGCATGCCCGGACGGCGCGGGTGACCGGCCGGTCTAGCGCGTCAGAGGTACTCCACATGAGACCCCTTGACACGATGCCGGCAATCGAGGATGTACTTCGCATGAGCCACAATCTCGTCGAAATCGAACTGGTCATGGTCGGTCAGGAGCACGACCGCGTCAGCGGACGCCAACTCCTCGGGTGTCACCTCGACGCGAGTGAGCAGGCCGTCGATCGGCGTCGCCTCCACGATGTGCGGGTCGGCGCCGCGCAGTTCCGCGCCCATCGCGGCGAGCAGCTGGGCCACCCTCACCGACGGTGACTCGCGAGCGTCACCGGTGTTCTTCTTGTACGACAGACCCAGCAGCAGGATGCGGGAACCGTTGACGGCGCGCCGTTTCGCATTGAGGCCCATCGTGATCCGGTGGACCACATGGTCGGGCATGTGTTCGTTGATGTCGTTGGCCAGCTCGATGAAGCGGAAGTTGTGGCCGAGCGCCCGCTCCACGCACCAGGACAGGTACGACGGGTCGATGGGCAGACAGTGCCCGCCGACACCGGGTCCCGGGGTGAAGCGCATGAATCCGAACGGCTTCGTCGACGCGGCGTCGATCGCATCCCAGATGTCGATGCCGAGTTCGCGGGCGAAGATCGCAATCTCGTTGACGAGGGCGATGTTGACGTGACGGAAGGTGTTCTCGACCAGCTTGGCCAGCTCGGCCTCGCGTGGCGACGTCACCGTGATCGTCTTGTCCACGATGGTGTCGTAGAAACCCTGTACCGCGGCCAGCGAAGCCGGATCGACACCCGAGACGATCTTCGGCGTGTTCACCAGGGTCCACGTGGAGTTGCCCGGGTCGATCCGCTCCGGGCTGTATCCGAGATGGAAGTCGGTGCCGGCCACCAGCCCGGAGCCGTTCTCCAGGATCGGCGCGACAAGGTCCTGGGTGGTGCCGGGATAGGTCGTGGATTCGACGACGACCGTCGCGCCGGGCCGCAGGTGCCGCGCCAGGGTGTGCGCGGCCTGCTCGATGTAGTTCAGGTCCGGCGCGCCGTCGCGCAGCGGGGTGGGCACCGCGATGATCGCGACGTCGAAGTCGGCGCAGGCCTCGGCTTCGGCCGACGGGTGAAGCCTGCCGGCCGCCAGAACGGCGCCCAGATCGTCGTCGGAGATGTCCTCGATGTAGGACTCTCCGGAACGGAGGCGCTTCATGCGGGCCTCGTCGACGTCGTATGCGACGACGTCGTGGCCGACCTGTGCGGCACGGACCGACAGCGGCAGGCCGACGTACCCCTGCCCGACAACCACGACGCGCATCATCGACCACTCCGGTATCGCCGGACGCCGACCGGGTTGCCGACGGTCACCGCCGAGACGACCCGCTTCGCCTCCAACCGCCACGAGGAGTCACCTTCGTGCACCAGCGTCCGAGGAATGGCGTGGCGGCCGATGTCGGGACCCGCCTTCACCGCGCAGGCGTAGTCGTAGCCCGCGGCCCGGGCCGCCGCCACGACTCGCGCATCCAGGTAGCCGTACGGGTAGCAGAATCCCGGAACCGGCCGGGCGAGCAACTCCTGCAGCATCTGCCGGCTGCGCGAAGTCTCCGAAGCGAGCATGTCGTCGTCCGTCTTCAGCAGCGAGATGTGCTTGAGGCCGTGCGACCCGATCTCCATGCCGGCGTCGGCGATGTGTCTCACCTCGTCGGCGGTCAACAGCGCCTTGGTCGGTCCGGGCCGGCTCCACTCGTTCTCACCGCCGAGCCGTCCGGCAAGAACGAAAACCGTTGCGGTGAAACCGTATCGCTGCAACACGGGCAGGGCATTGGTGACGAAGTCCTGGTAGCCGTCGTCGAAGGTCAGGCCCACCAGCCCGCGCGCCCGGCCCCGGTCGGCCGCGGCCAGCAGCTCGCCCATCGACACCCCGCGCAGGCCCCTGCGGCGCAGCCAGCGCATCTGCTTGTCGAAGCGCTTAGGGGTCATGGTGACCTCGTAGGGATCCTCGTCGTAGGGCGCGATGGAGTGATACATCCACACCAGCGGCATGGCGGCGAGCTCCGCGCTCATGGCGGAACCCGCGGTGCGAGAGGCGGTCATGCCTGAACCCCCTTCCTTTCAGTGGATTGTCGCCGGGCCGGGCCCGCCACGTGCCGGCTCAGAGCCTGCAGGTAAACGGCGTCGACCTGAGGCGCCACCCGGGACAGCGTGAACTGCGCGGCCTTGGCCGGCCCGGCCGCACCGAGCCGCGACCGCAGCCCGTCGTCATCGAGCAGGCGCTGGATCGCGCGGGCCAGTTCCGCCGCGTCGCCGGGCCGCACATGCAGGCCCTCGACACCGTCGCCGACGATGTCCAGCAGACCGCCGAGCGCCGAAACCACGCACGGTGTTCCCGCCGCCAGGCATTCCACGGCGACGCGCCCGAATCCCTCCGGCACGACGCTCGGCACCACGCCGACGGTGGCGTGCCGCCACGCGGCGACAACCGCCTGGTGCGGAACCTGGGTGGCGACGACGACCCCGGGCCGGTCTTCGATCGAGAAGTCGTCGCGCGGCAGACCCGCGAGCACCAGCGGCGCATCCACGCCCAAGGCGCGCAGCCGGGCATACGCATCGAGAAGCACGTCGACACCCTTGTGGGCTCCCAGTGCTCCCGCGTAGAACAGGTAGGGCCCGGTGGGCGGGACGAAATCGGGACGCTGCGCGGTCCGCTCGTCGCGGGCGAGTTCGAGCAGATCGTCATCGATGAACGTCGGAATCACCGTCATCGCGCCGCGGTCCGCGAGACGGGGCGCCGAACCGCGGGCGGCGAGCGCCGACGAGGTGGCCGTCCAGAGCGCGACGTCGCGGTGCCGCCGCGAGCCCAGCTGATACAGCCCGGCGGCCAGCGGAATTCCCTTGAGGCCGTAGTGCGAGCGCGCGCAACCGATGCACTTGGTCAGTGCCGGACCCGAGCAAACGCTGTTTCCGCGATAGAGCATGACTTTGTTCGCACACACCTGGCTGTGGTCGTGGGCGCTGGCGACGACGGGGACACCGGCGCGGTGCGCTGGACCGAGCACGCTGTAGAGAATCCAGCCCCGGGCGTGGATGACGTCCGGGCGGAACCGGCGCAGCAGGTCGGCGAATGCGCGGGTGAAAAGCGGATCCGGAACCGGCGGGAAGAAGAGGTGCGTCGGGGAGGCGTATGCGCCCGGCAGGTGCGCCATCGCCATCGGCAGACGGTGAACTTCGACGCCGTCCAGATCCTCCCGGTCCGGGGCGTCGGGATGCCGGGCGGTTGCCATCGCCACCACTCGGCCCCGGCGCACCTGCATGCGCGCGAGTGCCGCGATCGACAGTTCGAGGCCGCCGACGTTCGGCAGGAAGCTGTCCATGGCGTGCAGGATGCGCAACCCGTCCAGCCGTTCGATACCCGCGGGCGAGGAGGTCATGGGCGTCCGATCCGCAGCTTCCGCCGACCGGACGTACCGGCCTCGGAAGGCGCATCCGCCGACTCGCCGTGGACCAGGAATCGGAGCGGTCCCATCACAGCGAAGGCGGTCGCCACGATCATCTGAGAACTGAACACCGCCACACCGGCGCCGAAGATTCCGAGATGGGGCATCAACAGCCAGGCGCCGACGATGCTCATGGTCGCTCCCGCCACCGTCACCGCGGCCACCACGGCGAGTCGGTGCTGCACACGCAGAATGGCCACCGTCATGTTGATCAGCGCGTCCGGGAAGGTGGACAACAACAGCACGATCAGCAGCGGGCTGTAGTCGGCGTAATCGGGGCCGAAGAAGCTGAGCACCTCTTTTGCGAACAGGCAGGTGAGCAGGACGGGAACGACGAGCAGCACGCCGATCAGCCGGAACGCGCGGCGCGCCTGCGCTCTCAGCTGCTGCGGATCGTCGGCGCAGTGCGCGAGCAGGGCATTGGACACGGCGGCGGCGACCGCGGAGAAGACGCTGATGACCATGGTCACCACGGCGAGATAGCCGATCTTGGCCGGCGGGAAGTGCGCGGCGGCGAGAATCGGGATCGTCAGAGGTGGTGCCCGAACGGCGATCATGGCGACGTGGTCCCAGCCGATCGACCGGCGCATGCGGGAGATCCAGATGCGGTGCGGGTGGAATCGGAAGCCCGGTGTCGCCCGGATGAGCAGCCAGATGGACAGCACGACGGACATGGCCAGGGAGACCACCCAGACGATGAGGATCGTGTGAGTGGCGTTGGTGTCGGCGCCCGCGACGAGCACTCCCATGGCCAGAAACGCCCCCACCGCACCGAGTCGCGCCACGCTGCCCATGACGTTCCCGTAGAGCGAGAGCTCGGCTCGGCGAACGCCCAGCAGGGCGGCGCTGACCACGAGCAGTAGGGCGGTCCCGACGGTGCCGGCGCCCAACAGGGCCACCAGCCAGCCGGTGCCGACTGCGGCTTGCACGCGGGCCGGCATGAGCAACGCCGCGGCGACGCCGGCGACAGCCGACACCAGGGTGGTGACGACGAACGCCGTACTGCACAGGCCACTGCGTTCCTCGGTGTCCGCGCCCGGCAGCAGACGGGTGAGCATCGGCACGAATCCGGACACAGCCACGATCGCGACCAGGGTCATCGCCGAGATCACGGTGTTGGTGGCGCCGATCACGCCGGCGGAGAAGGCGCGCGCGCAGAGAACCCAGAACACGTACCCGAAAACCGCGGTGATATGGGTGGTCGCCAGAAGGGCGATGCTATTTCCCAGCAAGCCCCGCGCTGTCTGGGTACGGAGGGCGGTCACGCGGCGCACCACCCGTCTGGGACCACGGCCTGGGCCTGGACGCCCGAAACCTGATCGCGGATGGTGAGTTTCGCCCGCCGACCGGCCCGGCACAGCGTCGGTTGGGTGCCCTGCTGCAACGTCACCAGCAGCGTCGCCGTCGCCGCGTCGTCCGCGGGTGCCAGCCGCGTCTCCACCGGCACCGCGCGTCCGGTGTCATCGGAGGCGACGAACTCGGCCTGTCGAACGAACTGGGAGCCCGCCGGCCCGATTCCGGTCAGGGCGAACGCCATATCGGCGCCGGCCGGCGGCGCGACCGGTTCGATGGCCAGCGCGGACGGCATCTGCTGGCCGGGCGGCCACTTGTCGTCCGCGACCGCGATGGTCGCCAGGGTGGCCGCGATCAACGCCAGCGCGACGAGAATGACGCGGATGTTGTGGGCCGATCGGACCGGCAGGGTGGGACGGCTCAGTGTGCCGACCGCGCTCAGCGCCGCGCAGGCGAGCACGATCAGCCACTCCAGACGCCGGATGTGCGCATAGTTCATGCCGTAGGTCCACACCGCCATCCATGCCCAGATCGTGGCCTTGGCGCAGACGGCTCCGGCGGCCGCGGAGAGCAGCGCCCGGAGCCAGGGTCGGGCGGGCCGGGGTGACAGGCCGAGCGCGACGCCGAGCGACAGGGCGGCCGCGGCGGCCACCGTCGCGATGAGGATGCCGCCCGTGGTGACCTGGGCGCCTTGACCCAGGAAGTGGATGACCGGGCCCGCCAGCGCGTACCAGCACAATGTCGTCGCGATCCGGGATCCCAGCCACGCCGCAAGGCCGGCCCCGGTGCGCATCATCACCCCGGACAGCAACAGCCCGGGCACCAGCCAGACCCCCGCGACGCCGCAGAGCAACGACGCCCAGCCGCGGACACCGGAGGGCGGGGCGAAGAGCGAACCCGCGTCGGGTTGAAGGCGCTGCGCGACGATGAGGCCGGCGATGCCGAGCGCCGACCAGAACAGCAACCGCAGGCGGACCGTCCGGTCCAGCGGAACCCTGTGCCGATCGCCACCGGTACGCAGACCTCCGGAACGCCGGTGTCGGCCGCTTCGACCGGACACCTCAGATGCGGCCGGAGAGCGTTCCGGTTCGGAGCCGGCCGGGAGCTGCGGTTCGGACTCCGCACGTTCGGGCAGGGCTTCAGCCAATGCAGTGCCACCGTCGCCGTTCATGTCGCCGGCTCCGCACAACTGCCGGCCGCCGTGCGGCGCAGGACGTCGGCATCGACCTCGTACACGGTCAGCGGACCCGCGCCGAACACCGCCTGCAGCCACGGCAGGCAGTTGAACCGGTCCAGGGCCGCTTGCGGGAACAGGTCCTTGCCGCCAACGCCCGGCTCGTTGCGGGTGAACCAGTAGCCCATCTGCGGACGGGTCGTCGCCATCCGCGAGTCGACGACGAAATAGCGGATGTCCGAATCCCAGATCTGCTTCAACACCTCGGGGCGCACCGGTTCGGCGCTCATGTACAGCTCCCAGATCGGGAAGGTGGCGCTGGGCCGCAATGCGGACATCCGGCCCAGCGAACCGATCTGCTGAGACACGTAGCGGTCCGCCAGCACCGGAGTGTCGACCGGCGCGTGCGCGGCCATCCACTCGGCCACCGCACCGCCCTCCTTGGACACCGACCGTGCGTCGTCACCGACGTGCGCGCTGCCCGGAAAGCGGGAGGACAGGTTGACGCCCAACGCGGCGCCCCCGAACGCCAGGACGGTGAAGACGACTCCGGCGAGGCCGGCCCGTACGGCCGGCCGGCCGAACGTCGCCGACACCACGCGCCACCGGGTCGCGCCGGCGCCGGAGCGAAGTCGCGGCCCGTAGGACCAGGCCATGCCGCACAGCACGGCGATCCCGATGAAGCTGAACGCCCATGACCGATGTGCTCCCTCGGCCCCGCCCCTGGTCAGCACCATCGGCATGCTCGCGAAGAACATCGCGCCCAGCACCGCGAAAGCCCACGGGGCCGAGCCGACCCGGCGCCGGAGCCGCCACAGGACGGCGGAAGACCACAGAAACAGGCCCAACACCACGACCGGGAACAGGTATCCGGAGACGACTTCGTAGACCGGGTTCGGGGCATTGCCGAACAGCGACCGCTGCCCCGACGACTTGCCGACGCCGTTGAGAATCTTCGAGAGCTGCGCCAGCCCCTCCGTCCAGGCCGGGCTGAGATACGACAGCAGCCAGTCGTACTTCTCCGACCACCAGAGGTGAATCGACAGGATCAGGGAGAACCAGATCAGCCCCAGCGGCCACAGGCGCTCGCGAACCTGGTCCGTGGGAGCGGCCACCGCGCGTGGGTACCAGGACACGAGGCGGGCAGTGACGAGCAGCGTCAGGATCAGGAACAGCATGATCGTGCTGAGGTGATGGATCATCGGCAGCGCCGCGATGCACATGAGCGCCATGGCGATGGGCCGCAGGGCGGGTTTCGTGGTGGCGCGGCCGGCCGCGACGGTGGCTGCCAGGCACCACAGGACCAGGGGCAGCGCGAGGCTCTCGTAGGAGAACGAGACGTCGAAGAACAGCCAGGACGGGTTGAGCGTGTAGACCACCGCGCCGACGGCGGCGCCTGGGGCGGGTACGTCCACCATCCGGATGAGCTGGTAGACGGCCAGGACGGACAGGGCGTGCGCCAGTGCGATCACGCTCATGCCGGCGTACCACAGCGGCAGCCCCGTCAGCCGGGCGATCGCGCTGGTGGCCTGGTGCAGGCCGAAGAACTCCTTGCTGATCGGCAGCAGGTACAGGGTGTGTCCGACGTCGCCGCCGAAGAAGGCCTCGATGGCCTGGCGCATGTGGATGAACTCGTCCGATCCGGCGGGCCCGAGTCGCTGCAGTCTCGGGACCATCCCGAACAGGCCGACGCCTGCCAGCGCGCAGGCCCGGGCCACACCACCGGTCCGCCGGGCGCAGGCGAGGACGGCCAGCGGCAGCATCCCGCTCAGGAATCCGGCCCAGAAGATCGCGAACTGGAGGTCGTCGGGCTGGGCCAGGCCGGCCGCGTGGTGACAGGCCACGATGATGAGGACAGCGCCGACGGGCACCAGGACGACCGGCAGCAGCCCGGAGTAGCTGCGCTGGTTGATCTCGACGTCCAGGACGGTGTCCGGCGCTGAGGTCACGACAGGCTCACCATCGCACTCGCCGCGGTGAGCGTGTCGACGAGCTGGCGGACCATGTCCGCGGTGCGGGGCAGCGTGCACCGCTGCGCGCGCTCGGAGCGGGACGCCGTCGTCGAAAGCTGCTCGGCGATCGCATCGGCGAACAGCGCGCCGGCTTCGGCGCCATCGGCGTCCTCGGCCACGGCGCCCAGCCGGGCCGCCGCCGCGGGCCCCGCGCGGCTGACGAGTT
This sequence comes from uncultured Mycobacterium sp., assembly GCA_964611465.1. Taxonomy (GTDB): domain Bacteria; phylum Actinomycetota; class Actinomycetes; order Mycobacteriales; family Mycobacteriaceae; genus Mycobacterium. The sequence continues at coordinate 18,413 of CAZTAA010000042.1, read as the reverse complement.
CGCGGTGCGCGGGGATGTCGCTGGCCACGACGGGTAGACCCGCGACGAGCGCCTGCGCCAGCCCGATGCCGTACGCCTCCTGCTGACTCGCGGTCGCATAGACCGACGCCGATGCCCACCACCGTCCGAGTGTCTCGTCGTCCACCGAACCGGTGAAGGTGACGACGTCCCCGGCCCCCAGATCGGTGGCGAGGCGGCGGCAGTCGGCCAGGCCCGACCCGTCCCCGACGACGACCAGGTGCGCCGGCACGCCGCGGCGCTTCAGCTCGGCCACCGCGCGGATGAGCAGGTCGGTCCGCTTGTACGGTTCCTGTCGGGCGACGGTGAGCACAACGTTCGCTGTGCCGGGAAACGATTGCCGGCCGTGCACGGGATCCGGCACCGCCGTCGGTATCACCGCGAGCTTCTCGCGCGGGATCTCCCCGGGAAAGTCCCGCAGCAACAGGCTCGCCTCGGCTTCGGTGACCGCCACGACGCGTTTGCTGGCCGCCATGAGTCGCCGCCCGGCGGGACGGTAGGCCGTATGCAACGCGTGGCGCAACGGGGTGTGCCCGACGCCGTGGTAGTGCGGGGCGAAAACGAGGGGGGTGGTGGTCTGTTCGGCGACCAGCCAGGCCAGCGGTGTGTGATAGCTGTGCGCCCAGACGACGTCGAATCGACCGGCCCGCGACGCCGCACGTGCGGCCGGCAGCGACGGCACATCCAGGATGGCGCCGATCGGCAGGCGGTGGCGTTCGATGGTGTAACCGTCGAGCACCTCATGCTGCGGCAGGCCGGCGGAGCGTGGGGCCTGGGTGATGACGGTGACGTCGGCGCCCTCGGCGGCCAGCGCGGACGCGGCGGAGGCGACGTAGGTCTCCACTCCGCCGTGGAAGGGAGCGAAGCGGGGGGCCACCAATCCGACTCGAAGCGCGGAACTCGTCATACCACCTCGCCCGGCAGGCTGGCCCTTCCCGGTCGGCCCCCGAGCCGCGTCTGGCTGCGGCCCCAGTGGGCACCGACCCGGTCGAGCAGGGCCTCGAACCGTTCGGCGCTGCGCGGCCAGGAATGCGGGTCGTCGTGGGCGATACCCACCAGTGGTACGGCCGCGCGGATTCCCTCGGCGAGTGCGGCGGGATCGCCGGGCCGGACGAGGACGGCCCCGGTGTAGCCGTCGGCGGCCTCGGTGAGTCCGCCGACCTCGGTGGTCACCACCGGTAGGCCGAAGCTCATCGCGGTGTGCAGCGGTCCCGAGGCCGACGACCGGAGGTACGGCAGGACGACGATGTCGGCGTTGGCGAAGAAGCCTGGCACCTCCTCGTCGGCGACGTACCTGTCGACGATCGTCAGTCGGTCCGCCGGCAGCACCGCCGCGAAGGCGTCCAGCGGTTCCCGATACCCCTGCCATACCTCGCCCACCACGCTGACGTGGACGTCGAGGCCGGAGTTCCTGAGCAGACGGACCGCCGCGGCGAGTTCGTTGTGGCCCTTGTACGGGCGCACCACCCCGAAGATGAGCAGGCGGACCGGCTCGCCCGGCCGCTCCGAGAGCGGGGGAAGCATGTCGGTGCGTTCACCCTCACCGTCCACGTCGTCGGGCACGTGGTGCGAGAAGGGTCCGAGCGGAATCACTTCGATCGGCAGGCGGGACAGCTGCGGATAGCTCTTCTGGAGTGCGTCCCGGTCGAACTCGGAGTGCACCACGACGGCGTCGGCACGGCTCAGCAGCAGCCGCATGCCGGCTCGGGTGTACCGGCTGACCAGCGGTAATCGCGCTTCGCCGACATCCTGCACCTCGTGGAACTCGAGCACCAGCCGGGCGCCCGACCGCTTGGTCAGCCAGGCCAGCGCCAGGTAACTGTGCAGCACCGTGGCGGTCCACCACTGCAGGATGACGACACTCGGCCGGGTGCGCCGCCAGAACCGCCAGGCGGCCAATGCCGATCTGCCCCAGAGCCAGTCGAGCCCGTTGCACACCGGAACGTCCGGCAGCGGCAGGACGCCGTCGGTCTGCCCCACGCGCGCTCGTCCGGGATAGACGAACCGGGGACAGATCCGGCGCAGCAGCAACGCGGCAACCGGCCCACGTTCGGAGAGTGCTGCCGTCAGCAGCGCCGTGTAATAGCTGACCCCCGACAGGAATCGGTCTCCGGGACCGACGACGAGCGCTACGGGCTCACTCGGGGATTGAACTCTGCCCCCGGTGTGGCCTTCGATCACGCAGTACTCCTCACGCGGTCCCGCGCGTGAACCGTCTTCCGGACCGACTGGACGACGTGGCCGCTGACGCCGGAGCGGTGGCTGCGCAGCACGGTGCGCAACACCCGGATGCCGTCCCGCACCGAATTGAGGTTCGACTTGCCCGCGCGCCGCGGCAGTTCCAGGCTGGGCACCTCGGCCACCCGCAGGCCACCCTGCATCGACCGGACCACCATCTCGGCCTCGATCTCGAAACCGGTCGCCGAGAGGGCCAGGACTTCCAGGTAGCGGCGGTGGAATGCGCAGAACCCGTAACACAGGTCGGTGAGTTCGGCGCGATAGAGCGTGTTGAACACACCGAGCAGGAACCGGTTGCCGAGCCACCGGAACGGGGTGATGTCCAGCGACCCGCCGCCGGGGATGAATCGGGAACCCTTGACGAAGTCGTATCCGTTCGCCAGGAAGTGCAGGTAGTGCGTGATCTCGGCCGGCGCCATGCTGCCGTCGGCGTCCATCATGACGATGATGTCACCGGTTGCGGCCAGAAAGCCGGTTCGCAGCGCGCTGCCCTTGCCGGTTCCCTCCTGGGCGACGACTTTGATGTCCGGCCGGTATCGCCGGGCGGTGATCACCGTGGCGTCGGTCGAGTTGCCGTCGACGAGGATGACCTCGCTGATCTCGTCGGTGACCTGCTCGAGCACCCAGGCGATGTTGCGGGCCTCGTTCTTCACCGGAATCACCAGGCTCACCGTCAGCGGCTTGGTGGACGGCGTGCCTCGATCGCTACGGTCGCGCGCACCATCGGCGACCTGAACGGCCCCGTTTGATGTCCGCACACGCCCGTACGCGGATGATTGTTCTGCCATGTCTGACCCCCGCAGTCAGTAAGCCCCCCGGAGTTCAGTGAAAGAAGTGAAAGTTAGCTGCTATGAAATTGGCCAGCCCCCCGACCATGTCAACAATTGGACCCTAGCATTCGACAGTAAACGCCTGCAACCCGCAAAAAACCGAAATCCACTTCGGCGTTTAACGGACCGGTGTGGTTGCTGGGACATGCTACATCCAGGTTAACTAGGGGCAGAGCAAGCGGTATTCCGAGGTGCTGGGGATGTCCGAAATCGAGACAACTCGCGGGCCGGTTTTGCCGCCGAGTCGGCCGGTTTCCGCGGCGGCCGCAGCTGTCTCGTTTGCTCGACGTGGTTCTGGCGAACAAACCCGCACTCGCTCCGTCATGGTCGCCTCAACCTGCGACGAAGTCGTCGATCGAGGTCTGCAGGTCGATCGTGGGCCGCCAGCCCGTTTCGCCGGTCAGGCGATCGGCGCTGCCCGCGACCACTGACGGGTCGACCGCGCGGCGCTCGCCGGCGGTGTGCACCGGTGGGAGCTGGGTTCGCAGTGCCCGACAGACCGCGTCGAGTACTTCCCAGCCGGTTCGGGCGGCGCCGCTGCAGACGTTGTAGGTGGCGTGCTTCAGGCGCGGTCGACTCAACAGGAGTTCGTAGGCGGCGACGACGTCGCGAACATCGGTGTAGTCCCTGGCCGAATCGAGGTTTCCGACCGCCATGGGCGTACCCGGCCGCCATCCGCGCACCTTGGCCACCAGGTCGGGCACAATGAAACCGCAGCTCTGGCCGGGGCCGACATGGTTGAACGGCCGGGCGACGACGACGTCCTGGCCGCGCTGGCGGTAGTACTCCGCCTGATGTTCCACCAGCAGCTTGGACACCACATACGGCGAGGTGGCGACGGTGGGGGATTCCTCGGTCAGGCGGTCGGGTTCGCCGCCGCCGTAGACGGCACCCGAACTGACGACGACGGCTCGGCCGCGCCAGTCCTGCCGCAGTGCGCTCTCGAACAGGTTGGTCACCATGGAGCTGTTGGCGTCGATGTACTCCTGTGGCCGCTCGAACGAGGGCGCCACGGCCGCCAGGCCGGCCAGGTGCACGATGCCGTCGAGCTCGCGCCACGGTCCGATGTCCGGCCAGCCGCGGGTCAGGTCGGCGCAGTGGTATTCGGTCAGCGAGTCGGCGGTGCGGTGCGGCGGGTCGGAACGTTCGGAGATCCCGACGACCCGGTAGCCGCGGGCCGCCAGGCGGGCGACGAGCGCCTGCCCGACGAAGCCGGTCGCTCCCGTGACGGCGATACGCCCCCCGGAGGTCGCAGCGCTCATCGCCCAGGCGCGACAGTCGACGCGCCGGCGGCATGGCTGCGCTGATCGGCGATGTCGTGTTGCACCATCCGATGCACAAGGCCGGTGAAGTCGACCTCGCGGGTCCACCCGAGGATCGTCTCGGCCTTCTTGGGATTGCCGAGCAGGATGTCGACTTCGGCCGGCCGGATGTGTTCGGCGCTGCGTCTGACGTAGGGCGTCCAGTCGTCGATGCCGACCTCACGGAATGCCAGGGACAGGAAGTCCTCGATGGAGTGTGCCTCGCCGGTGGCCAGGACGAAGTCGTCGGGCTCGTCGTGCTGCAGCATCTGCCACATCCCGCGCACATAGTCACCGGCGTAGCCCCAGTCCCGCTTGGGCCACAGGTTACCCAGTTCGACGTTGTCCTGCAGGCCGAGATGAATGCGGGCCACCGCGTGGGTGATCTTGCGGGTGACGAATTCGACGCCGCGGCGTTCACCCTCGTGGTTGAACAGGATTCCGCAGGAGGCGAATATCCCGTAGCTCTCGCGGTAGTTCTTGGCGATCCAGTGGCCGAACAACTTGGAGACGCCGTACGGGCTGCGCGGATGGAACAGCGAGTTCTCGTCGTAGCCCAGTCCGGGCCGGTTGTAGTCGAGCCCGCCGTACATCTCCGACGTCGAAGCCTGGTAGAAGCGGATCCGGTCGGTCTTGCCCGTCATCCGGATCGCCTCCAGGCAGTTGAGCACCCCCCGTGCGGTGGTGTCCAGCGTCAGCGTCGGGTTCTTGAAGGAATAGCCGACGTGGCTGATGGCGGCCAGGTTGTAGAACTCGTCGGGGTCGGACTGCTCGACCGCGCGGATGATCGACGACGGGTCCAACAGGTCGGCCTCGATGAGCCGGACGAAGGGGAACTCCTCGAGCAGCCGTTCCTTCTTGAGGTTGCTCTGCCCCCGGATGATCCCGTAGACCTCGTAGCCCTTGTCGTGCAGCAGCGGCGCGAGGTGCCCGCCGTCCTGGCCGGTGATCCCCGTGATCAGCGCCGTTTTCGTTCGCGCGGTCACCAATCTCCCGTCATCGGAGTCCTGGACCGGATCAGGATAGCGCCCACTACGCCGCGGCTCCCTCGGTGTAGGTGCCGTTCTTGCTGCCGAGGACCACGTTCACCTTGTTGCCCGTCACGGTGTTACCCGAGATCACGAAGCCCGTGACACCGGCGTTGGTCCACAGGCCGTATCCGGTGTTGTCGGTTATCTTGTTGTCCTGGATCACGGCTTTCGTGACGTTGTTGAGGACGATGCCGTTGCCGTTGTCGAACACCTGGTTTCGCGCCAGCAGAAGGTTGTTCAGTGGTGCGAGATCGGCGTGAATTCCCGACACCAGGTTGTCGTGGAACGAGTTGTCTTCCACATATGTGTAATTACTGTTGTTGGTGATCCGAAAGCCGTAGGTGCAATTCGACACCTCGTTGTGGTGGATCCAGTTGTACGGCCCCGAGTTGTCGTGCAGCAGGGTGGTGCCGGCTACTCCACTGAACTCGCCGACCTCGATGCCGCCCCCGTTCGGGCTGACCGACGTCCCGTTGCGGACACAGTTCGAAACCAGGTTGTAGCTGATTTCGTTGCTGTACTCGTCCTCCCCGTGCAGGTCGATCGAACCCGAGACGGTGCCCGTGACGGTGTTGTGCTCGATCAGGTTGTGGTTCGCCCGGTACTGCAGCAGGATGCCGTGGCGAATGGTCGGACCGATCAGGTTGTTCTTCACCCAGTTGTTGTTGGATGCGCTCTGGTCGATGATGACGCCGTACCCGGAGCCGTCTCCGTCGAGTGCCGTCGCGTTTCTGATGATGTTGCTGTCGACGAGGACGAACTTTCCGTTCTGCACCTGTATCCCGAACCGTTGAAACTGTTCGACGAGCAGATTGCTGACGGCGATGCGTGAGACGACCGCACTGCCGGTGTTGCCCAGCCGGACGCCGGCCATATACGGCTTGCCCGATGCCACTCCCAGCCGGAAGCTGGACAAGGTCAGATTGTTGACGCCGGGGCCGGCGTACATCACGGCATAGGGACTGGCCGAGTAGCTTCCGGCAAGGATTGTGCCGTCGCGCGACTGGCCGGCGACCGACACTCCCGTCTTGAGCATGATCATGCTCTTGACGTGGTAGGTGCCGTTCGGGATGTACACCATGTCGCCCGGCTTGGCGGCGTTTATCGCGCGTTGGATCGCGACGGCGTCGTCGTCGGCCGGATTGCCGGGTGTCGCACCGTATTGAAGAACGCTCACGGTGCTTCCCGACACCGCATCGGGCGATTCGAACGGGACGCTGAGGCCGGAGTCGTAGCTGTTTGCGGCTGTCGCCGGTGGCGGTGCGACAACCAACGTGGAGGCGGTAGCCAGCAAAGCCGCAACGGGCAGCGCAAAATACCGCATTGAGATACTCCAATCCCGACCACCAGCCCCCTGCATCGCAATCTTCTCCCGATCGGGATGTGTATGGACAGCCTCCACCGGCTATCGTTTCGGCCACAGAATCAGAACATTCATATTGCTGTAGCGAGCATTTCTGCTTGTGGCTGGCTGGTTCATATTTGCTGAATTCGGCACCGGACGCCAATTGCGCGGCGTACGCCCCTTGTTGCCCGACGGTGCGGTATTTCCCAGCGACGCGCGACAATGTGTGCAAACGCGCGGCTCCGGAAGGGGTCGGCCGCAACCGCCCGGGCCGGCGTTGCCCGGCGTGTCGCGGCCGCGCCGCGACGCGCGCCGCAAAGGATGGGAGTCATGGTGTCCGTGCGGGCGGTTGAAACGACCGAACTGTTCGTCGGGCCACCGCACGCGCCACTGCAGATCGTCCGGGTCGCCTACGCGGACGCGCCACGGCCGACTCGGATCGTGATCGAGGGCGACGGGTTGTCCGGTGCGGCCGACATCGACGCGGGCGAGGGCACCGTCGAGGTGGCCGTCACCGTCACCGCTCCGGAGCCGGGCCGTCGGCGGGCCGCCGCGGTCGTCGTCGACGGCGGCCGCACCGGGTTCGCCTTCGTCGACGCCGAACCCGGCTGGACGATGCACATGGTGAGTCACTTCCACTACGACCCGGTGTGGTGGAACACCCAGGCGGCCTTCACCAGCGAGTGGACCCAGGACCCGCCCGGGCCGGCTCGGCAGACCAACGGCTTCGAACTGGTGGCCGCCCACCTCGACATGGCGCGCCGCGACCCGGACTACAAGTTCGTCCTGGCCGAGGTTGACTACCTCAAGCCGTACTGGGACACCCATCCGCAGGATCGGGCCGATCTGCGCCGATTCGTCGCCGGCGGCCGCGTCGAGATCATGGGCGGCACCTACAACGAGCCGAACACCAATCTCACCAGCCCGGAGACCGCGATCCGGAATTTCGTGCACGGCATCGGGTTCCAGCGGCACGTCATGGGCGCCGATCCGGCCACCGCGTGGCAGCTCGACGTGTTCGGTCACGATCCCCAGTTCCCCGGCATGGCCGCCGCCGCCGGGCTGACGTCCAGTTCGTGGGCGCGAGGGCCGCACCATCAGTGGGGTCCGATGGCCGGCGGCGGCGACCCCGAGCGGATGCAGTTCGCCAGCGAATTCGAATGGATCGCCCCGTCGGGCACCGGGCTGCTCACCCATTACATGCCGGCGCACTACTCGGCCGGGTGGTGGATGGATTCCGCGGCGACGCTCGCCGACGCCGAGGCCGCGACCTGGGAATTGTTCGCCGGCCTGAAGAAGGTGACGTCGACGCGCAACGTGCTGCTTCCGGTCGGCACGGACTACACCCCGCCCAACAAGTGGGTCACCGAGATCCACCGCGACTGGAACGCGCGTTATACCTGGCCGCGGTTCGTGTGCGCGCTGCCCAGGGAGTTCTTCGCGGCCGTCCGGGCCGAACTCGCCGAGCGCGGTGTCGAGCCGTCGCCGCAGACCCGCGACATGAACCCGATCTACACCGGCAAGGACGTGTCGTTCATCGACACCAAGCAGGCCAACCGGGCCGCGGAGGCCGTCGTCCTGGACGCCGAGCGGTTCGCCACCTTCGCCCACCTGCTGACCGGCGCTCCGTACCCCGAACCGGCGCTGGCCAAGGCCTGGGTGCAGCTGGCGTACGGAGCCCACCACGACGCCATCACCGGCTCGGAATCCGACCAGGTCTACCTGGACCTGCTGACCGGCTGGCGCGACGCCTGGGAGATCGGCCGAACCATCCGCGACAACGCGCTGTCGCTGCTCGGCGGGCACCTCGCGGCGGCACCGCTGACGGTGTGGAATCCGTTGGCGCACAACAGGACCGACGTGGTGACCGCCGGTTACGACGGTCCGCCGCCGCGGGTCGTCGACGACACCGGCGCCGAGGTGCCCACCGTCGTCGACCGGGGGACGTTGACATTCGTCGCGAGCGAGGTGCCGTCGCTGGGCCGGCGCTGCTACCGCATCGAACCGGGGGAGCCGGGCCGCTGGGAGCCGACGGCCGGCGCCGAGATCGCCAACGCGCACTACCGGGTGCGAGTCGACCCCGGCCGGGGCGGTGCGGTCGATTCGCTGCGCCACCATGATCGCGAACTGCTGACGCCGGGCCGGGTCGGCAACGAGTTGGCGCTGTATGCCGAATACGCGTCCCATCCGCAGGCCGGGGAGGGGCCCTGGCACCTGCTGCCCCGGGGGCCGGTGCTCCGATCGGCCGACGGGACCGCCGACGTGCAGGCCTACCGCTGCCCGATCGGCGAACGCCTGGTGGTCACCGGCCGCATCGGCGGCCTGCTGCGGTACACCCAGACCCTGACCCTGTGGGCCGGGGTCGACCGGCTGGACTGCGCGACCACGATCCATGACTTCGTCGGCGAGGACCAGTTGTTGCGGTTGCGCTGGCCCATGCAGATTCCGGGTGCGATGCCGATCAGCGAGGTGGGCGACGCCGTGATCGGCCGTGGCTTCGCGTTGATCCATCAACCGGGCTCGGCGCAGTCGGTCGACACCGCGGCGCATCCGTGGACCCTGGAGAACCCGGCGTACGGCTGGTTCGGTCTGTCGTCGGCGGCGCGGATCACGTTCGGCGACAGCGATGTTCACCCGATCTCGGTGGCCGAGGTGATCACGCCGTCGGAGCCGTCGTCGGGGCCGCTGGCCCGGGGACTCCTGGTGGCGCTGGTGCGCGCCGGGGTGACGGCGACCTGCTCGGGCGCGGACAAACCGCGCTACGGGCACCTCGCCGTCGACTCGAACCTGCCGGACACGCGGATCGCGCTCGGCGGCCCCGACCGCAACGCGTTCACCGCCGCGCTGCTGGCCGACGCCGGGCCGGAGTACGCCGCCGAGCTGGACCGACAACTCGAAAATGACGGTCGGGCAAGGCTTTTCGTGCCCGCGTCGGCGCCGCTGACCGCCGAGTGGGTTCCCGACGCCGACCTGCGCGGCATCCGGGCGCTGCCGGTCCTGGTGATCGCCGGGGCCGACGACGAAGCGCTGCGCGACGCGGTGGCGGCGGTGGCCGACGGTCTCGCCGCCGCCGAAATCGAGGTCGCCCAGCGGGTCCGGGTGCGCCCGGGCCGGTTCGAGGCGCGCACCGTCGCACTGCTCAACCGCGGCGTGCCGAGCTTCGCCGTCGAGGCCGACGGCACCCTGCACACCTCGCTGCTGCGCTCGTGTAGCGGCTGGCCGTCCGGGGTGTGGACCACCCACGACCGCCGCGCCGCGCCGGATGGCTCGAACTTCCAGCTGCAGCACTGGTCGCACACCTTCGACTACGCGGTGGTCGCCGGCGACGGTGACTGGCGAGACGCCCGGATCCCGTTGCGCAGCAACGAGTTCAGTCGCCCGCTGTTGGCCACGCGAAGCGATGCCGCCGGCGCCGAGCTGCCCGAACGCGCCGCGCTGTTGCGGGTCGACGGCGACGGCGTCCGGCTCGAGGCCCTGAAACTCTGCGGCAACCCGACCCCGGAGGGTCGCTCGGAGGCCCCCGAGAGCCGCGCCGTGCTGCGGCTCGTCGAAACGCACGGCCGCAACGCCGAGGTGCGGCTGGCGTCCGACGTCGGCTCGATCCGGCCGGTCGGCAGGGCCGGACTGCTGGAGGACTGCACCGCCGAGTCCCGGCATGCGCGGGATATCCCGCTGCACGGATTCGAGATATGCACTGTGCCGGCCGATTTCACGCCCGCGCGCGATCCGGATCCCGGCGAACGGCCCGGGCCGATCGCGCCGGATACCGAGTCCGCGCAACCGCTCTACGCCCGTTACTGGTTGCACAACCGCGGTCCGGCCCCGCTCGGCGGGCTGCCCGCGGTCGCGCACCTGCATCCGCACCGGCTCGCGGCGACGTCGGATGAAGTGCCACTGCGGCTCACCGTGGCCAGCGACTGCACCGATGCGCCGCTGTCCGGTGCCATCGACCTGATCTGCCCGCCCGGCGTCACCGCGACACCGGCCCGGCTGCCCGTCGACCTCGCGCCCGGCGCGCATCTGGAGGGCGACGTCACCGTCACGCTGCCCGCCGGCGCCGAACCGGGCCGCTACCCGGTGCGCGCCCAGCTGCGGATCACCGGCGAACATCTGCCGGCAGCCTGGCGCCAGACCGTCGAAGACGTCTGCGTGATCACCGTGGGCGGCGCAGACGGCCCGCTGCTGCGGCTGACGGAGGGCCCGGCCGACGTCGTCCTGCGGGCCGGCGAGCGCGGCCGGGTCTCGCTCACGGTGGCCACCGACTGCCGCGCCGACCTGGCCGTCGAAGCCCACCTCGTCAGTCCGTGGGGCACCTGGGAGTGGATCGGTCCGGCCGCGGTCGGCGCCGTGCTGCCGGCGGCCGGGCAGTGCCGGCTGGAGTTCGACGTCGCCCCGCCGGCGTCGACCGGGGCCGGCGAGTGGTGGGCGCTGGTGCGGGTCGCCGCCGCCGGCGAACTGCTCTACACGCCCACCGTGCGGGTGGTGGTCCAGTGACGCCCGCGGCCGGGGTGGCCCGGGTCTGCGGACACCCGGTGACGGTGCACGACGTCGACGCCCGCGAGGCCCGGCTGCGCGCCACCGCGCCCGCGGCGTCGCTGCCGCTGCCCGGCACCAGCGAGGGCCGCCAGCTGCGGCGCTGGCTGACCCAGCTGATCGTGACCGAACGGGTGATCGCCGCCGAGGCAGCGCGACTGGGCATCCAGGCCGACGACGCACCGGACCTGCGCGGCGTGCTGCCCGACGGCACCGCCCGGGTCGAGATCGGCAGCGTGACGGCCGCGGCGCTGTCCGATCCGCTCGCCCGGGCGCTCTATGCCTATGTCGTCGCCGATGTGACCGTGCCCGACGACGACGTCGCCGGCTACCACGCCCGCAACCCGATGCGGTTCGCCACCGGAACCCGCGACTCCCGGGGTTGGCGCAACCCGGGCCCGCCGCCGTCGTTACAGCAGGCGCGTCCCGCGATCACGGCGCACCTGCTGGCAGCGGCCCGGCGCCGGGCCTTCCGGAAGTGGCTGGACATGCGCCGTGCCGATCTCGTCGAACTGGAGCCCGGCTACGAGCACCCGGGCGATCCCCGCCAGCCCGATAATGTGCACAGACACTGATGTCCGAACTGACCCTGGCCCTTGACATCGGCGGCACCAAGATCGCCGCCGGACTCGTCGACGCCGACGGAAACCTGGTGACGTCCAATCAGCAGCCGACCCCGCACGGCGACGACCCGGAAGCCGTCTGGGCCGTCACCGAAAACCTGATCACCGAGACGACCGCCGGCACCGCGGTGCGGGGCGCGGGTATCGCCTCGGCCGGGCCGGTGCACCTGCCGACCGGAACGGTCAGCCCGATCAACCTGGCCGCGTGGCGCGACTTCCCGATCCGGGACCGCGTCGCCGCCGTCCTGCCGGGCCGGCCCGTGCGGCTCGGCGGTGACGGACTGTGCATGGCGCTCGGCGAGCACTGGCGCGGCGCCGGGCGGGGCGCGGCGTTCCTGCTCGGCATGGTGGTGTCGACCGGTATCGGCGGCGGCCTGGTGCTCGACGGCGCGCCGTACGACGGCCGCACCGGCAACGCCGGTCATGTCGGGCACGTGGTCGTCGACAGCGCCGGCCCGCCGTGCACCTGCGGTGGCCGCGGCTGCGTCGAGGCGATCGCCAGCGGCCCACACCTCGCGCGGTGGGCGCGCGAAAACGGTTGGGAGGCACCGGCGGACGCCACCGCCAAGGAGTTGGCCGCCGCGGCCGCCGCCGGGAACCCGGTGGCACTGCGGGCGTTCCGGCGGGGTGCGACCGCGGTGGCGGCGATGATCGCGTCCGTCGGCGCGGTGTGCGACCTCGATCTCGTGGTGATCGGCGGCGGGGTGGCCAAGGCCGGGCCCGTGCTGTTCGAGCCGCTGACCGATGCGCTCGGCCACTACGCCGGTCTGGATTTCATCGCGGGTCTGCGCGTCGTGCCGGCCCAACTCGGCGGTGACGCCGGCCTGGTCGGGGCCGCGGCGCTGCTGCGCGGTGTCGTCTGACGCCCCGTTTTGGCTGATCGACGCCCCGCGGTCTATTCTTGTCGACGATCCACCGAAGACCGTCGGTCACCGAGCAATCGGTTGAAGGTCCGGGAACATCCCGGCGGCCCACGCAGGAGGACGAGGCAGCAACCCGCTGAGCACAGCGGATCCTTCACGCCCCGGCCGCATCCTGCGCCGGGGCGTTCGTGTTTTCCCGGCCAGTTCGGTGCGAACACACACATAGCTACGCAGAAGTTTTTGACTATCGAGGAGGCATGCATGGCCAAGGCTGACAAAGCCACCGCCGTTGCCGAGATCACCGAGCAGTTCAAGGCCTCGACTGCGACCGTCGTCACCGAGTACCGCGGCCTGACCGTGTCCAACATGGCCGAACTGCGTCGCTCGCTGGGCTCCGACACCACCTACACCGTCGCCAAGAACACGCTGGTCAAGCGTGCGGCGTCGGAGGCGGGCATCGAGGGTCTCGACGATCTGTTCGCCGGCCCGACGGCCATCGCCTTCATCACCGGCGAGCCCGTCGAGTCCGCCAAGGCCCTGAAGAAGTTCGCCAAGGACAACAAGGCGCTCGTCATCAAGGGCGGCTACATGGACGGTCGCGCGCTGACCGTCGCCGAGGTCGAGCGGATCGCCGACCTGGAGAGCCGCGAGGTGCTGCTGGCCAAGCTGGCCGGCGCGATGAAGGCCAACCTGTCCAAGGCCGCCGGACTGTTCAACGCCCCGGCGTCGCAGATCGCCCGGCTCGCCGCGGCCCTGCAGGAGAAGCGTGCGGCCGAGGGCGAGACGCTGCCGGCCGCCGAGGCTCCCGCTGCCGAGGCTCCCGCTGCAGAGGCACCGGCCGAGGAAGCGCCTGCCGAAGAAGCATCGGCCGAGACGTCAGAGGCCCCCGAGGCCGCCGAGGCCCAGGCCGACACCGAGACAACCGAATAACCACCAAGCCAACAACCGGAAAACCCCAAGAAAGGACCCATCATGGCAAAGCTGTCCACCGACGAACTGCTCGACGCGTTCAAGGAACTGACCCTGCTCGAGCTCTCTGAGTTCGTGAAGAAGTTCGAGGAGACCTTCGAGGTCACCGCGGCCGCTCCGGTCGCCGTCGCCGCGGCCCCGGCCGCCGGTGGCGCCGCTCCCGCCGAGGCCGGCGAGGAGCAGTCCGAGTTCGACGTCATCCTCGAGGGTGCCGGCGACAAGAAGATCGGCGTCATCAAGGTCGTCCGCGAGATCGTCTCCGGCCTGGGCCTCAAGGAGGCCAAGGACCTCGTCGACGGCGCTCCCAAGCCGCTGCTCGAGAAGGTCAACAAGGAGGCCGCCGAGGACGCCAAGGCCAAGCTCGAGGCCGCCGGCGCCACGGTCACCGTCAAGTAGTCTCACCGTCACAACCGCCCCGGGCCGCGATCTGGCCCGGGGCGGTTGTGCGTCCACGGTCGGCGAGAGCAAAGCGGTCCGGCATCTCTCCGGACACAAACGCGGTGGGCCGTTTCGCCGTGCGCTACAGTGACTCAAGCCACAGAGCGGGTGGGCATCGCCGCTGATCATCGGAAGGAATTCGCGTGGGTATTGGCATCCAGGTGGAGGGGCTGAGCAAGTCCTTCGGGTCCCAGCGAATCTGGGAAGACGTCACGATGGACATTCCCGCCGGGGAGGTCAGCGTGCTCCTGGGCCCGTCCGGTACCGGTAAGTCGGTGTTCCTCAAGTCGCTGATCGGTCTGCTGCGGCCCGAAAAGGGCAAGATCGTCGTCGACGGCACCGACATCATCCAGTGCTCGGCCAAGGAGCTCTACGAGATCCGGACGCTGTTCGGGGTGATGTTCCAGGACGGCGCGCTGTTCGGTTCGATGAACCTCTACGACAACACCGCCTTCCCCCTTCGTGAGCACACGAAGAAGAAGGAATCCGAGATCCGCCAGATCGTCATGGAAAAGCTCGACATGGTCGGTCTGGCCGGTGACGAGAACAAGTTCCCCGGCGAGATCTCCGGCGGTATGAAGAAGCGCGCCGGGCTGGCCCGCTCACTGGTGCTCGACCCGCAGATCATCCTCTGCGACGAGCCGGACTCCGGTCTGGACCCGGTCCGCACCGCCTACCTCTCGCAGCTGCTGATCGACATCAACGCGCAGATCGACGCCACCATCCTGATCGTGACGCACAACATAAACATCGCCCGGACGGTGCCGGACAACATGGGCATGTTGTTCCGCAAGCACCTGGTGATGTTCGGCCCCCGCGAGGTGCTGCTGACCAGCGAGGAACCCGTCGTCAAGCAGTTCCTCAACGGCCGCCGGATCGGGCCGATCGGCATGTCCGAGGAGAAGGACGAGTCGACGATGGCCGAGGAGCAGGCGCAGCTCGACGCCGGCCACCACGACGGCGGCGTCGACGAGATCGAGGGTGTGCCCCCGCAGCTGACCACCACGCCGGGCATGCCGGAGCGTCAGGCGGTCGCGCGTCGTCAGCAGCGGGTGCGCGAGATCCTGCACACCCTGCCGCCGGCGGCGCAGGAGGCCATCCGCGACGAGCTCGACGGCACGCACAAGTTCCCGGTGCACCAGTTCGCCACCGAGACCGGCGCCGGTCACCACGCCGAGAGCTGACTCGGCCGGAACCGTTGCGCGGCAGCCGGTTTCGCGTTGCCGCGGCCTATTTCTGAGTGCTCGTGATGGCCGGCGCCCGCCGTCGGCCGCCGCCCCAATCCGGTCGCTGCCGATTCGGTGCACAAAAGCGTGTGTGAACACTTGACGGAATGCGCTGGACCCGTCAATCTGTTGGGCAGCAGTGTTCGTGCGGGGTCAGCAGTACCGAGAGAGTCGCCAGCCAGCGCTTGATCGCCACGCATCGATCTGCCCTGATATGCCGTGTCCACGGCATTTGAGGAATGTGCCGCCCTGCGCTATCGTTGGACGTTGCGCTGGCTGCCTCCTGCCCACTCACCGTTCGACCTGCACTGGCCTGAGTTCTGCTCAGTCATCTCGTTGCGTGCCGTGGTTCGGGTGCCATCCAGCCGAACCGACGCAGAGTAAGCGGCTCCACGCCCGGCCGACCGCCGGCGCCGAAAGTCGCATGAGGTGCTGGAAGGACGCATCTTGGCAGTCTCCCGCCAGACAAGTACAGCCGCTAACACCACTTCTAACACGAGCTCCGTTCCCGGGGCGCCCAATCGCATTTCTTTCGCAAAGCTCCGCGAGCCGCTCGAGGTTCCGGGGCTGCTCGACGTTCAGACCGAGTCGTTCGAATGGCTGATCGGCTCGCCGGCCTGGCGTGAGCGCGCGCTCGAACGCGGTGAGGTCGCGCCCAAGGGCGGTCTGGAAGAGGTGCTCGACGAGCTGTCGCCGATCGAGGATTTCGCCGGCAACCTGTCGCTGACGTTCTCCGATCCGCGCTTCGACGAGGTGAAGATGCCCGTCGACGAGTGCAAGGACAAGGACCAGACCTACGCGGCGCCGCTGTTCGTCACCGCCGAGTTCATGAACAGCGAGAGCGGCGAGATCAAGAGCCAGACGGTCTTCATGGGCGATTTCCCGATGATGACCGAGAAGGGCACCTTCATCATCAACGGCACCGAGCGTGTCGTGGTGAGCCAGCTGGTCCGCTCGCCGGGCGTGTACTTCGACGCGACCATCGACAAGTCCACCGAGAAGACGCTGCACAGCGTCAAGGTGATTCCCGGCCGCGGCGCGTGGCTGGAGTTCGACGTCGACAAGCGGGACACCGTCGGCGTGCGCATCGACCGCAAGCGCCGCCAGCCGGTCACCGTGCTGCTCAAGGCGCTCGGCTGGACCAACGAGCAGATCCGGGAGCGCTTCGGCTTCTCCGAGATCATGATGTCGACGCTGGAGAAGGACAACACCGCCGGCACCGACGAGGCGCTGCTGGACATCTACCGCAAGCTGCGCCCGGGCGAACCGCCGACCAAGGAGTCGGCGCAGACCCTGCTGGAGAACCTGTTCTTCAAGGACAAGCGCTACGACCTGGCCCGGGTGGGCCGCTACAAGGTCAACAAGAAGCTCGGCCTCAACACCGACAAGCCGGTCGGCAGCGGGTCGAACACGCTGGCGCCCGAGGACATCGCCACCACCATCGAGTACCTGGTGCGCCTGCACGAGGGCCAGACGAGCATGACCGCTCCCGGTGGCGTCGAGGTTCCCGTCGAGGTCGACGACATCGACCACTTCGGCAACCGCCGGCTGCGCACCGTGGGCGAGCTGATCCAGAACCAGATCCGGGTCGGCCTGTCCCGGATGGAGCGCGTCGTCCGCGAGCGGATGACCACCCAGGACGTCGAGGCGATCACGCCGCAGACCCTGATCAACATCCGTCCCGTCGTGGCGGCGATCAAGGAGTTCTTCGGCACCAGCCAGCTGTCGCAGTTCATGGACCAGAACAACCCGCTGTCGGGCCTGACCCACAAGCGTCGCCTGTCGGCGCTGGGCCCCGGCGGTCTGTCCCGGGAGCGGGCCGGCCTCGAGGTCCGCGACGTGCACTCGTCCCACTACGGCCGGATGTGCCCGATCGAGACGCCGGAAGGCCCGAACATCGGCCTGATCGGCTCGCTGTCGGTGTACGCCCGGGTCAACCCGTTCGGCTTCATCGAGACGCCGTACCGCAAGGTCGTCAACGGCGTCGTCACCGACGAGATCGAGTACCTGACCGCCGACGAGGAGGACCGCCACGTCGTGGCGCAGGCCAACTCGCCGCTGGACGGCGGCGGCCACTTCACCGAGGAGCGCGTGCTGGTCCGCCGCAAGGGCGGCGAGGTCGAGTACGTGTCGTCCGCCGAGGTGGACTACATGGACGTGTCGCCGCGCCAGATGGTGTCGGTCGCCACGGCCATGATCCCGTTCCTCGAGCACGACGACGCCAACCGCGCCCTGATGGGTGCCAACATGCAGCGCCAGGCGGTTCCGCTGGTGCGCAGCGAGGCACCGCTGGTGGGCACCGGGATGGAGCTGCGCGCCGCGATCGACGCCGGCGATGTCGTCGTCGCCGACAAGGCGGGCGTCATCGAGGAGGTCTCGGCCGACTACATCACCGTGATGGCCGACGACGGCACCCGGCACACCTACCGGATGCGCAAGTTCGCCCGCTCCAACCACGGCACCTGCGCCAACCAGCGCCCGATCGTGAACGCCGGCCAGCGGGTCGAGGCCGGCCAGGTCATCGCCGACGGGCCGTGCACCGAGAACGGTGAGATGGCGCTGGGCAAGAACCTGCTCGTGGCGGTCATGCCGTGGGAGGGCCACAACTACGAGGACGCGATCATCCTCTCCAACCGGCTGGTCGAGGAGGACGTGCTCACCTCGATCCACATCGAGGAGCACGAGATCGACGCCCGCGACACCAAGCTGGGCGCCGAGGAGATCACCCGGGACATCCCGAACGTCTCCGATGAGGTGCTGGCCGATCTCGACGAGCGCGGCATCGTCCGCATCGGCGCCGAGGTCCGCGACGGCGACATCCTGGTCGGCAAGGTCACCCCGAAGGGCGAGACCGAGCTGACCCCGGAGGAGCGCCTGCTGCGTGCCATCTTCGGTGAGAAGGCGCGCGAGGTGCGCGACACCTCGCTGAAGGTGCCGCACGGTGAGTCCGGCAAGGTCATCGGCATCCGGGTGTTCTCCCGCGAGGACGACGACGAGC
>CAZTAA010000041.1:8997-32993 GCA_964611465.1 uncultured Mycobacterium sp. | reverse complement strand
GCTCGGATCGACATACTGGCATGGTGGCGGGGCTGGACGGGGCGCGGGACGACACGGCTCTCGTTGACGCGGTGCTCAGGGAACTCCGTGACGCCGCAGACAAATGGGAGTTGCTGGTCGCCGACGCCGAGAGCACGATCTACAGCGCCGACCTCGGCGACGTCCGGGCCGTCGCGAACGCCGACGGCAGGCTGATCGAACTCAGCCTGGGCGCCCGGGTCACCACCGAGTACACCTACACCGACCTGACCGACCGGCTCAACACCGTCTTCGCCGCGTTGCGCGCCGAGGCCGAAGCCGACAACGCCGTGCGATACGGCGGGGAGCTGCGATGACAAGGCGAGCGATGACAGGAGGCGAACGACAGTGCCGCTGAACCTGTCCAACCGCGACCAGAACTCCGGGCACCTGTTCTACAACCGCAGACTGCGGGCGGCCATCACCCGGTTCTCCGTCCGAATGAAGCACGACGACCGCAAACAGCAGGCCGCGGTGGCACTGTCGATGGTGTTCGTGCTGATCGGCATGGGCTGGATGGCCTTGCTGCATTTCATCAAGCCGGCCGGCATCATCGGCGAATCCGCCATCGTCGGTAACCGGCAGACCGGTCAGGTGTACGCGAAAATCGACGGCCGGCTCTACCCGGCGCTCAACCTCACCTCGGCGCGGCTGGCGACCGGCAGTTCGGTGACACCCACCTGGGTCACCGCGGCCGAGATCGCCAAGTTCCCCACCGGCCCCCTGGTGGGCATCCCGGGAATCCCCGACGACATGCCCGCCGGCGGCGGGGTGTCGGCGTGGACGGTCTGCGACACCGCCGCGGCCCGGGGCACGGGCGGGGCTCCGGTCGTCACGTCGATCGCGGGGCAGCTGACCCAGGGCGGACGCGCGGCCGGAATGACCCCGACGCAGGCCGTGCTGACCACCCATGAGGGCGGCACCTACGTCATCTGGGGCGGGCATCGCAGCCGCATCGAACCGGCCGACAGGTCGGTCACCTTCACCCTCGGGCTCGATCCCGGCGTCACGTCCCCCGTCGCGATCTCCAATGCGCTCTTCGACGCGATGCCGGCGACCGAACCCCTTGTGGTTCCGGCGATTCCGGAGTCCGGCACGCCGTCGCGGTGGCTGCCGGGGATGCCGGTCGGCGCCGTGCTGGAAACCCGCGACGCCACCGGCGTGACGAGCGGTTTCTACGCGCTGCTGCCCGGCGGAGTCCAGAAGATCACCAGCTTCGTCGCCGATCTGCTGCGAACTGCCAACGCGCAGGGATCGCTTGCCCCGGAACTGATTTCACCCGACAAGCTGGTGAACGTCCCCACCGTGGAAGACCTCGACGTCGGGTTCTACCCGACCAGCAAGCTCGACTTCGTCGACACCGACGCCAACCCCGTCACCTGCGTGGCCTGGGAGAAACTCGCCAGCGACCGGCAGGCCGAGATCACGGTGCTCAACGGACGCGGACTGCCGGTGTCGCCCACCATGGACACCCATCTGGTCAAACTGGTTCGCAATGACCGGGATCCGGGGTCGGTGGAGGCCGACCAGGCGTTGGTGTTGCCAGGTGCGGCGAACCTGGTCGCGACGACCAGCGGCGTGGCCACCGCCAACACCAAGGAGAGTCTGTACTGGGTTTCGCCGCAGGGCGTGCGATTCGGCATCGAGTGGGACCAGCCCACTTTGAGCGCGCTGGCGATCGACCCGAACCGGGCGGTGCAGGCGCCGTGGCCGATCGTGCGAACCTTCGCCGCCGGTCCCGCGATCAGTCAACGGGCCGCACTCGTCGCGCACGACACCATCACCACCGACGGTGCGGTGGCGCCGGTCACCACGGGAGGTTAGGACCGTTGTCCAAGAAGGGTTTCGTCCGCGGGCCGCGCAAGGCTCCGCCGGCCGTCCCGCCGGCCCGGGTGATCGTCAACCCGCCCCTGGCCCTGCCCGAACGTGAGCCGCGGAACATCGTGATGATGATTGCGATCCCCGCGCTGCTGGTGGGGATCATCGGCATGTTGGTGGTGATGTACACCTCGGGGGCCCGCTCGCTGCAGTCCGGCTTCTTCCCGTTCATCGGACTGCTCGGCTTCGGCGCCATGATGTTCAGCGGCCGGTTCGGCAGATCGCGCCGGATGAGCTGGGGCGAACAGGAGAAGGAGCGGCGGGTCTATCTGCGCCAGCTCGACGAGGACCGCGACGAGGTCCAACGCGCGGCCCAGGACCAGCGGCGCAGCCAGTTGTTCGTGCACGGCGACCCGCAACACCTCGACACCGTCATCGGCGGCCCGCGGATGTGGGAACGCCGCCCCGCCGACCCCGACTTCCTCGACGTCCGGCTCGGCATCGGCATCCAGCAGACCAGCGATTCGGCGGTCTCGCTGCAATGGCCCGAGGTGCCGATCGGTGAGGAACTCGAGCCGGTGACCGGTGGCGCGCTGCGCGACTTCATCCTGGAGCAGAGCAAGATCCGCGGCATCGGCAAGGTGCTGAGCCTGCAGTCGCGGCCCGGATTCAGTTTCGTCGGCGACGACCAGTCCGAACTGCGGGCGATGATGCGTTCGGTGTTGTGCTCGCTGGCCGTCTACCACAGTCCCAACGACCTCAAGTTGATGGTCGTCACCCGCCATCCGGAGGCGTGGTCGTGGTTGGTGTGGCTGCCGCACAACCACCACGACGAGATGTTCGACGCATGCGGGCTGCGCCGACTGATCTTCACCTCGCCCACCGACCTCGAGGACGCGCTCGACGCCGAACTGCACCGCAAGGGCCGCGGCCCGTGGTCGCCGCCGACCGGCTCGAGCCCCACCACCATGCCGTCGCCGATGGAGGCCGCGGCCGGTTCGGCCCTCGGCCCGCACTGGGTGATCGTCGACGACAACGTCGGCACGCCGGAGCAGTGGGAGGGCGTGACGGGTCAGAAGGGCATGGCGGGCATCACCGTCCTGCGGCTGGCCGACCATGTCGGCACCGGCGTGGGGTTCGGCGCGGATGACGAACGATTCCAGTTGCGGGAAGGGCGAATTCGGCACCGGGACGCGTTCTATGCGGTCGCCGACATGCTGGCCGACAGCACCGCCGACCGGTATGCGCGGGCGATCGCGCGGTGGTCCCCGATGACGGCCCGGGAGATGTCGGAGACCGACAGCCAGGGCGGTGAACTGTTGCGGGCCCTGGGGATCGGCGATCCGCGAGACCTCGACGTCGACCGGCTGTGGGCCGAGAGCCGCGGCCGCGGCGACGCCAAGTGGGCCGTCGTGCCGGTCGGGGTGAAGCCGAACAGCGAGCTGCAGTACATCGTGTTGCGGGCCAAGGACTTCGGCGGGTTCGGGTTCCACTCGGTGGTGATCGGCACCTCCGGCTCCGGCAAGTCGGAATACTTCTTGTCCCTGTGCACCGGCATCGCGCTCACCCACTCGCCCGAAGCGTTCAACGTCATCTTCGTCGACATGAAGTTCGAGTCCGCCGCGCAGGACCTCGAAGGTTTCCCGCACGTGGCCGGGTCGCTGTCCAACCTCGGCAAGGACGACCGGCATCTGGCCGAGCGGATGCGCAAGGCGATCGACGGCGAAATCGCCCGCAGATACCGGCTTTTCAAGGATGCCGGCGCCCGTGACGCCAACGAGTACGAGGAGATGCGGCTGGCCGGCCGGGATCTCGAGCCGGTGCCGATTCTGCTGGTGCTCATCGACGAGTACCTCGAGTTGTTCCACAACCACCCGGAGTGGATCGACCTGGTGATCCACATCGGGCAGGAGGGCCGTGGCTGCAACGTCTTCTTCACCCTCGGCGGTCAGCGGCTCGATCTCTCCTCGCTGAGCAAGGCCAAGAGCAACATCGCCTTCCGGGTGGCGCTGCGCGCCGAGACGGCCGAGGACTCCCGCGACGTCATCGGCAGCGACGCGGCGCTGCACCTGCCGTCCAAGGAGGCCGGCTACGCACTGCTCAAGGTCGGCCCCCGGGACCTGGAGCACTTCCGATGCTTCTACGTGTCGGCGCCCTTCGTGGTGCCCAAGAAGGTGGTCGAGGTCGATCGGACCGTCGATCTCAGTTTCTCCCAACCGCGTTCGTTCACCTGGGAGTACCAGCCACTGAGCGCCGAGGACACCGCGGCGCTCGCGGTCGCCGACGACGTCGTCGAGGAGCCGGACGAATTCCTTTATCACGCAGACGGTTTCAAGAAGAAGAAGCTCGTCGACGTGATCCGGGAGTCCCTGGCATCCCATCCGGCGCGGCCACCGCATCAGGTCTGGCTGCCGCCGCTGGACGTCAGCGAGCCCGTCGACGTGTTGGTGGAGCGCTGGCGCGGGAAGCCCTGGCATGTCGACTACGGCGACAACCCTGGTCTCGTCCTGCCGATCGGCATCGAGGACATTCCCGAGGACCACGCGCAGGAGGTGCACAGCCTCGACGTGTTGATGGACAACGTCATGGTGGCCGGCACCGCGCAGCGCGGTAAGTCCACCGCGCTGATGACCCTCATCACCTCGGCGGCGCTGATGTACCGCCCGGAGCGCGTCGCCTTCTTCTGCATCGGGGCGTCGCTGTACCCGATCGACGAGCTGCCGCACGTGGCCTCCGTCGTCGGCCTGACCGACGGCGAGGGCGTCTCGCGCACCATGGCGACGATCGAAGGGCTGCTGCGGGCCCGGGAGGCGGCGTTCAAGCAGTACCAGATCGACATCGCCGAGTTCCGCGAACGCCGGTTCGGTGCGGGCGCCGGGGGACCGACGGACCCGGCCGACAAGTTCGGCGACGTGTTCCTGGTGGTCGACAACTTCAGCGACCTCTACGAGAAGGACTTCGCGACGGGCGATCGGGTGGTCGCGCTGGCTCGCCAGGGCCTGTCCTACGGCATCCACGTGGTGACGAGTTCGGTCGGCTGGCTGATCGGGCAGAAGCAGGCGCTGCTGAACGTGTCCAACGCCCGAATCGAGTTGCGCCTGAGCAACCCGGACGAGTCGCAGATGGGCTCCGGGATCGAGCACCGGCGCGCCGCCCGCCGGGTGCTGGACCGGCCCGGCTTCGGCCTGACCCGGACCAGCCACGAGATGCTGATGGGCGTCCCGGAGATCGTCGGCCCGAACGGAGAGCGGATCGGCGTCCGGCAGGTCGGGGACGTCATCGCCGGCGTCACCGGGGCGGGCAAGGTCGAAACCCTGGCCCGACTGCCCGAACGGGTGTCCCTCGACGACGTCCTGGCCGGCTTCGCCGAAACCCCGGCCGGTGCGGACCTGCTCAACGTTCCATTCGGAATCGGGGAGACCGCACTGCAACCCGTCGCGCTGCCACTGCGGACGATGCCCAACCTGCTCGTCGTCGGGCGCCAGGGGTGCGGCAAGTCGACGGCGCTGGCGGCATTCGGCCAGTCGATCATGCAGCGGTTCACCCCGGAGCAGGCGCAGATCACCATCATCGACCCGAAGACATCGCTGATCGGAAAGATGCAGGGACCGCACGTCCGCGCCTACGCCTACACCCCCGACGACATCGACGCGGTGCTCGGCAGCCTGAGCGAGGAGTTGCGCGACCGGCTGCCACCGTCCGGGCTGACGCAGGAGGAACTGCTCAGCCGGTCCCGATGGCAGGGCGCGCACCACTTCGTCCTGATCGACGACGAACAGGAACTGCGGCCCAACGGCGTCCTCGGCAAACAGGCGGCCAGCGCGCCGCTGTGGTCGCTGATCGAAAGGTGCCGCGAGATCGGTTTGCACGTGTTCGTCTCGCGGCTGCCCGGCAACTGGGCCGGCGTCTCGGCGATGAACCCGCTGCTGCAGAAGCTCACCGGCTCCCGCTCGCCGACGCTGTTCATGGACAACGACCCGCAGGCGGTGAAGGTGTTCGGACGGATCAGCGCGCAGCAGCTGCCGCCGGGCCGCGGCCTGTTCGTCACCACCGACGGGGAGATCGAAGGCGTGCTCGTCGGCTTTCCCGGGCAACCGCCGACGGAACCGGTTGCCGGTTAGCCTGCCTGCATGGAGTTCTTCGAGGCGATCGAAACGGTCGGCAAGGTCATCGACGCCGTCGGTGTGGCGACCATCGCGCTCGGTGGCGTCTTGGCGGCCGGGATCGCCATCGGGCGGCTCATGCGCCGCACACCGGACACCTATCGGCTGTTCCGCGGGCAGCTGGGCCGGGCCATCCTCGTCGGGCTGGAGCTGCTGGTGGCCGCGGACATCATCCGAACCGTCGCCGTGACCCCGACGCTGGAAAGCGTCGGGGTGCTGGCGGGCATCGTGCTGATCCGGACCTTCCTGAGCTGGTCCCTCGAGCTGGAGATCAGTGGCCGGTGGCCGTGGCAGAGCGCGCCCAAGCCCAGCAATGCGGAATGACCGGAGGCCCCTGACGGCGCCGACCAACCAACCGGTAGGTTAGGCAGCCGTGGACGATCTTGCCGGCGTCGCCGCCTGGATGACCGAACAGGGCCTCGGCGACGGCCCCCTGGAGAACGTCGCCGCCATCAGCGGCGGCACGCAGAACATCATGCTTCGCTTCGAGCGGTCGGGCCGGCCGTATGTGTTCCGGCGCGGTCCCGCGCACCTGCGGCCGATCAGCAACAAGGTGATGCTGCGGGAGACCCAGTTGCTCGCCGCCCTGGCCGGCACCGATGTGCCGCATCCGCGCCTGATCGCGGTGTGCGAGGACACGTCGGTCCTGGGCGATGCGGTGTTCTATCTGATGGAACCCGTCGACGGGTTCAATGCCGGCGAGGGACTGCCCGAACCGCATGCGTCCGACCCGGCGATCCAGTTCGGGATGGGTCTGTCGATGGCCGATGCCCTGGCGCGTCTGGGCGCCGTCGACCACGTCGCCGTCGGGCTGGCCGACTACGGAAAGCCGGACGGGTTCCTGGAACGTCAAGTGCCGCGGTGGCTTTCGGAACTGGAGGGGTACTCCGCCTTCGAGAACTATCCGGGGCCCGACATCGGCGACGTCGACGGTGTGGCCAAGTGGCTCGACGAGAACCGGCCCACCCATTGGACACCGGGCATCATGCACGGCGACTACCACGCCGCCAATGTCATGTTCTCCCGCACCGGGCCCGAGTTGGTCGCGATCGTCGACTGGGAGATGAGCACCATCGGCGATCCGCTGCTGGACCTCGGATGGATGCTGGCCACCTGGCCTCGGCGGAGCGGGGAAAGCGTTCTGGGCAACCCGCTGATGGATGCCGAAGGCCTGTGCTCCACAACGGATCTGGTCGAGCGCTACGCCCAGCACAGCGCCCGGGACCTGTCGGACATCACCTGGTACGGGGTGCTGGCCTGCTTCAAGCTCGGCATCATCCTGGAGGGCAGCAACGCCCGCGCGGCCGCCGGACGGGCGCCGAAGGAGATCGGTGACCATCTGCACGCGGCCACGGTGCGGCTCTTCGAGCGCGCCCACGCCATGATCGGGGGCGAATCGTGATCGATTTCGAAATACCCGCTGCGACAAGAGCTTTGCGCGACGAGATCCGCGCGTTTGTCGCCGGCAA
Organism: uncultured Mycobacterium sp.; assembly: GCA_964611465.1. Lineage (GTDB taxonomy): Bacteria > Actinomycetota > Actinomycetes > Mycobacteriales > Mycobacteriaceae > Mycobacterium. Next base: position 25,525 of record CAZTAA010000041.1, on the reverse strand, counting down.
GGTCGTGCCCTACGAGACCGACCCGAGACTGACCCGGCACGGCCCCGACGAAGACCTGCGCACCGAACTGGTGGCCCACGCCCGCGACGCCGGACTGCTGACCTTCCAGGCGCCGCGCCGCTTCGGGGGACGCGAGCCGTCGCACGTCGAGCAGGCCGTGCTGTTCGAGGCCGCCGGCTGGTCCACGTTGGGCCCGATCGCGCTGAACTGCGCGGCACCCGACGAGGGCAACATGTTCCTGCTCGGCAAGCTCGCCGACCCCGCCCAGACCGAGAGGTATCTGGTGCCGGTGATCAACGGCACGCAGCGTTCGGTGTTCGCGATGACCGAACCCGGCGGCGCCGGATCGGACCCGAACCAGCTGAACACCACCGCGGTTTTCGACGGCACCGATTACGTGATCAACGGCCGCAAGTGGCTGATCACCGGTGCCAACGGCGCACGCACCTGGATCGTGATGGCCCGGGTGGCGCCGAACGAATTCGGCGCCGACGGCCCGACGCTGTTCCTGTGCGACGGCGACACCCCGGGCATCGAGATCGAGCGCGTGATGAACACGATGGATCGCAACTACGTGGAGGGTCACGGCGTCGTGCGGTTCGACGATCTGACGCTGCCGGCGCCGGCGGTCCTCGGTGAGGTCGGCCAGGCGCTGCGCTACGCCCAACTGCGGCTGGCCCCGGCCCGGTTGACACACTGCATGCGCTGGCTGGGCGCGGCGTCGCGGGCGCAGTCGATCGCCGTCGAACATGCCCGCACCCGAACGGGTTTCGGCAAGCCCATCGGTGAGCACCAGGGCGTGAGTTTCATGATCGCCGACAACGAGATCGCGCTGCAGCAGTGCCGGCTGGCCATCTGGTGGGCCTGCTGGATGCTCGACTCCGGCGCCAAGGGCCGCCACGAGAGCTCGATGGTCAAGGCCTACGTGTCCGAGGAACTGTTCAAGGTCGCCGACCGCTGCGTGCAGATCCTCGGCGGCATCGGCATTTCCGACGAGACGCCGGTCGGCATGATCTTCTCCGACATCCGCGCCTTCCGGCTCTACGACGGACCGACCGAGGTGCACAAGCACGCCATCGCCCGCCAAGTACTGAGGAATTCCCAATGAGCACTCTGGACATGTTCAAACTGGACGACAAGGTCGTCATCGTCACCGGCGCGTCGTCCGGACTGGGTGTGGCGTTCGCGCAGGCGTTCGCCGAAGCCGGCGGGAACGTCGCGCTCGGCGCCCGCCGGGTGGACAAGATGGCCGCCACCGCGGCACTCGTCGAGGGCGCCGGCCGGCGCGCCCTGGCGGTGCAGACCGACGTCGCCGACCCCGACCAGTGCCAGGCTCTGGTGGACGCCACGGTCGACGCCTTCGGCCGGGTGGACATCCTGATCAACAACGCCGGCATCGGGACCGCGGTGCCGGCGACCCGCGAAACTCCTGACGAATTCCGCAAGGTCATCGACGTCAACCTCGAGGGGTCGTACTGGATGGCGCAGGCCTGCGGGCGGGTGATGGCACCGGGCAGTTCGATCATCAACATCGCCAGCATCCTCGGGCTCACCACGGCGAAACTGCCGCAGGCGGCCTACGCCGCGTCCAAGGCCGGCGTCATCGGCCTGACCCGGGACCTGGCCCAGCAGTGGGGCGGCCGCAAGGGCATCCGCGTCAACGCGCTGGCGCCCGGGTTCTTCAAGACGGAGATGACCGACGAGTACAAGCCGGGCTACCTGGATTCACAGTTGCCGCGGGTGGTGCTCGGCCGCACCGGCGAGCCGGCCGAACTGGCCGCCACCGCGGTTTGGCTGGCCTCGGCGGCCGGCGGGTATGTGGTGGGCCAGACGATCGCCGTCGACGGCGGCCTGACCGTGTGTTGATGCGTATTCGTTAACAGACCGACGCCTTCCGGATCCGTTCCAGTCGGTAGCTTTTGCGATATGCCCCAGATGGCGCCGGTCCCGCGCCGCAACTTCAACGACGCCGTCACCAAGTTCTGGAGCTTCGCCGCGCCGGCGTACAACCTGCCGCTTCTGCAGCAGTGGGTTTACCGGCCGGCCCAGGACGAGGTGATCGAACTGCTGCGCTCCCACAATTCGCAGCGGGTGGCCGACATCGCATGTGGCACAGGCATTCTGGCGGATCGCATTCAACGGGAACTGCATCCCCGGCAGGTGTACGGGGTGGACATGTCCGAAGGGATGCTGGCCGAGGCGAAGGAGCGCTCTTCGGCCGTACAGTGGCTGCGGGCGCCGGCCGAGCAGTTGCCATTCGACGACGGGACTCTCGACGCCGTGGTGAGCACGTCGGCCTTCCATTTCTTCGACCAGCCCGCCGCCCTGCGGGACTTCCACCGCGTACTCGTGCCGGGCGGCTTGGCGGTGGTGGCCACCATCAGCCCGCCCGAACTGCTGTCGAAGTTCTCGGTCGAACGACTCGGGCCGGCGCACAGCCCGTCGCCGCGGGCGATGCGCGCCCTGTTCGAGGGGGCCGGCTTCACGGTGGGGGAGCAGCACCGGGTGGACCGGCCGATGTGGCCGCAGTTCGCCTCGGACCTGATCACGATCGGGGTCAAGGAGTAATCCGGCGGATTCGCCGATTTTCGCTGAGCGCGCCCGAAGGGATTCGAACCCCTAACCTTCTGATCCGTAGTCAGATGCTCTATCCGTTGAGCTACGGGCGCTTGACTATTCAGTTGTGTGGCGGAGGCGAGAGGATTTGAACCTCCGGTCCCCTTTTGAGGGGGACAACTCATTAGCAGTGAGCCCCATTCGGCCGCTCTGGCACGCCTCCTTGAACTTCGTAGAGGTTACCGGACGCCGCGCCGGCACCGGAACCGCCGAGGGCACAGCGTACACAGCCTCACTTATGCTGGCCAAATGACCGCCCGCCTGCGCCCGCTGATGGCCGATCTACCGGCCTACACGCCCGGCAAGACGGTCCCCGGCGCGATCAAGCTGGCCAGTAACGAGACGGTGCACGGCCCGCTGCCCAGCGTGCGAGCGGCCATCGAGCAGGCCACCGGCACGCTCAACCGCTACCCGGACAACGGGTACGTCGAACTGAAGGAACACCTGGCCAAGCACGTCGATGTGGCGCCGGAGCACATCGCTGCCGGCTGTGGTTCGGTCAGCCTGTGCCAGCAGCTGATCCAGATCACCTCTTCGGTCGGCGACGAGGTGATGTTCGGCTGGCGCGCGTTCGAGGTCTACCCGCTGCAAGTGCGGGTGGCCGGCGCCACTCCGGTGCCGGTGCCGCTGCGCGACCACACCCACGATCTGAACGCGATGCTGGCCGCCGTCACCGAACGCACCCGGCTGATCTTCGTGTGCAACCCCAACAACCCGACGTCGACGGTGGTGCCGCCGGACGAGCTGGCGGCCTTCGTGCGGGCCGTTCCCGAAGATATCGTGGTGTGCATCGACGAGGCCTACGTCGAGTACATCCGGGACGGCCTGCTGCCCGACAGCCTCGGCCTGGCCCGCGATCACCCGAATGTCGTTGTGCTGCGCACCTTTTCGAAGGCATACGGGCTGGCCGGCGCGCGGGTGGGTTATGCCGTCGGCGACCCGGACGTCATCACCGCACTGGGTAAGGTGTACGTGCCGTTCACCGCGAGCAGCCTGGCCCAGGCGGCCGCGATCGCGTCGGTCAACGCCGCAGACGAACTGCTGGCCCGCACCGACGCGGTGGTCGCCGAGCGGCGCCGGGTCAGCGCGGCGCTGCGCGCCGCCGGCTACGAACTGCCCGACTCCCAGGCCAACTTCGTCTGGCTGCCGCTGGGCCCGCAGCACACCGCCGGCTTCGTCGAGCAGGCCGCCGACGCCCGCATCCTGGTGCGCCCGTACGGTAGCGACGGGGTACGCGTGACCATCGGCGCGCCTCACGAGAACGACGCATTCCTGTCATTCGCCACCGACTGGATCGCGACCGCACTCGGCAACGAAGGAAGTGGACGCTCATGAGCCAGGCACGCGTGAAACGGGCCGCCGCGGCCGCGCTGGTTGCGGCGGCGGTGCTGAGCGGCTGTGCGCGAACCACCGGCGGGCAGGTGGCGATGACCACCGAACCCCTGTCGCCCGACATCACCTGCGCGGAGTTCGTAACCCTCAGCGACAGCGACCGGGTGAAGGTCGTCAGCGAGATCGCCGGCAAGCAGGGGCAGAGTGCACCGGAGAGTCAGGCGTTCCTGTTGTCGGCGCTGGCCGGGATCCTGTGCAAGGGAGTGCCGGACGCCCCGCTGAAGCAGGTCCTCAGCCGGATGAAGGTCCGCTAGAGCTTGACGAGGGTCCGCGCGTCGGACGCGGCCACCATCAGTTCGGGAATCGTGAGCTCGCCCCAGCCCGTGTTGACCGGTCCCGTCGCGGTGCCCAACCACGTCACCACGCCGGGATCGGGCGTGACACCCAGGTGGTAGGCCTGCATTCCGGGCAGGTGGTGTGCGAAGAAGTTGCCCAGGAAGTCGCCGATGAAGATGAGGGTGCCGAGCAGTCCCCTGCCCCACAGCGTCGACGCGTTGAACATCGGCGACACGGCCCCCGGATCGCCGATCATGACGATCGCACCGTAGTGCGGCTTGCTGCCACCGCCCGGCACGTAGGCCGGCATGAACGGTTGCAGGCCGGGCAGGTCGGTGGACAGGTAGGCCGCGGTATCGCCGTAGGTCTCGATGTTGACGAATCCCGAGTTGGCGCCGTTGCCCGGGCTGGTGGTGTTGATGCCCGGGCTTTCGAAGCCGATGCCGCGCAGGCCGGTCTGCTGCGCGACGTACTCGGCCTCCCAGCCGCCGAGCGAATGACCGGTGACGAAGATGTCGTCGTCGGTGTAGCCCTGCTTTGCTGCTTCGGCCTGCACCTGGCGGGCGAAGTTCACGGCGTCGTAGAACGCCCACGGCGTGGTGTTGGTGAGGATCACCTGCAGGTCGGTGAGCAACTGGCTCAACACCATGATCGGTTTGAACAACAGGTTCGTCCCGCCGGTCGTGCCTTGATAGGCGATGATGATCTGCCGCTCCGGCGTCACCCACACCCTGGCGGCCTCACCGGAGAAGATGTTGGTGGACGCCATCTGGAATCCGTTGACGGTGAACGGAACCAGGCCGCCGGGCACGCCCCCGAGGACGTATTCCGCCGCCGCGGCGTTGAGGAACTGGGCCACTGTCGGCGTCTCCCCCGTCGGCGGACCGGTGTAGGTCAGCGCCGGCACCACCGGCTGAACCGCCGGTGTCCGATCGAGCCCGAAAAGCCGCTCGACGCCGCGGAATACCGCGAACAGCAGATCGGTGATGGGTGCCCAGGTAAACGGGCTCTTGTTGCCGTCCGAGGATGTGGTGAAGCCGAAGATCTCCAGCACGGCGTTGACGACGCGGCCGGGCAGCTCCAGCAGTTCGGCGATGGGGGACAACGGTTCTGGTGCGCTCGGCGTCGTGACCGTGACGAGGGCTTTCGTGGCGGTCTGCGGTAGGGCGACGGATTCCGGCCCGTTCTTCGTGGTATCGGGCGCTATGGGTGTCAGTGCCAGGCTGCGGACGGACGGGGCCGGCGCGCCGGTCGGTGCGGTCTGCCCGTCGGCGGCGCTCCGGCCGGTTGACGGGGGCAGCGTCGTCTTGCCACCGGGTTCGGCCTCGACGGCTGTACCCGAAACAGGTTCCACCGCAAAAGGTTCGACGGTCGCCGGCTCGGGATGTGTCGCCGGGCTGACCTCGGGTGACTCGGTGACCACCACCTCGGTGCCGGGATCGTCCGACGGCGCGGACGTTTCGTCGGTCTCGGGATCGGGCTGGTCGGCGTCGGTTTGCGGCGAGGGCTCCGGCGTCGCGCCCGCGTCGCCCTCGGGTCCGGCCGTCGGTTCGGCTGTCCCCGGTTCAGATTGCGGTTCCGGTGCCGCGGTGTCGGGCTCCTTCGACCCGGTGGTCGCCGTGCCGGCTCCGTCGGCCTCGTTCTTCTCGCCGGACGCCGGTGGCTTCGAGGTGTCCGCCGAGCCGTTGTCGGCCTGGCTCGAATGGACCGTGCCGGAGGCCGGACCGGAGTCCCCGCCGTCGGCCCACGCCACGCCGTGCCCCATCCCGGACGCGACGCCGAACGCGAGGAGGATCGCCGCGAGGCGGTGGGCCAAGGTCCTGTGGTTCCCGTTCAACGCTGGCTGCCTCCCCGTCCGACTCCGCCGACTCTGACACTATACGTTGTCATGTGATGGCCGTCACAACGGGGCGCGCCCTGCTGCCCGGACCGCTCCCGCGGGTGGGTAACCTCGCCTGCATGGCTGATGAGTACGAGTCGGTAACCGTCGAAACCACCGGTCACGTCGCCACCGTGACGTTGATCGGACCGGGCAAGGGCAATGCGATGGGCCCGGCGTTCTGGGCCGAACTGCCCGAGGTGTTCGAGAAACTGGACGCCGATCCCGACGTCCGCGCCATCGTGCTGACCGGCTCCGGCAAGAACTTCAGCTACGGCCTCGACGTCGCCGCGATGGGCGACACGCTCGGCGCGATGACGGCCGACGGCGCCCTGGCCAAGCCGCGCGCGGACTTCCACGCCCGCCTCAAGCGCATGCAGCACACCATCACCGCGGTCGCCGACTGCCGGACTCCGACCATCGCCTCGGTGCACGGCTGGTGCATTGGCGGCGGCGTCGACCTGATCAGCGCCGTGGACATCCGCTACGCGAGCGCCGACGCGAAGTTCTCGGTCCGCGAGGTGAAGCTGGCCATCGTCGCCGACGTCGGCTCGCTGGCGCGGCTGCCGCTGATCCTGTCCGAAGGCCACCTGCGCGAGCTGGCGCTGACGGGCAAGGACATCGACGCCAAACGCGCCGAGAAGATCGGTCTGGTCAACGACGTCTACGACGACGCCGACGCCACGCTGGCCGCCGCGCGCGCAACCGCCGCGGAGATCGCCGCCAACCCGCCGCTGGTCGTCCAGGGCATCAAGGACGTCCTCGACGAGCAGCGCACCGCGCAGGTGGCGGCGAGCCTGCGCTACGTGGCCGCATGGAATTCCGCCTTCCTGCCGTCGAAGGACCTCACCGAGGGCATCACGGCGATGTTCCAGAAGCGGCGCCCGGAGTTCACCGGCGAATAACCGTGTCCGACCTGCATCCCGAATTGGCCACGCTGGCGCCGCTGCTCGGCACCTGGGCGGGCGAGGGCACCGGCGACTACCCGACGATCGCGCCGTTCGGCTACACCGAGGAGATCACCTTCGGTCACGTCGGCAAGCCGTTCCTGACCTATACCCAACGCACCCGTGCCACCGATGACGGCCGTGCCCTGCACACCGAAACCGGCTACCTGCGCGCACCGGCGCCCGGCCGCGTCGAATGGGTGCTCGCCCACCCCACAGGCCTCACCGAGATCCAGGAGGGGCCGGCCGTGATCGACGGGGACCGGCTGGACATGGACCTGGTCTCCACCGAGATCGGGCGCACCGGCACGGCGAAAGAGGTTATGGCCGTGGCCCGTTCGATCCACATCACGGGCGACACCCTGACCTACACGCTGCGGATGGCCGCCGTCGGACAGCGGCTGCAGCACCACCTTTCGGCGACGCTGCACAGGCTGCCGGCGTGACCGACGGCCGGATCCGGGTGCCCGCGGATCTGGATGCGGTGACCGACGTCGGCACCGAAGACCACTCCGGCATCGATCCCGCTGCCGTCGAGCGGATCTGGTCGGCGGCCCGGCACTGGTACTCGGCCGGGATGCATCCCGCCATCCAGGTCTGCCTGCGGCACAACGGAACTCCGGTGCTCAACCGGGCCATCGGGCACGGCTGGGGCAACGGCCCCGAGGATGCGCCCGACGCCGAACGGGTGCCGGTCCGCACGACGACGCCGTTCTGCGTGTACTCGGCGGCCAAGGCGATCTCCACCACCGTGGTGCACATGCTGGTGGAGCGCGGCGCCTTCTCCCTCGACGACCGGGTGTGCGAGTACCTGCCGACGTACACCGGCCACGGCAAGGAACGGACCACGATCCGGCACGTGATCACACACAGCGCCGGCATCCCGTTCGCCACCGGCCCGCGGGTGGACCTGAAACGGATGAACGACAGCGACTACGCCCGCGAGATGCTCGGCCGGATGCGACCGGTGTATCCGCCCGGACTGGTGCACATGTACCACGGCGTCACCTGGGGCCCGTTGGTCCGCGAGATCGTCTCGGCCGCCACCGGCCGCAACATCCGCGACATCCTGGCCGCCGAGATCCTCGATCCGCTCGGCTTCCGGTGGACGAATTACGGTGTGGCGGAACAGGATGTGCCGCTGGTGGCACCGAGTCATGCGACCGGGAAGCCGCTGCCCGCCCCGATCGCGCGGGCGTTCAAACTGGCGGTCGGCGGAACCCTGCACCGGATCATCCCGTTCACCAACACACCGGCGTTCCTGACCAGCGTGGTGCCCTCGTCAAGCACCGTCTCCAATGCCGATGAGCTGTCCCGGTTCGCCGAAATCCTTTGCCGCGAAGGCGAACTCGACGGCGTGCGGGTGATGCGGCCGGAGACGTTGCGGGCGGCGACCAGGCCCGTGCGCCGGTTGCGGCCCGACATCGCGACCGGACTGATGCCGATGCGCTGGGGCACCGGGTACATGCTCGGCTCCACCCGGTTCGGGCCGTTCGGCCGCAACGCGCCGGATGCGTTCGGGCACACCGGCCTGGTCGACATCGCGGTGTGGGCCGACCCGTCGCGCCACCTGGCCGCCGCGGTGGTCAGCAGCGGAAAGCCGGGACGGCATGCCGAGGCACACCGCTACACCGATCTGCTCGACACGATCTCCGCCGAGATTCCACCCGGCAGGCGGGTCTGATGGTGATCGTGGCCGCGCGAGGCCGTTGATCTACGGGTTCGTCGCAGGCGCGCTGACTGTGTCCTCGGGTGCCCGGTGGCGACCGGCGCTCTCCGAGTTGTCGGTGCCGGTATCGGTGCCATTGTCGGTGGCGGTGCCGGCGTCCTCGGGTGCCCGGTGGCGTCCGACGCTCGCGGAGTCGTCGGTATCGCTGCCAGCGGTGTCCGACGGGTCGGCCTGAGGCTTCTGGTTCTCGGGGCTCTCCGGCGTGGTGTCGGGCTCCGTCGACGTGTCGGAGTCCGTCGTCGTGTCCGGGTCGGTCTTTGTGCCGGAGTCAGTCGTGTCGGGATCGTTCGGGGTCTCCGGTGCTTCCGGGGCGGCGTTCGACGGACCGGAGTCGACGTCTTCCGCTGCAACGGGTTTCGTCTGCACAGCATCCTGGCTGAGGGCCCTCGCCACGGCCGCGGCGGCGTCGCTGTCGGTGCTTCCGGACGGCTTATCGAGGGTGTCGGCGGGGGCCAGTGCGGCGGCCGCGGCGAAGTCCATCGTGCGCTTGGTGCCGGTTGGCGCCGACGGGCCGCGCAGCGCGTCGTCGACTGCTTTCTGCGCTTCGACGGGATCGGTGATGATGCCGGGATAGTTGCGGTTGTAGGCCCAGTCGACGATCGTCTTCAGCGGCGTGTTGATGGCATCGGCGATGAAGTCGAGCCCGAGGAAGCGCAGCGGCCAGAGCACCGGCGCCAGCAGCGGCAGATCCTTGGTGCGGATCAGCACGTAGGTGGTGTTGCCCTCCTTCCAGACCAGCTTTTCGTCGTGTACCAGATCGACGGAGTAGGCGGTGTGCACGAAGAGGTAACCGGCGACTGAATTCGCCGCTGCGAGCAGATTCCAGGGGTCATCGGGGGAGTCGGCGACGTTGTCGTACTCGTGGGCCACGTCGAGGACGGTGTACTGGGTGTTCGGCGTCGTCGCGGCGCTGGTGTAGGCAAAGTCCGCACCGCCGTACTTCCGCTTCGGATTCCCGATCAGGATGAACGACAGCTTGCGGGCCGACGGGGCGTCGGCATCCTTGGCGTGCTTGGCCAACCACTGGGACGCCACGACCGCGCCCGAGGAATAACCGAACACGATCTCCGCCGACGAGACGTCCTTCAACGTGTCGGTGAGGATGTCCGTGCCCCAGGCGACGCCCAGGTCGGCCAGAAGATACGGGTACCACAGGTCGGTACAGACGTTGTTGCTGGCCTTGTTGCAGACCGCGCCGCCCAGCGCCGTGTCGATTGACCACGGGATTACGCCTCTGAGGGTGCGGACCTGGGTGGTCAGCGACACGGCCGCTTCGCGGGCCGCGTGGTCGCCCGGCACCTCGGCCTGGACCCCGGCGATCATCGAGCCGGCGACCAGCGTGCTGGCTGCCATAACTTTGCTTATGCGGGACACCCCAGACGGCCCCTCGCGATCAATAGCCGGCCAGACATCCACGTCAACAGCTTCTTTCACGGCCCCCGACCTCACTCTCAAGTTTCAGTGACCATAGCCGGAAGGTTGCTGAGACTCAATTTTCACACGCGCCGGCCGGGGAATCGGCTCGTCCGCGGTGGCTCACCGGGCCCCTCCGGCGCATCAATCGGCGCGCTGATCCGGTGAGCTGAAGCGGCCACTCGACGGGGGTGACCGACGCCCGAAATGACGCCGAATCCGCTGTCTGAACTGCGGTGGCGGAGGGATTTGAACCCCCGGACGGTGTTAGCCGTCTCTCGCTTTCAAGGCGAGTGCATTAGGCCGCTCTGCCACGCCACCGCCGACAAGGGTATCGGGATCAAGCGCCCGTCAGCCTGGCCGGGTCTTCGGGCTGCTTGAGCGCGGAGCCGATCCGCCGGCAGTTGTCACCCATCGCCGCGAGCTGGGTGCGGGTCAGCTGATCGAGGAAATGTACGCGCACCGCGTGCGCATAGGTGACCATCGCCTGACGGACCGCGTCGCGTCCGCTGTCGGTGATGGTGGCGAGCACACCGCGTCCATCCTCGGGACTCGCGGTCCGCTGCACCAGGCCGTTCGCCTCGAGCCGTCGGATCTGGCGGGTGACCCGGCTCGGCAGCGACACCAGCACGTCGGCGAGATCGCCCATCCGCGCCGACCCCGAACGGTCCAGCACGTCGAGCAAACGGACATCGGCCAGCGAGAGCTTGTGCTCGTCGGCGAGCCCGCGGTTCATCGTGGCGTGCAGGCGCAGCGCGGTGTCGAGGAAGTTCTGCCAGGCCCGCTGCTCGGCGATGTCCAGACCCGGCATATCGCCCGCCGTGCGGCCGGCAATCATCCCCTGCATGACGGCAGATCGTAGGGGAATGCGCCGCCGCGGCAACGGAGAATTCGCGTTGTACGGTGACCCGTGTGTACGCCATCGTCGCCGACGGACCCGAACGACTGACCTGGCAGCAGATACCCGACGTCAGCCCGGGCCCGGGTGAGGTTCTGATCAAGGTGGCCGCCGCCGGCGTGAACCGCGCCGATCTGCTGCAGGCCGCCGGGCGCTACCCGCCACCGCCGGGCGCGAGCCAGACCATCGGGATGGAGGTCGCCGGGACCGTCGTCGCGACCGGCGAGGGCGCCCCGGACCTCGTCGGCCGGGACGTCTGCGCGCTACTCGCCGGCGGCGGCTACGCCGAATACGTCGCCGTTCCGGTGGGCCAGGTCATGCCGATCCCGGCGGGCGTCGGACTCGTCGAGGCGGCCGGGCTTCCGGAGGTGGCCTGCACGGTCTGGTCCAACCTGGTGATGACCGCCAACCTGCGGGCCGGTCAGCGCCTGCTCGTGCACGGCGGCGCCAGCGGCGTCGGCACGCACGCCATCCAGGTCGCACGCGCACTCGGCGCCGACGTCGCGGTCACCGCCGGGTCGCCGGAGAAGCTGCAGCGCTGCCGGGAACTCGGCGCCGACCTGACCGTCAACTACCGCGACGACGACTTCGTCGCCCGCCTGTCGGAGGTCGGCGGGGCCGACGTGATCTTCGACATCATGGGGGCGGCGTATCTGGACCGCAATATCGACGCGCTCGCGCCTGATGGACAGCTCGTCATCATCGGCATGCAGGGCGGGGTCACGGGCGAACTCAACATCGGGAAGCTGATCGGCAAGCGCGCGAGGGTGATCGGCACCGCGCTGCGCGGCCGGCCGCTCGACGGTCCGATGGGCAAGGCGGCCATCGTCGCCGCGACGCGCGACGCCGTGTGGCCGATGATCGAGGCCGGGCAGGTTCGCCCGGTCATCGGTGCGACGCTGCCCGTCCAGAGTGCCGGCGAAGCGCATGCCATGCTGGCCGCCGGTGCGGTGACCGGCAAGGTCGTGCTGACGATCTGAGCTAACCCAGGGACGCCAGCGCCCGCATCAGCTGGTCGATCTCGTAGGCCGTCGAATAGTGCGCCAGCCCGACGGTGACCGCCCCGCCGATGTCGTCGACACCGATGAGATCCAGCACCCGTGAGCCGGCATTCGGGATCGCCAGAATGCCGTTGTCGGCCAACCGCTGAGCCACCCGCTCGGCGGGCACGTTCGACACCGCGAAGCTGAGCACCGGGATGCGGGCGTCGGGCGCCCCGAGCACGATCACCAGGGGCATCGACTGCAGCGAGTGCAGCAGATACTCGAACAGCCCGTCGAGGTAGCCACCGGCGGACTGCAGTGAGGCGGCCAGTCGTTGCCCACGGTTGCCCTCGGCCGACTCGTCCAGATTCGCGAGGTACTCGACGCTGGCGACGACACCGCCGAGCAGGCCGAACTGGTGGGTGCCCATCTCGAGCCGGGCCGGGCCCACGGCGCGCGGATCCAGTGACATCGCGGTGAACGTGTCGATCAGCGTGGGGTCACGGAACACCAGCGCGCCGATCGGCGGCCCGCCCCAGGCGGCGGCGTTGAGCGCGACGACGTCGGCGCCGGACTCCTCGATGTCGAGCAGGCGGTAGGGCGCGCCCGCGGTGTGGTCGACGATGACCAGACCGCCGGCGTCGTGCACGAGTTTGGTGATCGGACGCACGTCGACCACCGTGCCCAGGGTCGGGGACGCCGACGGGACGGCGACGAGCCGGGTGTCCTTGGTGACCAGCGTCTCCCACTGCCAGGCCGGCAGTTCGGCGGTCTCGATGTCGACCTCGGCCCACTTGATCTTGGCGCCGTAGCGGTCCGCCGCCCGCAGCCACGGCGCGATGTTCGCCTCGTCGTCGAGGCGGGTCACGACGACCTCGTTGCCCAGCCCGGAGCGCGACGACGACGCGTCCGCGAGCAGGGTGAGCAGGACGGCGCGATCCGGGCCGAGCACGACACCGGCCGGATCGCCGTTGACCATGTCGGCGATCGCCTGGCGGGCGGCGGCGAGCAGCGTCGCACTGCGCCGGGCCAGCGGATGGGGTCCCGCGGCACTGGCCGACGAGGTGCGGAAGGCCGTCGACACGGTGGTCGCGACGACGTCGGGGATGAGCATCCCGGCCTGCGGGTCCAGATGCACCCAGCCGTCGCCCAGGGTCGGATGCAGACCGCGCACCCGGGCGACGTCGAAAGCCATGCAACCCACCTTAAAGGGTCGAGGGCCGACCGATCGGGGCTGCCGCCGCGGCGGACCGGGCACCCGCCGGTCCGGAACCGGATCGCATCGTTGGTGATACTAGTGCGGTGAGCTTCGGGTTTGGAGTGCTGACAGCGGTGCTGTTGCTGATCCTCCCCGGAGCGGTGGTGGCACGGGCGGCCCGGCTAACGTGGCCGACCGCGATCGCGGTGGGGCCCGCCCTGACCTATGGCGTGGTCGGTGCGGCCATCATTCCCTACGGCGCCGCCGGAATCCCTTGGAACGCTTGGACCGCACTGGCCGCACTGGCCGTGTGCACCGGGTTGGCGGCGATCGCGCCGATGGTGCTGGCCCGCTGGCGCGACCCGGCTGGCGAAGCACGGCGACCGGCCCGTGGACCGGCGCTCGTCGTTGCCGCCGGCGTCACGCTGGGTGCTTTCCTGATCTGGTTCGCGGCCTATCGCGGCATCTCGGACTGGCAGTCGGTCCCGAGCACCTGGGACGCCGTGTGGCATGCGAACGAGATCCGCTGGATCCTCGATACCGGACAGGCGTCCTCGACGCACATGGGCGAACTGCGCAACGTCGAATCCCACATGCAGCTGTACTACCCGTCGACCTTCCACGCGCTGGCGGCGGTGTTCAGCCAGCTCACCGGCGCGGCCCCCACCACGGCCTACACGCTGGGCTCACTGGCCGCCTCGGTGTGGTTGTTCCCCGCCAGCGCGGCCGTCCTGACCTGGAACCTGCTGCGGCCCATGAGCGGCCAATGGCAGAGCGCCGGGGCGGCGGCCACCGCGGCCGCGCTGTCGGCGTCGTTCACCGCGGTGCCCTACGTCGAGTTCGACGTCGCGGCCATCCCGAACCTGGTGGCCTACGGGCTGGCCGTGCCGACCACCGTGTTGATCATGAGCTGCCTGCGGCACCGCGATCGGATTCCGCTGGCGGTGCTGGCCCTGATCGGTGTCTTCTCGACGCACATCACCGGCGGGGTCGTCGTGGTGACGTTCGTCGCGATGTGGTGGCTGTGCGGCGTGCTGTGGCGGCCGGTTCGCGGACGCCTGGTGGACTTCCTGAGCCTGGTCGCCGTCGCCGTCCCGACGCTGCTGGCGCTGCTGCCGCAGTTCCTCGGCGTCCTGCAGCAGGCCGAGATCATCGCGGGGCACGCGTTCGTCACCCACGAGGGCCGCAAGAAAGCCCTGTTCGACGCCGTCGTGCAACACACCCGGCACCTCAACGACTTCCCGATCCAGAACATCGTGATCGCGCTGGCCGCCGCGGGCGGCGTGCTGCTGATGCTGGGCCCGGTGTGGGCGTCCGGGAGTTGGTTCCTGAACCGGCCTCCGGACCAGAGGGTGCTCGAGCCGCGGTGGTCGGCGGTGCGGCGGGCCCCGCTGTGGGTGGCCGCGGTGTGGTTGCTCCTGGCCCTCGCGATCGTGCATTCCTCCGCGCCCTTCGGGGGGCCCGCGGGCCGGGTCATCTCGCTGTACAGCGACCTCTTCTACAGCGACCCGCGCCGGCTGTCGGGCGTCATCACGCTGCTGCTCACCCCGATGGCGGGACTGGCGCTGTTCACCGCGGCCGGGTTGGGCGTGCGCTGGGCCCGCCGGCTGGCCCCGCGCGACCCCGGTGACCGGTTCTGGCGCGCGCTGCTGTGCGTGCTGTTGATCGCCGGCAGCGGCGGGCTGGCGTGGCACTACTTCCCGCGGCACCGCTACCTGTTCGGCGAGAAGTACGACCAGGTGATCGTCGACCGCAAGGACCTCGAGGCGTTCGCCTACCTGGCGACGCTGCCGGGCGCGCGGGATACGCTGATCGGCAACGCCAACACCGACGGGACGGCCTGGATGTACGCCGTGGCCGGGCTGCACCCGCTGTGGACGCACTACGACTACCCCGTCCAGCAGGGACCCGGGCACCAGCGTTTCATCTTCTGGGCGTACGCCGACGACGCCGATCACGACCCGCGGGTCGCCCGGGCCGTCGAGGAGCTCGGCATCCGCTACGTCGTCACCAGCTCACCGGTGGTCCGCGGCTTCCGGATGCCCGACGGTCTAGTGTCCTTGGGGGAATCCACGTCGTGGGCCAAGATCTACGACAACGGCGAAACCCGGATCTACGAGTGGCGCGGAGGAGCACACACACCGTGAGCACGGACGACGACAGCATCGAGATCATCGGTGCACCCGATGGGGCGGCGCAGGCATCCGCCGATGACGACGACACCTCGATCACCGACCTGGTGCAGCAACCCGCCAAGGTGATGCGCATCGGCACGATGATCAAGCAACTCCTCGAAGAGGTGAAGGCCGCGCCGTTGGACGACGCCAGCCGCAACCGGCTGCGCGACATCCACAAGACGTCGATCCACGAACTGGAGGACGGCCTGGCCCCGGAGCTGCGCGACGAACTGGAACGGCTGGCGCTGCCGTTCAGCGACGACGCGGTGCCGTCGGACGCCGAACTGCGCATCGCGCAGGCTCAGCTGGTGGGCTGGCTCGAAGGCTTGTTCCACGGCATCCAGACCGCGTTGTTCGCCCAGCAGATGGCGGCGCGCGCGCAACTCGAGCAGATGCGCCAGGGCGCGCTGCCGCCCGGTGTTGCCGTCGGCCAGCGGGGCCCGGCAGGATCTTCCGGGCCGCCCGGCACCGGGCAGTACCTGTAGCGAGTTCACGGTGAGCGACCCGTACATCGAGACCAGGGACGCCTGGGTCGAGTTCCCCATCTTCGACGCCAAGTCGCGATCGCTGAAGAAGGCCTTCCTCGGCAAGGCCGGCGGCACCATCGGGCGCAACAGCTCCAACGTCGTCGTCGTCGAAGCGCTCCGCGACATCACCATGTCGCTGAAGATGGGCGACAGAGTCGGCCTCGTGGGCCATAACGGGGCCGGGAAATCGACTCTGCTGCGCCTGCTTTCGGGAATCTACGAACCGACCCGCGGCGTCGCGACGGTGCGCGGCCGGGTGGCACCCGTGTTCGATCTCGGGGTGGGGATGGACCCGGAGATCTCCGGTTTCGAGAACATCATCATCCGCGGGCTGTTCCTCGGGCAGACCCGAAAGCAGATGCTGGCCAAGGTCGATGAGATCGCCGAGTTCACCGAACTCGGTGAGTACCTGTCGATGCCGCTGCGCACCTATTCCACCGGTATGCGGGTGCGCCTGGCGATGGGCGTGGTCACCAGCATCGACCCGGAGATC
>CAZTAA010000041.1:0-8897 GCA_964611465.1 uncultured Mycobacterium sp. | reverse complement strand
GGTCGTCGTCACCCACCGCCGCGTCGAGGAACTGGCGAACTCGCTGAAAGCGCTTGCCGCACAGAGCCATCCGATCGACCATCTGATCGTGGTAGACAACGACTGCGATTCCCGGGTGTCGGAACTGGTTGCCGCACAACCGATTCTGACGACATACCTGGGATCGCGGCGCAACCTCGGCGGGGCCGGCGGATTCGCGCTGGGCATGCTACAGGCGCTGGCGCTGGGCGCCGACTGGATTTGGCTAGCCGACGACGACGGCCGGCCGGCCGACCCGGACGTCCTGGCGACGCTGTTGGCCTGCGCGGACCGGCACGGGCTGGATGAGGTGTCGCCGATGGTCTGCGACATGAGCGACCCGGACCGGCTGGCCTTCCCGCTGCGACGCGGGCTGGTGTGGCGCCGGCGGGTCGGCGAGCTGCGCACCGGCGGCGCCGGCCAGGATCTGTTGCGCGGCATAGCATCTCTGTTCAACGGGGCACTGTTCCGGGCGTCCGCGGTGGAGGCCGTCGGGGTGCCCGACCTGCGGCTGTTCATGCGCGGAGACGAGGTGGAACTGCACCGCCGGCTGGTGCGCTCCGGCCTGCCGTTCGGGACCTGTTTGGACGCGGTGTACCTGCACCCGCAGGGCGGCGACGAGTTCAAGCCGATTCTGGGCGGCCGGATGCACACCCAGTACCCCGACGACGCGAAGAAGCGCTTCTTCACCTACCGCAACCGGGGCTACCTGCTCTCCCAACCCGGCCTGCGCAAGCTGCTGCCGCAGGAATGGTTACGGTTCGGCTGGTACTTCCTGGTCGCCCGTCGGGATCCGGCGGGCCTGGCCGAGTGGATTCGATTGCGCCGGTTGGGAAGACAGGAAAGGTTCGGGCAGAGATGACGTTCGTCGACGCGGCCAGTCAGTCCCGGACGTTCCAGCGGGCCCGCAAGGACCTGGTGGACGGTTTCGGGCGCCGCGAACTGTGGCTGCACCTGGGCTGGCAGGACATCAAGCAGCGTTACCGCCGCAGTGTGCTGGGCCCGTTCTGGATCACCATCGCCACCGGCACCACCGCGGTGGCGATGGGGGCGCTGTACTCCAAGCTGTTCCATCTCGAACTCTCGGTGCACCTGCCGTACGTGACGCTGGGCCTGATCATCTGGAATCTGATCAACGCGGCGATCCTCGAGGGCGCCGACGTCTTCGTCGCCAACGAAGGGCTGATCAAACAACTGCCGACCCCGCTGTCGGTACACGTCTACCGGCTGGTGTGGCGGCAGATGATCCTGTTCGCGCACAACATCGTCATCTTCGTGGTGATCGCGGTGATCTTCCCGAAACCCTGGAACTGGGCCGACCTTTCGGTGATCCCAGCCCTGGTGCTGATCATGCTCAACTGCGTCTGGGTTGCCCTGTGCTTCGGGATCCTGGCGACCCGCTACCGCGACATCAGTCCGTTGCTGTTCTCCCTGGTGCAGTTGCTGTTCTTCATGACGCCGATCATCTGGAACAACAACACGCTGCATCAGCAGGGCGCCGACCGCTGGGCCAAGATCGTCGAACTCAACCCGCTGCTGCACTATCTCGAGATCGTGCGGGCGCCGCTGCTGGGCGACCCGCAGCATCTGCGGCACTGGGTCGTGGTGCTCGTCCTGACCGCCGTCGGCTGGACCGTCGCGCTGGTGGCGATGCGCCAGTTCCGCGCCCGGGTGCCCTACTGGGTCTGATTCCCGATCTGTTCAGCCGCCAGTGCGACAACGTGCGAGTGGACCTCGCAGACACCGCTGAACAGATGACGTTTCAGCGGTTTCAGCCGGCGACGGATCCGTCGCTGGGTTCGGGCCCGAACTGGAAGCGCCGGCCGGTGATGGCCGTCGGCGTGACCCGCACGTACCGCAGCTTCTGCGTCGGGATCCACGGATACAAGCCGGCCTCCTCGGCGTCCTGGATGTCGTCACTGCCGTAGAGCAGTTCGGCGGTTCCGCGCACGATGACGCTCCAGCCGTCGGCGACGCTGTGGTCGTCCGCCTCGAACAACACATGGTCGTTCATCACCGTCGAGAACAGCTTCGTGCCCTCCGCGGAACGGAACAGGATGGTGTGGCGCTGGACCACGAAGTTCACCGGGAAGATCTCCGGGCGGCCCTCCAGGACGGTGACCAGACGGCCCAGACTCACCCCGGAGATCAGGTCCCAACTCTCGTCGTCGCTCAGTACGGTCACCGGTCCGCCGGCCTCGGTGTGTGACGTCATGGGACTGATTTTTGTCTACTCGCCGAGGTTTTGCATAGGGACACACGGCACAGACGCCAGTGCCAAATGACTCCCCGGCCGGGCGGCTATGGCTGGCTGTCGGTGAGCGCGTCGAGTTCGGCCTTCAGGTTGGCCCGGGCCGCGGCCTCCCAGCGGTCGCGAGCCGCCGGCGTCCGGTACAGCGAGTTGGCCGCCAGCAGGGCCGCGATGATGGCGGCCCGCCCGCTCCGGAACACCTCGTCGGGGACATGGGCGAACTCGAGCCGGATGTCCGCCGAATTGCGCCGATACTGCTCGACGGGCAGCGCCAGCGAGGCCAGGTCCGCGTCGGAGAGCACCTCGGCGTCGCGGTCGCCGTGGGCCGGGTTGTGGCCGGCGGTCATCCGCACCAACCGGACCACTTCGGCGACGAAGTCCGCCGCCACGCCCAGCCGGGTCAGGTCGGCCTCGGCCTGACAGGCGCTGCGCTCCTCGTCATCCGGCCGCGCCTCGAAAACCGCGTCGTGATACCAGGCCGCCAGCCGCACCGCGTCGGCGTCGTCCGCGTAGTCGGCGAGCAGGTCGACGTAACCGAGGATGTCACGCAGGTGGTTGATGTCGTGGTACCGGCGACGGGGGTCGGACCAGCTGTCCAGCAACGCCCGGCCGACCTCGTCGATCAGCGGCGACGAGCTGTGTCGGCCGACGAGCGCCTGCCACACCTGGGCGAGTTCCTGCACGGCGTCCATCCTGCACCACGGGGTCCACGTACGATTTCCCGCGATGACGGAGTTGCCCCCGCCGACCGGCCCCGCGATGACGCCGCCCGCCGCGGCGATGGGTCTGAGGACGCAGATGCTGCGGTTCCTGATCACCGGCGGGCTGTCGGCCATCGTCGACTTCGGGCTCTACGTCCTGCTCTACAAGGTGTTCGGGGTGCAGGTCGACCTCGCCAAGGCGATGAGCTTCGTGGTCGGCACCATCACCGCCTACCTGATCAACCGGCGCTGGACGTTCCAGGCGCCGCCCAGCCGCTCCCGCTTCGCGGCGGTGATGGGACTGTACGCACTGACGTTTGCCGTGCAGGTCGGGCTGAACCACCTGGTGCTGCACCTGGCCGGTTACGCGAACTGGGCGGTGCCGGTGGCCTTCGTGATCGCGCAGGGCACCGCGACGGTCATCAACTTCGTGGTGCAGCGCGCGGTGATCTTCCGGCTGCGCTGAACCGATGCGGCGCTGACCGGACGGTACCCTCGATGCGATGTCTGTAACCCACAAGCGGTTGACCGGCTGGGGCCGCACCGCTCCGACCGTCGCGCAGGTGCTCACCACACCGGATCCCGACGAGATCGCCAAGGCCGTCGCACAGGCCGGGCCCCGCGGCGTCATCGCGCGCGGGCTGGGACGCTCCTACGGGGACAACGCGCAGAACGGCGGCGGGCTCGTCGTCGAGATGTCGGAACTGAACCGCATCCATTCCTGCGGACCGGACTCGACCGTCGTGGACGTCGACGCCGGGGTGTCGCTGGACCAGTTGATGAAGGCCGCGCTGCCGTTCGGGTTGTGGGTGCCGGTGCTGCCCGGGACCCGCCAGGTCACCGTGGGCGGCGCGATCGCGTGCGACATCCACGGCAAGAACCACCACAGCGCGGGCAGCTTCGGCAACCACGTCCGCTCGATGGAACTGCTGACCGCCGACGGACAGGTCCGTCACCTGACGCCCGACGGCGCCGAGGCCGACCTGTTCTGGGCCACGGTCGGCGGCAACGGACTGACCGGCATCATCCTGCGGGCCACCATCGAGATGACGCCGACGGAGACGGCCTATTTCATCGCCGACGGCGACGTCACGCGCACCCTCGACGAGACCATCGCACTGCACAGCGACGGCAGCGAGGCCAACTACACGTACTCCAGCGCATGGTTCGACGCGATCAGCAAACCGCCGAAGCTGGGCCGGGCGGCCGTGTCGCGCGGCTCGCTGGCCACGCTCGACCAGCTGCCCCCCAAGCTGCAGCGCGATCCACTCAAATTCGATGCGCCGCAACTACTTACGTTGCCGGACGTCTTCCCCAACGGGCTGGCGAACAAATTCACCTTCGGGCCGATCGGCGAGTTGTGGTACCGCAAGTCGGGCACCTACCGCGGCAAGATCCAGAACCTGACGCAGTTCTACCACCCGCTGGACATGTTCGGGGAATGGAACCGCGCCTACGGCCCAGCCGGTTTCCTGCAGTACCAGTTCGTGGTGCCGACCGCGGCCGTCGACGAGTTCAAGGCCATCATCTACGACATCCAGGCCAGCGGGCACTACTCGTTCCTCAACGTGTTCAAGCTCTTCGGTCCCGGTAACCAGGCACCGCTGAGCTTCCCGATCCCGGGCTGGAACGTGTGCGTCGACTTCCCGATCAAGGCCGGACTGAACGAGTTGGTCACCGAACTCGACCGCCGCGTAACGGAATTCGGCGGCCGGCTGTACACCGCCAAGGATTCACGCACCACCGCGGAAACCTTCCACGCCATGTACCCGCGCATCGACGAGTGGATCGCCGTGCGGCGCCGGGTGGATCCCGACGGGGTCTTCATGTCCGACATGGCCCGACGCTTGGAGTTGCAGTAGATGGTCATCGACGCCGTGGGCAATCCGCAGACCATCCTGCTGCTGGGCGGCACCTCCGAGATCGGCCTGGCGATCTGTGAGCGCTACCTGCGTGACACCGGCGCCCGGGTGATCCTCGCCGACCTGCCCGACGCGCCCAAGCGGGCCGCCGCCATCGAGCAGATGCGGGCCGCCGGCGCTCGGGAGGTCGAATACCTGGATTTCGATGCACTGGATACCAAGAGTCATCCGGCGCTCATCGAATCCGCCTGGGCGCGTGGCGATGTCGACGTCGCGATCGTGGCGTTCGGCGTTCTCGGCGACGCCGAGGAGCTGTGGCAGAACCAGGCCAAGGCCGTAATGACCGCGCAGATCAACTACACCGCAGCCGTTTCCGTCGGTGTGCTGATCGGTGAGAAGATGCGAGCGCAGGGGTTCGGCCAGATCATCGCGATGTCGTCGGTCGCCGGCGAGCGGGTCCGCCGGTCGAACTTCGTCTACGGATCCACCAAGGCCGGCTTGGACGGCTTCTACCTCGGACTGGGAGAAGCGTTGCGCGAGTTCGGCGTTCGGGTGCTCGTCGTCCGGCCCGGTCAGGTGCGCACCACCACCACACTGGAGCACTGGAAGGCCACCGGCGCCAAGGAGGCGCCGTTCACCGTCGACAAGGAGTACGTCGCGGAACTGGCGGTCGCCGCGGCCGGCAGTGGCAAGGAGCTGATCTGGGCGCCCAACCCGGTGCGCTACCTGATGACGGTGATGCGTCACATTCCGCGGCCGATCTTCCGGAAGCTGCCGCTCTGAGATGACGATCTCGCCGGCCGGCGCAGCACGGGTGTGCGGCCATCTCGCACTGGCGGCGCTGCTGGCCATCGCGGTCTCGGTGGTGTCACTGATCGCGATCGGCCGGGTCGAATGGCCGGCCTTCCCATCATCCAACCAGCTGCATGCTCTGACCACGGTCGGTCAGTTCGCCTGTCTGGCGGCGCTTTTCGGTGTCGGCTGGCTGTGGCGGCGGGGCCGGCGCACGGTGGCCCGGCTGGTGTCGGTGCTCTTCCTGGCGGCGTTCGTCGTCACCACGCTCGGCATGCCGCTGGGCGCCACCCGGCTGTACCTGTTCGGCATCTCCGTCGACCAGCAGTTCCGCACGGAGTATCTGACCCGGCTGACCGACAGCCCGGCGCTGCACGACATGACCTACGCCGGTCTGCCGCCGTTCTATCCGCCCGGCTGGTTCTGGATCGGCGGCCGCGCCGCGGCGCTGACCGGCATGGCCGGCTGGGAGATGTACAAGCCGTGGGCGATCACGTCGATCGCCGTCGCGGTGGTGCTGGCGTTCGTGCTGTGGTCGGCGATGATCCGGTTCGAGTACGCGTTGGTGGTCACGGTGGCCACCACCGCCGTCATGCTGGCCTACGCATCGCCGGAGCCCTACAGCGCGATGATCACCATGCTGCTGCCGCCGATCTACGTGCTGGCGTGGTCGGGCCTGCGGGCTTCGCCCGGTGATTTCGGTGCATCAGCCGTCGCTGAGCGACGGTCATTGCACCGAAATCACTCGGGGTGGGCGGCCGTGGTCGGGGTCGGCATCTTCCTGGGTGTCACCGCCACCTTCTACACCCTGCTGCTGGGGTTGTCGGCGCTGACGGTGACCGTGATGGCGGTGCTGCTCGCCATCGCCCGGCGCAGCGTCGAACCGCTGCTTCGTCTGGGTGTGATGGCCGTGATCGCGGTGCCGATCGCGCTGATCACCTGGCTTCCGTTCCTGATGCGGGCGGCGCGCGACCCGATGTCGGACACCGGCAGCGCCCAGCACTACCTGCCGGCCGACGGGGCCGTGCTGACGTTCCCGATGCTGCAGTTTTCCCTGCTGGGCACCTTGTGCATGCTCGGGACGCTCTGGCTGATCGTGCGGGCACGCTCGTCGGTTCGGGCCGGCGCCCTGGCGATCGGCGTGCTGACGATCTACCTGTGGTCGCTGCTGTCGATGCTGAACACCCTGGCCGGTACGACGCTGCTGTCGTTCCGGTTGCAGCCGACGCTGACGACGTTGTTGGCCGCGGCCGGCGCGTTCGGTTTCGTCGAGGTGGCCGCGGCGGCCGCCGCGCGGTGGAGTCGCGCACTGATCGGTGTTGCCGCCGTGATCGGGCTGGCCGGCGGCATGGCCTTCAGTCAGGACATCCCCGACGTCCTGCGCCCCGATCTGACGGTCGCCTACACCGACACCGACGGACACGGCGAGCGCGGTGACCGCCGGCCGCCCGGCGCCGAGAAGTACTACGCCGAGATCGACCGGACGATCCGTCAGATCACCGGCCGGCCGGCGGATCAGACCGTCGTTCTGACCGCCGACTACAGCTTCCTGTCGTTCTACCCGTACCTCGGCTTCCAGGGACTGACGTCGCACTACGCCAACCCGCTGGCGCAGTTCGACAAGCGCGCCGCGGCGATTGAGGATTGGGCCGACCTGAAGACCGCCGACGAGTTCGTCGGCAAGCTCGACGCGCTGCCGTGGGCGCCGCCGACGGTGTTCCTGATGCGCCGCGGGGCGAACGACACCTACACGCTGCGCCTGGCCGAGGACGTTTACCCCAACCAGCCCAACGTCCGGCGCTACACCGTCGAACTCAACTCGGCGCTGTTCGCCGAGCACTTCACGGTGAAGAACATCGGGCCGTTCGCGCTTGCCATCAGGAAATAACGCCCGTCCCGCGAGCCGGTTTCCTTAGTTGTTCGTCGGTGGTCGGGGTTGGAAGGGTTCGTACCACCACCAGTCGGCGCGTTCGCCGGTGGGCCCGGGGCAGGGCGGCACCGCGGGTGGTGGTGTGGTCGGTGGGCGGGCCAGCGACGCTGAACTCAGTTCGGCACCGTCGTCGTCGGTGACGGTGAGGTTGTCCGCAGTGCCGGTGAGGGTGATGACGCCCCGATGATGCAACCGGTGGTGATACGGGCAGACGAGCACCAAATTGGCCAGGTCGGTCGGGCCGCCGTCTTCCCAGTGCACGATGTGATGGGCATGCAGACCGCGGGTCGCGCCACAGCCGGGCACCACGCAGGCCCGGTCGCGGTGCTCGAGGACACGGCGAAGCCGCCGGCTGATCTGGCGGGTCTCCCGGCCACACCCGACCGGCTGCCCCTCGCGTTCGAACCACACCTCGAAGGTGGCGTCACAGGTCAGATACCGGCGCTCGGAATCGGTGAGCGCCGGGCCCAGGTGCAGCGCGGCGGCCCGCGCCGCGACGTCGAGATGCACCACGACGGTGGTGTGCTGGCCATGCGGGCGCCGGGCGACCTCGGCATCCCAGCCGGCCTCGACCAACCGCAGGAACGCATCCACGGTGCCCGGCAGCGGCGGCACGCCATCCCCGGCGTCCTCGGGGTTGCCGTGGTCGCGTTTCCACTCAGTGATCAGCGCATCCCGATGCGAGGACAGCGCCGCGTCGAACGTCGCCGCCTCATCGTGGAGAAGTTTGATCCGCCAGTAGGTGAAGTCCTCGTCGGTGTGCCGGGTGATCGAGCGCGGCGGTTCCGGCCGGCGGTCGGGGTCGGGTCGCGGTTCAAGCTTGACCGCGGTGCGCAACTGGCTGACCGTGGCCACCGAAGCCAGCGCCGCGTAATGCGCATCGGAGCCCTGCCCGGCGCGCTCGGCGATGACCCCGACTTGATCCAGCGACAGCCGGCCCTCCCGCATCCCTAGGGCGCAGCGCGGGAACTCCTCCAGTCGGTGCGCCACGGTGGCGATCGACTTTGCGTTCGCCGGTGAGCAGCCGGTTTTCCAGGCCACCAATGCCGGGATCGACCGGCACCCGGTATTGCCCCACAGTCCGTCGCGGTCGATCTCGGCGATGATCTCCACCAGCCGTCCGTCGATGGTGTTGCGCTGCCCGGTCAACTCCGCCAACTCCTCAAACAGCACGTCGATGCGCTTGTCAGCAATGGCGGTCGACGACATACCCGAACGCTAGTTCGAAGGTCCGACAAATCGGACCGCGCCATATCGGTATCGGATCGCAAATTCGGCCGCTCTGACTCGCCCACTAACATCAACCCCCGTGGTGGAGCAGGTCGACGGGTACCGCGTCGCGA
>CAZTAA010000040.1:22766-33437 GCA_964611465.1 uncultured Mycobacterium sp. | reverse complement strand
GTGATCTCGTTGCGGAAACTCTTGCCGATTTGGCCGATGCCGAACGGCGGCTTCTTCCGGGACGTGGTCACCACGTTGGCGAAGTTGACGAAGATGCCCTGGGCGGTCTCGGGGCGCAGGTAGTGCAGACCCTCCTCGGTCTCGATCGGCCCGAGGTAGGTCTTGAGCATCATGTTGAAGTCGCGCGGCTCGGTCCACTGGCCCTTGGTGCCGCAGTCCGGGCAGACGATCTCGGTCATCGGCACCGTATCGGGGTCGTCCAGACCCTTCTTCAGGGCGTAAGCCTCCTGCATGTGGTCCTGCCGGTGTCGCTTGTGACAGTTCAGGCATTCCACCAGCGGGTCGTTGAACACGTCGACGTGGCCGGAGGCCACCCAGACTTCGCGCGGCAGGATGATCGAGGAGTCCAGGCCGACGACGTCGTCGCGGCCGGTGACCATCGAACGCCACCACTGTTTCTTGACGTTCTCCTTGAGTTCCACGCCGAGCGGCCCGTAGTCCCACGCCGAGCGGGTTCCGCCGTAGATCTCCCCGGACTGGTAGACCAGGCCGCGCCGTTTGGCGAGGTTGACGACGGTGTCGATGACAGACGCCACGATGATTCGATGCTCCTAGGCAGGGGGACTCGACCCGGACAGCCTAATGGCAGCGCCGGCACGCCCCGTCACGGCCAACGGTCAGTCGGCGACGAAGCGCGCGTCGACGGCGACCTGGAGCTCGATGTCGTCGGGGCGAAGTTCCAGCGCCGGCGGCGCGCCCGCCGGGGCGTCGGCCATCCGCGCCATCATCGGCCGGGGCACCGGACGCTCATCGGTCAGCATGCCCGGGTCGGCCAGCTGCACCGCCGTGACCACGCCGCGCCCGGTGGCCGTGGCGTACGCCTGCGCCTTGGCGGTGGCGTCGGCCACGGCATCGGCCCGCAGCGCCGCCTCGTACAGCCGGCGGTTGTCCTCGCTGACGTCCCAGTCGGTGCCGCCCACCTCGACGCCGTCCTGTGCCGCCCAGCGGTCGAGGAACGTCGAGAGTTGTTCGAAATCGGTGAACTCGGCCTCGACCTTGATGGCCGCCCGGTACATCAGCGGCCGGATCCCGTCAGCCGCGTACGGCCGAAAGCTGAACACCCGCAACTGATCCGACGACCACCGGCTGACCGCGCCGGGGTTCAGCCGCTCGAGGTCGGCGGTCAACGGCTGCTGCAGTTCGACGGCACGCCGGTACACGTCCTCCCGGTCGGTCCCCTCGATGTTGGCGGAGAGCGAGACGGTCGCCCGCTCGGCCGGATAGCGGCGACGGGCCCGGCCCCGCACGGTGACTTCCAGTGGCGTCATGGGCCCCAAACTAACCGAATTCTTTGACATGCGTGTTCACGCATGAAAGGTTGAGTGAAAACCGTTTGCAATAGCGGAGGTCCGTTTTGTCCGCTCCAGTTCCCACCGACGAGGCACCGCCGCGCGAAGTCCTGGAATCCGCGGGCGACATCCTGCGCGCGCTGGCCGCGCCGGTGCGTATCGCCATCGTGCTGCAACTGCAGTCCTCGCCGCGCTGCGTGCACGAACTCGTCGACGCCCTCGCGCTGCCCCAGCCACTGATCAGCCAGCATCTGCGTATCCTCAAGGCCGCCGGCGTGGTCTCCGGCGAACGGTGTGGGCGCGAGGTGCACTACCGCCTCGTCGACCAGCACCTGGCCCACATCGTGCTCGACGCGGTGGCCCACGCCGGGGAAGACCGGTGACCGGCGCCGGGGTCCGGGCCACCCGGCAGCGCGCCGCGATCACCTCGCTTCTGGACAGCCTCGACGAATTCCGCTCGGCCCAGGAACTGCACGACGAACTGCGCCGGCGCGGCGAGAACATCGGCCTGACCACGGTTTACCGCACGCTGCAGGCGATGTCGGCGGCCAACCTGGTCGACACCTTGCGCACCGACACCGGCGAATCGGTCTATCGGGTCTGCTCCGGGCCGCACCACCATCACCACCTGGTGTGCCGCGGCTGCGGCGCGACCGTCGAGGTGGCCGGTCGTGAGGTAGAGGCGTGGGCAGCCGAAGTCGCTGCCGCGCATGGCTTTTCAGACGTCAGTCACACCATCGAGATCTTCGGCACCTGCCCGGCGTGCGGATAGCTCAGGACCGCAGCGCGGCGCGGGCGTCGTCGCCGCCGGCGAGCACCATCAGGATCAGGGTGCGAAGCGCGTCGTCGGACAGGCCGGCGCCGGGAAAGTTGTAGCGCAACAGGACGTCCGCCTTCTTGCTGCCCGGCTTCTCCACCAGAGCCACGGTGCCCAGCAGCGTCTTGACCGTCTGTTCGGCAACCCGGGTGCGAATCCTGTTGGTCACCAACACATCCCACGCCAGCAGTTGCGTCAGCGACACCAGTTCCAGGTCATCGTCGATCGGCACCGCCCGCAGCGAGGCAACGGCGCCGCCGTGGTTGACCGTCAGCGCCCCGTCGTCCTCCTCGACGACGACGGCGACGTCACGCAGCACGTCGGCCAGGCGGGCGGCCAGCATCAGGCGCGTCCGAAGCGGCGGTTGCGCGAGACGTATTCCTCACACGCCGCCCACAGGTCGCGGCGGTCGTAGTCGGGCCAGAGCTTGTCCTGGAAGACGTACTCGGCGTAGGCCGACTGCCACAGCATGAAGTTGCTGGCGCGCTGCTCGCCCGACGTCCGGATGAACAGATCGACGTCGGGGATGTCCGGGCGGTGCAGGTGGCGTTCGATGGTGGCCTCGCTGATCCGATCCGGGCTGAGCCGGCCCTCGACGGCAAGCTCGGCGATCCGCCTTGTCGCCTCGACGATTTCGGTCCGGCCGCCGTAGTTCACGCAGTAGTTGACGGTGATGACGTCGTTGCCGATCGTCATCTCCTCGGCGATGTCGAATTCCTTGATGACGCTGCGCCACATCTTGGGCCGGGAACCCACCCAGCGCATGTTGACGCCCATCAAATCCAGCGCCTCGCGGCGCCGGCGCACCACCTCGCGGTTGAACCCCATCAGGAAACGCACCTCCTCGGCGCTGCGCTTCCAGTTCTCGGTGGAAAAGGCGTACACCGACAGGTGCTTGATTCCGAGTTCGATGGCACCGCAGGTGACGTCGATGAGCACCGCCTCGCCCATCTTGTGGCCCTCGGTGCGGGCCAGCCCGCGCTGCTTGGCCCAGCGCCCGTTGCCGTCCATCACGACCGCGACGTGGTTGGGCAGCTGATCGGCCGGAATGCGCGGCGCGGCCTGCTTGGAGGTGTGCTGCGGCGGGCGGGCGAAACGGCCGTTGGTCCCGCGCGGCAGATCCGGGAATACCACCGGCCAGGTGGACGTGTCCGGGAAGCTCGGGTAGTCGTCAGGCGCCGGCGGCAGCTGCGGGAAGGTCTCCCCCTTCCGCCTGGCCCCGACCCCCGTGAGCGTCTCTTTCAAAGCCATGCGTCTCATCCTGCCTGACCGGGGTACCGCGCTCGACCAGAGGCAGGGTACGCAGCTGTCGTTCCAGATGCCATTGCAGATGCGCGGCCACCAGCCCGCTGGCCTGGCTGCGGTACGACACCGGGGCCGTCTCGGCGTGCGCCCAGTCGCCGTCGTGCAGGGCGGCCATCAGATCCAGCACCCCCTGAACCGGGGTGGCCGACCCCGACGGCCGGCAGTGCACGCACACGCTGCCGCCCGCGGCGATGTGAAAGGCACGGTGCGGGCCCGGGGCCGAGCAGCGGGCGCATTCGGTCAGCGCCGGCGCCCAGCCCGCGATGCTCATGGCCCGCAGCAGGTAGGCGTCGAGCACCAGTTCCCGGGGCCGGCTGGCGTCGGCCACCGCGCGCAGCGCGCCGACGGTCAGCCGGTGCAGATCGGGCACCGGCGCGCGCTCCTCACCCGCGAGGCGCTCGGCGGTCTCCAGGATGGCGCAGGCACTGGTGTACCGGCCGTAGTCGCTGACGATGTCGGAGGCGAACGCGTCGATCGAGACGACCTGGGTGACGATGTCGAGGTTGCGGCCCGGGTGCAGCTGCACGTCGATGTGAGCGAACGGCTCCAGCCGCGAACCGAACTTGCTGCGGGTGCGGCGCACACCCTTGGCGACGGCGCGGACCAGGCCGTGCTCGCGGGTCAGCAGCGTGACGATGCGGTCGGCCTCGCCGAGCTTGTGCTGGCGAACCACCACCGCCCGGTCCCGATACAGCCGCATCGATCCAGTCTGGCACCGTCCGGCGACATCGGCGGGGACGCGCGCCGGGCGACTGTCGTAAGGTCGGGCCATGCGAACCCGCATCCTGTCGGCCGCCGCGGCGATGCTGCTGGGCGCCGCGATCACCGCCGCGCCGACCGCGGCCGCCGACAACAACCGGCTCAACGAGAGCATCGTCGCCGACGTCCACAACGCCATGATGCTGGCCGGGTGCGCCGACGACTACAAGGTCGAACCCATGGTGCGGGTCAACCCGAAGCTGCGGCTGGCGGCGGAGTGGCACGCCAACGACGTGCTCAACAACCGCGCGCTGGACGGCGACATCGGCTCGGACGGATCCACCGTGGCCGACCGCGCCCGCGCCGCCGGCTACGTCGGCGAGGTGGCCGAAACGGTCGCGATCAACCCGGCACTGGCGATCAACGGGATCGACATCATGAACCAGTGGTTCAGCCGGCCCGACTACAAGGCCACCATGTCCAGTTGCGCCAACGCCGATATCGGGGTGTGGTCGGTCAACAGCCTGGACCGCAGCGTCCTGGTCGCCGTCTACGGCCGCGGCGACGGCGCCCCGCCGGTGCCCGCCGGCGGGCGGCAGTTCGGCCACCCGTGAGCCCGCCGAATCGCTGTGCATCGACTGACATCGGCGTAGGGTCCACGTCCATGACGGGGAAGCGGTCTGTTGCGCTGTGTGCTGGGCTGGGCTTGATCGCCGGCTTCGCCGTTCCGTCCGTCGCGCATGCCGACAACCGGCGCCTCAACGACGGCGTCGTCGCCAACGTCTACACCATCCAGCACCGGGCCGGCTGCTACCCGTCCGAGGGCCCACCCAACAACGGGATCAAGATCAACCCGAAGTTGCGCCTGGCCGCCCAGTGGCACACCGACGACGTGCTGAACAACCGCGCGCTGGACGGCGACATCGGCTCGGACGGGTCCACGGTCACCGACCGCGCCCGCGCCGCCGGATACAACGGTGTGGTCGCGGAAACCGTCGCCATCAATCCGGCGCTCGCCATCAACGGGGTGGAGATCCTCCAGCAGTGGATGGGCCGCCCCGACTACATGGCGATCATGGCGGACTGCAGCAACGTCGACATCGGGGTGTGGTCGGCGAACCTGGTGCCCGATCGCAGCGTCGTCGTCGCGGTCTTCGGCAAGGGTGACTTGGCCGCGCCGGTGCCCGCCCCGCCGCGCCAGTTCGGCCAGCGTCCGCCGAACCAGCCCAACTTCTAACCGGACTTCAGAAGCCAAGCCGCCCAAGCTGTTTGGGGTCGCGCTGCCAGTTCTTGGCGACCTTGACCCTCAGGTCCAGGAAAACCTTGGTGCCCAGCAGCTTCTCGATCTGGGTGCGGGCCGCGGTGCCGACCTCGCGCAGGCGTGCACCGCCCTTGCCGATCACGATGCCCTTCTGGCTGTCGCGCTCGACGTAGAGCACGGCGTGCACGTCGATCAGATCGTCACGGCCGTCACGTCTCTCCACCTCCTCGATGACGACCGCCAGCGAGTGCGGCAGCTCGTCGCGCACCCCCTCGAGCGCGGCCTCGCGAATGAGTTCGGCCATCAGGGTTTCCTCGGGCTCGTCGGTCAGCTCGCCGTCGGGATAGAACGCCGGACCCGGCGGCAGCTGGGCGGCGAGCACCTCGGTGAGCACGTCGAGTTGTTCCCCGGTGCTGGCCGACACCGGCACGATCTCGGTGGCGTGCTCACCGAATTCGTCGTTCACCGCGACCAGTTGGGCGGCGACGCGGTCCCGCGCCACCTTGTCGGCCTTGGTGACGATGACGATCAGGGTGGTGCGCGGCGCGACGTCGCGGATCTGCTGGTAGATCCAGCGGTCACCCGGTCCGATCGCCTCGTCGGCCGGAATGCACAGCCCGATGACGTCGACCTCGGAGTAGGTGTCGCGGACCAGGTCGTTGAGTCGTTTGCCGAGCAGCGTGCGGGGCCGGTGCAGGCCGGGCGTGTCCACCAGGATGATCTGGAACTCGTCGCGATGCACGATGCCGCGGATGGTGTGGCGGGTGGTCTGCGGCCGGTTCGACGTGATCGCCACCTTGGCCCCGACGAGGGCGTTGGTCAGCGTCGACTTGCCGGTGTTCGGCCGGCCCACGAAACACACGAAGCCGGAACGGAATTCAGGCGTCCGCATTTTCGTCCTCCACGGGCTCGACGGCACTGACCAGGACCGTGCCGACGCGGACCCGGCCGCGGTGGTCGTTGCCGCCTTCGGCACGCAACCGCAGACCGTGGGTCTGCACCTCCGCGCCCGGCAGCGGAACCCGGCCCAGTTGGAGGGCCAGCAGTCCGCCGACGGTGTCGACGTCGAGGTCGTCCTCGAACTCCACGTCGTAGAGCTCACCGAGGTCTTCGATGGGCAACCGCGCCGAGACCCGAAAGACTTTGTCCCCCAGGTCTTCCACCGGAGCGATCTCGTCCGCGTCGTACTCGTCGGCGATCTCGCCGACGATCTCCTCCAGCACGTCTTCGATGCTCACCAGCCCGGCGATGGCGCCGTACTCGTCGACGAGGAGCGCCATGTGGTTGCGGGTGCGCTGCATCTCACGCAGCAGGTCGTCGAGGGGCTTGGAGTCCGGCACGAACACCGGCGGGCGCATCAACTCCCCAACCAGAGTGTCGCGGCCACCGTTGGTCGAGTAATACGTCCGCCCGACAAGGTCTTTGAGATAGACGACGCCGACGACGTCGTCGACGTTCTCCCCGATCACGGGGATCCGGGAGTGACCGCTGCGCACCGCCAGCGAGGTGGCCTGGCCGGCGTTCTTGCCGGCCTCGATCCACACCATCTCGGTGCGCGGCACCATCACCTCGCGCGCCGGGGTGTCGCCGAGCTCGAAGACCGACTGGATCATCCGGCGCTCGTCGTCGGCCACCACGCCGCGCTGCTGGGCCAGGTCGACGACCTCGCGCAGTTCGATCTCGGAGGCGAACGGCCCGTTGCGGAAGCCGCGGCCGGGTGTCAACGCGTTGCCGAGCAGGATCAGCAGCCGGCTGATCGGCGTCAGCAGAACCGAAATGGCATGCAGCGGAAGGGCTGCCGCCAACGCGATCGAGTAGGCGTTCTGCCGGCCCAGGGTGCGCGGTCCGACCCCGATGACCACGAAGCTGGTCACCACCATGATCGCCGCCGTGGCGAACAACCCCCAGTTGAGGCCGATTCGCTCGGTCAGGTAGGCGGCCAGCAGCACGGTGGCGCTGGTCTCGCACGCGATCCGCAACAGCACCACCAGGTTGATGTAGCGGGGACGTTCGCTGACCATCTGCGCCAGCCGCGGCGCGCCCGGGCGTTCGTCTCGGACCAGCTCCTCCACCCGCGCGATCGACACGGTGCTGATGGCGGCGTCAATCGCGGAAAACAGACCGGCCAGCATGACCAGCGCAACCGCGCCGAACAGCGGCGCCAGGCCGGTCACGATTCGTCGGAGCGCAGGAAGCGGCTGGTGTTGTCCAACAGGTGCCGGTCCCGCTCGTTCTGCCGGGTCTTGTGATACAGCTGGGCCTGATCGGCGTACCAGTCCTCGAGGAGACGGCGCTGCAGGTCGAACATCTCCTTCTCCTCGTCCGGTTCGGCATGGTCATAACCCAGCAGATGCAGGACCCCGTGCACGGTCAGCATGGCCAGTTCGTGTTCCAGGTCGTGACCGGCGGCGGCCGCCTGCTCGGCGGCGAACTGGGGGCACAACACGATGTCACCGAGCATCGACGGGCCGGGCTCGGCGGCGTCGGGCCGACCGCCCGGCTCGAGTTCGTCCATCGGGAAGCTCATCACGTCGGTGGGCCCGGGCAGATCCATCCAGCGCATGTGCAGGTCGGCCATCGCGGCGGTGTCGAGCAGCACCATCGACAGTTCCGCGGCGGGGTTGACCTGCATCTGCGCGATGACGAACCGCGCCACGCTGATCAGTTCGGCCTCCGAGACGTCTACTCCGGACTCGTTGGCCACCTCGATGCTCATCGGAGGATCACCGTCCGCCCCGGCGCCGCTGGGCGCGGTTGCCACCGAATTCGCTTGTGCCGCTCGCCCGTTCGTATGCATCGACGATCTCGGAGACCAGCCGGTGCCGCACCACGTCCGAACTCGTCAGTTCGACGACCCCGATGTCGTCGATGCCGTGCAGGATATCGACGGCCGCGCGCAGCCCGGATGTCGCCCCGCCGGGCAGGTCTACCTGCGTGATGTCGCCGGTCACAACGATTTTCGAGCCGAAGCCCAGCCGGGTCAGGAACATCTTCATCTGCTCGGGTGTGGTGTTCTGCGCCTCGTCGAGGATGATGAACGCGTCATTGAGGCTTCTTCCCCGCATGAACGCCAGCGGCGCCACCTCGATCACCCCGGCCGCCAACAGGTTCGGGATCGCGTTGGGGTCCATCATGTCGTGCAGCGCGTCGTACAGCGGCCGCAGGTACGGGTCGATCTTCTCGGTCAGCGTGCCCGGCAGAAAGCCAAGGCGCTCACCGGCTTCGACCGCCGGACGGGTCAGGATGATGCGGGTGACCTCTTTGGTCTGCAGCGCCTTGACCGCCTTGGCCATCGCCAGGTAGGTCTTGCCGGTGCCCGCGGGGCCGATACCGAACACGATCGTGTTGGCGTCGATGGCGTCGACGTAGCGCTTCTGGTTCAGCGTCTTGGGGCGGATCGTCTTGCCCCGGCGACTCAGGATGTCGAGGCTGAGAACCTCGGCCGGCGACTCCCCCTCGCCACCGGTCAGCATGGCGACGCTGCGCCGCACCGCGTCCGGGGTCAGGGTCTGCCCGCCGGCGGCGATCGCGATCAGTTCGGTGACGGCGCGTTCGGCCAGGGCGACCTCGGCGGGTGAACCCGACAGGGTGACCGTGTTCCCGCGCACGTGCAGGTCGGCGGCCAGGCCGCGTTCGAGTTCGCGAAGGTTCTCGTCGGCCGAACCCAGCAGGCCGACGACGATGTCAGGCGGGATGTCGATACGGCTTTTCGCCATGTTGACTGCGGGAACGGCGGTTGTCTCGCGGGGCGTCACGGTAGGGGTTCGAGCCTGCTTTCGATGAAGGGTGTGCGGTACCGGCGCCCGTGATTCTACCGTCGGCGGGGCCGATCACACCGCCAGCGCGAGTTCTTCCTCTCGGCCGGCGGCGATCGCGGCGCCGGGCGTGCCGATCACCGTGGCCGTCGCCGGGCCCGCCGGGGTGGCGATGGTGATGGTTGAACCGGGCACCAGGTTGTCGCCGACCCCGGTCTGACCGTCGAACCACTGGTTGAGCCAGGTGTCGGCAAGATCCTGCATCGCCAGCACGTTCTGCTGCTGCGGGACGCCGACGAGAATCCACAGCGCGAGCTGGATCAGCAGGCCGCCACTCTGGATGGTGTCGGCGTGGGTCCCGCCGGACAGTACGACACCGGTGAAGCGGTCGGGGCGCGCCGTCGACAACGAACCGTTGACGGTGCTTGGGGAGTTCCACAGATTCCACGGCGCACCGATCTCGCGCACCGGGATGAAGCGGCCGGTGCTGTCCAGCTTGGTCAACGCATCCCGCACCGTGTTCCCGGTGGTGACACCGTCGAACAGGACCACACCCACCAGATCCGCGGCGGCACCCTTGTCGACGAGATAACCGGCCGCCCCGGAAACCAGCGAGCCGCCGGCCGAGTGGCCGGAGAGGGCGAACGCACGCGGCAGTTCGGCATCGGCGGCGTTCAGGCCGTACCGTTCGGCGTAGCCGGCCGCCAGCGCGCTCGCTGTCAGCGCCTGACGACTGCCGGTGAACAAATCCGCGACCACCGGCTGCAACGCCGGACCGTTGATCCAAAGACCATCGCCGACAAAGAAATTCGACGTGAACGTGGGCACCACGACGATGCTGTTGGTGTTCTCGGCCAGCCGGGCGGCGGTGTAGCTGTACATCGCCCCGACCGCGAAAAATCCGTGCCCGAAGAAGATGATGCGCTCGGGTGCCTGTCCGGGTGCGGTGGCCTGTGGGAAATACCAGTCCGCCGGCACGCTGAGGCTGTCGGTGAGTTGCAGCGAGGAGCTGCGCACCGAGACGGTGCTGCCGGCCGGTGCCGTCGCCGGGCCGGTGGCCCACTGCTCCAGCGCGGTGATCATGCTGAAGACCACGCCGAAGACGATGCCGAGGATCGAGGTGTCCGTCCCGGTGGCCGTGGCGGTCGCGGCGGCGGCGGACATGACCACCGCGCTGGCCTCGGATGCTCCTTTGGTGACGCTCTTCGCGGAGTCGTGCACGCCGGGATCCACGGCGTCGTCGACGCTGACCGTGGCGAATTTCGCGACCGGCGCGACGGGTGAACCGGCCGTGGGTTCGACCGCCACCGTGAGGTCGGTGGGATCGGTCGGCTTCGGATCGACGACCGCGGCGGGCGCCTCGACGGCGGACGGATCATCGGCGACAGTGCGTTCAAACTGGGGTTCGCGCGGCGGCACCGACCGGCCGCGCTCGTCGGCGACCACGAGTTCATCGGCGACCACGGGTTCGTCGGCGACCACGGG
>CAZTAA010000040.1:1539-22666 GCA_964611465.1 uncultured Mycobacterium sp. | reverse complement strand
GCTCGTCGGCGACCACGAGTTCATCGGCGACCACGGGTTCGTCGGCGACCACGGGCTCGTCCGCGGAAGGCTCCTGGGTGTCCTCGGGCTGCTGTTCGTCCGCCGGGGTTTCGGGTTCGGCGCCCGGTTCGGTATCCGGCTCGCTCGCCGATGTCTTGCCGAGCGAATCCGCTTCAGTGTCAACGGTTTTGGTGTCAACCGAATCGTCGGCTCGCGAAGAGCCGGCGACGTCGGAGTCGGCTCCCGAGGCGGATTGCCCCGAAACAGACTGCCCGGAGTCCGACGGGGTGTCGGATGTGGCCCACGCCACCGCCGTGCCGACCAGAACTTGCAGCGACATCCCCGCGGCGAGCACTCCGACACCCAGCCACCGCGACGATCCCGTCATCCGCGCCTTCTCCATCCGCGCCATCCCATCCGTTCAGTCGTCCCAGCGGCGCGTCAGCGCACCGAGAGCACCCAACGCCACCGCCGCTGCCGTCGAAGTACGCAACACCGTCGGCCCCAGCCGCACCGCGTGCGCGCCGGCGGCCGTCAACTCGCCGATCTCCTCATCCGACAGACCGCCCTCAGGCCCGACAACGAGGTTTATCGATGCTACATCCGCAAAGTGTGATTCACGCAACTTGGTTGCCGCCACCTCATGCAACGCCAGCGTCAGGGTTCCGGGCACCCGGTCCAGCAACTCTGACGTGGACAGCACACCGTCGACGTCCGGGATGAACGCGCGACGCGACTGGCGCGCCGCCGAGCGGGCCACCGCGCGCCACCGCCGCAGGCCCTTCTCCGCTTTCGGTCCGTCCCAGCGGGCGACGCACCGGGCGGCCTGCCAGGCCAGGATCGCGTCGGCTCCGGCCTCGGTGGCCAGTTCGACGGCCAGTTCGGAGCGTTCGGCCTTGGGGATGGCCTGCACGACGGTGACGGCCGGAACGGGGCGTCGTTCGGTGCGGCGGGCCAGCACGGTGGCGGTGAGTTCGCGTTTGCCGGT
Organism: uncultured Mycobacterium sp.; assembly: GCA_964611465.1. Taxonomy (GTDB): domain Bacteria; phylum Actinomycetota; class Actinomycetes; order Mycobacteriales; family Mycobacteriaceae; genus Mycobacterium. Next base: position 21,678 of record CAZTAA010000040.1, on the reverse strand, counting down.
GCCGGCGACCGCGCAGTCGGCCAGTTCGCCGTTGCCGTCGCCGATCACGATGCGCTCGCCGATCCGCAACCGGCGCACCGTCGCGGCGTGAAAGCCTTCGTCGCCGTCGAGGACCGCCAGACCACCGACGCCCGGCAGCGTGTCGGCGTAGAACAGCGGGTCGGAAATGGTCGCCTCAGCGCGCCAGCAGCAGCGCGAGCAGCGGCGCGACGTTGAAGGTCAGGACAAGGACCTTGTAGGCGGCCATGCCGCCGTAGTGAATGGCGTCAAACGTGTTGTCCGACATGTGAAACCACCGGCCGTGCAACCTGCGCACCCAGCCGTGGCCGAACACGATGGCGGCGAACCACACCAACAGGATCAGATAGTTGAACGCCATTGACCACAGCAGAAACCGGATCAGGAAATCTGTGTCCATGGCCGCCGAATCTAACGGCCGGAGAAGGTTTCGCGCAGCCGACTGAACAATCCCCCGTTGTTGCCGGCGTGGCCGCTGGAGTGGCTGGACCGTACCGCGGCGACGTCGCGGTGCCGGTTGGCTTTGAGTTCCCGCAGCAGCTCGGTGTCCTTGTGGTCCAGTTTGGCCGGGACGACGACGTCGACGTGCGCGTGCAGGTTGCCGCGGACCTCCGAGCGCAGATGCGGCATGCCGCGGCCGCGCAACGTGATCACCGCCCCGGGCTGGGTGCCCGGCGGGATGGTGAGCTCGATGGGGCCGTCCAGGATGCCGTCGACGTCGATCGTGGCGCCCAGCGCCGCGTCGACCATCGGGACCTCGACCGTGCAGTGCAGGTCGTCGCCGTCGCGCAGGAAGACGTCGTGCGGCTGCTCGTGCACCTCGACGTACAGGTCGCCGGCCGGCCCGCCGCCCGGACCGACCTCGCCCTGGGCGGCCAGCCGGACCCGCATCCCGTCGCCGACGCCGGCGGGGATCTTGACGCTGATCTCGCGTCGTGACCGCACCCGCCCGTCACCGCCGCAGCGGTGGCACGGATCGGGGATGACCTCGCCGACGCCGCGGCAGGTCGGGCACGGCCGCGAGGTCATGACCTGACCGAGCAGCGAGCGCTGCACCGACTGGACTTCGCCGCGGCCGCCGCAGGTGTCGCACGACACCGGCCGGGAGTCGCCGTTGGTGCCCTTGCCCTGGCACTTGTCGCACAGCACCGCGGTGTCGACGGTCACCTGCTTGGTGACGCCGGTGGCGCACTCGGCCAGATCCAGGCGCATCCGCAGCAGCGAGTCTGAACCCGGCCGCACCCGGCCGGTCGGTCCCCGCGACGCGGTGCCGCCGCCGAAGAACGCCTCGAACACATCGCCCAGTCCGCCGAAACCCGTGAAGCCACCACCACCGAGCCCCGAGTTCTCCAGCGGGTCGCCGCCGAGGTCGACGATGCGCCGCTTCTCCGGATCCGAGAGCACTTCGTAGGCGGCCGAGATCTCCTTGAACCGGGCCTGCGCGGCGGCGTCGGGGTTGACGTCGGGGTGCAGTTCTCGGGCGAGCTTGCGGTAGGCGCGTTTGATCTCCGCGTCACCGGCGCCCTGGCCCACGCCGAGCAGACCGTAGTAATCCCGTGCCACTTCTTCTCTTTCCCGTTCCCTGCCTCGTCGCGCCCGTTAACGGGTGCCCAGAACTTCGCTGATGTAGAGGGCGACCGCGGCGACACTGGAGATGGTTCCCGGATAGTCCATCCGGGTGGGTCCGAGGACCCCCATGCCGCCGTAGACCGTATCCATTGTGCCGTAGGTGGTGGTGACCACCGACGTACCGGCCATCTGCTCGGCCCCGGAGACGATCTCGGTCTCGTGCCCGATGCGAACGGTGACCTTGCCGGCCTCCTGCTGCGCGGCCAGCAGTTTGAGAACCACGACCTGTTCTTCGAGCGCTTCGAGCACCGCGCGCAGCGAGCCGCCGAAGTCGGCGGTGTTGCGGGTCAGGTTGGCGGTGCCGCCCATCAGCAGCCGTTCCTCACGATGCTCGAGCAGCGTCTCCAGCAGGACCGTCGCCGCCCGGCCGACCGCGTCCCCGAGTTCGACCGGGGCCGATCCGCGGTCGCCGAGCTGGGCAGCCAGGTCTGCGACGGCGACCGAGGCCGCCGAGAGTTTCTTGCCGTCCAGGGCCTGGCCGAGCAGCTCGCGCAACTGGGCCTGCTGCTGTTCGTCCAGCGGGTGGCCGAGTTCGACAATGCGCTGGTCGACTCGGCCCGAATCGGTGATCACCACCAGCAGCAGCCGCACCGGCGAGAGCACCACCACCTCGAGGTGGCGCACCGTCGACGACGACAACGTCGGGTACTGCACGACGGCCACCTGCCGGGTCAGCTGGGCCAGCAGCCGGACCGCGCGGCGCAGCACGTCGTCGAGGTCGACGCCGGAGTCCAGGAAGCTCAGGATGGCCCGCCGTTCCGGCGGCGACATCGGCTTGATGCCGTCGAGGCGGTCGACGAACTCGCGGTAGCCCTTCTCGGTGGGGATGCGGCCCGAGCTGGTGTGCGGCTGGGTGATGTAGCCCTCCGCCTCGAGCACCGCCATGTCGTTGCGGACGGTGGCGCTGGACACGCCAAGGTTGTGTCGTTCCACCAGGGTCTTGGAACCGATCGGCTCCTGGGTGGCCACGAAGTCGGCGACGATCGCACGCAACACCTCGAAGCGACGATCGTCGGCGCTGCCCACGCGGCCACCTCCCGGCTGAACGGTGTTGAGTCTTGGGGACTCCATTTTACGGTGAGGTTCACGCCGCCGGTCACGGTTGCCGGCGCGGCCGGTAGCCGCAGCGGCTAGCCTTTGGAGATGGTCATGTCCAGTCGGGGGACCGGGGCGGTGATCTGCGGGTGATTTTCAAAGGCGTCCGCGACGGCAAGCCCTATCCCGAGCACGGTTTGTCCTACCGCGACTGGTCCCGGATCCCGCCCCGCCAGATCCGCCTCGACGAACTGGTGACCACGACGACGGTGCTGGCGCTGGACCGGTTGCTCTCCGAGGACTCCACCTTCTACGGCGACCTGTTTCCGCATGCGGTCAAATGGCGCGGCATCGTCTACCTCGAAGACGGCCTGCACCGGGCCGTGCGGGCGGCGCTGAGGAACCGGACCATCCTGCACGCCCGGGTGTTCGACATGGACGCCTTCGGCTGACCTCCGGTCTCAGTCGGCCAGCAGAGCGCGGACCACGCCGTCGGCCAGCAGCCGGCCCGTATCGGTGAGCACCAGTCGGTCCCCCACCCGCTGCAGCAACCCCTGCTCGATCGCGTCGCCGGCACGGTCGCGTTCGTCGGCGTCGAGCACCTCCAGCGGCAGGCCGGCGCGCAACCGGATGCCCAACAGCACCTCCTCGGTGTGCCGTTCGGCGGCGTCGAGAATCTCGAAACCTGTTGCCGGAAGCCTTTTTTCGTCCAACGCGTCGGCATAGGCACTCGGGTGCTTGACGTTCCACCAGCGGGTGTCGCCGACGAACCCGTGCGCACCCGGCCCGGCGCCCCACCACTGACCGCCGTTCCAGTAGCCGAGGTTGTGCCGGCACTCCCCGCCCGGCCGGCTCCAGTTGGACACCTCGTACCAGTCGAACCCGGCCGCGGTCAGCCGACGGTCGAGCAGTTCGTAGCGGCGGGCGAGCACGTCGTCGTCCACGGGGGTGATCTCGCCGCGACGCACCCGGCGGGCCAGTGCGGTGCCGTCCTCGACCGTCAGCGCGTAGGCGGACACATGATCGACGCCCGCGCCGAGCGCCGCGTCCAGCGAGCGGTCCAGATCGTCGTCGCTCTCGCCGGGTGTGCCGTAGATGAGGTCGATGTTGACGTGCGCGACGCCCGCCGCCAGGGCTTCGCGGGCCGCCGCGGGTGCACGCCCCGGGGAGTGCACCCGGTCCAGGATCCGCAGCACCGCCGGCGCGACGGACTGCATGCCCAACGACACCCGGGTGAAGCCGGCGGCGACGAGTGCGTCGAAGAACCGTGGCGACGTCGACTCCGGGTTGGCTTCGGTGGTGATCTCGGCCCCGCCGGCCACGGCGAAGTTGTCCCGCACCGCCGTCAGGACGTCGGCCAGGCCCGTCGCGCCCAGCAGTGACGGCGTCCCGCCGCCGACGAAGACGGTGTCGACCGTCGGCGCCGGCAGCAGTCGGGCGGCCAGCGCGAGTTCGGTGCGCAGCGCATCGAGCCAACCCGCCGGCCCGGACGCCGAAGCCCCGCCGAGCTCGCCCGGCGTGTAGGTGTTGAAGTCGCAATAGCCGCAGCGCGTCGCGCAGAACGGCACGTGGATGTAGATGCCGAACTGCCCGCCGGGTGTCAGCGTCAGATCGGGCAGCATGCCTGCCATTCAACACCGGCCGGCGTTTCGCTCACTCGGCGCGAAATCGGCTGAATTGGGGCGTAGGGGCGGTCCGTGGCAGAATGACCAGCATGATCGCCGTCCCCGCACCGCTGTTCCTGGTGGCGCGTCGGCACGTCGACTTCAAGCGCGTCTGTAGCTGTTGCTGTCTGTCTTGATGCCGTAGACCTGCCCACCCAGTCCCATAGCTGGCCGCCGGATCTGCGCCGCCGGCTCAGCTACCGGCGATGTGCGCGCCGAAGGCCGGTTCCTCGACAACAAGGAGCCCGCATGACCGCCGTCAAACCCGAGAAACGTCCCCGCGAAGAGGGCCAGTGGGCCCTCGGTTCGCGTGAACCGCTCAACACCAACGAGCAGACCAAGAAGGACGACAACCCGCTCAACGTCCGCGCCCGCATCGAGAGCACCTACGCCGAACAGGGCTTCGAGTCGATCGACAAGACCGACCTGCGCGGCCGGTTCCGGTGGTGGGGCCTCTACACGCAGCGCAAGCCCGGCTTCGACGGCACCTGGACCGGTGACGAGAACACCGACATGCTCGAGGACGAGTTCTTCATGCTGCGGGTCCGCAGCGACGGCGGCGCCCTGACCACCGCAGCCCTGCGCACCCTGGGAACGATCTCGACCGAGTTCGCCAGGGACACCGCCGACATCTCGGATCGCCAGAACGTGCAGTACCACTGGATCCGGGTCGAGGACATGCCCGAGATCTGGCGACGACTCGACGAGGTCGGGCTGCAGACCACCGAAGCCTGCGGCGACTGCCCCCGCGTGGTGCTGGGCTCCCCGCTGGCCGGCGAGTCGCTCGACGAGGTGATCGACGGCACCCGCGCGATCGACGAGATCGTCCGGCGCTACATCGGTAAGCCCGAATACTCCAACCTGCCCCGCAAGTTCAAGACCGCGATCTCCGGTCTGCAGGACGTCGTGCACGAGATCAACGACGTCGCGTTCATCGGCGTCGAACATCCCGAGCACGGACCCGGTTTCGACGTGTGGGTGGGCGGCGGCCTGTCCACCAACCCGATGCTGGGCCAGCGGCTCGGCGCCTGGGTTCCGATCGACGAGGTGCCCGATGTCTGGGAGGGCGTCGTCAGCGTCTTCCGGGACTACGGCTACCGCCGGCTGCGGTCCAAGGCGCGGCTGAAGTATCTGGTCAAGGACTGGGGCGTGGAGAAGTTCCGCGAGGTTCTCGAAACCGAGTACCTCAAGCGCCCGCTGCTCGACGGTCCCGCGCCGACGCCGGTCCCGCGCCCCATCGACCATGTCGGCGTGCAGAGGCTGACGAACGGCCTCAACGCCGTCGGGGTGTCCCCGATCGCGGGCCGGGTGTCAGGCACCATCCTGACCAAGGTCGCCGACCTGGCCGAGGCGGCCGGCTCGAACCGGGTCCGCTTCACGCCGTACCAGAAGCTGATCGTCCTCGACGTGCCCGACGATCAGGTGGCCACGCTGACCGCCGGCCTCGAGGCCATCGGCCTGCAGTCGACGCCGTCCAACTGGCGCCGAAACCTGATGGCGTGCACGGGAATCGAGTTCTGCAAGCTGAGCTTCGCCGAGACCCGCAAGCGGGCCCAGGTGCTGGTGCCGGACCTGGAGAAGCGGCTCGAGGACATCAACGCCCAACTCGACGTGCCCGTCACCGTCAACATCAACGGCTGCCCCAATTCATGCGCACGCATCCAGGTCGCCGACATCGGCTTCAAGGGTCAGATGGTGGACGACGGGGACGGACCCCAGGAGGGCTTCCAGGTTCATCTGGGCGGCAGCCTGGGCCTGGACAGCGGCTTCGGCCGCAAACTGCGCCAGCACAAGGTGCTCTCCAGCGAACTCGGGGACTACATCGAGCGGGTCGTGCGCAACTTCGTGAAACAACGCGAGGACGGCGAACGCTTCGCCCAGTGGGCCGTTCGCGCCGACGAAGCCGACTTGAGGTGAGCGCCGTGACCACACAGACCGAAACCGATCTGCGAGCGCTTGCCGAACGCGGCGCCGCCGAACTGGCGAACGCCGGCGCGGACGAACTGCTGCGCTGGACGGACGCGAACTTCCCCGGCAGTTACGTAGTGGCGTCCAACATGCAGGACGCGGTGCTCGTCGAGATGGCCGCTAAGGTTCGCCCCGGCGTCGACGTGCTCTTCCTGGACACCGGCTACCACTTCGCCGAGACGATCGGCACCCGCGACGCCGTCGAGGCGGTGTACGACGTGCGCGTGGTCAACGTGACGCCGGACCTCAGCGTGGCCGAGCAGGACGAGGTGCACGGCAAGGATCTGTTCGCCCGCGACCCGGCGGCGTGCTGCCGGATGCGCAAGGTCGAACCGCTGGGCAGGGCGCTGCGCGGCTATTCGGCGTGGGTGACCGGCATCCGCCGGGTCGAGGCCCCGACGCGGGCGAATGCGCCGTTGATCTCGTTCGACGAGGCATTCGGACTGGTGAAGATCAACCCGCTGGCCGCGTGGACCGACGAGCAGATGCAAAACTACATCAACACCCACGGCATCCTGGTGAATCCGCTGGTCGACGAGGGCTACCCGTCCATCGGGTGCCGGCCGTGCACCGCCAAGCCCGACCCCGGGTCCGACCCGCGCAGCGGCCGCTGGCAGGGCCTGGCCAAGACCGAATGCGGACTGCACGCGTCGTGACGGGTTTCGTTTCCACCCATCCGGCCCTGGTGCTGACCGCCCACGGCAGCGCCGACCCGCGGGCCGCGGCCGTGACGCATGCGATCGCGGGCCGGATTCGCCGACTTCGGCCCGAACTCGACGTCCGTGCGGCGTTCCTGGAACACAGCACACCGCACCTGCCCGACGTCCTGCGGCAGGTCGAGGCGCCGGTCGTGACGCCGATGTTGTTGGCCGACGCCTACCACGCCCGTACCGACATTCCCGAAATCATCTCGTCGACGCGGGCCGGCGCCGACCAGGCAGACGTGCTGGGCGAGGATCCCGCACTGGTGCATACCCTGCGCCAGCGGCTGGCCGAGGCCGGGGTGTCCGCCGACGACAGCGACGTCGCGGTGATGGTCGTCGCCGTCGGATCCTCGAACGCGGCCGCCAACGCCCGAACCGCCACCGTGGCAACGGCTTTGCGGTCAGGCACCCGGTGGTCGGGCACCCGTCTCGCGTTCGCGGCCGGACCGCGCCCGACGCTGATGGATGCGGCACTGCGGCTGCGGGCCGGCGGTGCCCGTCGCGTTGTCATCGCGCCCTGGTTCCTTGCGCACGGCCGGATCACCGATCGCGTCGCGGATTTCGCTCGCGCGCAAGGTATCTCGATGGCCGAACCGCTCGGAGCGCACAATCTGGTGGCGGCCACGATACTGGACCGCTACGAAGCGGCCGTCTCCTTGCGCATCGCGGCCTGAGGCACCGGCCCCGCGGCTACATTGGTGGTCGAGGAGATCACGATGAACATGCCCACGCGCGTTGTCACCTTCCTGCCGGCCGTGCTGTCGGCCTTGACCATCGGTGTCGGCCCGGCCGCCGGCACCCCCTCCGCTCTTGCTGCTCCCCCGGTCCTGTCACTACCCGCCGGGGTCGGGTTTACGTTCGAATGGGACAGCGACGACGACGATGACGACTGGCCCCAGACGGCCACCTGGGAATGCCCAGTAGGTTGCAGCATCGTTTGGGACGATCCGCCCTGATATTCCGGTGCGCGCCCCGTGGCGTCCGCGTCGTCAATCCCTTTGTCGTTCAAGGTGATTCGTCGTCTTGTGCCGTTTCGGCACGTTTGGGCGGGTCGAGGTATCGTTCGGGGTGGTGGTAATTGTTGGTGCCGGCGGGATGGTGAACTCCGGGTGGCGGTCGCCATTCGCAGCGCCCGTACGGGTCTTTCCGCGTGGTCCAGCCGTGGTTGGTGGCCAGTGGGTGATGGATCCAGCAGCCGAAGGCGAGGTCGTCTATGTTGGTCAGCCCGCCGTCTTTCCAGTCGCATTCGGCGTGGTGGGCCTCGCACTGGTAGCCGGGCATGGTGCAGCCGGGGAAGGTGCAGCCGCGATCGCGGGCGTACATCACGATCCGTTGGCCCGGGGAGGCGGTGCGCCGGGTGCGGCCCAGCCACAGCGGCAGTTCGGTGGCGCCGTCGAAGATCACCAGATAGTGATTGGCGTGGGCGGCCATCCGGATGACGTCGCGCATGGGTAATTCGGTGCCGCCGCCGGTGTAGGCCTTGCCGGTGCTTGCTTGCAACTCCTGCAGGGTGGTGGTGACGATGATGGTGGCGGGAAGCCCGTTGTGGACGCCGAGTTGACCTGACGCCAGCATGGCACGCGCGACCGCTGAGAAGGCGTCGTGCCGGCGCTGGTTGGCGCTGCGGCCGTCACGGTCGACGGCGGCGGCGTCGGGTTCGCCGTCCACACAGGGAGTTTCATCGTTGGGGTTGCATTTTCCCGGCGCGGCCCAGGCCGCTAGGACGGCGTCGAGTTCGGCGCGCAGCGCCGGGGTGGCCCGCAGCACTCCCTTGCTCATCCCGTCGGGTTCCTGGTGGCTCCAGGAGAACCCGCGTCGGTGCGCGCGGTCGGCCTCGGTGTACTGGTCTTCATGTCCCATGAAGACCAGCAAGTGGTCGGCGGCGGCGCGCAGTTCGTTGGGCCGCAACTTGGCGGCCTGTTCGGCAAGAAACGCTTCGGCCCGTTCCCGTTCGTCGAATTGAACCGCCGAGGGCACCTTGTCGAAGAAGCGGTGGATTTCGCGGATGTGCGCACGGTCGATGCGCCCGGCGGCCAGGGCGGCGGCGGTGGCCGGCAGCCGGGGTGGCAGGGGTTGGCCGTCGAGGGCGGTGCGCGCGGTGGTGTCCTCGGCGTCGGTGATGCGGCGTTTGGCTTCTGCGGTGGTGCTCAGGGTGGCGCGGGCCACGGTGTCGGTTAGCGAGCCGCCGAGTTCGGCGGGGGTGGCCTGGCGTTGCAGTCCGGCGATGAGCTCGTTTTCGACGGCGGCCAGCCGGCGGGTCAGAGCCGCGAGGGCGCTCAGGGCGCACACCCGGTCGGTGGTGTCGAGAGTGTCCAGCCGGGTGTCGGCCAGGGTGGTGACGGCGGCGTCCATGCCCGCCAGCCCGTCCCGCACCTCGATCGAACCCATGTGGCGCTCCTCAGGTTCTCGTGGGGAGCGTGACCTGCAGTCCGCCTAGGCACAGGTAGATCATTGAGGTCAGGGTTTGGGCGGAGTGGTGTCCGTAGCCGCGGGCGTTGATGAGTCGGATTTTCGCGTTGATGCCTTCGACGAGGGCGTTGGAGATACCGAGCTCGACGGCGGCGATGACGGCGCCGAAGTAGGTCTGCAGGCGTTTGCCCAGAGCGATGAAAGCGGGGATCTCGCTGTTCAGGGCGGCGGCTATCCAGTTCTGTAGGTGTTGGCGTGCGCCGCCGGGTGGGTGGTCGAGCCGGTATAGGTCTCTGATTTGTTCCTTGAGCGTCCAGGCGCGCCCGATACGTTGGTGGCTGCGGGCGATCTTGTCGACCAGGTGGCGCTGGTTGTCGCTGAGCTTGTTCTCGCCGGTACGGAGCGCCCAGCGTCCGGATCTCCATTCCGATGCATGCATTAGGGGCCGCCCCGGGCCGGTGGCCGACTCGGCGTATACCGCGTCCAGGGCGCGGTTCACCCATTGCATGATGTGGAATCCGTCGTAGCAGATGACGGCCTGCGGCAGATTGGCTCGAGCGGCTTCGGTATAGGCCCTGCTGATGTCCATGCTGACCGCCTCGATCGTCGTTGACGCTGAGTCCGGTTGCGCATGAACGAAATTGGCCAGTGACTGGCCACGGCGTCCCGGTGATACGTCGACCACGTTGCCGGTGTCGTGGTCACCTATGACCGTTAGATAGTGGTGTGGGTGGCGATAACAGATCTCATCGACGCCGATGCGGTAGAGCGTGTTCAGGCGGCGGGCGTCGAGCAGTTCGGCCACCCCGCGGTTGATGATCGCGGTGACGGTTTCCCAGGCGCAGCGCATCAACGTCGATACCGAGGTCCGGTCGGTGCGTTGAGCCAACCACAGCACCACGTCTTCGAAGTCACGAGTGTGCCGGGCACCGGGTCGAGCCCACGGCAGTTCTTCGGTGATGACCCCGCAGTCCGGGCAGTCCAGGCGGCGGATCTCATAGACCAGCCACAGCCGCCGACACGCCAGATCCAGATGGCGCCAGCGCCGCCGGCGTCGGTCATAGACACCCTTCACGCGTTTGCCGCACGGGCAGCGCAAGAGCCGCGCCCGAGGCCGCAATGTGACCTCGACATCACGCTGTCCGATGGTGACTTCGGTGACCGTGGCTCCGGGGATCTGCAGCAGACGGTTAAATGCAGTACTGACGCGCACGTGAGTCGTCCTTGCGGGTTGCGGTTGGTGTGGTAACCCCGAAACCTAGAGGCCGACCGCGTGCGCGTCCTACACCTGGCCCGGTGCGTCGCCGATACCGTTGCCGCTCAACCCAAAACACCCCTGAACAGGGACAATGGCGCCCACTAGAACGCTAGGAGCGCCACCCATGTGTGAATCATATGCTTGAACACCGACAAGAAACCCGCCCGCCGACGCCCTGCGCGGAGTTCTGAAACCACTGTGACAGAAGAGAATTCACGCGCCAACACGTCACGGTGAACACCCAGGTCAACGCGCGGCTGTGGACGAAAACGGAACTGCGCACAACCACCGCGGCCGATAACAGATCTGGCGATGCACCGGGTCGGCGACCCAAATGCGCACCGCCAATCAGCAGGTCCCCCCCGCCGGTGAGACAGCACACGTTCCCCGGGAAGCTTCACCCCTTGGCCAGATATACCCAGTGGGGTATAGTCGACCGCAAGCCCGATATACCCCCGTAGGTATGTAGTTCCGAACTATCGTCGAAGGGAATTGCAATGAAATTCATCCAGTACTACCTGGACTGCCTCTCGCATGCGTCGTACCTGGTCGGCGATGAAACGACCGGCCGCGCGGTCGTCATCGACCCGCAGCGCGACATCTCGGAATACCTGTCCGACGCCAAGGCGCTCGGCATGAGCATCGAGCTGGTCATCGAGACCCACTTCCACGCCGACTTCCTGTCCGGGCACCTCGAGCTCGCCGACGCCACCGGCGCCAAGATCGTCTACTCCTCGGTCGCACAGCCGGAGTTCGACATCCTGCCGGTCGAAGACGGCGAGCGCTACTCGCTCGGCGAGGTGACGCTGGAGTTCCGGCACACGCCGGGCCACACCCCCGAATCGCTGAGCATCGTGGTCTTCGAGCATCCCGGCGACGCCACGCCATACTGCGTGTTCACCGGCGACACCCTGTTCATCGGCGATGTCGGGCGGCCCGATCTGCTGGCCTCCATCGGGTTCACCCGTGAGGAGCTCGCCGACAAGCTCTACGACTCTTTGCACGGCAAGCTGATGACGCTGCCCGACGCGACCCGGGTCTATCCCGCGCACGGCGCCGGCTCAGCCTGCGGCAAGAACCTGTCAGCGGACCTGGTGTCGACCATCGGCGAGCAGAACCGCACCAACTACGCGCTGCGCGCCCCCGACAAGCAAACCTTCATGAACCTGGTCACCGAGGGTCAGCCGCCGGCACCCGGCTACTTCGTCTACGACGCCATCCTCAACCGCAAGGAGCGCGGGCTGCTCGACGAGCACACGGCACCGAAAGCCATGAGCTATGAGGAGGCACAGCAGGCCGTCGCTCAGGGCGCGGTTCTGGTCGACGGGCGCAGCCCCGAGGAGTTCGCTCGCGGCCATCTACGAGGTGCGGTCAACATCGGGTTGGACGGCCGCTACGCCGAGTTCGCCGGCTCGGTGGTCAAACCCGACGTCGACATCGTCCTGCTGACCGATCCCGGTCAGGAACTCGAGGGCAAGAACCGGCTGGCGCGCATCGGTTTCGACCGCGTCGTCGGCTGCCTGCCCGATCCGGAGCAGGTGATGTTCACCCACCAGGACGACGTGAGCACCGCGTCCCGGCTGACCACCTCGGCATTCGGCGAACGACTGGCCTCCGTTCCCGACCTGCAGATCGTCGATGTCCGCAACCCGGGCGAGGCCGAGGCCGGCATGATCCCCGGCGCCGTCAACATCCCGGTCGGTCAACTGCCGGAGCGCGCAGCCGAACTCGACCCGGCCAAGCCGACCGTCGTCTACTGCGCCGGCGGCTACCGGTCCTCGGTGGCGGCCAGCCTGTTGCGCCAACGCGGATTCGCCGATGTCAGCGACATCCTGGGCGGGTACGACGCCTGGGATGAAGCGGTCCAGAACGCCTGAGCCAGAAGGGAATCACACAGTGCCGAACCATCACCGGATCCTGATCATCGGCGGCGGCACCGCCGGCATCACCGTCGCCGCCCGGATGCTGCGCAGGGGCCACAAGGATGTAGCGGTCATCGAACCGTCGGAATCGCATTACTACCAACCGCTCTGGACCCTGGTCGGAGCCGGCCATGCCACGACGGACGAAACACGGCGGGCCGAAGCGTCGGTGATGCCGAAGAAGGCGACCTGGATCAAGAACACCGCGGCCTCCGTCGACCCCGAGAACAATCAGGTCACCTGCGTCGACGGGGCGGTCTTCAACTACGACGCGCTTGTCGTGTGCCCGGGGATCCAGTTGGACTGGAACCGCACCGACGGCCTCGAGGAGGCGATCGAGGCCGATGGCGTCTCGTCGAACTACCGCTACGACCTCGCACCCAAGACCTGGGATCTGGTGCGCAACACCCGAAGCGGCACAGCGGTTTTCATGATGCCGTCCGGCCCGATCAAGTGTGCCGGAGCACCGCAGAAGATCGCCTACCTGGCCTGCGACTACTGGCGCAGCCAAGGCGTGCTCGACAACATCGACGTGCATCTGGTGCTGCCGACCCCCCGCACGTTCGGCATTGCCGAGATCGCCGACAACCTCGACAAAGTGGCCGCCGGCTACGGCATCAAGGTCCACACCAACTCCGAGATCACCGGGGTCGACGCGGCCGCCCAGAAGGCGACCGTGACGGCGACCGCCGAGGTTGGCACCGACACCACCCTGGGCTTCGACATGCTGCACGTGGTGCCGAAGCAGTCCGCCCCGGACTGGATCAAGTCCAGCCCGCTGTCCACCGGCGATGCGAACGGGTATGTCGACGTCGACAAGCACACCCTGCAGCACGTGCGCTACCCCAACGTGTTCGCACTCGGCGACGCCGGATCGACGCCGAACTCGAAAACCGGTGCGGCCATTCGCAAACAGGCGCCCGTCGTGGTCGCCAACGTGAGCGCGATGCTCAACGGCCAGCCGTTGCCCGCACGCTACGACGGCTACGCCTCATGCCCGATCGTGACCTCGTCGCGCGACATGCTACTGGCCGAGTTCGACTACGACTTCGAGCTGAAACCGTCGTTCCCCCTGCTTGATCCAACCAAACCGAACCGCGCGTACTGGTACCTCAAGAGGCACGGCCTGCCCGCCCTGTACTGGCACCTGATGTTGAAGGGTCTCGCCTGATGATGGCGCTGACGGTCGCCCTGGCCGTGTTGGTCGGCGTGTCACTGGGACTGCTGGGCGGCGGCGGGTCGATCCTGCTGGTACCGCTGCTCACCTATGTGGCGGGCCTGCCGGCCAAGGAGGCCATCGCGGTTTCGCTGCTGGTCGTCGGCGTCACCAGCGCGGTGGCGGCCGTCAGCCACGCGCGCGGCGGTCGGGTGCAGTGGCGCACCGGGATGCTGTTCGGTTCGGCCGGCATCGTCGGCGCGTACGCCGGCGGCCTGCTCAGCCACCTCGTCCCGGGCACCGTGTTGCTCGTCGCCTTCGCAGTCGTGATGGTCGCCGCGGGCCTCGCCATGCTGCGGGGACGGCGGGAATGCACTGCCGGTCAACGTATTCCGGTGCCAAAGGCCCTCGGTCAGGGCGTCGCCGTCGGCATGCTCACGGGTCTGCTGGGGGCCGGCGGCGGCTTTCTGGTGGTGCCCGCGCTGGCGCTGCTCGGCGGGCTGACCATGCCGGTCGCGGTGGGCACCTCGCTGGTGGTGATCGCGATGAACTGCGTCGCGGGCCTGGCCGGCCACCTCTCCGGCGCCTCACTGGACTGGCGACTGGCGGCGATGGTCACCGCGGCGGCGGTCGGCGGCGCACTGCTGGGTTCCCGGCTGGCGTCCCGGGTCAACCCGGACAGCCTGCGCGCCGGCTTCGGCTGGTTCGTGCTGCTGATGGCGTCGCTGATCCTGGCCCAGGAGGTGCATCCGGCCGTCGGCCTGGCAACCGCCGGTCTGACCGTGCTGGCGGCGGCCGTGTGGCTGGGCTGTCGCACCGATGTGTACTGCCCGATCCGCGCGCTGCTGCACCGGGCCCCGGCCGCGACGGCCCGCTGATCGCGCAAGCCGTCAGACGTTGGTGAGCGCCGGGGTGATCTGCAGATCGCCCGAGATCGGGGGCACCCGGGTGGCGCGCACGTAGACCGTCTCCCCCGCCTTGATGCCCAGCGCCTCGGCGTCACCCCGGGTGATCTGCGCGGTGAACGGCGAACCCGTTGGCACACTGGTCAATTCGACCCGCACCTCGAACCCGAGATAGACCACGCGGTCGACGACGGCCTTTGTGACGCCGGTCGACTCGGCGGTGCCGTCGCCGGCGGCGATCGCCATCTCGGGGTTGCGGCCGACCCGAATGTCGTGCGGGCGCACCAGTATTCCGTTCAACGAAGACACGGTGCCCAGGAACGACATCACGAACGCGTTGGCCGGCGAGTCGTACACCTCGGTGGGCGTGCCGATCTGCTCCACCCGGCCCTTGTTGAGCACCGCGATCCGGTCGGCGACATCGAGCGCCTCGGCCTGGTCGTGCGTCACGAGGACGGTGGTGACGTGGACCTCGTCGTGCAGCCGGCGCAACCAGGCCCGCAGGTCCTCGCGCACCTTCGCGTCCAGGGCGCCGAACGGTTCGTCGAGCAGCAGCACTTGGGGGTCGACGGCCATGGCGCGCGCAAGAGCCATGCGCTGGCGCTGACCGCCGGACAGCTGATTCGGGTACCGGTTCTGAAAGCCGGCCAGGCCGACCACCTCGAGCAGGTTGTCGACCTTGTCCTTGATCTCGGCCTTGGGCCGCTTGCGGATCTTGAGGCCGAACGCGACGTTGTCGCGCACCGTCAGGTGCTTGAACGCCGCGTAGTGCTGGAACACGAAACCGATACCGCGCTTCTGCGGCGGCACATGCGTGACGTCGCGGCCGTTGATGACGACTGTCCCGGTGTCCGGTTCGTCGAGGCCCGCGATGGCGCGCAGCAGGGTGGACTTGCCCGAGCCAGACGGACCCAGCAGCGCGGTCAGCGACCCTGACGGCACGACGAAGTCGACGTTGTCCAGCGCGGCGAACTCGCCGTAGCGCTTGTTGGCACCGCTGACGGTGATCGCGTCGGTCATCTGGCTCTCCTTGGGAAAGTGGCCGAATTCATTGTGCGGCCTTGGCCCGCCGCGCGTCGAGCACCACCTGGACGATCAGCACCAGCACGGCCACGGCCATCAACAGCGTCGCCACGGCGTAGGCGCCGTACTCGTTGCCCCGGTTATACCGGTCGGCCACCAGCAGGGTCAGCGTCTGCGACTTGCCCGGCAGGTTGGACGACACCACGATCACCGCACCGAATTCGCCCAGCGTCCGGGCCACGGTCAACACGATGCCGTAGGTCAAACCCCACCGGATCGACGGCAGGGTGATGCGCCAGAACGTCTGCCACCACTTCGCGCCCAGTGTCGAGGCGGCTTCCTCCTGATCGGTGCCCAGTTCGTGCAATACCGGTTCGACTTCCCGGATGACGAACGGAACCGTGACGAAGATGCTCGCCAGGACGATGCCCGGGAAGCCGAAGATGATCTTCCAGCCCAGGTCGTTCTCGACGAAGCTGAACAACCCGGCCGAACCCCACAGCAGAATCAACGCGACGCCCACCACGATCGGTGACACCGCGAACGGCAGGTCGATGACGGCCTGCAGAATGTTCTTGCCACGGAACTTGTTGCGCGCCAAGACAAGCGCGGTCGGGACCCCGAAGATCACGTTGAGCGGCACCACAATCGCCACGACCAGCAGCGACAGCTGCAACGCCGAGATCGCCGCCGGGGTGCTGATCGACGCGAAGAACTCCCCGATGCCCGGCGCGAAGGTGCGCCACAAAATGAGTGCCACCGGCACGATCACCAGGACGCCGACGTAGGCCAGCGCGACCCAGCGCAACAGATGCTTGACCCATGGCGAGAGCGTCACGCCGCCAGCTCCTCACGCCGGGCGGCGCGTGATCCGACGGCCCGCAGGATGAACAGCACCACGAACGAGATCACCAGCAGCACAATCGAAATGGCGGCCGCTCCGGTGCGGTCGTCGTTCTCGATGAGGGTGCGGATCCACTGCGAGGACACCTCGGTCTCCCCGGGGACCGCCCCGCCGATCAGCACGACCGACCCGAATTCGCCGATGGCCCGGGAGAACGCCAGGCCGGCGCCGGACAACAGCGACGGCAACAGCGCGGGCAGCACGATGTTCGTGAAGATGGTCGGGTTGTTGGCGCCCAGCGACGCCGCGGCCTCCTCGACCTCGTGGTCGAGTTCGAGCAGCACCGGCTGCACCGACCGCACCACGAACGGCAGCGTCACGAACAACAGCGCGATCCCGACGCCCCACTTGGTGTGCTGCAGGTGCAGCCCGACCGGGCTGTTGGGCCCGTAGAGCGCGAGCATCACCAGGCTGGCCACGATGGTCGGCAGCGCGAACGGCAGGTCGATGACCGCGTCGACCAGGCGCTTGCCCGGGAAGTCGTCGCGGGTCAGCACCCAGGCCACCAGGAGGCCGAACACCGCGTTGATCAGCGTCACGCCGATCGAGATGGTCAACGTCACCCGGAGCGACTCCAGGGCCGCGTGCGACGTGACCGCCGCCCGGAACGCCCCCCAGCCGCCCTTGGCCGACTGCCACAGGATGGCCGCCAGCGGCAGCAGCACGATCACCGACAGCCACAGTGTCGCCGCGCCCACCCGCAGCGACGTACTGCCGTGGCGGGTCCCGAAGAACCCCGGGTGCGAGGGCGGCTCACCGCCGCCCCCGCCACCCGGCACGCCGGTGATCACGCCGGATGTCATCCAGTGGCCTGCTTGTAGATCTTGGTGATGCTGCCGTTCTCCTTGTCGAACAGCGCCGGGTCGACCTCGCTCCAGCCGCCGAGGTCGGCGATCGTCCACAGTTTCTCCGGCGCCGGGAAGTCCTTGCCGAAGTCCGCGGCGACGGCCGGGTCGACCGGGCGGAAGCCGGCCTCGGCCCACAACTTCTGCCCCTCGGGGGTGAACAGGAAGTTCTTCAGCGCGACCGCCTTGTCCTGGTGGCTCGAGGAGGTCACCACGGCGACCGGGTTCTCGATCTTGAACGTCTGCGGCGGGTTGACGTGCTCGACGGGCTTGCCCTGCCGTTCCACGTTGATCGCCTCGTTCTCGTAGCTGATCAGCACGTCACCGGTGCCCTGCAGGAACACGTCGGTGGCCTCGCGGCCCGAACCCGGGCGCGTCTTGACGTGCTCGGTGACCAGTTTGGTCACGTAGTCCAGACCGGCCTGCGCATCCTTGCCGCCGTTGCTCTTGGCGGCGTACGGGGCCAGCAGGTTCCACTTGGCCGAGCCGGAGCTGAGCGGGCTCGGGGTGACCACCTCGACGCCCGGCTGCAGCAGGTCGTCCCAGTCCTTGATGTTCTTCGGATTGCCCTTCCGGACGACCAGCGACACGACCGACCCGAACGGGATGCCCTTGGTGGCGTCGGCGTTCCAGTCCTTGGCCACCTTGTCGGCCTTGACCAGCCGGGTGACGTCCGGCTCGACCGAGAAGTTGACGATGTCGGCGGGTTTGCCGTCCACCACCGCGCGCGACTGGTCACCCGAGGCGCCGTAGGACGTCGTCACCGCGACGCCCTTGCCCTCGGGGGTG
The DNA here is from genome assembly GCA_964611465.1 of uncultured Mycobacterium sp. GTDB lineage: Bacteria > Actinomycetota > Actinomycetes > Mycobacteriales > Mycobacteriaceae > Mycobacterium. The sequence continues at coordinate 3,449 of CAZTAA010000040.1, read as the reverse complement.
GCCGCGAACGCCGGGATGATCTTGCTCCAGCCCGGCTCGGGCACGGCGTAGGCGACCAGGGTCAGCGTCGTGTCGGCCTTGGTGCCACCGGTCTCGCCCACCACGTCGCTGGCGCCGCCGCCGCAGGCCGCCAGGACCGACGCGCTGAGGGCGAGGGCCGCGGCGGACCGTAGGTGGGTGGACTTGGTGATCTTCATCGATTGCCTTTCCGAGTGAGTACAGGACCGAACGGGTGGGATTGCGGTTACCCGTACTCGCGAAAAGGTGGGCGGATCAGTTCTCCGGCGGGGCCGTCACAGCCGTCACCGACACCAGACCGCGAAACGGGCTGAGAGTCAGCGACAACAACAGACATCGGCAACGGCGGAAAACCCCACGGCGATGAGGGCCAAGATGTGGCCACTCTTGTTGCCGGACGCCGGTTGCATGGCGGGAAGCCTAACAGGTCACCTGGTGAGCAACCACATGACGACCACCAGCACCAGCAGTAGGACCAGCGCGAAAGTGACCCGTGACCGCGGCATTCCGTTCACAGCTCCTTTTCTTCACGCCGACCGAAACGTCGGGCCAGACGCCTCCGCGCGGTGATACCGCGCCCCAGCAACCCGTCGAGGGCCACCGCCAGGCCGTAGGCCAGGGCGAGTACCACCGGCATGACGACGATCACCTGCAGGACGAACCCGCGGCCCGTCAGCCACAGTTCCACGCCGTCCCACCAACTCAGGATCCCCGTCATCACCGTCCACCTTACGGTCCCCGCGGCTGGCCGCCCGCGCTCCGTCGGGCGTCCTCGACGGACACCGGCGATCGCGATCGGTAGACGCGCACGGCGGTCCCGTCGGATGATTGGCGGATGACGACAGACGCGCTGAGCGGGGAATTGTCCGCGACCACCCCGCAGATCCGGATCGCGCCGACACCGTTGGTGGCCGACGCCCCGCGGCGCAATCCGTTCCCGCCGATCGCCGACTACGGGTTCCTGTCGGACTGCGAGAACACCTGCCTGGTTTCGGCGAGCGGATCGGTGGAATGGCTGTGCGTGCCGCGGCCGGACTCCCCGAGCGTGTTCGGCGCCATCCTGGACCGCGGCGCCGGCCACTTCCGGCTGGGGCCCTACGGTGTCTCGGTGCCGGCCGCGCGGCGCTATCTGCCCGGCGGCCTGATCCTGGAAACCACGTGGCAGACGCACACCGGTTGGCTCGTCGTGCGCGAGGCGCTGGTGATGGGACCGTGGCACGACCTCGAGGCGCGGTCCCGCACCCACCGCCGCACCCCGATGGACTGGGACGCCGAGCACATCCTGCTGCGCACCGTGCGCTGCGTCAGCGGCACCGTCGAACTGGTGATGAACTGCGAGCCGTCCTTCGACTACCACCGCATCCCGGCCGCCTGGGAGTACTCGGCGCAGGCCTACGGGGAGGCGATCGCCCGGGCGTCGCGGAACCCGGACGCGCACCCGACGCTGCGTCTCACCACCAACCTGCGACTGGGGCTGGAGGGCCACGAGGCCCGGGCCCGGACCCGGCTGACCGAGGGCGACAACGTGTTCGTCGCGCTGAGCTGGTCCAAACATCCGGCGCCGCAGACCTACGAAGAGGCCGCCGACAAGATGTGGAAAACCAGCGAATGCTGGCGGCAGTGGATCAACATCGGCGACTTCCCGGATCACCCGTGGCGGTCGTATCTGCAGCGCAGCGCGTTGACGCTGAAGGGCCTGACCTATTCGCCGACCGGCGCGCTGCTCGCCGCCAGCACCACGTCGCTGCCGGAAACGCCTCAGGGCGAACGCAATTGGGACTACCGCTATGCCTGGGTGCGCGACTCCACGTTCGCGCTGTGGGGCCTCTACACGCTGGGCCTGGACCGCGAGGCGGACGACTTCTTCGCGTTCATCGCCGACGTCTCCGGCG